>CAVXGJ010000016.1:0-807982 GCA_963761285.1 uncultured Actinomycetota bacterium | reverse complement strand
AACATTCGGCGTCGCTGCTGCTTCGTGAACAGACGGATGTGGTCCCACGCAGATGACGAGGCTCTCTGCAGGTCGATCAGGCCGCCTTGGTAGATCGAGTACCGGAGTTCTTGAGCATTCAGAACAACATTCGACTGGTTGAGTCGATGGAAGAGGTGTCGAACCTGCTCCTCCGGAGCCTCCTCAAGATCCCGCACAATGAGCTTGTACCGACGGAACTGGGTCTTCTCGTCGGTCTCGAGATCATCGAAGCGCTTTCCATACCACGGCGTGTCTTCGAGCGAATGCATCGGAGCGAGCTTGTTCACGTCGAAGGTGACTGGAAAGCCACCAGACAGAAACTCCAGGCAAGCCCTTAGACGCTGCTGCCCGTCGACCACATCCCACCGGTCGCCGTTGTCGGTCTCCACCGATTGCACGTAAACCTCGGGTATCGGATAACCCGCCAGGATGGAATCCGCCAGGGAAAGCCTTCTCCTCGTCATTCCAAACCGGACGACGCTGAAACCCTGGCCTCAACTGAAGCAAGCCAGCGGCGTCCTTTTCAGCGAACCACTTCAACGTCTGGTGGCTCGTGTTCAGGAAGTTCAGCATGTTCACTGTTGCACCCCTGCTTCAAATGGTGGCGTTGGGTCGGGCGTTGAAGACGACTCGATCTCAAGCCATGTCGGCGACTTGGCGGTCGTAGCATCGGCTGACTCTGCGCCAGGTGACTCAGTTGCTGCCCGCCTCCGCTGCGGCAGCTGCGGCTGCCTTGTTCTCCAGCTTGTTATCCAGGAAGCCCTTGTAGCTCTGCACCGCTTCGGTTTGCGCAGCGCGAAGCGCAGGTTGGTCTTCACGATAGATCCGGACCTTCATCAGGCGACCAGCAGGTTCACCGGCAGGTTGTCCTCGCTTCTTTGCAGCGACTCCATCCAAGGGCCACCGAACGGGAGGTAGCTGAGGAAGTAGTCGGCCGCGACGATCCCCTCGAAGATATAATGCTTCTTGTGTTGCTCGAAGAGCGTGAGGCCGACCGTGTCTAAACCTGTGATGATGTTTGGATTCGTGTTCCTGAACCATCGCCATGAGATGTCGAAGTGATGACTAGAGACAACCGCTATATCTAGGTCAGACTTCGAGTGAAAAGTCTTGAATCGCTTTCGCGCACTCAAACTTCGACCGCTCGCTGCACTGCCCACCAAGGTGACGTCTTTGCCATCGACACCGAGATCCCTACCTAGGGCATCGCGCCAGCGCAGGTACTGTTCTTTGTGTCGAAGGTGAATGGCAGTCGATCCAGGACGCCAACCGAAACGCATTCGACAGGCTCGTTCTCACCAATGAGCTTGTCGAAGGTCGGTATATCAATGTTTTGCCAGTCCGTCATGACGACTACTCCTCGTCAGGGTCCGGCTGGTCGTCAGGTTCAGGCATCCGCCCGAGGAAGACATGGTGCAAACCGCGTTCCTCGAGCGAGGTGATGAACGCTGTTCGCAGCTCCTCGACACTGGTGTAGTAGGTGCGGAAGTCAGCTGAGATCACACGGGCCGCGTTTGCGTCCGTCGGCCAAGGGATTCGGATCTCCAGGAAGCGACTCCCGACATCTTCGCGGTTGGTCTGCATGAAGACAACACGACGCCACTGGTCGCGCACCACCTTCAGCGACAGCGCCCAGAGCAGGTAGAAGTTGTCGACCGGACGCACTCTGGGGTCGCCCGCAGGATCAGGACCTCCTTGGTCAGCACCATCCGCTCCTGGCCCGGCATGATGACCGCGAACTCACCGATGTTCTTGCTGGAACGGATAGGCGTGATGAGGTCAAACGGCTCGATCCCGGACGCTTCGCCGCGCCAGAACCGCTCGCGCGACCGCCTCGGGCACCATGTTGGACGGGTTGATGTTGACCTGCCCGGCACGAATGTCCGAGACCTTGATGTAAGGCACGGTGCTGTTGCGCATGTCAGCCGACGGCGAGCCGTGGCCGGCGCGCCGACGAGATGAGCCCGTCGTCGACAAGCTCACCGATGCTGCGCGACTCGAAGGACTCGAACCCCGGCTGCGTCAGCAGCTCATCGAGGGCCGCCGTGTGCCGATCGTCGTAGTAGATGGGCACCGCGACAGGGAACTCGTCTGCGGCGACCCATCGCGAGGTCGGTCCCGTCTCTGACCGTCCAGGAGCGCGTCGATGTCGTGCGCTCACGCGGTCGTCGATCTGCGTCGTGCGCTGCCCGGTCTGCCGGATCGATGACGAACAGGTCTAGGCCGTCCTTGTTGATGCCAACCGTCTCGGCGAACGAGACGAAGACCTGGCCATCCTTGAACCATGCTGGCTTGTGCACCATCGTCAGGACCTCCCTTCCGCTGTCGGCTTCTTCTCGAAGATGTACAGGTTGGTCTTGGCTCGACAGAACCCTTGGAACGCTTCCATCGGGACGTTGACGACGCCGCGCACGATGAAGCGGGACGCCATCCAGTCGTCCGAGCCAGGAGTAGGTCGGCGAGAAGAAGTAGGTCTCGGGCAGGATGATCCCCACTCGGCCGCCGGCTGCAGCAATCGGTAGGCGCGTTCCAGGAACACCAGCCCGAGTTCGATGTCCTTGTACCTTGCCCTTTGCCGGCCGCCCAGGAGATCGAGTAGTGGTTCAGTTCGCAGTCTCGGGCCGAGAGTCGTAAGCTTCTTACCAAATGGCGGGTTGGTCAGCACGACGGTGAAAGCGCCGTCCCTCATCGACGGCGACAGATGCGGGTAGTCGTGCTGCCCATCGGTCCTGCCGCAGCGAGTCTCCGATGTGGATGTGGGTGGAGCCATCGCCCAGGACCATCATCATCGCGCGAGTCAGCTTGACGTTGATGGAGTCCTTATCGACTCCGTGACTTGACGGTGCGCCCACGTGCGCACGCGGCTTCGTTGTCGATCCGCGCGGCCATGTCGCGGAACGCCTCGATCAGGAAGCCGCCGGTGCCACAAGCGGGATCGATGATCTTGTCGCTCAGGCTGAATGTCCATGATTCGCACGGCGGCGCGGACTACGCGCGCCGGAGTGAAGTACTGGCCTTCGCCAGCCTTGAGGTTCGCTCGGCGAAACACCTGGAACGCCGACGAGACGGCTTCGGCGCCGACCCCGAGCATGTTCCAGCCTGACCAGGCGAACACGATCTCCTTGATGGTGTGGTCGTCGAAGAGCAGTTGCGGCGAGTGCTCCTCGCGGAAGACCTCTTCGCGCTGCTCGACCAGATGTCGAACTCTTCGCGGATCTTTTCGCCGGTCTCCTGCTTCAGTCTTGCCGAGCTGAAACATGAGCGGCTTCGTCGGCTGCAGCGAGCCGTCGGTGTCCGACTCCAGCTTGAGCAGCAGCATGTTGCAGAGCTGGTCCAGCTGATTCTCCGACGGGTGACGACGGAGTCGCGCGCAACGACCAGATCCAGCAGCGCCTCGAACGACTGTCGAAGGTCTCGCTCAGTGGGGTCGAGAGATCGCTGTACGTGATCGCCTTGACTTGTCGCCAGCTCGAAGTCGTCGCCGGGCGACGGGCAGTCGCAGGTCGGTGTGCCTGACGGTCTTGAACGTGCCGTCGGGCAGCTTGTAGACGGTCGCCGACTTGGTGCCGTTGGTCCACACGCCGAAGCGAGCGCGGGGCTCACGGGCGAGGTAGATCTCGAGCTGGGAGACCCCTCGTCAGGGTCGGCTTCTTGAACTCGAAGACGCCGAGGACGTTCTGCCAGTCGTTGGGCATCTCGGGGTCTCGGAAGAGCACCAGGTCGACCGGCCAGTGGGCGAAGCCGTGGCCGCCTTCTCGCTTGGCGGCCTCGTGAGGTGCCTGCGGCACGCGCCACTCCGGCTGCCACTGGAGCTGCGACTGAGCCCACCGAGGACCTTGAGCGCTTCGACGACGGGAAGCCGAACCTGCTGGTGCTCGGGTCCGTGTAACGCCATGGGGGCACTATGCCGCCCCTGATCCGGGGGCGGAAGCGGGGCTAGTACAACTCGGTACCGGAGCTCGCCGATGACTGACACAACAGGCCCCGGCGTCCGATGCCAGGGCCGTTGCGAGGAAAGGGGAGCGCTGTGAACGCTTCACCTACACCGGGAGTATCGGCGGCATCGACCACCAACTACACCCCTCAGGCGGACCGCACCCAGGCGGTGCTCAACAAGCTGCGACAGTTAGCCCAGCCGGTCGAGCTGTCGTCGTGGGAGCTGGCCGCACTGGTTGGCTGCCATGAGAAGACGGTGCGCCGCTCCTTGCAGCGCCTCGAGCACCAGGGGCTCGTGAGCGTCGAGCGTCGTCCTGGGCGTGTTCTGCGTGTGAGTTGCGGCGGTGCCGCATGAGTCTGAATGCCGCTTTCGAGCGGATCGTGGGCAGGCTTCAAGACTGCTGGTGCACTCATTCATACGGTCGGCCACGACCAGGTGCGGGCTCAGTGCCCTGCACATGATGACCGGGAGCCATCGCTAACGGTGACGGCCGTCGAGGGCAAGGCGCTCATGCACTGTCACGGTCACTGTCCGAAGGCCGACGTTCTGGCTGCTCTGGGGCTGTCCCCGCGCGACCTGTTCAACGACGACGGACGCGATACGTACAAGTACGACGACGGCCGCACCGTGACCAGGACGATGAGCCCCAACGGCGGTAAGAGATTCCGGCAAACCAACACGAGTGGGACGCCGACCTTGTACCGGCTCGACCGGGTGCGGGCTGCTGTTGCCGCCGGTGAGCCGGTGTGGCTGGTCGAGGGTGAGAAGGATGTGCACGCTCTGGAACGTGAGGGAGTCACGGCGACGACGGCACCCCAGGGCGCAAGCAACGTGAACAAGTGTGACCTGGCCCCCCTCCACGGTGCTCGCGTCGTCGCTGTGGTCGACAGAGACCCGGCCGGGGACGGGTGGGCTCAGAAGGTACGCGCCGACTATTAGGTGGTCTGAACGTCATCGCAATACTTGCGTTGCGCGACTCGGGGTCCCCGCCTCATCAGCGATGAGGCTAGGAGAGGATGGAGCATGCCAAGTAGACGCGTTGAGTTGAACGTCCCACCAGCGAAAGCGTTCATGCTGGTTCACGCTGCCTTGACTTCGGTCGGCAGCGTGAAGGGGGCCAGTCAGACGACCGACACTCTCCACGGGAGTGTCCGCTACGGCCTCGCAGCATGCAGTGTGCGCATATCCGTGTTGAGCGGCCCCAGCACTGGCACGTCGATTGTTGAACTTCAGGCGAAGGGTCAAGACGTTTGGGGATCGGGAGCGCGCAAGGCCATGGATAAGGTCATCGGCGCGATCCAGTAGGCGGGCCCTGCTGCACCAGTAGGTGGCAGTGGCTGGGAGGACAACCGGCACCCGCACTTGCCGCCACATACGGATTAGTGGATGTTGACGGGCAATCCGTTTCATACAGACCAAGAAGTCCAGGGAGCCTCCGCCCGCTTCGTGCTGCTATCACCTGCTCGTGCAGCAGACCCCCCCGCGCGCGGCTTCGCCAGAGTGGAACAGCCGAAGGACAGATGCCAGCACGCCGGGTTCTCGTCGTTACGTCAGGACTGCGGGCGCAAGTGGAGCGGCAAGTTCGCAGCTTCGTGGTCCAGGGCGAGTCTACGAACAGTCCTCGATGATGGAACGGAATTTTTTCTGTTGATCTGGATCCAGGTTGTCGAGCCCGTTTCCTTCGATCGCGGCGAACTCATTCTCAGTGAAGTTGTCCTGCAGACCGTCGAGCGTGCATTGGCAGTAGTCGGACTCGCCGCCGCTCGTGGCGCTGCAGGCTCACATGAAGTTGTTCTGAACCTCCTGGCTCCACTCAGACCCACCACAAGCGCTCAAACCTAGAACCGGGGCCGCCAGGAACACAGCGCGGACGATCAACTTCCTCATGGCAGGAGATTAGGGCACCTAGGGGTCTTCGGCCGTGAAACCGTCGATCTCAGACGCCCTAAAGCAAGAACAGCGATGTAAAGCGCTTACGCACACTTGGCGTGGGT
Organism: uncultured Actinomycetota bacterium; assembly: GCA_963761285.1. GTDB lineage: Bacteria > Actinomycetota > Actinomycetes > Propionibacteriales > Nocardioidaceae > Nocardioides. The sequence goes on along the minus strand of CAVXGJ010000016.1, from coordinate 802,030 downwards.
AAAGCGCAGCACTTGGCGCACGCGTGGACGTAGATTGCTGGCGTTACCCACCAGGATCCTGTGGACGAGCGGCTGTCGCGCGTCGTGGGCACGGTCTAACGTCACTGCCGTGCTGACAGCGAAGAGATTCTTGTGACCGTAACGCCAATCCTCGATGTGATCGAGGCGAACTCCGCTCCTCGCGCCGAGTTCGCCTACATGGACGACTCGAGGAGACCCCGGCTGGAAGTTTGGGGCAGCACTGAAAACCTCGGGCTCGGATGCGTGCTCGTGCCGGTCGACCACTGGACCACCCCGGCTCGATCTCCTCGTCGAGATGCGCAAGAGAGAGTCAAACGCATCTACGGGCGTTCGCAATGAGCGATGAAATCAAGGGCGAGTGGATCGTGGAACATCAAGAAGCACTTCTACGAACTCGGGCTTGGGGGACGGCCAACTGCGCGACATCTACCAGCGTCACATGCAAGTCGCTCCGGTCGTGGCCTCCGGAGCGCTGGCGGTAGTGATGGACAAGGACAGGGTGCGCAAAAAGAGACACCGATCTCGAATACTGGTGCTGGCACTACCTTCTGCAGCGCCTGCGGCTTACGCACGCTTCCATCGGGCGCGCCGATCATCCTTATGCACGACAACGGAAGTGCGAATGAGCGAATCCGCGCCCCGCTTGAGAGCCCGTTCCGGCGCTAACGACTTCGTGCAGGGCAAAGCAGACAACAGCACCCTCTCCTAATCGAAGACGCCACGCCACGCGACTCACAGCACTCCTACTTCGTGCAGATGGCCGACCTCGCGGCCTACGCAGCGACGAGGTGCACTAATGCCGCCGCTCGGGAAGCGCGCGCGGATCTGCAACGACCACGATGTGGAACCTAGCTCGGAACATGTCGCATTGAGGAGGTCTCGCCGACGACGCGACGGGATTCGTCGTCTGGCCCTCGTGAACCAAAAAGGGAGGCCCCCTACTCGGGGGCCTCCTTGACCGCGAACCCGGTGGCCCGCATGCGCAGGTCGGGCTCGCACCACTGACGATAGCGCCGTACGACTCCTAGGCAAAGATGCCACGCAGTCTCGTACGACGTCGCTCCTCGCTGTCGCGCATGGGCTCGTTCGGGTCTGCTACACGATAGGTGACACCCAGCAGCAGCCAACGCGACTCCCCCGCACCGCCACGGCAAATCACGCCCGCGCGGCGTTGACGGCCCACCGACATGTACTGGTGCTACCGAGCGCCCTGGGGCACGGGTCGCGATTGTCACCTGCGCGTGCAGCAGACCCAAGCGGTGTTCCAGGTGATGTCTCGAACGAAACCTAGATACGCTGACGGAGGGCTGCGTAGCGAAGCACTTCACCCTGCCGCATCGACTACCCGCGGAGAAGTTTCGCTTTCTGCGCATCGAACTCGCTCGGGGTGAGCACTCCGGCGTCTCGGAGGCTCGCCAACTTGGCCAACTCGTCGGCAACCGAGGCCGTGCCGCCAGAGGCCGCCGAGACCGAGGTCGCTTGCGCCTGAAGCGAGCGATGTCGGGCAAGTGGCCGGCGACATGGTTGATGAGTTTGGTGCGCTCCTTCTCAATACGGCTCTGAGCCCCGATCTGGCCCTGTGAGAAGGCGCCCATCCGGCCGCTGAACTTGAGGACAGCACCGCCTTGCGGCGAGGCCTGAACCGAGACGGAGACGATGCAACTTCCGGTGAACGCGCTCATCCCCAGGTTCGCCTCCAGCCGCATGGCTCTGTCATCTTTGCTGCGCGTCTTGACCTTGCCATGTACGCGCACACGACTGTCCAGACGTCCCGTGGGGCATTGGGGAACCACTGTGAATCGCTGGCGCCCTCTGAGGTGTAGCCGACCATGTCGCCTCCTTACTTCTGGTTCTGACAGGGATCAGTGGCCTGCTTGCGCTTGTGCTTGCGCAGGGCAGGAGTGGCGATGGTCATTTCAAGGACGCAACGAACGTTGTGCCAGATGCCGTGAGAGTTATCATGCTGCACCGTAGGCCACCTCCGCGATGTCGTCTTAAGAAGCCGCGTTCGTCAATCGGGTTCCTATCGGAGGTTGCCGGGAGTCTCAGAATAACTATCGGGGGCTCGAACGGGGCTGCTCAACTGCGACGATGAGACATCGGCCGACTACGGTCCGACCGCATCATCCGTGGACGTTTGAGTTCGCGAGAATGGTGCAGACCGCACCCCAAGAAAGAAGATTGAATGAGCGACGACTATGAAGCAAGGCAGTTGGCCCAGGCCGAAGCCGAAGCACGTGAATCCACCTCCCCGCCGCAGAGGTCTCCCGAAGAGCAGGCCTGGGCTGAGGCGCGCGAGGCTCGACAGGCTCGGCAGGATGCCCACCGCGGGGAGTTCATCGGCACCGGACGCCGGCATGTCGCGAGTGCAGGAGCCTGAGGAGCTTCGCTACGACAGCAGCCCAAAGACGGGTCTCAAGGTCGCCTCTATCTTCGGCGTGGCGAGCTTGATAGCCGTAGGGATCTATCTGTCCACCAGGCCAGGCGCCGCCGACCTCGTGGAGGCGTGCGGCACCTTTACGCTGGCCCAAGGCTACGAGGCAAACCACCAGAAAATCGTGGACGAGGTGGCGTCCTTCGACGGGTCATCCTCTGAGATCTCCTCCGGCGTGGCTTGCGCCGTCCAGTTCACCGGTGGGGACGACTTCCTCATTGAGCAGATCTCCGAGACGAACGGATTCTCCGGCGTCCAACGGACGCAGTTCAACGGCTGGGAGTACGTGTGGTCCTATCACTCCAGCCGCGGCCTCGAAATGTTCATCCGCCCTATCTGAACTTGTCGTCTTGGGTGAAAGACGAGCGATTGGGACTGCTGCACGGCTAGGTGTCTTGATGCTTCCGCTCCGGCTCGGAGTCTGGTGCAGCGTCGTTCTGATGGTCCGCCACGCACCGTCGAGTCTTGTAGCCAGGTCTCGAACCTAGGCTGTGCAGGATGACCGAGATCCGAGCTGTCGATGACGTGTACCCAGTTCTCAAGCAGTGGGCATTTGTGGCGACCGAGAGCGTGAAAAACATGGATTCGGCGATCGACCAATTTTCGCGGCTCGTCAGGCTCTCAATACGGCCCGTCGATCAAACCCAATGGAACGATGGGCGGCGGCGACCGCTGCTAGAGGAGCGCGCGTACGAGTGCTCTGTGTATCGAATCCAGGGCGCTTCCTTCTTCTTGGTGTCCGCCGCGAGTCAGGTTGTACGTGCGCTCGAGGCTGACCCGAATCTCGGTGACTTACCAGGAGGTCTGCACGCCAAAGTCCGCTCTCTTCGTGACGTCCTCGAGCACTGGGACGACTGGACAAAGGAGACAGACGCGGACGCGGACGCCGCACGTCGGGCTCGCTCTTGCGCGACTTGGACCCTGATGCATGGCCGTTCGGCTGGGCCTTCACCCCTGACGATTTTGTGGTCGCTGGTCAGGTCCCGCTGGTGGAACTACGCATAGCTTTCGGTGACTTGTGGGGGTGGCTCGCATCGCAGCCTGCAGCCCGCAGCTATAGCCCGTCCGCCGAGTCGCCGCGACCGTATCCGCTGGTCGACCGAACGACTTCTTAGCCACTGAATTGCCCGAGCCAGACCAGGCTCCGGGGAATCACCACATAAGGTGAAGGTCCGACCTAACTGCGCATCATCTCCTCCCTTTGTCGAGCTTCGGGGAACAGGTCGTTCACGCGACGCATTCGGTCCTACATCAACGAGCTCAGGCCGGCGAACCCCAGGTCGCACAACAAGCGTGGGCCCTGTCCCTGTGGGGACCTTCGGCGTTCTGTCTGTGACGGGAGCACGTGCCGCCGAAGAGCGCGTTCAACGACCAGCCGTCCCGTCGTCCGATGTTCGACGATTGTGACAGGGTCGTAGTGCCCGCGGAACGGCGGTTCACGGTCGTACGCCCACTGCCACCCATGTCGCCGGCAACCTCGCCCTGGGATGACGAGTACAAGAAGTGGGCCTACGAGTTCGCCAACGGCATATTCGCCTCACCCAATTCGGCACTCGCACCGGCCTCGCCGGTACCCTGCCGAACGTCCGCCCCGGCCGCTTTGCCCGCTGCAGCGCTCGCCGGGATGGCCAACGATGCCCATCGCCTCTACGAATCCCACAAGCAGTTCGTCGACGACCTTGTTGCAGGCCAACCACTTACCAAAGATCCCGATCTACGGTTCCTCGTGGGCGTCACCAGCGGCGCCGACAACCGGACATATATCGGGGGGCTTCACCGTGGCCTGCTGGCAACCCTCGCCCTACACCCGACCGGCGGAGCCACTATTACCGAGTCTCGATCGACACTCTCCTCGGCCCTTCACTTCATCCCCTTCAGCCTGGTTCTCGTACAGCAGGACAGCAGCCCGGAATACCCACACGTCGACTGCACCGAGTGGCTCCGCCTCGGCGTCGACGACGTCGTCGCCGACCTCAAGTTCGCCTTCCCTGGCGTAAGGCTCGTAGCGGCCGAACCGCAGACAGCCTCGGACGACGGCCCCACACTCGTTTGGCCTTTTGCATCGCGTGAAGTTGTTCCGGAAGTCGCACTGGCCGTCGCGGGCCGCAGCGCCGGTGCGTCTTATCGCCGCCTTTGGGCGTAGAACCTATCGCTCATGCTTGATATGCGTGTAGTCAATGGCACGCTGAGGCGGCTCGCGCTCCACTTGTCTCGTCGGGGTGTCGGCTGGCTTACCCTGTGCCTCGTGACGATGCACTACCTGAGGCGGCGGCGCGCCGTTGACTAACACCACGCCGCGTCGCTCGCTCATAGCAGCGGTCTTGCTGATTTTCCCAGCGCCCTGGATAGCTCTCGACTTGGCCGCCAGCATCACGGAGTACCGGATCTTGCGGGCGTGGTCGGTGTGCTCGGAGAAGCCGGGGCCGAGCTGTCTGGCCAGTGAGGAGGCCAACTTCGATGGTCCTTATCACGTGCGACGGTCTGCGTTGCAGAGGTGGCAAGCGACCGACAACGACGGCCAAACGACCATCTTCAATCTGCAGCCGGGGTACGCCCACTATGCCGGGACGCTGCCCGGGCCGGGGCAGATATATCGGGTCGACGACGAGGTAGTCGCGGTCATGAAAGGCGACTCGACCCAGTACGCGCCGACCGCCCTGTCTGGCTCACACGCCATCACCGTCGATTCCTTCGCCCTGTTGACGGCGTTCGGGATATTTGCCACGGGCTTGCACACCGCGATCATTGCCCGCAGGAAGGGCTTGGCCTGGTCGGAGAGAGTTGGCCCCAGGGGCAGGCGGCCCGTCGGGCCCGAAGCGGCCGCCCTTGTCGGCGCCGCCGGCCTCTTCACTACGTTCTTGCTGGGGCTGACCGGGACTACGGCATGGACGCTTCCTCTGATCACCGCGATCGGCGTTGTCCTCTACCCCGTCAGCACACGTCTTATTCGGCAGAAGCGCGGCACCGGTCGTCACGCGGCCTAATGGCATGCGCTGCGCACGCATCTGCCGATGAGCGGACAGCGATTGCGGTTGGCACGGGGAACCTTCTCGGTGCACTCAGCGTCCTATGAACATGGCCGCGATGAAGTCCGTATCTGTCCTCGCCGTTACAGCCGTCCTCGTCCTGGGCTCGTGTAGCGACGGAAAGACGGCCTCGGACTCCGAGGCTGCGCAACCCAAGTTGGCCCTGGACTGCGGTGCGTCTCAGCCACTGGGGACGGACTTAGATGTCCCTGGCCCCGGTCGAGCAACGCCCGAGGAGGCCGTCGCACCCTACGCCGACGCCATGGACCTCGTTGCCGAACAGACGGGCGGTCGTGCTGTGGTCTATGCCGTGCGCGACGGCGAAGTCATTCGACAGTTCCGAGCCTCGGAGCGTGATGACGGATGGTGGCCGGATGGTTACACCGCGTGCACGCGGCCCTGAGGCAGCACACTTCGAACCGCGCGGTTCTGCCGCGATCCGCGCGCAGTTGTCGAAGAGCGGTCGTCCGGCAATCGGACCTTCATACTTGCGGCCATGGCGAAGAAGGGGCGGGCGCGTGACGTCGCACGAGGGCGGGGTACGGCTGAGGTTCGGATAGATCACGCAGTGATCGAGGCCGACGACCTGGCCTGGCTCGCGCCCGTGCGGAGGCTCACTCTGTGGGCCGTCGACGTGCCCGAGGGCTTTCTTGGGACCTTGCCGAACCTCGACTGGTTGGACGTCAGGGGAGGGTCCGGCGCGTCTGCGGATTTCGTGATCGGCTGTGAGCGACTTCGATACCTGGCGATCAACCAGGTCAGGGGCCTGTCAGACGTATCTGCGGTTGGGGATCTTGTGACCTTGGAACTGCTCGACCTCTACGGGCTCCCCAAGGTGACCGCCCTTCCCAGCTTGGCTCGGCTGCGGTCTCTTGCTCGGCTGGAACTCGGTTCCCTCAAGGGCCTTAGAAGCATCGTTCCTGCGCTCGACGCACCCGCCCTGGAGGAGTTGTGTCTCAGTAGGGCTGTGTCGATGGAGGGCGACGATCCGCTCCGGATCCGCGATGCGTCCCAGATCAAGGCGTTCTCGTGGTTCGCAGAGGACGTACCGGACCGGGTCTGGGTGCCGGTGGTGCAGGTGGTCGACAAGCCCGCGGCTCGTGCCGTTATTCCTTCGGACTGGCTCGCCGAGCGCGCCTGAGAAGCGCACGCTTCTGCCGCGATCCGCGCGGACATGCCGATGAGCGTGCATCCCGGCGGGATCGAGCTAGGCCTGGCGAAGGTCGATCCTGCCTACCGCCTATTTGGGCTTTCAGGACTCGCATGGCGGAATCGTCCCGCCCAGGAACATGGCAAGTTCATCGCCGCGCTGGACCCAAAATCGAGACGGGAGTCCGAGGCCACGTAGGAAGCCAACGGCCTTCCCGTCGGCCAGAACGACGAACCCGCCCAGTTTGTCCGGGCCGTCCACCTCGATCCCGGCCTGGGTGGTCTGCAATAGCCTTCGGAGTTTGGCTCCCTCGGCGTAGTTCAGCCGCCAGGCTGGGTTGGGCATTCCGGACATGATGTTGAGTTCTACGACGAAGCCGGAGCCGGTCTCCGACGGTTTGCCGAACGGTGGTGTGCCGCACGGCGATGGTGACGGTTCAGGTATCGGTGTCGGTGGCGCGGTCGTTGTCAACACGGCTGTCGGGCTTGTGGTGGGCAGCGTCTTCCCGGGATTGTCCTGGCTGCTGCACGCGACGCTCACAGCGAGGAGCATTGCGCCAGCAAGAACGAAACGAGTCCGCATTCTCGTAGTGTCTCTGCCCCAGGCTCCGGAACACCAACGGGTAGGCGCACTCATCCGCCAGGAGGGCTTCGCCCGACCATCAGCGTGAGGCGTTCTGCGTCAAGCGGTGTCGTCGTTTTCCCTGCATAGCGGTAATGGAGCTTGGTGGCTCGACAGCGTGTGATCGGGTTGTGGTGACGACGGGCCGGGGGGCCTGTGATGGTCGACGAGATGCTTGGTGCTGTGGCTCTCAATGCCGCAGAAGGCTGATCCCCGGCCCTGCTTGTGGACGCGCTCGGCCACGTGGCTGACGCGGTGTGGAGGCGGCTGTTAGGCGGCCTGGGTCGCGACGCCAGCGGTGGTGGCGCGGAGCCCGTGGGCTGCGATCTCGGGGTCCCAAGCGGTGCGGGTGACCACCACGACGTGGAGCTGTCGCAAGATTGCGGCAGCGATGATGCTCTGGGCCTGGGTGGGCTTGAGCCGGTTCTCGGCCCGGGTGGTCAGGTGTCGATACCGCTCGGTGTAGACGGGGTTGTTGTGCAACGCACCCCACACCGCACGCCATGCCGCGGCCCGCAGCCCTGGCCGCCCTGCGCCGGAGAGACGGGCCTTGCCGGTGAACTTGCCCGACATTCGTTCCCTTGGGGCGAGGCCGGCGTGCTTGACGACCGCGCGGGCGCTGGTGAAGCGGCGTAGGTCGCCGGTCTCGGCGAGGATCGCTGCCGCGCCGATAGCCGAGAGCCCGGCGATCGAGCAGACCAGATCGCGCAACTCGAGCTCCTCGAGGGTCGCGACCATCCGGGTCTCGACCTGGTCGAGCTTGAGGGCTGCGGTGTCCCAGTCCTCGATGAGCCACCCGATGCGCTCGAACGCACCGCGCCGGTGCGCGAGTACTCCAGCCTCGTCGACCAGTGCTGTGTACATGGCACGCACGATCCGTAGGCACGGCTTTGCCCAGCCCCGCTTGAGGATCTCGCGTCGGACCGCGGTCTCGAACCGTGTCGGGCCGAGCCTGCGGGTCCGCTCCAGGTCGCCAGCATCGCGGCACATCACCACAGCCACGGCGGCGAGCCAGGTGTGGGACTTGAAAGGCTGCTGGGCGGTCTCGAGGGCGGCGGGCCACACGCACTCGAGGAGGTCGCGGACCTGCGCGGTCGCGGCGACCTTGTCGCCCAACAGCTGCTCGCGGCGACTACCGAGGTGGCGTAGCCGGCCCCAGGTCTCATCGACTGGCTCGGGCAGGTAGCAGCGCAGCTGCGCAGTCAGCCGGGCGATCAGGACCGCGTCCTTCTCGTCGGTCTTGTCGCTGGTGAGGTCCTCGGCCTTGCGGGCGTGAGAGGTCAACATCGGCTGCACGCACACGAACGACATCGATCGTTGCTCGGCGAGCTGGCCCAGGACCCGCCAGCGGTGTCCGGTCGGCTCGCACGCGACGGTGACCCCATCGAAGCCGGCCTTCGTGGCGCGCTCGGCGGCCCAGTCCATGGCCCGGCCCAGGTCCCAGGCCTTACATCGAAACGTGCGCCGGGCCAGGACCTTTGAGTCGTGGTCGCAGACCACGACCATCTGCTTCTGATCGGCCAGGTCGATCCCGACGATCGCGTTGGTCGTCGGGACCGCCGCACGAAGTCGAGCCAGACGCGCGTTCCTGTTGCGATCACCGCGCGAGACACCGTTAGCGTTGTTCATGAACGTCCTCCTGAGGTGGGGTTGGGACACCAAGCCCGGATACCGCACCAAGGGAGGACGTTCCCTGTCCACCACGACCCTCGCTCGACGGGCTACCTAGAACGCCTTTCTATGCCGCATGGCGTGCGCGTCAGCGCGCGCGGGTCTGCCGCCCCTCGGACTCCGCCCGACCACGCCGCGATGAGTGCACTCATTCTCTCGCTCGATGGTTGCCACTAGCCTCAGTGCGTGTCCCAGAAATCAGATCGTCGGCAGGCACGCGAGGCGGTAGCGGCCTACCACGGAGCGAAGCTCGCCGAACTCGTCGCGCACGTAGCCGAGGCGATTGACCGGTTCCGCAGTGGCGACCTAGAGGCCGTCGACGTCGACGAGGTCCTGTTCCAGTACTCGCGTGCTGCGAAAGAGCTCTGGAAGTTCTGCAATATCGGCGACGTGGAGCTCACAGCGGGCCAGCTAGATGACGGTCCGCCGATCGACTGGTGGGAACGCGGGACACCGAGGCGCGCAAGTCGTCCCATCAACGAAGTGCCCCCCAGCGAACTTGGTTGACCGCCACGCAGTGGGACTTGCGTCATTCCACCGCGTCTGGGCGCCCGATCTCCTATCGGCGACGGCGTAGGTCGCATCGCAGCACCCACTATGACGCGAGCATTACAACCGCGAAGTCGCCCTGCACATTGCCGAGGTGATCACCGGATGCCGGCTGCTGTCGGACCATCACCGCCACGTGCCCGGCACGAGCGTGGGCTACCGGTAGAGGTCACCGTGCAGGTACTTCAGGCCTGAGTCAGGCTGAAGTGTCACGACGGTGTGCCCGACGCCGAGCTCGCGAGCCAACCGGCACGCCGCGAGAATGCTCGCGCCACCACTGGGGCCGGTCCAGACCCCCTCGGTCCGCGCCAGGTCGCGCGCGGCCTGGAAGGCATCCGCGGTGCTGACCGCGTCGACCCGGTCGTAGCTGCCAGGTGTGAGGAGCGGTGGGACGAAGCCGACGCCGCCCCCTTCGATGTGGTGGCTGCCGGCTGGGCCGCCGGCGATCACGGCGGACTCCGCCGGTTCGACGACGGTCCCGATCACCGCTGGCCAGTGCTCGCGGATCGGCCGGTAGGTGCCGGTGTAGGCGCCGCCCACGCCGACGTAGACGGCGAGCCCGTGGATCTCCCCCTCGATCTGCTCCACCAGTTCGCGTCCGATCTCGAGATAGCCGTCGAGCGTGTCGAGGTTGTTGAACTGGTCGGTCTGGAACGCGTCCTCACGCTCGGCGATCTGGGCGGCGCGTTCCTGCATGGCAGGAATCAGGCCGGGGTGGATGCCGTCGTCGCTGTGGATGATCTCGAGGTCGGCGCCGAATGCGCGCATCGTCTGCAGCTTCTCTTCGGCGAAGACGTTCGAGCTGACGATCTTGAGCGGGTAACCCTTGATGCTGCACACGAAGGCCAACGAGCTCCCGGTGGAGCCGCCGGTGTACTCCACGACGGTCTGGCCTGGCTGCAGGTCGCCCCGCCGCTCGGCTCCCTCGATCATCGCCAGCGCCATTCGGTCCTTGTAGGAACCGGTGGGGTTCGCGGCTTCCAGCTTGACCCAGACATCGGCCGCGCCCGGACCCGGAAACGTCGAGAGTCGCACGACCGGCGTGCGGCCGATCCCGGCAAGGGCACCTGCGCGCTCGACCATCTACGGACCCTACAGCGGCCATCGCGTTGCGGAGATCGTGCTGCGCGACCAACCCGCCTGGCTGCGTCACTGCTGGCGCCCCGTCGACCGCTCCGCGAAGATGCCCTCATGAAGGTTGTCGTCATCGGAGCTGGGCTCGCCGGCCTGGCCGCCGCCCGCGACCTGCAGGCGAACGGTGCCGAGGTCGTCGTCCTCGAGGCCCGCGAACGCGTCGGCGGTCGGCTCGAGGGAGGCACCATCGAGGGCCACCCTCTGGAGCTCGGCGGCACCTGGATCGGCGAGGGCCACGCGCGGATGTCTGCGCTGATCGACGAGCTGGGGCTGGCGACCTTCCCCACCTGGAACGACGCGGGCAAGCTCGTCATCCAGCTCGGCAACAAGCGCACCTTGATGTCGGGCAAGAAGGGCGCCGTGCCGCGGCTCAACCCGGTCGCTCTCGCTGACCTTGCGCAGGGGATGCTGCGCTTTGACCGGCTCGCCCGCAGCGTCGACCCGGCCCGGCCGTGGGCGCACCCGAAGGCCGAGCTCCTCGACGGCCAGACCTTCGAGACCTGGGTCCGTCGCACCTTGCGCACCCCTGCCGGCCGCGCGTACTTCCGCACCGCCACCGAGTCCGTCTTCGCCGCCGACACCACCGACCTGTCGCTGCTGCACGCGTTGTTCTACGCCGTCAGCAACGCCGACCTCGAGACACTGCTCGCCGTCGACCGCGGCGCCCAGCGGGACCGGATCGTCGGCGGGTCGGTGCTGGTCGCGGAGCGGCTCGCCGACGGGCTCGATGTCCGGGTCGGCGCGCCGGTCACCGGTGTCGCGGACGACGGCGCCCAGGTGAGCGTCACGATGCGGTCCGGTGAGGTCGCCACCGGCGACCGCGTCATTGTCGCGCTGCCGCCCACGCTCGCGGGCAGGCTGCACTACGACCCGCTGCTGCCCCCCTGGCGCGACCAGCTCACCCAGCGCGTCCCGGCAGGCACAGTCGCCAAGACGTTCGCGGCCTACCCCACGCCGTTCTGGCGCGACGCCGGGCTCAACGGCCAGGCCGCCTCGGACCAGGGCCCGGTCAAGGTCACCTTCGATGTCTCCCCGCCCGGCGGCGAGATCGGCGTGCTGCTCGGGTTCGTCGAGGGCGGCGAGGCCCGCCGCTGGCAGCGGCTCCCCGACGACGAACGCCGCCGCGAGGTCCTTGCCTGTTTCGTGCGGTACTTCGGCCCGCTCGCCGCGGAGCCCACGTCCTATGTCGAGAAGGACTGGAGCGCCGAGGAGTTCACCCGCGGCTGCTACGGCGCCCACTTCGCACCTGGCGTGTGGACGAACTATGGCCACGCGCTGCGTGAGGCCGTCGGCCGGATCTATTGGGCCGGCGCGGAGTACGCCGTGGAGTGGAACGGCTACATGGAGGGGGCCGTGCGGTCGGGTGAGGCGACGGCGCGCGAGGTGCTAGCCAGTGCGAAGGACGGCTGAGCGGAAGTGCCCCGGAACACCTTGCGGGTCACAACGTGTGACACCGACGAGACGCTTGCGGCGGCGAGCGGCCTCTTCAACCAGTACCGCCACCACTACGGCCAACCGTCGGACGCGGACGAGCGCACCCTCGGCTGGCTCATCGAAATGGTCCGGTCGAACATGCTCACCGTCTACACCGCATCCGTGGACTTGTCGGTCGATGCGCCTCCGATCGGGCTCGCGACCGTCCACTCGATCCCGGCATCACTGGTCATGGGACGTTCTTGGCAGTTGCGCGACCTCTACGTGCTTCCGGGGTTGCGTCGTCACGGAGCGGGGGCCGCGCTGGTGAGCGCAGTCCGGAAGGCGGCACTCGAAGCAGGAGCAATCCGGCTGTCTCTCGTGACCGAGCCGGACAACGCAGCCGCGCTCAGCCTGTACCGAACACTCGGATTCAGGCCCGTCGAGGGGCTGGCAACTCTGAGCCTCGGCCTCGCCCCGCAGGATGTCACTGAGTAGAACCGCACTCATGTGCCGCGATCCGCGCCTGTCAGGACGGGCGTACGTCCGAGTCGCGCAGAAGCTCGAACAGCCTGACGGCGGTGGCCCGACTCGCATCCACGCCGAGAACGGACACGGAGAAGGCCAGCCCGCCCTCCCTGACGCCGATCGCCGTGCGTGGGGCCGATGCTTGACCGTCGGGAGCAAGGACAAACGCCTCGTCGCCCACGCCCTCGAGCTTCTTCAGTCGATCACCAGGGCCCAAGAAGCCCTCGCTCAGCCGCACGAGCGCTGCATAGCCGTCGGCGTTGATGCCCATCATGACGGTGGCGCCCTCCGAGTAGAGGTAGGTGCACACAGGGCTCCCATCGTTGGTCTCCGGGTAGACCTGCACCTCGCCAGACAACTGCATCGCGGCAGTGACCTCTTCTGCGCGCGGACATGCAGGCTCCGGCTGGTCCAGCGGGGCCGCGTCCTTGAAGATCAGCTTTCCGCCGAGATGATCCTGAAGGTCCTCGGCGTCCGGGGAGATGATGACCCAGTTCTCCCCCACGAGAAACGAGTAGCCGGCTCCGGCTTCCTGGAGAGAATCAACGACGGACTCCATACCTTGCGGCGGGATGCCCTCCTCGTAGATCGTCAGCATCGCCGAGCTGGAGCAACTGCCGGAGCGACTGCCGATCAGATCGCTCGTCGGATTGCTGGTCAGCTCCCACGCCGGGCAGTCGAGTCCTGCATCGACCGCAGCGTCACGGAGCCCGGACACCTCCGCATACGTCCCACCGTTGGCCGGACCACCGACGGCGGCGGTCTCGCCACTACCTTCTCCGCTGCCGCATGCACCCAAGACGACCAACGGCAGCAGCGCCGCCGCGCGAGACAACTTCAAGGCGTTCCTCCTCCTGGACATGAAGCGCTCAGCTATCCCAGTCAAGAAGAACCCGCCGGTTGATCCCCCTCACGGCGCAGACGTGCCAATGTGGGCGCATGAGCGAACGCAACGTCCTGGGTGGCGACCTGGAGCCCTGCGGCACCGAGCCGATGACCGGGTTCTTCCGTGACGGCTGCTGCAACACCGGCCCGGCCGACGAAGGCAGTCACACGATCTGCGCCGTGGTGACCGAGGAGTTCCTCGCTCACCAGAGCGCGATCGGCAACGACCTCAGCAGCCCGATGCCGGCGTTCAACTTCCCCGGGTTGGTGCCGGGCGATCGCTGGTGCGTGACCGCCCTCAACTGGGCTCGCGCCCATCAGGACGGGGCCGCAGCCCACGTCGTCCTGGCCGCGACCAACGAGGCGGTCCTGCGGCTGGTCCCGCTGGAGATCCTGCAGCAGTACGCCGTCGACGTACCGACCGACCTCAGCAGCCTGGACGACCTCGGCGACCTCGACGACCTCGACGAATAGCCGTCAGAGGCCGTTGAGGACCTCGGTCATCTGCTCCTCGGTCTTCGAGCCGATCCGCTCGAAGACCAGCTTCATCAGCGGCTCGGCGAGCTTGCCGATGCCCTTGGCCTCGATGACGGCCTCGTAGGTGATCTCGCTGCCCTCGGCGTGCGGGAACGACGGTGATGGTGTCCACCGACGTGGCCGACTCGTTCTCCCCCTCGAACACGATGCTGCCGCCGGTCAGCTTGGTCAGCTTGTAGGTCAGCTCGGTCTCGACCCCGGCGATCTTGGAGACGTTGTGGAAGGTGGAGCCGACCTGCACCGGGCCGTCGTCCTGGCGCGTGCAGGAGACCGTGCCGGGGTCCCACTCCGGGGCGTGGGAGAAGTCCTTGAGGTAGTCGATGACGACGGGAGGAGAGGGCTGGACGACGAAGGTGCGGGTCACAGTGGGCATGCCTCCACGCTAGGAGCCGCAGCGACTCCACGCTTCACCCATGAGGACCCTCCGGCCCGCGTCGCTCAGCGGTAGAACGTGAAGATCTGCTCCCCCAGACGCAGAGGCTCAGGGGATGCGGTGAGCCGGTTGACGCCGACCCGCATCCCCGTGCCCGAGATCCACTCCTCGCAGGCGACCTCCTCGAAGCCGGCCTCGCCGAACCAGCGGCGGATGTCCGGCCCGAGGTCCGGATCCTGGGCGCCCCGGGTCCAGATGACGGTGGCACCCGGCGCTGCCAGCTGCCGACAGGTGTGGACCAGCCGCTCGATGTCCGCCGGCGAGATGTTGCCCATGATCCCGCTGATCAGCACCAGGTCGGCCGGCACCAGACCGGCATACGTGTCGGTGATCCCGGCATCGGCCTCGACGACCTCCACGTCCACGTCCAGCTCCGCGACCCGACGTCGGCACACGGTGGCGTTCTCCGGGTCGAGCTCGATGAGCGCGCCTGTCACCCGTGCTCGGTCCTGGGCGCGGTCAGCCAGCACCCCGAGCAGGTCGTGACCCTGTCCTGCGCACGCACTGACCACCCGGACCGGACCAGGTGTGCGGTCCAACCAGTCCGAGATCGCTCGTTGCACGGCCCGCAGCCGGATCGAGAGGCTCGAGCCGGGATCGTCGTACGCCGTGTGCCACTCGACGTAGTCACGCAGGTCGGGGTGCTCCGGGCTGGCGTCGGGACGGTGGTCCTCCATCTCCCTGTTCTACACGCTCAGGTCAGCCAGGGTTGCGCGCGTCGGGTGTGGGCGGCCTTGGTGGCCGGCTCCATCGCGTCGTGGAGCGACGCGATCATCCGGGAGCGCGGATTGCGGGCGAAGACGTCGTGGTGGTCGCGGACGAAGGTCCAGTAGAGCCCGTCCCAGTCCGCCTGCCAGTCCTTGCCCCACCCCGCCGAGCCGTAGTCGCTCATCTTGCGCAGGTAGTTGCTTCCCGACACGTAGGGCTTGGTGGTGATCGCGTCGGCCGCGGCGAACTGGCTCATCGCGTGCACGTTGGGCACCATCACCCAGTCGTAGGCATCGACGAACAGCTCCATGAACCACTCGTGGACGGCCTCCGGATCGGTGCGCAGCAGGCACATCGCGTTGCCCAGCACCATCAGGCGCTCGATGTGGTGGGCGTAGCCGGAGTCGAGCACCCGACGGATGACGTGGTCGACCGGGTCCAGCCCCGTCTCCCCCGTCCACCACCCGGGTGCCAGAGGCCGCGCGTGAGCGAGGTGGTTGCCACTGCGCAGGCGGCGTCCGTGCAGGTGATAGGTCGCCCGCATGTACTCGCGCCACCCGATCAGCTGGCGCACGAACCCCTCCAGCGACGAGAGCGGCACGCCGTCGTCCTCCCCCACCTCGAGTGCTCGAGCCAGCACGTGGCGAGGCGAGAGCAGCCCGATGTTGAGCCCGGGGGTCAGCAGCGAGTGGAACAGGTAGGGGTGCTCGCTCGACAGGGCATCCTCGTAGGGCCCGAAGTCGGCGAACCTCTCGGCGAGGAACTGCTCGAGCCCGGCCTCGGCCTCCGCGTGGCTCGTCGGCCACGCGAAGGAGTCGGGGTTGCCCGGATTGTCCGGGAACGCCCGCTTGACCCACGCGACAGCCTCTTCGACCTCCGTATGACGGTCCGGCTCGGCGACGGTGGGCACCGGATGGCCCCGCGGCAGCTTCTTGCGATTGTCCTCGTCGAACGACCACGCCCCACCGCGAGGCTGGTCGCCGTCCATCAGCACGTCGAGCCGCCGCCGCTGCCAGGCGTAGAAGTGCTGCATCCGCGGCTGCCCCTTCGAGGAGGCACCGAAGGCATCGGCGACCTGAGCCCGGGTCGTCAGGAAGTTCGGCGACTCCAGCACGTCCTCAGGGCGCAGCGTGTGGCCGGCGTCGGCCAGCGCCCCGACCAGGTCGCGACCGAGCCAGTCGTCAACGACGTCGTGGACGCTCACGCTCGTGGGCGCCAGGTCGCGCAGCACCCGCGCCAGTGCCGCGCGACTCGTCGTACGACCGTCGGTCTCGAGGTGGACCACCTCGAAGCCCCGCTCGCGCAACCGTGCGGCGAAGCGACGCATCGAGGCGCGGTGCAGGATCAGCTTCTGCACGTGGAAGCGGTACTGCCGAAACAGCAGGTCGTGCTCCACGAGCACGAACGTGGTGCCGGCCGGCGCGTCGAGGTGGGCGGCGAAGAGCTGGTGCGGGAGAACGAGCCGGACTGGACGGTCAGCCATGCTCCGACGGTAGCGACACTAGGCTCACCCTCATGGGCCTCATCGACTCCTGGACCCTCGGCGAGCACGTTGCCGACGGCAAGACCTTCCCGACCTATCGCAAGGGCACCGGTCCCGGAGTGATCGTCATCCACGAGATCCCGGGTCTGACCGACGACGTCATCGGTTTCGGCGACGAGGTCGTCGCCGCCGGCTACACGGTGGTCATGCCGCAGCTCTTCGGCAAGATCGGGGGGCCCTTCGCCCTCACCAACGTCGCCAAGGCGATGGCGGGGGTGTGCGTGCGCAGGGAGTTCACCAAGCTCGCCACCCGGGAGACCACGCCGATGGCCGAGTGGTTGCGCAGCCTGGCGCGCGAGCTGCACGCCGAGCTCGGCGGTCCTGGTGTCGGTGCGCTCGGCATGTGCTTCACCGGCGGCTTCGCGCTGGCGATGATGGTCGACGAGTCCGTCGCGGCCCCAGTGCTCTGCCAGCCCTCCGTCCCGTTCCCCGTGGGCAAGACCCGCGCCGCGGACCTCAACCTGTCCCCCACCGACCTCGCAAGGGTCAAGGAGCGCGCTGCCGCCGGGTGCGAGGTGCTCGGGCTGCGCTTCACCGGGGACGCCGCCGTCGGCACCCGGTTCGACACCCTGACCACCGAGCTCGGCCCGGCGTTCATCAAGGTCGAGTTCCCGGGCAAGCAGCACTCCACCGTCACCACCCACCGTCAACAGGAAGGCGTCGATCGGGTGCTCGCGTTCTTCGACGAGAAGCTCTCGGTCTGACACCGAGACCTCCGACAAACGACAAGGACGATCGACGATCTCGTGACCGAACTCAGCCTCGTCCTCCTGGCCGCGCTGGGCGCCGGCCTGGCCTGCGCCGCCGTCCGGCTCCCACCGCTCATCGGGTTCCTGGGGGCCGGCTTCGCCCTCAACGCCGCCGGAGTCCCCGAGCTCGAGGGCCTCGACACCCTTGCCGACCTCGGCGTGGCCCTGCTGCTCTTCGGGATCGGGCTCAAGCTCGACGTCCGCATCCTCGGGCGCCGCGAGGTGTGGCTCACGAGCCTGGTGCACCTCGGCCTCGCCACCGCGCTCGCCTGGGCCTACCTGGGCGCCATCGCCGTGCTGGCGGCTGCCTTGGTCGTCGACACCGACTGGCGGTCGCTGCTCGTGGTGGGCTTCGCCTTGTCGTTCTCCAGCACGGTCCTGGTCGTCAAGGCGCTCGAGGACGCCGGCTCCACCCGGTCGAAGTTCGGCATCACCGCCCTGGGGATCCTGATCATCCAGGACATCGCGGCGGTGGCGTTCCTGACGGCGGCCAAGGGCTCACCACCCAGCCCGTGGGCCGTGCTGCTGGTGCTGCTGCTCCCCGCATCGGTGCTCGCCCGCCGACTCCTGGCCCGGCTCGACCATCGCGAGCTCATCCCGCTCTTCGGGTTGGCGCTCGCGCTCGGCCCCGGCTACGCGCTGTTCGAGGCCGTCGGGCTCAAGGGCGACCTGGGGGCGCTGATCATCGGGCTGCTGCTGGCTCCTGAGCGACGATCCGGCGAGATCGCCAAGGCGCTCTTCTCGGTCAAGGAGCTGCTGCTGGTCGGCTTCTTCCTGTCCATCGGCTTCACCGGGTTGCCTTCGGCCACCGACCTCGCGCTCGCCGTCCTGCTCCTCGTGCTGGTGCCCGCGAAGTCGTGGGGGTTCGCGATGCTGCTGCGCCTGCAGGGCATGCGCCACCGCACCTCGATCAAGGCTGCCGCGGTCCTCGGCAACTACTCCGAGTTCGCCCTGATCGTCGTTGCCGTAGGCGTCAGCGCCGACCTGGTGGACGAGCAGTGGTTGGTCGTGCTGGCCACCAGCGTCGCCTTGAGCTTCCTCCTCAGCGCCGTCCTCGAGCGGCGCGCCGAAGCCCTGGTGCGCGTCGCCGAGCGCCGCTGGCCCGCCCAGTCCCCCGATCGGCTGCACCCCGACGACCGGCCCTTCGACGTGGCGCACGCGGATGCGGTCGTCCTCGGCATGGGTCGCGTCGGCCAAGCCACCTACCACCAGCTCAGCAACGGAGTACGGCCTTCGGGTGATCGGCATCGAGAGCGATGAGAGCCGTGCCGGCCGTCTCTGCGAACGCGGGATCGATGTGATCGTCGGCGATGCCATGGACCCCGACCTCTACCACCGGCTCACCCGCGCCCGGGAGCTCGACCTCGCGGTCCTGGCGATGCCGTTCCACGGCGCCAACCTCGCCGCGATGCGGTTGCTGGAGGGCCAGGACTTCGCGGGCGTCGTCGTGGCCGTCGCGCAGTACGACGACGAGGCCGAGGAGATGCGTACGCACGTCGATGCGGTGCTCGGCCTCTACGACGGGACCGGCACTGCGCTGGCCGACAGCGCCGCCGAGCTGGCCGGCTTTCCCCGCCTCGCTACGGAGTAGCCGCCAGCGCCAGAGCGGCCAGCGACACCGTCCAGGAGACGAAGCTGCCGACGAGGAAGTATTCGGTGACCTCGTGGATGCCCGGTCCGTCGCCGGCACCGGTGCGCGAGGACTGCAGCTCGGGGAAGCGCAGGAGGCCCTTCGCGGCGATCACGATGCTGGCAGCGGTGACCTCACCGGCCAACCCGAGCCCGACGATGAGCAGGCGCTCCATCGGCCCGAGCAGCCGTCCGCCCTTGAGGGCCGGCGTGGTGCCGGTGGTGGAGCGCAGCGGGTGGGTCGTGCCGGTGACGCCGAGCACCAGGCGCACGATCACGTTGCCCGTGGAGAGCTGCACGAGCAGCAGGCCCGCCAGCAGAACGGCCCGGTCGGACGTGAGCCCGGACAGCAGCGGCAGGGTCGACTCGACCAGCCAGTCGGCGACGATCCCGCCGTCCGGTGAGCCCGCGGGCGAGGCCAGCAGGACCAGGCCCAGCTCGGCTCCCAGGACGATCAGCGGTAGGGCGAACTGCTTGCGTCCGAAGCCGCGGGTCACCGCCTCTCCCCACGCCACGACACCGAGAGCCACGAGGAGCAAGCCCAGGACCTCGCCGAACCCGCTCGCGCCGGCGAGCAGCCCCAGGACGACGACCAAGGCGGCTGCGGCGCCCTCGGAGACCCGTGCGCGACGCGTCCAGGAGAACGCCAGGTCACTCGTCGCGATCCCGATCAGCAGCAGCCCGAGCCACATCATGGTTGTCCCTCCA
Organism: uncultured Actinomycetota bacterium; assembly: GCA_963761285.1. Lineage (GTDB taxonomy): Bacteria > Actinomycetota > Actinomycetes > Propionibacteriales > Nocardioidaceae > Nocardioides. The sequence continues at coordinate 782,291 of CAVXGJ010000016.1, read as the reverse complement.
GCCACTCACTCATGCTCACGACGACGCCGATGCCGTCGCGGCGGATCCGTTGCGAGATCGCCGAGGCCGAGACGCCTTCGTCCTCGGCCAGCTCCCGCTGCGTCCGCGACGACATCAAACCACGCAACACCGACAGCGATCGCTCGTCGAGACGGTCCACCAGCTCGTCACGAGCCAGCAGCGCAGCCTCGACCGCGCCCACCGGCTCGTCGGGGTCGACGGAGCGGTAAGCCGTGCGTGACGAACGGGTGACCGCCCGCTCGGCGCGCTGCTCTGCCGCCTCGATCGCGTCGCGCGCGGCCCACCAGCCGGGCCCGTCCTCGATCTTCGAGTCGGCGTCGAGCACCGCGGTGGGCCCGCGGGCGATGCCGTGGCGCACGTCGTGCTCGGGCAGCAGGCTCAGGCGCATCGTGAGAGCGATGGCGATCGCCGCACCGAGCGAGGGCGCGGTGCCCTGGTACTCATCGCCCACCGTGATCCGCAGGTCCGTGCCCCACCGGTCATTGACGTCGTGCAACGCCGCGCTTAACGTGCGATGAAGGGCCGAGCGGTCGGCGACGGTCCGGGAATCGACAAGATCCCCGATGAGGACGATTGAGGACTTCAGATCGGACATATGAAGATCATACCTTCATATGGCTCAAATGAACCCGTAGGCTTCAACGTACGTCAGGCGGAGAGGATCAACCCGCTCGTCGGCACCCCGGTACCCGCCGTCACGAGCACGTGCGACGACGCAGCCGCCTCGACCGGGTTGACCGACGTACCCCGCACCTGACGGACGCCCTCGGCAATGCCGTTCATCCCATGGATGTAGGCCTCGCCGAGCTGGCCGCCGTGGGTGTTGAGCGGCAGCCGCCCCCCGACCTCGATCGCGCCGTCGGCGATGAAGCCCGGCGCCTCTCCCCGACCACAGAAGCCGAGCTCCTCGAGCTGCATCAGGACGTAGGGCGTGAAGTGGTCGTAGAGGATCGCCATCGGCATGTCCGCCGGGGTCAGCCCCGACTGCCGCCACAGCTCGCGCCCCACGACTCCCATCTCGGGGATGCCGATGTCGTCGCGGTAGTAGGAGGTCATCACGAACTGGTCGCGCCCGCTCCCCTGGGCTGCGGCCGCGATGAAGGCCGGCTTCTGGGCCAGGTCCTTGGCCCGCTCGGCGGAGACGACCACGATCGCCTGGGCGCCGTCGGACTCCTGGCAGCAGTCGAGCAGGTGCAACGGGTCGACGATCATCCGCGAGGCCTGGTGGTCCTCGATGGTGATCGGCTTTCCGTAGAAGAAGGCGTTCGGGTTGAGCGCCGCGTGGCGTCGATCGGCCACGGCCACCGCGCCGAAGTCGGCCGAGGTGGCGCCGTACTCGTGCATGTAGCGGCGGGCCTGCATCGCCACCGTGGCGGCGGGCGTGCCGAGACCGAAGGGGTAGCTCCACGCGTTGTCGAGGCCGTTGGTGTTGACCTGGGTCGCGGCGGCGACCGAGAACTGCCCGAAGCGGCTCTCCGAGCGCTCGTTGAAGCCGCGGTAGGCGACCACCACGTCGGCGACGCCCGTGGCGACCGCCATCGCTGCCTGCTGCACCGTGGCGCAGGCGGCCCCGCCCCCGTAGTTGATCCGGCTGAAGAACCGCAGCTCCTCGATCCCGAGCTCGCGGGCCACCGCGATCTCCGAGGAGGTGTCCATCGTGAACGTCGTCAGCCCGTCGACGTCGGCGACGGTGAGCCCGGCGTCGGCCAGGGCGTGCTGCACCGCCTCCACCGAGAGCTGGAGCTCGGAGCGGCCGGAGGCCTTGGAGAACTCGGTGGCACCGATCCCGACGATCGCGGCCTTGTTGCTGAGGGTGCCCATCAGCCGGCCACCGACACCTTCACGGTGCCGGTGACATGGTCACCCAGGGACACCTTGCCGACGACATCGATGGTCGCCACGCCGTCCTCCACGGAGGCGACCTGACCGGTGAAGGTCACGGTGTCGTAGGGGTAGGCCGGCGCACCGAGCCGGATGGCGATGCCTCGCACCTCGGTGGACGGACCGGCCCAGTCGGTGACGTAGCGCTCCACCAGTCCGGTCGAGGTCAGGATGTTCAAGAAGATGTCCTTGGAACCGTGGGAGCGGGCGAGGTCGCGATCGTGGTGGACGTCCTGGAAGTCGCGGGTCGCGATCGCGGTGCTCACGACGAGCGTCGGGGTGATCGGCACGCTCCACTCCGGGATCGTGGCTCCGGTGGTCAGCACCGGAGTGCTCGGCGAGGTGGTCATGCGCGCCTCCAGATCGGCAGGGTCAGGTCGTCATCGATGCGGTTGAAGTCCACCTGCACGGCCATCCCGATCTCGACGGCGTCGCCGTCGCCCTCGCCATCGGCGTCGACGTCCACGAGCTCTCCGAGCATCCGCAGGCCCTCCTCGAGCTCCACGAGCGCGATCACGAACGGCAGCTCCTTGCCGGGCACCGGAGGGTGCCGGTGGACGACGTAGGAGAAGACGGTGCCGCGCCCGGAGGCCACGACGTGGCCCCGGTCGAGGGCTCCGCAGTCGGGGCAGGCCGGGCCGGGCGGGAAGCGCAGCGCGGCGCAGGCGTTGCACGTCTGGAGCCGCAGCTCACCGGCGGCGGTGCCGTCCCAGAAGAACTGGGTGTCCCGGTTCATCATCGGTCGGGTGAGGCTCATGCCTGGGCCTCCTGGTCGGCAGCGGCCTTGCGCGGCACGAACTTCAGCACCCGGAAGAGCATCGTCGCGACCGTCTCGTCCCCGACGTACCAGGTGTTGCGGGAGGTGACGAAGTAGCCGACGCCCATCCCGGTGGTCTTCGGTCCGACCACCGAGTCGAGCGCGGTCGTGACCCGCACCTGCTCCCCCACCTTCAGCGTGCGGTGATAGCTCTGCTCGCAGTTGGTGCCGAGCACCGCGGTGAAACCGGCGTCGGTGAGCACGTTCATCATCCCGTGCAGCGGGTCGTCCGCGGGCGGCTTGCCGCCCAGCCCGTACATCGTCCAGACCTGAGCCATGGACGGCGGCGCCTCGCCCTCGTGCCAGCGCGGGTTGTCGTTGCCCATCGCCTCGACCCAGTTGTTGATCGTGGGCTGGTTGACCGGGTCGCGACCGTCCCGCTCGGCAGCCTCGCCCAGCGCCTTGATCCGCTCGGCCTCGGCCATGATGCGCTCGTGGACGGCCTCGTCGACCGAGGGCGCGGTGGCCGTCATCGAGGCACCCGGGGCAGGGAGAGCCCGAACATCGCGATCAGCTCGCGCTGCACCTCCTGCACCCCGCCGCCGAACGTCAGCACGAGGTTGCGCTTGATCTGGCCGTCGAAGTAGTCCATCAGCGCCTTGGTCGCCGCGTCAGCGGGATCGCCGTAGCGGTGCACGATCGCGATCAGGTCGGAGGCGATGTGCTGCACCTGGTCGGCCGCGAAGACCTTGGACGACGAGGCGTCGCCCACCGAGACCTCGCCGAGCGCTGCCGCCCGGGCGACCTCCCAGTTGAGCAGCTCGTTGATCCGGAAGATCGCGGTCGCGCGGCCCATCACCTCGCGTACGTCGGGCCGCTCGCTGACGCCGGCCTGGGTGGCCCACTCGGCCACCCGGTCGCGCAGCCCCTCGATCCGGCCGGCCGGCCCGAGCATCACGCGCTCGTGGTTGAGCTGGGTCGTGATGAGCTTCCAGCCCTGGTTCTCCTCGCCGACGAGCATCTCGACGGGGACGCGCACGTCGTTGTAGTACGTCGCGTTCACGTGGTGCGAGCCGTCCGCGGTGATGATCGGGGTGAAGGAGTATCCGGGATCGGTCGTGTCGACGATCAGGATCGAGATGCCCTTGTGCTTGGGAGCGTCGGGGTCGGTGCGCACCGCCAGCCAGACGTAGTCGGCCTGGTGCCCGCCGGTGGTCCACATCTTCTGTCCGTTGACGATGTAGTGGTCGCCGTCGCGGCGCGCGGTCGTGCGCAGCGCGGCCAGGTCGGTGCCCGCGTCGGGCTCGCTGTAGCCGATCGCGAAGTGCACGTCACCGGCGAGGATCCGCTGCAGGAAGAGGTCCTTCTGCAGCTCGGTGCCGTAGCGGATCAGGGTCGGGCCGACGGTCTGCAGCGTGACGGCCGGCAGGTGGACGTCGGCATGCTGAGCCTCGTTGGCGAAGATCGTCTGCTCGATCTCACCGAGGCCGTGCCCGCCGTACTCCTGGGGCCAACCGATACCCATCCAGCCGTCCTCGCCCATCTGCCGCACCACGCGCTGGTACGTCGGGCCGTGGCGGTCGATGCCCATGTCGACGTGAGCGTCGTGGTCGGCGAGTCCGTGGAAGTAGGCGCGCAGCTCCGCCTTCAGCTCTCGCTGAGCGGTGGTCAGCTCGAGGTTCTTGGCGGCGCGGTCCTCGATCGGGACCGACTCGGCGCGTGCTCCCAGGGCGTGGGAGATGTCCTTGACCCAGGAGAAGTAGTGGTGGAGGGGGTAGGTCTCGTCGACGCCCATGCCGCCGTGGAGGTGGTGGCAGATGTGCAGGGTGCGGGTCGCCTCGGTGGTCACCCAGTACGCAGCGACGGCGAGGTCGTCGGCGGCATCGAGGCCGGCCGAGACCCGCCAAGCGGCGTTCTCCGCGGCCAGGTCGATGGTGCGGGCACCGATGTAGACGTCGGCGGCCTGCATGGCCACGGCTTGGAACTGTGCCAGCGCCCTCCCGAACTGGGTGCGCTCCTTGATGTAGGCGGCCGTCAGGTCCCGGGCGCCGGCCACGACGCCCGCGGCGGTCAGGGCGAGACCGGCGATCGCGAGGTCGGTCAGCCGGGTCGCTGCCCCGCTGAGCAGGACCTCAGCGGGCGCGTCCGCCAGGACGACGGTGTGCTGGGCGAGGCGGGCCGACGAGCCCGACTCCAGCAGGGTGACGCCGGGTCCGCGTGGGTCGACGAGGACGACGACGACCTCGTTGCCGTCGAGAGCGGTCACGAGGAGCCGGTCGGCGCGGTCGGCGTAGGTGACCCCGACCTTGCGACCGGTCACCAATCCGTCGCGCAGGGTGGCCTCGGGCGCGTCGGTGATGCCACGACCCACCTCGCGCAGGGCCGGGGTGAGCAGCAGGTCGCCGCTCGCGACACCCGGGAGGAGCGCAGCCTGCTGTGCCGCAGTGCCGTGCGTGGTGAGGGTCAGCGCCCCGCAGCACAGCGTCTCCCACACGGGGAGGTGTACGGCGCGGGCCCCGGTCTCCCGCAGCAGCACCCCGACCTCGGCCAGGCCGAGGCCCTCGCCACCGTGCTCCTCGGGGACCGCCAGCGACAGCAGGCCGGCCGACGCCAGGGCCTTCCAGTCGGCGTCGCGCCCCAGCGCCTCGGTGACGACGCTGCGTACAGCCTCGATCGACTCCTGGTCGGCGGGAACGAAACCGTCCAGAGCTGCCGTCGGTGTTGCCGCTTCCACTGCCATGTCTGTTGCCACGCCCTGCTCCTCGGTACCGTCGACGATGCCGTCCGACGAAACTGTAACCTGTTCTAGTCTCGGGTTGCCATGCCCACAAAGGTTGACCACACGTCGAACGGCGGACCGATGAGCCCCCTCTCTCCCCTGAAGGTGCTGCGCAACCGCGTATACCTCCCCTTCGCCCAGATCCCGCCCGGACGACTGCTCGACCTGCCCGGACGCGGCACCACCTACGTCACCGACACTCCCGGACCGGATCCCGACTCCCCCACGATCGTGCTGCTGCACGCCCTGGGCTGCACCGGACTGCTCACCTGGTTCCCGGCGATCGGCCCGCTCTCGAAGCGCTTCCGCGTCGTCACCCTCGACCTGCGGTGGCACGGCCAGGGCATCACCGACGAGGAGTTCTCGCTCTACGACTGTGCCGACGACGTGGCGGCCCTGATCGACGTCCTCGACCTGCGCGACGTGATCATCGTCGGCTACTCGATGGGCGGCGTCGTGGCCCAGCGGGTCTGGCGCCAGCACGGCGACAAGATCCAGGGGCTCGTGCTCTGCTCCACCACCGACAAGTTCCAGCTGAGCCTGGTCGAGCACGGCTTCTTCGCCGGCATGGGCACCACGATGATGGGCCTGCGCGGGATGTCGCACTCAAGGACCCTCACCCGGGCGGCCCGGGCCGCCGCCGATGCCGCCGACCTCGTGCCCGACGACATCCAGGACTGGGCGATCCGGGAGTTCCGGTCCACGAGCCCGTGGGCCGTAGGGCAAGCCCTCGCTGCCCTTGGCCGCCACCACTCCCGCCCGTGGTTGGGCCGCATCGACGTCCCCACCGCCGTGGTGGTGACCACCAAGGACCACGTCATCCCCGCAGCGCGTCAGTTCGCGCTGGCCCGCGCCATCCCCGGCGCGACGGTGCACGAGGTCGACTCGGGCCACGCCGCCTGCGTGCTCGAGGCGGAGAAGTTCGTGCCGGCGCTGCTCGAGGCCGTCGCGACGGTCAACGCCCGGCGCCGCGACTTCCGGCGTGAGGCTGAGCCCGGCTGACTAGCCCTTCTTGGTGCGCGCCCGACTGCTCCGGCTGCTCCGCGCGCTCTTGATGGGCGTCGCGCTCCCCTCGCCCCGGGCGACCGCCGCGCTCAGCTTCTCCAGCTCCTCGGGGAAGCGTCGTACGAGGGCCTCGGCGTCCGGCATCGACTCCCGGCACGCGATGACACCGACGTGCACCTGGCCGTTGTTGGACATCACCGTGATGTTGAGGCCCGAGCCGTGGAAGACCGGACCGAGCGGGTAGAGCGCGTCGATCTGGCCGCCCATGAAGTAGAGCGGGATCGGGGGGCCGGGGACGTTGGAGATCACCAGGTTCTGCACGACCGGGTGCTTCTCGGCCAGGCGCAGTCCGGCGTAGGCCCGCACCGCCAGGCCGAAGGTCCGGGGCGCCGCGAACTCCGCCCAGTCCTGGAGCGAGTCGGCGCTGATCGCCTTCTGGTGCTCCTTGGCGTTGCGGTTGTCGTGGGCCATGTCGCGTAGCCGCTCCAACGGGTCCTCGGTGTCGGTGCCCAGACGGGCGAAGAGCGAGGAGACCTTGTTGGCGCCTGCGGCACGCTTGGACGTCTCGCGGACGCTGACGGGGACGCAGGCGATGAGCGAGGAGTCCGGCAGCTCGCCCCGCTCCTCGAGGTAGGAGCGCAGGGCACCGCCGGAGACCGCGAGGACGACGTCGTTGACCGTGGTGCCGGTCGCGGTCTTGATCGAGCGGATCGCCTCGAGGTCCAGGTCGGCCAGCGCGATGTTGCGGTGCCCGGTGATCGTTCCGTTGAACGATGTGCGCGGGGCCGTGAGCGGGGCCGCCATGGCGGTGCCCTCCCGGACCCGGCCGATCGTCTTGGCGACACTCTCCACGGTCGGCGCCACGATCTTCACCGCATGCACCGGCAGCGAGAGCTTGGTGACCAGGGCTCGACCGAACAGCTCGCGCGAGCCGGCGTAGCGGCCGTGCTTGGCGCCGGCCTCGAGGGCCAACGGCGCCTCGGTCGGGTCCAGCGAGCACAGGTGCGAGATCAGGTTGGAGCCGGACACCCCATCGACGGTCGCGTGGTGCATCTTGGAGAAGACCGCGATCTTGCCGTCCTCGTAGCCCTCGATCACCCACATCTCCCACAGGGGCCGCGAGCGGTCCAGTGGCAACCCGGCCAGGTGCGAGGTCAGAGCGATGAGCTCGCCGTAGCCTCCGGGACTCGGCAACGCCAGGCGGTGTACGTGACGCTCGATGTCGAACTGCTTGTCCTGGACCCAGATCGGGTGATCCAGCCCCAGCGGCACCCGACGCAGCTTGCGAGTGAACGCGGGTACGTCGCGCACCTGCGCGTCGATCGCGGCCCGCATCAGCTCGAAGGTGTAGGGCACCGGCATCGTGGACGGATCGATCAGGATGACGCCGCAGACGTGCATGAGCTGGGCAGGCGTCTCGAGGTACAAGAAGCTCGCATCGAGTCCGGACAGCCGGTCCATGGGGTCACCCTTCTGGGTCATCGTGCATTACTGGAACATGTTCTAGATCACAAACGATCCCAGACGTCCGGAGTCACGCGTGACGGGTCTCACCATCCCCTACATTGCCCGCATGGGTTTTCGACGCCGCCAGCTCGTCACCGCCGCGCTCACCGCCAACGCCATCCGCCCGCTCCCGGGTTTCCGGATCAGCGCGCTGACCTTCTCGACCGGGTGGCTCAGCGGCGAGCTCGCCCCGCACCTGCTCGGCCTCACCGTGGGCGATGCCGCGCGCCACCTGACCCGCCGTTCGCGACCCCGCGACCCCGTCGGCCTCGCCCTCAGCGCGGCGAGCGCTGCCGGGCTCGCCTTCCTCATCAACCAGAGCCGCCAGAGCGCCCGCGTCGCGGAGAGCGCCCTGAGCAGCGCCCTCGGCGCCGACTACCAGGACGCTCTCGACGCCCGTCCTACCCCGGCGGAGCTGGCCACGCCGTGGCGCTCGCTGGTCTACCCCTTCCGCAATCCCGGCGCCGGGATCGTGGTCGAGCGCGACATCGCCTACAACGACCACGGCAAGCGGGGCCTTCTCGACATCTACCGTCCTGCCGCTGGAGCCACGGGCGCCCCGGTGCTGCTCCAGGTGCACGGCGGCGGGTGGACCATCGGCAAGAAGGACCAGCAGGGCCTCCCCCTCATGAAGCACCTCGCCGCCAAGGGCTGGGTCTGCGTCGCCATCAACTACCGGCTCGCGCCGCGCGACCCCTTCCCCGCTCACATCATCGACGTGAAGCAGGCGATCGCCTGGGTGCGCGAGCACATCGCTGAGTACGGCGGCGACCCGAGCTACCTCGCCATCACCGGGGGTTCCGCCGGCGGGCACCTCAGCGCCCTCGCGGCCCTGACCCCGGGTGACGCCTCGTGGCAGCCGGGGTTCGAGTCCGCGGACACCTCGGTCCAGTGCGCGGTCCCCCACTACGGCATCTACGACTTCGCCGGCGTCAGCGGGATCCGGAGCGCAGCCCTGATGCGCGACCGCTTCCTGGCGCCCAAGGTGCTGGCCGACCTCGTACGCAGACGACCCGGCCGCCTTCGAGGCGGCCTCGCCGCTGGCCCGCATCACCAGCGAGGCCCCGGACTTCTTCGTCGTGCACGGCGCGCACGACAGCCTCGCCGACGTGCGTCAGGCCAGGATGTTCGTCGACCGTCTCCAGCAGACCTCGCAGCGCAGCGTGGTGTACGCCGAGCTCCCGGGCGCGCAGCACGCGTTCGACCTCTTCCCCTCGATCCGCTCGGCCCACATCGTGCGCGCGATCGACCGCTATCTGCACTGGCACTGGAACACCTGGCGAGCCGGACGCGACAGCACCCACGCCTGCGGCCTGACCTCGGGTCAGGTCTCCTCGGCGCGGCGCTCCAGCTCTACGGAGAGCCGGCTCACCCGGTCGAAGATCTCGTCGATGCGCAAGGAGACCGCGACATCAGGCCCGTCCTCCTCGGAGGCGACCGCCGGGCGCAGCAACCGCACTGCGAGCCGCAGCGCGGTGAGCGCGTTGTTGAGCTCGTGCACCAGGTCCGGCGTGGTCAGGCCACCGAGGCGGTCGGCCTCCTCGGCGGGATCCACATCACCGGCGGGCGCACCGACGAGCTCCTCGGCGACTACCCCGCTCTCCTGGGCTATCCAGCGGTAGCCCGACCCGCTGTCGGTACGCAGGAACCGGGGAGCGGTCGCGTCGTCGCCGATCTTGGCTCGCAACGTCCGGACATGCGCCCGGAGGGCAGCTCGGGTCTCGTCGCCGTAGGCGTCGTCCCACACCTCGCCCAGCAACCAGGTGTGCGTCAACAGACGGCCCGGATGAGCGACGAAGGCCTCGAGGAGGCGCCACTCCTTGGGAGTCAGCCGGACCTCCTCGTCGCCGACGAGGACCAGTCGAGCGGTGAGGTCGACCACGAGACCGTCGAAGGTGAGGATCGGGGAGCGCTGCTCGACCGCGCCCTGCGCTCGGCGCAGGAGCGCCCGCAGCCTGGCGACGAGCTCCTCGATGCCGAAGGGCTTCTGGAGGAAGTCGTCGGCGCCTGCGTCGAGCGCCTCGACCCGGCGGCGCTGCTCGCTGACGCCCGAGAGGATCAGCACGGGCACATCGCTCCACGCCCGCACCCGGCGCACCACGTCGACGCCGTCCTCGTCGGGCAGGCGGAGGTCGAGGACCACGATGTCCGGAGCGCTCATGGCGACCTGCTCGGCCCCGGCCGTGGCGCTGTGCGCGACCGAGATCTCGAAGTTCTCCCGCTCGAGGGCGGCGGCCAGAGCCCTGGTCAGGTGCACGTCGTCGTCGATGACGAGAACCCGGGTCATCTGGCCAGCATAGGCCAGCATTCGACCAGGCTTCACAACATCCTCACCGCCGGCACTCCGTCCCTGACAGCGAACTGCCATCGCAGTGGCAACGTGGTCCTCCTAGCCCAGGAGGCGCTGAAGATGGCATATGTACTGGTTGTCGAGGACGAAGATGACATCAGAGATCTGGTCGAGTTCGCTCTGACCCGCCAGGGCCACACCGCTGACGGTGCCGCCGACGGACGGGTGGCGCTCGACCTGGTCAACCAGAACGCCTACGACGTCATCGTGCTGGACGTCGGGCTGCCCGGCTTGTCGGGCCTCGACGTCGCGCAGCAGATCACGCTGGGGCACACCGCGAATCGTCCCCGGATCGTCATGCTCTCGGCCTACGGGGCGATCGAGGACCAGCGTCGCGGACTCGACGCCGGTGCCGACCACTACTTGGTGAAGCCTGCTCCGCTACGAGAGGTGGTGCGCCTCGTCGACGACCTGATGCAGAAGCCGGAGCAGCACGACCATCACGGGGCCATGAGCGAGGCCACCCGCTCGAGGAGCGAGTCGGCGTCGAAGGGCTTCACCACATAGTCACTTGCCCCGGCCGCCAGGCCGGCCTGCACGTCGGCAGGTTGGCTGCGGGCGCTCAGCAGCAGGATCGGCAGGGACCCATGAGCACTGTCGGAACGCACCGCCCGCGTCACGTCGAGACCATCGAGGTCACCAGGCATGGCTACATCCAGGATCAGCAGGTCGGTCCCGACCGGACCGGTCAGCGCGGCCAGCGCGCTCGCCCCGTCGCGCACCATCTCGACCTCGTGGCCCGCGGTGCTCAGGAGCAGCTCCAGCAGCACGTGGACGTCCGGGTCGTCCTCGGCAACCACGATGCGCCGCGGACGCCGGCTCTCCTCTGTCATGCCCCCAACCTAGCCACCCGAGCTCCATCCGTCGGTCTTCACAACCTCTTCACGCCGGTCCGGCTCACCCACACAGCCTTCTCACACCCGACTGTGACGATTGAAACGTCTACTAGGGAGGACACCATGAGCAGCCAACAGGACTTCTCCGTCGCCGAGTTCGAGACCCACCAGCAGCCCGCACTGGCTCTCGCGCAGAGCCCCGAGGATCTCTACACCGAACTGGTGCGCGACCGGATCGAGGAACGCGCCAAGCGCGTCGACCACGACATCACTGCGCGGGCACGCCACTTGGCGAGGCCTATGGGACCGACAACGCGACCCCCCGCGATGTCGTCGACCTCCACCTCGCGGTCGTGGCCCGGCTCACCCGGGCGAGCAAGGAGCCCCGCAGGGTCAAGGCTGTGGTCGCGAGCTCGCAGCTGGTCCTGGTCGAGGTCCTCGGCCACCTCGCCTCCCACTATCGCAGCCGCGCGGGTGCGTGCGAAGGTACGTGAACGCACCGTTCGCGGGCGGCGACCCCACACAACGCCCGGATCGGGCAGCACCGGGAAGGGTTCTCGTGGTTCACCACTTCCGTCTGTACATCGCCGGCGACTCCTCGCGGTCGCGGCAGGCCATCGCCAACCTCAACACTCTCTGTGGTCGGGCGCTGCCGGGCAGCCATGAGATCGACGTCATCGATGTCATCGAACGGCCAGACCTGGCGGGCGAGGCGTCCGTGCTCGCGACGCCGTTGGTGATCCGCGTCGACCCACCGCCGGTACGCCGAGCGGTCGGCGACTTCGCCGATCTCCGTCGCCTGGCGGCCGCCATGGACCTGCACGATCCTGCGTCTGACTCGAGGGGACCAGCATGAGTGTCTACCCGCCCATCGTCCGAGTGCCCACCGGGCACGCCGGCCTCGACCACATCCTGCGCGGCGGCATGCCCCGGGGCCGCACCACCCTGATCAGCGGCACCGCCGGTGCCGGCAAGACGATCTTCGCCCTGCAGTTCCTGAGTGGCGGCATCACCGAGTACGGCGAGCCCGGCGTCTTCGTGACGTGCGAGGAGTCCCCGCTCAGCATCCGGGAGAACGCCGCCTCGCTCGGCTTCGAGATCGATGACTTCACCAACGACGGCCGATGGACCTTCATCGACGCCTCCTACGACCCCGCGCTCGAGGAGGAGGTGGTCGGCGGTTTCGACTTCTCCGCGCTCATCGCACGGATCCGGTACGCCGTCACGACCACCGGCGCGACGCGCGTCGCCATCGACTCCCTCGGAGCTCTCCTCACCCGCTACGAGGATCCCCACATCGTGCGGCGAGAGATGCTGCGCCTCTCCAATGCGCTTCGGAGCATGGGAGTGACCTCGGTGCTCACGAACGAGCGCAGCGAGCAAGCCGGCGAGATCGGTCGCTTCGGTGTCGAGGAGTACGTCTGCGACAACGTGCTGATCATGCGTTACACCCTCGACGAGGAGTCCCGGCGCCGGACCCTCGAGGTCCTGAAGATGCGCGGCGTGGACCACCTCACCGGCGAGTTCCCCTTCACCATCCTGCCCGATGTCGGGATCGTCATCCTCACCCTCGAGGGCACCAGCCTCACTGCGGAGTCGTCGACCGAACGGATCCACTCCGGCCTCGACGAGCTCGACGAGATGTGCAGCGGCGGGATGTTCCGGGACTCGGTCAGTCTGGTCTCCGGAGCAACCGGCACGGGCAAGACCCTGCTGGTCACCGAGTTCATCGACGGTGGAGCCAGCCGCGGCGAGCGCTCGCTCATCTTCTCCTTCGAGGAGAGCCGGTCCCAGCTCTTCCGCAACGCAGCGGGCTGGGGTCGGGACTTCGCAGCACTGGAGGCCGCAGGCACCCTGCGGGTCGAAGCGATCTACCCGGAGATGCGCTCCCTGGAGGACCACCTGGTCGCGATCATGAATGCCGTCGAGGAGTACCAGCCGACGCGCATCGCGATCGACAGCCTGAGTGCCCTCGAGCGCATCGCCTCGCACCGAGGCTTCCGGGAGTTCCTGATCGGACTCACCTCGTTCATCAAGCACCGCCAGATCGCCGCCCTGATGACAGCGACGGCGCGCACCCTCCTCGGCGGGGAGTCGCTCACCGAGGCGCACATCTCGACCCTGACCGACATGATCATCCTGCTGCGCTACGTCGAGATGGGCGGCGAGGTACGGCGAGGGCTCACCGTGCTCAAGCTGCGCGGGTCGACCCACGACAAGATGATCCACGAGTACACCGTCGACGGGACGGGCATGCGGATCGGAGCGCCCTTCCGCGGGGTCACCGGGATCCTGACCGGAAATCCCCAGCACCTCGCCGAGTCCGCCACGGACCTCGAGCTCGTCTCCCGCATGTTCGACTCCGACGAGAAGCTGTCATGACCGCCCGCTCGTCCGACCGCCAAGGCAGCACTCCGGGCAACCTGATCCAGGTCGAGCGCCGGTTGAGCGGGGTGCTCGTCGTCGACAACGACGGGATCGTCCGCTACGACAACCTCGCCGCCCGACACCTCATCGGCTCCGACGAGAAGTCCCTGGTGGGGCGGGCCTTCGGCCTGCCGGTCGGCGAGGGCGTCTCGCAGACCGTCGAGATCGTCGACCGCGAGGGCGTGGTGCAGGCCGTCGACATGCGGGTGGCCCGCTATGCGGGCAGCGACTTCGCCGGCGACGAGGTCTGGGCCGTCACCCTGCGTCCCAGCCACACCTCACGAGACGAGCAGCCGGTGACCGATCATCTCGCCCGGCTCGACGACGCACTTTCGGTCACCTACCACGAGCTCGGAAACGCCATCGCGGGGATCTCGGCGGGTCTCACCCTGCTCCGAGAGACTTGGGACGACCTGGGCGACGCGCAGCGACGAGCGCGACTGGACCGGATCGAGCGAGCCTCGACCGGCACCGCGATGCACCTGAAGAGCTATCTCGACGCGAGCCGCATCGAGAGCGGTGTCTTCGAGCCACGGCCGGTAGCCAACGTGCTGCTCGACCTGGTCCTGGAGCACCTCCCCGACCTCGGCGTCCACGCCGGCGACGTCGTGGTGGAGATCCCGGACGACGTCACCGTCGACATCAACGACACCCATCTCTGGTCCATCGTGGGCAACTTCATCCGCAACGCCCTCAAGCACGCCGCGCCGCCGATCGTGGTGAGCGCCACCAACCTCGGCGCCCAGACCCTCATCGCGGTCAGCGACCACGGACCCGGGGTGCCGACCGACCGGGTGGCCGGACTCTTCGAGCGCTTCGGACACACCGGAGACGCCGACCCACACCTCGAGCAACGGGCTCGGTCTGTGGATAGCCGGCACCATGGCGGCGGCGTACGGCGGGAGCGTCTGGCACGAGCCGAACACCCCGCAGGGCTCGCGGTTCTGCGTCAAGCTGCCGGCAGCGAAGCCCTCCTCAGCGCGGAAGCCCCAGGATGCGCTCCCCGGCGACGTTGCGCAGGATCTGGGTGGTGCCACCGGCGATCGAGAGACAGCGGGTGTTGAGCATCTCCCAGACGTCGGCCGCCAGCTCGGGTGACGGGTTGACGATCCCGGCGCCCTGGAGCTCGACGACCAGCTCGGAGCCGTCCTGCCGGTTGCGGACCCCGAGCAGCTTGGCCACCGAGGACTCCGCCCCCGGCCCCTGACCAGCGAGCGAACGCAGCACGGTCCGGACGCCCAGCAGCGAGCACACGGTCGCGAGGGCGACCGAGTGACCGACTCGCACGCGCTGGGCCGGGGTCAGCGACGTGGTCGCGGCCAGCGCCACCGCGCGCTCGGTGCTCTTGCTCAAGCGGCTGGTCGCCATCGCAACGCGCTCGTTGGCCAGGGTCGTCCGGGCCAGCTTCCACCCGTCGCCAGGCTGGGCGACCAGGCAATCGTCCGGCACGAACACGTCGTCGAGGAAGACCTCGTTGAACAGCGCCTCGCCGGTGATCTCGCGCAACGGACGGATGTCGAGGCCCTCGGACTCCTTCATGTCGACAAGGAAGTAGCTGATCCCCTTGTGCTGCGGCGCATCTGGATCCGTTCGGGCCAGGCAGATGCCCCAGTCGGCGCGTTCGGCGACCGAGGTCCAGACCTTCTGACCCGAGAGCAGCCAACCGCCGTCGACCTTCGTCGCCTTGGTGCGCAACGAGGCCAGGTCGGAGCCCGACCCCGGTTCGGAGAAGAGCTGGCACCAGGTCAGCTCACCCAGCAGCGAGGCGCGCACGAAGCGCTCGCGCTGCTCGGCGGTGCCGTGCTCGAGGATGGTCGGAAGCGCCCACCCGGCGATGACGATGTCCGGTCGCTCGATCCCAGCCCGCGCCAGCTCCTGGTCGATGACGATCTGGCTGACGGCGTCGGCGCCGATCCCGGCGGGAGCCGGCCAGTGCGGCATCAGGAACCCGGTGTCGACAAGACCCGCACGGCGCTCGGACTCGGGGGCCGAGGCGATCGCCGCCACCTGCTCACGCACCGTGCGACGAATAGCGTCGTCGCGCCCCTCGAGGTCGACCTCGAGGTGGCGACGGGCCCCGGCAACGGTCCGCTCGGTGAGACTCGCGGCGGCAGCATCTCCGTCGCCGAGCAGCGCCCGAAGCGACAGGGCGCGACGTAGGTAGAGGTGCGCGTCGTGCTCGTAGGTGAAGCCGATGCCGCCGAGCACCTGGATGCAGGACTTGGCGGTGGCCACGGCGCCGTCGAGGGCGACGGCGTGGGCCACATCAGCAGCGAAGGCCCACTGCGGCTCGTCACCGGTGGACGCCGCGCTCGCGGCGTCCCAGGCGACCGCGGTGACTGCTTCGGCGGTCTCGAGCATCTCCGCGCACAGGTGCTTGACGGCCTGGAACGACCCGATCTTGCGCCCGAACTGCTCGCGGACCTTGGCGTACTCCACCGCGGTGGCCAGGCACCAGCGGGCGATCCCGGCGGCCTCGGCGGCAGCAAAGGTGACCGCCGTACGTCGGACCAGCTCGGCGTCGAGGTGTGGGATCGCACGGGCGTCGGACAGGTCGACCACCGCCGAACCGAAGCGCCGGGTCAGGTCGAGGCCCTGGCCGGGGGTGAGCGTGGCAGCCCCGGCCGGCACGAGCCACCAGCGATCCTGCTCGTCGGGGAGGAGCAGGTGGGTGGCCGACGGGGCGTCCCACACGGCAGCCAGGTCCGGGGTGAGCGACAGCCCGACCAGCATCGAGCCATCCACCAGTGCTTGCACCACGTCGTCGACCGAGGCGAGCAGGTGAGCGGCGACCGCCGCCCCGAGGAGCGGCCCTGGCACCAGCTCGTGGGCACACGCCTCCAACGCCACCGCCACGTCGAGCGGAGAGCCGTCCCCGCCCCCCGCACTCGCCGGGAGCCCGATGGTCGCGACTCCCATCTCGTCGACCGCCCGCCAGCTCTCCTCGAACGAGGCGTCCGGCGCGGCCTCGGCCGCGCGCGCAGCCTCGATGCCCGCAATCGACGATGCCCACTTGCGCAGGCTGGTGGCGAGCTCGACGTGCTCGTCGGTGATCCCGATCGACATGTGATCCATCCTCAAAACTAGAACGTGTTCCAATCCTACTAGGATCGGCCTGTGTCCGACATGCCTGCCGACCTGCTTGCCCACGCCACCCGCGCCAAAGGCTTCATGCCGCCCGACGAAGGCGCCCTGCTCTACCGGTCCGCCCTCGAGCGCGCCGGAGCCGGACCACTGCTGGAGGTCGGCACCTACTGCGGGAAGTCGGCGATCCACCTCGGCGCCGCGGCTCGCGAGAGCGGTGACCCGCACGCGGTCGTGTTCACCGTGGACCACCACCGCGGCTCGGAGGAGAACCAGGCCGGCTGGGAGCACCACGATGCCTCGCTGGTCGATCCCGACACGGGGCTGATGGACACCCTGCCGGTCTTCCGCCGCACGCTCGCCGCCGCCGGACTCGAGGACCTGGTCGTCGCCCTGATCGGAAGGAGCACCACGGTCAGCACGCACTGGCGGACCCCACTGAGCCTGCTCTTCATCGACGGTGGCCACGCCGAGGAGCATGCGCAGAACGACTACTCCGGCTGGGCACCGTGGGTCATGGCGGGCGGCAGCCTGGTGATCCATGACGTCTTCGAGCACGCCGCCGACGGCGGCCAGGCGCCGTACCACGTCTTCTTGCGCGCCCTGGCGAGCGGCGCGTTCGCCGAGGTCGAGACGGTCGGGTCCATGCGCGTCCTGCGTCGCACCGGCGGAGAAGCCGGACACGCAGTGGGGTAGCCGAGCGGCGGCGCACGTCATCCAGGAGACTTGGCGCATGGACCTCGATCGGCAGCGCCCACCCGCTGTCGAGGACCCCCGCTACATGTCGAGCACCCTCGTCGCCGTACTGCTCGTCGTGGTCTTCGTCCTGAGCGTGGCCGCCGTCAACTTCGCTCCCCCGGGCTCCGAGGTGGCTGCCTGGTGGCCTGCCAACGCCCTGGCTGCCGGGATGGTGGCCCGGATGCACCCGCGCCACTGGGCTGCCCTGGTGCCCTTGATCGGCCTCGTCTCTGCCGGCGCCAATGCCCTGGGTGGTCGCACCCTCGAGGTCTCCGCGCTCTTCGCCGTCACCAACGTCGCGGAGTGCCTGGTGATCGCCTTGATCCTGGGCGCCCACCGACGGCGACCCATCTTGCGGACCCCTCGCAACCTGCTCCGCCTGATCCTGGCGACCTCGGCCGGAGCCGTGGCCGCAGGAGTGTGCGCCGCGGCGACCGTCGCGATCGTGCTCGACGGCTCCTTCCTCCTGGCCTTCAGGTCGGTCACCGCGTCCCATGCCGCCGGCAGCCTGCTCGTCCTTCCGCTCATGCTGCTCTGGGCCGATCCGGCTGCCCGGGTGCCAGCGGTCAGGGCCGCCTGGGTGCGAGCACTGTCGGTGACGGCCACGCTGGGCTCCTTCGCTGCCGTGCACGCGCCCGATCAGGAAAACCCGATCGCCTTCGTCCCGTTCCTGTTCCTCATCGCCGGCGCCCAGGTGCTGTCGGTGCTCGGGGTCGCCGCGGTCGCGCTGACGTCGGGCTTCCTGGTCACCGTCCTCACGGCCCGCGGCGGCGGCCCCTTCGGCTCCTCCGATGCACTGACCCCCATCGACGTCGGCGTCCTGGTGCAGCTCGACCTGATCGGCATCGCACTCATCTCCTTGCCGCTGGCCATGTCGGTGGCCCAGCGCCGCGGCGCGCTCGCCGACGCAGTGGCCAGCAGGGAGACCTACCGACGCGGGGTCACCGAGTCCGTGATCGGAGTGCTGCTCGTGCGTCCGGAGGCCTCCGGACTGTTCGTCCTGGAAGCCAACGGTCCGGCCTGCGCCCTCCTGGGGGCCTCGCGGGACTCGCTGCTCGGCAGACCGTGGACCGCGGGGCTCGGCGAGCACCATCGCGACTTCCACGACGCCGTCGACCAGATGTTGGCAGGCCGCATCTCGACCTGGGAGATCGAGATGTGGGTGGACGTCGACCGACTGACGCGCGTGCGAGCCACCATGTCCTGGCTCCCCGACACCTCGTCAGGCAACCTCATCGTCGTGCAGCTGGTCGACCAGACCGACGCCAAGCTCTCGCGGATCGCCTTGGAGAGCGAGCGGGACTTCACGCGGGCGCTGCTGTCCGCGACGCTCGGCGCAGCCATCATCGCCACCGACTCCCGGGGGGAGGTCACCTATCTCAACGAGGGTGCGGCCGCCATGCTCGGCGACGACGCGCGGACGCTGACCGGGAGGGCGTTGACCGCGCTCTACACCCGCCAGGAGCTCACGGACGTGGCCCGCCAGGCCGGTGGGGCGACGGGCTTCGATGCCCTCGTCGAGCGGACCCGACGTACGGGCCTGGATGTCCGTCGTGACTCGACATGGCTGCGCTCGGACGGGGTGGCCGTACGGGTCAGCTCCCACATCAATCCGCTGCGCGGCGACCAGGGCGAGGTCATCGGCTTCCTGATCGTCGCCTCCGACATCACTGATCGCGAGATCGAGCAGGACTCACTGCGTGCCGAGCTCGTGCGGGAGCGAGACGTCGTGGACCGCCTCGTCGAGGTCGATCGCATCCGCTCGGAGCTCTACAGCTCGATCAGCCACGAGCTCCGGACCCCGTTGACCAGCATCATCGGGTTCACCGAGATGCTGGTGCACGACGAGGTGGGCGACCTCAGCCCGCGCCAGCACAAGGTCCTGCTCCGCATCGACCGGAGCTCGCGCCGGCTGCTGTCGTTGATCGAGAACGTGCTGACCGCCTCGCGCATCGAGGCCGGGGTGAACCTGACGACCCACCGCGACGTCGACCTCACCGTGATCGCGCGGCGCGCGGTCGCGTCGATCGAGCACCTCACCTGGGATCGCGAGCTCGACGTGCACTGCCGCCTCCCCAAGACTGCGGTCACGATCCACGGCGACGCCGACGGGTTGGAGCGTGCGATCTCGAACCTGTTGTCCAACGCGATCAAGTTCACCCCCGACGGTGGCCGGGTCGCGCTGACCATCCGGGTCCCGACGTCCTCACCGGACGCCGTCCTGGAGGTCGCCGACTCCGGCGCCGGCATCAGCGAGGCGGACCAGAAGCACCTGTTCACCCGGTACTTCCGAGCCGTCACCCCCGGGAACGCCGCGGTGCAGGGCACCGGGCTGGGGCTGAAGATCGTCAAGGACGTCGTGGAGGAGAACGGCGGCACGGTGAGCCTGTCCTCCACCCTCGGGCGCGGCACCACGGTGAGCCTCCGCTTCCCTCTGTCGGACAGCGCGTCCTAGCCTCGGGCGACGGCGATCTCCGAGGTGCAGCCGCACTCGAGGGCCAGCTCCTGGAAGTGCGGAGCCAGCGACGTGCCGCGCATGATCCCGGAGCCCGGCGAGGAGTGACCGTAGGTCTCCCCCAGGGCATCGACGGCCAGGATCACCGCAGCAGCGGTGTACGTCGTGTGCTCGACCGGCCAGTAGACGTCCTTGATCTCGCCCTCGTAGACCCACCCGGTCCAGTAGGCGCCGTCCTCGGCCTGGCGGGTGATCTGCATGTCGGCGAGCAGCTGCAGCGCACGCTTGTGGTCGCCGACGGCATCGAGGGCCATCGCCAGCTCGCAGGTCTCGGCTCCGGTGACCCAGGGGTTGGTGTCGACGCAGTGGATGCCGAGCCCCGGCACGACGAAGTCGTCCCACCGGGGGGCGAGGAGCTCCAGGGCTTCCTCGCCACGCACGGCGCCGCCGAGGACCGGGTAGTACCAGTCCATCGAGTAGGAGGACTTGTCCTCGAAAGCATCGCGGTGGTGGCGGATCGCGTGGCCCAGCCGACCGCCGGCGAGCTCCCACTCCGGCTGCGGGTCGTCGAGCAGCTCGGCGAGCGCCACACCGGCGCGCAACGACTGGTAGATGCTGGAGGAGCCGGCCAGCAGCGCGAAGTCCTGGGTGGGCGTCCAGTTGATGCCACCGAAGGACAGCTGCTGGGAGACCACCCAGTCGAGACCTGCCCGCACCGAGGACCAGTGCTTGACGACGTAGGCGATGTCGTGGCGCACCAGCCAGTGGTGCCACAGTCCGACGGCGAAGTAGGCGCTCATGTTGACCTCACCGCGCTCGTCGTCGACAGCGCCGGCCACGATCTTCATCGGCCAGGAACCGTCGGGCCGCTGCATCGTCGGCACCCAGTCGTAGGCTCGCTCGGCGGCCTCGACCTGTCCCCCGACGAGCAGCGCCATGGCCGCCTCGACGTGGTTCCAGATGTCGACGTGCTCGCCGGTGGTCCACGGGATGGCGCCGCAGGGCTCCTGCATCGAGGCGATCGACGCCGCGGTGAGAGCGACCTGTGCTTCGGTGAGGACTCCACGGACGTAGGGCAGCGGCTCAGTCATCGGCAGCTTCCCAGCTGGACGCACCTTGCGGCGCACCAGCGAGCGGCTTGCGGAAGTAGAGCACCATCGACTTGCCGATCACCGGGTCGAGGACCTTGCCGGCCAGGCGCAGCGCGAGGGGCTGCTTCATGATCTCCCACACCAGGAGCCGGTGGTAGGCCTTGGCGAGCGGGTGGTTGTCGTTCTCGACGCCCACCGCGCACTTGATCCACCAGTACGGCGCGTGCAACCCGTGGGCGTAGTCCTTGCCGACGAACTCCATCGCGTCGCCGGGCTCGCCGTCGTTGAACTTGCCCGCCTTGGTGACCTTGTCGATCAGCTCGTGGTCGGTGTAGATCCGGATGTGGCCGCCCTCGGCGTTGTGGTAGTCGTCGCTCAGCTTCCAGTTGACGACCTCGGGGAGCCACCGCGGCACCGAGACCGCCAGCGTGCCACCGGGGCGCAGGACCCGGACGAGCTCCTTGATCGCCTCGACGTCGGCATGGATGTGCTCGAGCACCTCGGCGGCCACGATGCGGTCGAACTCGCCGTCGGCGAACGGCAGCGAGAGCGCATCTCCCTGCTTGACGTCGGCCTCTGCCCCGTCCGGCACCTCGCCGGCGTCGTTCATGGCCCGGAAGAGGTCGAGCACCCCGGAGAGCTCGTCGGCATCCATGTCGAAGGCCACGACGTCGGCGCCGCGACGATACATCTCGAAGGCGTGACGTCCGGCGCCACAGCCCATGTCCAGGACCCGGTCGCCCGAGCGGAGTCCGAGTCGGTCGAAGTCGACGGTGAGCATCAGTTGCTGTCCTTCTCTGCTGAGTCTGTTGAGCCTGCTGAAGATGGTGCGGTCTGGTGGAAGTCGGCGATCACGCTCTCGTAGGCGGCTGCGACCTTGATCGCGACCGCACGCCAGCTGAACATCTCCTCGACGCGTTGCCGCCCGGCCGCACCCAGGCGGGCCCGACGCTCGGGATCGTCGAGCAGCGCGCCGAGCGCGGTCTTGAGCTCCTCGACGTCGCCGGGTGTCACCAGCTCGGCGCAGAGCCCGTCGGGGCCGACGACCTCGGGGATCGCCCCGGCCCGCGAGACGATCAGGGGCGTCGCGCACGCCATCAGCTCGGCGGTCGGGAGCGAGAAGCCCTCGTAGAGCGACGGCACGCACGCGACCTCGGCCGAGCCCATGAGCCCGACGAGCTCCTCGTCGGAGATGCCGCTGACGAAGCGCACGTGAGCGCCGATGCCGAGGCGCTCGATGACCTTCTCGGTGCGCCCACCCGGCTGGGGGCGGGTGACGAGGATCAGCTCGAGCTCCCGCTCGGTGCGCAGCTTGGCGAAGGCCTCCAGGAGCGTGACGATGCCCTTCATCGGCGCATCCGCGCTGGCCATCGCCATGATCCGGCCCGGGACCCGGGGGGCCGTCGGAGGCACGAACATGTCGTCGACGCCGAGCAGGATGACCTGCATCCGCTCCGGGTCGACGCCGAAGTCCTTCGCGATGTCGCGCTTGGAGGTCTCCGAGGGGGTCATGATCCAGCGCGCCTGGCGCGCGACCCGGGCCTGCATCCGGAGGAACCCGTACCAGCGCCGCAGCGTCAGCTTGCGGTACGGATTGCGGGTCTGGCTGAGATCGATGCGGCGATCGAAGCTGATCGGGTGGTGCAGCGTGGTGATGAGCGGCAGTCCGTACCCCTCGATGTCGAGCATGCCGGTGCCGAGGACCTGGTTGTCGTGAGCGATGTCGAACTCGCCGGCACGCTCGGCGAGGATCTTCGAGATCCTGCGGCTGAAGGTCTTCGGCTCGGGGAAGCCCGCGGTGCACATCGTGAGGAACTCCTCCACGTCGATGCGGTCGCGAAACTCCCCCAGCTTGGGGACGCGGAACGGGTCGGGCTCGCGGTAGAGGTCGAGGCTGGGCACCTTCGTGAGCCGGACGCCCTCGTCGAGGACGGGGTAAGGCTGGCCCGAGAGCACCTCGACCTCGTGGCCCAGGGCGGTGAGCTCACGGCTGAGGTGGCGCAGGTAGACCCCTTGGCCGCCGCAGTGGGGCTTGCTGCGGTAGGAGAGCATGGCGATGCGCATACGGCGCGACCTCTTTCATCGGAGCTGGTGACGCGAGCGACTTCGGTGAGCGTGGAGCGCCGGGCCGGTCGAGAGTAGAACGTGTTCCTATTATGGACCACGAATTGATAGCCTATCGCCGTACCCGGTCGGGTAAGACAGATGACGCCCATGGGGGGACCTGATGAGCACCACCAACTCACTGAGCGTTGACGAGCTCGGGTCCACCGCCCAGCGCGAACGACGCAAGCGGATCCTCGATGCAACCTTCGAGCTCGCCTCCGACGGCGGCTTCGACGCCGTCCAGATGCGTGCGGTGGCCGACAAGGCCGAGGTCGCCCTCGGCACGCTCTACCGCTACTTCCCCTCCAAGATCCATCTGCTGGTCTCCGCGCTCGCCCGCGAGTTCGACCGCAACGAGTCCCTCATCAAGGACATGGGCACCATCCCGGGCGACACCCCGGCCGACCGGGTCATCTTCATCATGAAGCGCACCACCCGCGGCCTCCAGGGCGATCCCAAGCTCACCGAGGCGCTGACCAGGGCGTTCATGTTCGCTGACTCCTCCGTGGCGGCCGAGATCCACCTGGTCGGGATGTCGCTGACCACGATGCTCACCCACGCCATGCACTCGGGGCAACCGACCGAGCACGGCGAGCCCACGGCCGAGGACATCGCCATCGCGCGGGTCATCGGCGACGTCTGGCTCTCGGCCCTGATGGCCTGGGTCACCGGTCGCTCGACTGCGGCCGAGACCGGCGCACACCTCGAGACCGCGGTGGGCCTCCTCCTACGGGACTGAGACCGACGCGGCGGTGGTGCCGCCGAGCTCCATCGCCGGAAGGCCGAGCTTGCGGTGGTCCCATGAGCGGACCCGGTCGACGTCGAGGCGTACGACGACACGGTTGCGCGCCATCACCTCGACGAACGGCTTGAGCTCCTCGGTGTAGGGAGCGTTGTAGCGCTCGAAGATCCGCACGCAGACGTCCCACACGACGTCCTCGTCCTCGATCACCACACCGGTGCCCTCGAGCGCGACCCCGCGCAGCTGGTCGTAGGTGTGCCCGGCCTCGGCGAGGAAGCTCATCCGAGGGTCGCGGCGCAGGTTGACGACCTTCTGCGACTTCGCCTTGGTCTCGATCCAGACGTGGCCCTCGTGCCAGTCGTACCACATGGCCACGAGGTTGACCTGGCCTCGCGGGCCGAGGGTGGCCACCGAGCAGGAGCGCTGCTGGGTGAGGAAGTCGTCGGACTCCTCGTCCGACATCACGATCTGTCCGCGCTGGTTGGCCATGGCCGGGATCCTCTCAGCCGCCGAAGCCGTGGGTGGCGGTGACCCCGCCGTCGATCGCGATCTCGGCGCCGTTGATGTAGGACGCCTCGTCGCTGCCCAGGAACACGTAGAGCGGCGCGACGTCCTCGGGGTGCCCGACGCGGCGCAGCGGCACCTTCGAGGCGCCGTACTCCATCGCCACGTCGCCACCGTGCACCCGCGTCATCGGGGTGTCGATCATCCCGGGGTGCACGGAGTTGACCCGGATGTTGAAGCGCCCCAGCTCGTGGGAGGCACCCTTGGTCATGCCACGGACCGCGAACTTCGTGCCGCAGTAGGCGGTCAGGTTGGCCATGCCGCCCAGTCCCTCTGTCGAGGAGGCGTTGATGATCGAGCCTCCACCGAGCTCCTTCATGTTGCCCACGACGGCCTTCATGCCCAGGAACGGGCCGAGCTGGTTGACCCGGAAGAGCAGCTCGTAGTCGGCGACCGGCATGTCGACCACGGTGCCGAAGCGCAGGATGCCGGCGTTGTTGGCGAGGATGCCGACGAGACCGAAGCGCTCGTTGGCGTCGGCCACCAGGGAGACCCAGGAGGCCTCGTCGCTGACGTCGTGATGGGCGAAGTGCGCGGTGTCCCCGAGCTCGTCGGCGAGCGCCTGCCCTTCGTCCTTGGCGACATCGGCGATGATCACGCGGGCGCCCTCGGCCACGTAGGCGCGGCAGATGCCGGCGCCCTGGCCCATGGCTCCGCCGGTGACGATGGCGACCTTGCCGGCCAGCCTCCCGGTCGTGGTGTTCTGGCTCATACGCTCAATTTCATGATCGAGTCGGCCGCGAAGCCGACGGAGGGGTCCCGGTCGGCGAAGAAGCCGCCCAGCTGGGAGTCGAGGTCGGCGGCCGTCCAGGCCGCACCGGCCTTGTCGAAGCGCTGCTCCACCACGGGGGCGGCCACGAGCGCGACCATGCCGCCGTACACGACGAAGACCTGGCCGGTGATCGACTCGGCGGCCGGGGAGGCGAGGTAGGCCACGAGCGGCGCGACGTGCTCGGGCGAGTAGGGGTCGATCTCGAGGCCCGACTGGTCGTCGCCGAAGACCTGAGCGGTCATCGCGGTGCGCGCCCGCGGGCAGATCGTGTTGGCGCGGACCCCCACCTTGCCGAGGCCTCTCGCCGTCGACAGCGTGAGGGCTGTGATGCCTGCCTTGGCCGCGGCGTAGTTGGCCTGCCCCGGAGAACCGCCCAGGAAAGCCTCGGATGCGGTGTTGACGACCCGCGCGTAGACCGGAGCGTCGAGCTCCTTGGACTTCGCGCGCCAGTAGGAGGCGGCGTTGCGCGAGAGCAGGAAGTGGCCGCGCAGGTGCACGTGGATGACAGCGTCCCACTCCTCGTCGCTCATGTTGAAGAGCATCCGGTCGCGCGTCATCCCGGCGTTGTTGACCACGATCTCCAGCGAGCCGAACCCTTCGACGGCAGCGGCGATCATGGCATCCGCGGTGCTGCGCTCCCCCACGTCGCCCTCGACGATCGCGACCTCGGCGCCCAGGCCCTTGAGCTCGTCGGCGGCCTCGTCGGCTGCGCCAGGAAGGTCGTTGAGCACGACACGGGCCCCGGCGCGCGCCAGGGCGACGGCCTCGGCCCGGCCGAGACCGGCTCCGGCGCCGGTGACGATGGCGACCTTGCCGTCGAGGTCGGTGTTGCTCACGCTCAGTCCTCCAGCTTGATCGCGGCGCGCGGGCAAGCTGCGACCGCGCGTCGGACATCGTCGATGTTCTCCGGCGTCGTCTCCTCGGCCTTGAGGACCAGGAAGTCGTCATCATCGAGCTCGAAGACGTCCGGTGCCATCGCCTCGCACAGCGCGTTGGACTCGCAGAGGTCGAAGTCGACCTTGATCTTCATGGCAGCACCTTTCATGGTGACTAGCGGTTCAGGAACCTTCGGAGGAGTGACCCGGGAACACCTTGGCGCTCGGGTCGAGAGCAACGGTGGCGTTGTTGACGGCGGTGGCGGCCTCACCGAAACCGACGGCGATCAGCCGCACCTTGCCGTCGTACTCGGTGATGTCGCCGGCGGCGAACACCCGCGGCAGGTTGGTCTGCATGGCCGGGTTGACGACGATGTGGCGCTTGACCACATCGAGACCCCACTGCTGCATCGGCCCGAGGTCGGCGATGAAGCCGAGCGCAGCGACCACGGCCTGGCAGGGCAGCGTCTCGACCTGATCGTCGACGGTGACCTCGACCGCCTCGACCGAGGTCCCACCCGTGATCGCGCTGACCTCGGCCTTGGTGATGATCCGCACCGAGGAGTCCTGCACCTGCTGCACGGTGCGCTCGTGGGCCCGGAAGGCGTCGCGGCGGTGCACGAGGGTGACCGACCGGGCTACCGGCTCGAGGTGGACGGCCCAGTCGAAGGCGCTGTCGCCGCCGCCGACGATGACGACGTCCTTGCCTGCGTAGGGCGCGAAGCTCGGCACGAAGAACTCGAGGCCACGCCCCAGCCACTCACCCTGGGCGGGGAGCGGGCGCGGGCTGAACTTGCCGATGCCCGCGGTGATCAGTACGGCGCCGGCGCGCACCTCGGTGCCGTCGTCGAGGCCGACGACGACGCCGTCAGCCTTGCTGGTCAGCGTGCTGGCCGTGCGGTCGAGCAGATAGGTCGGATCGGCGGTGGCCGCCTGGGCGACCAGGCCTTCGACGAGGTCGCGGCCCTTGACCGTCGGGAAGCCGGCCACGTCGAGGATCTGCTTCTCGGGGTACATCGCGGTGATCTGCCCGCCGAGCTCCGGCAGGGAGTCGACCACCGCAACGCGGTGGCCACGGAAGCCGGCGTAGTAGGCGGCGAAGAGCCCGGTAGGACCGGCCCCGATGATCAGGAGGTCCGCCTCGACGACGGCAGGCACTGCGGGCGGAAGCACGGCGGGAGTGGTCACGTCCGCGATCCTTCCTCCTTCGTCATCGACCAGCAATGCCCTCACCCGTGACGGACAACTGGAACGCGTTCTAGTTTTGCCGAACGCTAACCGTCGGCACCGGCGATGTCCAGCAGGTCGCCCGCATCGAGGTCGGCGACCAGCCACCCGACGTCGGTCTGCACCATCGTCACCGTCGCCCGGTACTGCCGCGGCGTCACCGGACCGGTGCCGGCGATCGTCGACTGGGTGAGGAAGACCAGGGCCACGATCTCCGCCGGGTCGGCGCGGACGACGCCCTGGGCATCGATCTGCACGGTGACGTCGACGCGCTGGTCGACCACCTGCTCCTTCACGTCGGCCTTGGTCGCCCGGTAGGTCTCGGCGAACGGGTCGGTCATCATCGAGGCCGCTGCGTCGACGCCGGCCTCGTAGTCCTCCCACGACGCCGAGCCGATGGCCACCGCAGCCTGGGCGGCCTGGTCGACGACCGAGCGCACCGTGAGCTCGTCGACCTGCACCGGCCGCTGCGCGCTCACCGGCCCGGCCGCGCGGTCCTGCGGGCCTTCGTGGCCGATGATCCGCACCGCCTCCCAGCTCGCGATCGCAAGGAGCACCACGATGGCGCCGACCAGCAGCGGCACGGAGCGTCGGTCGGAGGAGTCGGGGCCCGCCTTGACCGGCTGGTCGGGCTGGTTCGGCTGGTCGGGCTGGTCGGGCTGGTCGGGCTGGTCGGGCTCCTGACCGAGCGTGGTGCCGGTGCCGGCGAGGCGCCGTGGACGCGAGACCGGGTTCCGCGAGGCCATCAGACGAACTCCAAGTCGTTGGTCAGCCAGGTGCCGTCCTGTGCCACGAGGGTGATCAGGATCCGGTAGACGCGGAGCTGACCGTCCTCGCCGGTCTGGAGGTTGGTCACGGTGCCGGTGGCCGCCACGAGCACCGTGGCGTCATCCTCGTCGAGGCGGGAGACCGCAGCGCTGTCGACCTCGCCGGTCTGCACCGACTCGTACTGCGTCACCAGCTCGACCAAGCTCTCCGAGGAGGCCTCGTACTGGTCGAGGAAGGTCCCGGTGGACGTCGCCGCCACTGCCTCGAAGCTCGCCTGCGGGTCACGGTAGTCGATGTTGAGCAGGGCCTGCGCCGTCGCTCGGGCGGCCGCGGTCACCTCCCCGTAGCGCGCGGCCTCGGCCTCGGTCGGAGGCAGCGTCTCCGGACTCTCGCTCGCCACCCGGACGTCCGCGCGGTGCTGCAACCAGATCACCACTCCGCCGCTGACGCACGCGCAGGCGAGGACCAGCGCCACGACGTACAGGAGCGTTGGCAGGCGGTGCGAGAGATGTGCCCTCATTGACCGGTCACCGGCCCTACGATCAGCCACTTCCACGAATCTTCTCCCAGGATCGACAGGTCGGCCGGTGGCACCATGCGAACGCGACGACCCTTGGTCCCCACGGCACCTTCCACGAGTCCGCTCTGGGGATCGTAGGTGGCGCTGTAGTGGCGTGCGGGCGACGGGTTGTTGGCCGTGCCGGGCACGTTGGGGGTGCCGCGCTGCACGAACGGTGCCCCGCTCTTGCACTCGGCAGGAAAGATCGGGGCGTCCTTGAGCTGATCGCCCCGGCGCCACTCGTCGCGCGGCTTGTAGCCGTCGGTGCACGGCGGGACGCTGTAGTCGAACTGCAGGTTGACGTGCCCGTAGCCATCGGGGGGCGAGCCGGTGAAGCCACCGGCGATGACGCGGGGATAGGTGACGAGCAGCTGCTCGACCCCGGGCAGGTGCGACACGATCACCTGGTTGACGGTGATCAGGTCGTTGAGGAGGATCGGCAGCGTCGGCTCGAGGTCCTTCATCAGCTGAGTCACCTCCCGGGCCGTGGCCGGGGTCTTGTCCAGGACGGTGCGCAGGTCGTCGTCCGAGGCCCGCAGCGCGTCCGTCAGGTCGGCGAGGTCCTCGGAGAAGGAGCGGAGGTTCTCGCCCTCGTCCCGCTGGGTCGCCAGGACGGTCCGGGCCGTGTCGAGGAGCCGGATGGTGTCGGCGGAGTGCGCCGCCGCTTCGTCGATGAAGGCGCCGCCGTCGTCGAGCAGCTGCTGAAGGGGTCGTCCGGTGTCGACGAACATGCGCCCCAGCTCGCGGATCAGCACCTGAAGGCTCTTCTGGTCCACTGAGTTGACGAAGGAGTCGAGCTCGATCAGGAGGTCGGCCTCGTCGACCGGGAGCGCCGAGGGCCCGTTGACGAAGACATCGCCGTCGCGCGCGTAGGCGCCGGAGTCCTCGC
This sequence comes from uncultured Actinomycetota bacterium, assembly GCA_963761285.1. Lineage (GTDB taxonomy): Bacteria > Actinomycetota > Actinomycetes > Propionibacteriales > Nocardioidaceae > Nocardioides. The sequence continues at coordinate 752,859 of CAVXGJ010000016.1, read as the reverse complement.
GCGGCTCGAAGTCGAGGTACTGCTCCCCCACTGCTGAGAGGTTGTGGACGAACATCGGCGAGCCCAGCGGGAGCTCGGTGCCCTCCTCGAGCGAGAGCTCGAGCGTGACTCCGTCACGCGTCGCGGTCATGTCGGTCACCTTGCCGATCTGGACGCCGCGGTAGTCGACCTCGCTGCCGATGTAGAGGCCACCGGACCGCGGCAGCTGTGCTTCCACCTTGAAGCCTCGTCCCAGCACCGCGTCGACGATCCCGAGGTAGGCCGAGGCGACGTAGACGACGCCCACCGCCGACAAGATGATGAAAGCCACGATCCTGCGCCGTACTGCCCCGGTCATGAGATCCCTCCCACGAGCATCCGCGTGGTGGACGCCGGCGCGGCCTCACCGCTCGCGAGCCCGACTCCGAGGCGCCCCAGTCCGGGGAGCACCCCGTCGATCAAGCCAGGGAGTCCGTCGAGCAGCCCGAGGGCCCGGCAGACCGTGTTCTGGCGGCGCTTCGGCTTCTCGCAGCGCTCGAGGAGGTCGGAGGTCAGCGAGAGCGAGCCGAGGACCTTGCGACACTGCGTGCTCTGGATCCCCGAGCTGCGCAGGCACTTCAGCGCCTGGTCGACCGCCGGGAGGTCCGGCAGCTCAGGGAGGTCGGGCAGGTCCGGGAGGCCAGGGAGGTCGGGCAGGTCGGGGAGCTCGAGGTCCTCGAGGTCGTCCGGCAGGAAGTTCTCCAGGTTGATGTCGGCGCGGATCGAGGTGTTGGCGTAGTCGCCGAGCACGATCTCGGAGGCCTCCTTGGGGAACGGGAAGCTCACGAGGAGGTTGAGTCCGGGGGCGAGCTTGTCACCAGCCGAGCTCAGGTTGGCCAGGATCGGCCGCAGGTCGCGCAGCTGCGACAGCAGCTGGTCCTTGCTGGACCGGATCACCCTGGTGCCGACGACACCGAGCCGGTCGAGCGCGGTCAACATCTGCACGAGCTCGTCGTGCTGGTCGTCGAGGACGTCGACCGCCGGCCCGACGACATCGAGAGCGCCCTGGATGGTCTGCTTCTCGCGGTTCAGGGTCGTGCTGAGCCGGTTGACGGACTGCAGCGCCCGGATGATGTCGGCCTTCTGCTTGTCGAGGCCGCCCACGACGCTGTCGAGCGAGGTCAACAGGTTGCGCAGCCGCCCGGTCCGACCGCCCATCACGTTGTTGAGCTCCTCGGTGATCGTGCCGAGCTGGGCCACGCCGCCACCGCTCAGCAGGAAGGACAGCGCCCCCAGGACCTCCTCGACCTCCGGGTTGCGCCCGGTGTGGTCGAGGTCGATCACGTCTCCCTCACCCAGCCGGCCGCGCGGAGCGACATCGGTCGGCGCCTCCACCGCGACGTACTTCTCGCCGAGGAGGCTCACCTGCCGGATCTCGGCGACGACGTTGTCGGGCAGCACGACGTCGTCTCGGATCCGCAGCACGACGCGCGCGTGCCAACCGACCCGCTCGACGTCGATCACCTCTCCCACCGTGACGTCGTCGACGTAGACAGGTGATCGCGGGACGACGTTGAGGATGTCCTCGAACTCTGCCACGACCTCGTAGGAGGAGTCTGCGTCGACGGGCGAGCCGGGGAGGGGCAGGTCGTAGGCGCCGTCGAAGTCGCACGCCGACAGCCCGACCGTCATGAGCAGCACCGCCAGCAGCAGGCGCAGGGACTTGGTCACGAGACACCCCCGGAGACGAAACCGGAGAGGTCAGTGGTCGCAGGCGCCCCGGGAGCGACGCGCCCGACCGGCCCGGCGCTGCGTCCGGATGGCGGCGGAAGGGTGGGCAGCTCGTTCTCAACGGGCTCGAGCAGTGCGGCGAAGAGCTGGCAGGCGAGATCCTTGCTGACCTTCGGCAGGTCGGACTGCTGCACGACCGAGCAGAGGAAGCCGTCGGCGTTGAAGGCGTTGCCGCTGACCCCGATCCGTGAGCCGATCGAGCCGGACTCGGTGTTGTAGGCCAAGAAGAGGTTGCCGATGGCGACCGGTGCCACGTTGAGGGCGGTGTCGAGGCTGGCCCGCTCGGAGGCGATCGTGCGCATCACCCGGCTCAGCTTCTCGACATCGGTCACCAGGGCCTTGCGGTTGTTGCGCACGAAGCCTTCCACGGTCCCGACCGCGTCGGCGACCGCAGACAGGGTGCGTTGGAGCTCGACCCGCTCGTCCGAGAGCTGCTGGGAGACGTCGGCGAGGTCTTCGATGAAGGCGCGCACGAGGGTGTCGTTGGCGCTCAGCGCGCTGGTGAAGTCGGCAAGCTGGCTGACGGTCTGGAACAGGTCGCCACCGCTGTTGTTGAAGGTGCCGGCGGCTTCGGCCAGGTTGATCAACATCCGGTTGGCGCGCTTCCCCTGGCCGTCCAGGGCGTCGGCCCCGGCTGAGACCAGGTGGTTGAGCGTGCCGTCGGCGTTGACGCCGTTGGGGCCGAGGGTGGCGGCCAGGTCGCGCAGGCTTGCGTAGATGCGGTCGAGCTCGATCGGCACGGCGGTGTCGGGCAGCGCGATGTCGGCCCCATCAGGGAGGGCCTCTCCCCCGGTGTAGACGGGCGTGATCTGGATGAAGCGGTCCGAGACCAGGGTGGGGGTCACGATCACCGCCTGCGCATCACGGGGCAGGTCGTAGATGCCGTCGTAGGCCATGTCGACCCGGACGGAGCCGCCCTCGGGGGTCACTGCGGTGACGCGCCCGGCGTTGACTCCGAGGATCCGCACGTCCGAGCCCACGAAGATGCTCACGGCTCGGGGGAAGTGCGCCGTCACGGTCTTGTCGGGCACGGCGTCTGCCTGACGCACCAGCACGAAAGCGGTGGCGCACAGTGCCAGCACCGCGACCAGCACGATCCGCGGGGTGATGAAGCCTGAGAGCCTGCTCGTCATCGTCAGCCCCCTGCCTGTCCGGGCAGGAACTCACCGGTGGGGATGGCGAGCAGGTTGACCGCGTAGGCGTCGAACCAGGGACCGGTGCCGATGATGTTGCCGAGGATCGAGACGTACGGACCGAGCGCGTTGAGCGTCGCCTTGATCTCCTTCTCGCGGGAGTTCAGCGTGTCGAGCAGGTCGTCGACCTGCTGCAGCGCCGGCGCGATCTGCTGCTGGTTGTCGATTGCCAGGCCGCGCAGCTCCCGGGCCAGGGTCTGGGCTGTGACCAGGAGCCGGTGGATGTCGGCCTTGCGCTTCTTCAGCTCCTCGAAGACGAGGTCGGAGCTCCCCATGAGCTCGATCAGGTCGTCGCTGCGTTCTGCGAGCACCTGGGTCACCCCGCGGGAGCTGCGGAACAACCGCTGGAGCTCCTCGTCGCGCGAGGCCACGGTCCGGGACAGACGGGACAGCCCACGGAAGCTCTCCTCGATCTCGGGGGCGGCCGAGTCGATCGTCTCGCTCAGCACGTCGAAGGCCTGCTTGAGAGCGTCCTTGTCGATCTCCTCGGTGGTGGTCGTCAGGTCCCCGAAGACGCCGATGATGTCGTAGGCAGCGCTGGTGCGCTCGAGCGGGATCGTGTCGGTCGGGTCGAGCTGTCCGACACCGGCCGGGGTCAGCTCGAGGTACTTCTCGCCGAGCAGGTTGAGCACCTCGACGGAGGCCGCGCTCTCCTCACCGAACTCCACCCCCTTGTCCACCTCGAACGTCACCACGACCTTCGGGCCGTCCAGGGCCACCGATTGCACGCGCCCGACTCGGATGCCGGCGACCTGCACGATGTTGCCGCGGTGGATGCCGCTCGCGTCGGTGAACTCGGCCGTGTAGGAGGTGCCGCCGAAGCCGGGGAACTTCGAGAGGTTGAACGTGGCGGTGACGATCAGCGCCATCATCACCAGAGTCAGCAGACCCAGGCGCATGATCCGGCCGTCGGAGTGCCTGCTCATTGGTTGCACCTCGCAGCCGTGGAGTGGAAGTCGAGGTCGTTGAGCTGCTGGTTGAGCTGCTTGATGATGGGCAGACCACTGATCACCGGGAGGGTGATCTTCCCGGAGAACCCGCAGATGTAGTAGTTGTACCAAGATCCGTACGTGCCGGTGCGGGTCTGGTCGGTCATCGATTCCGGCAACCGGTCGAAGATCTCGACGATCACCTTGCGGTTCTCCGGCTCGTTGAGGAGGCGGGCCAGCTTGCGCAGCTCTGCGACGTCCTTCTTCAGCAGCGGGCGGCCCTGACGGAGCAGGTCGGCGAGCACGTCGGTGAGGTCCGCGACGCTCGACAGCGAGGAGCCGATCGTGTTGCGGTCACGAGCCAGGTCGCCCATCCAGTCACGCAGGGAGATCACGAGGTCGTTGAGCTCCTGGTGGCGCTCGTCGACGGTCTCCAGGGTGGTCCCGAGGTTCGTGATGACGGCGCCGATGAGCTGGTCGCGATCAGCCAGGGTGTTGGTGAGCGACGCCGTGTGCTCGAGCAACGACTGGACGGTGCCGCCCTCGCCCTGGAGCACCTGCACGAGGTTCATCGTGAGCTCGTTGACCTGGTCGGGCTGAAGCGCCTGGAACAGCGGCTTGAAGCCGTTGAAGAGCACCGTCAGGTCGAGGGCCGGGGTGGTCTGGGAGACGGGGATGACGGCGTCGGGCTCGAGCGGCTGCGCCTCCTTGTCCACCCCCTCCTCGAGCGCGAGGTAACGGTCGCCCACGAGGTTGAGGAAGCGGATCTCGGCCCGGGATGCGGTGGTGAGGGGGACGTCGGCCTTGACCCGGAAGGTGACCAGGGCATCGTTGCGCTCGAAGTGCTCGACCGCCTTGACCTCACCGACACTGACGCCCGCGATCCGCACGTCGTCGCCCTTGTCCAAGGAGGTCGCGCTGGTGAAGACCGCTTGGTAGGTGACGCCGGCCCCGAAACCGACATTGCCCATGATCGCGGCCAGCAGCCCGGTCACCAGCACCGAGACGATCGTGAAGATGCCGAGCTTGATCGCTGCCGCGACCGTGACCTTGTTGCGTGCGTTCATCGCTCATCAGCCCCCGTCATCGGGGCGGTGTGCAGCACCGGCGCGTAGAGCAGTGCTCCGAGGGAGCCGTAGTAGTCGGCCGCACGTCCACTCTGCCCTGCGAGGAGCGCGTTGACGACCTGCTGCTCGCCGGCCGAGCCGGCGTACCCACTCGACATCCCCGGTCCGAAGCCCGCCTGCCGGGCCCACTCCGGCGACGCCCGTGGGAGCGGAGTCACGGGGACGTCGCTGCGCGGAGGGTTGTCGTCGATGTCCGTGCCGTCGTCGAAGGACGCGGGACCGATCGGCACCGGCGGGTTCGGCAGCCCCGAGCACCAGGGGCCGTGCCCGACCTCGCCGTACTCCGGAAGGTCGCTGCGGTCATAGGCGTTGTACTGCGCCGAGCCGAACTCGATGTACTGCTTGACCTGGTTGCCTTCGAACGTCTTGGACAGGATCGGCGCATAGCGCGCGGCGCCGCGCAGGAGGCAAGGGAACTCCGGGGAGTAGGTCGCCAACAGCTTCATCACCGGTGCGCCGACGTCGCCGACCCGGATCAGCGCCGACTCGTTGTTGCCCAGCACCCGGCGCGTGGTGGTGGCCAGGCCCGTCAGGTCGGAGAAGAAGACATCGAGCTGTTCGCGCTTCTGCAGGACCGTCTTGCTGGTCACCGTGAGGTTGTTGAGCACGCGGAGCAGGTCCGGTGCCGCGAGGTCGTAGGTCTCGGCGACGTCGGCCAGGAGCACGAGGTCCTCGCGCAGGGTCGGCAGCGACTCGTCGATCTCGTCGAGGTAGGAACCGAGGTCGTCCAGCGTCGCCCCCAGCTGGTCGCCGCGTCCCTCCAGCGCGTTGGCCAGGGCACTCAGGGTGGCATTGAGGTCGGCAGGCCGGATGGAGCGCAACAGGGGGAACAGGTCGGCGAGGACCTCGCTGAGCTCGACGTTGACGCTGACGCGGGAGGACGGGATCACCGTCCCGGGGCTCAAGGCCTCCTCGGACGGGTCCTCCGGGCTGACGAACGAGACGTACTTCTGCCCGAAGAGGGTCGTCGGCAGGATCTGCACCGTGACGTTGGCCGGGATCTCGCGCGCCGCGCTGGGTTGCAGGGCGACCCTGATCTCGGCCTCCTCACCGTCCTGGGAGACCTCCCGGACCTGTCCGATCAGCACCCCGTTGCGTCGTACGTCGCCGAACTTCGTCAGTTGAAGACCCGCTCGGTCAGCCTTGATCGTGATCATCGAGACGTTGACGAACTTCTTGTCGTAGATCGCCACCGAGAGCCACAGGAGAGCGCCGATGCTCGTCAGGAACACGATCCCCGCGAGCAGCAGGCGGCGGTGCTCGCGCGGGTTGTCGTGATGGATGTTGATCAGCATGGTCAGTCCCCCTACCCCGTGATCCGCACCGTGGTGGTGGAGCCCCAGATGGCGAAGCTGAGGAAGAAGTCGGCGACGACGACCGTGACGATGCTGGTGCGGATGGCGCGTCCCACAGCCATCCCGACCCCGGCCGGACCGCCGCTGGCGGTGTAGCCGTAGTAGCAGTGGATCAGGATGATCGCGGTCGAGAGGACCAGCAGCTTGCCGAACGACCACAGGATGTCGATCGGGGGCAGGAACGCCAGGAAGTAGTGGTCGTAGGTACCGCCGGACTGTCCGTAGAGATAGACGGTGATCAACCGCGGCGACAGGTAGGAGGCGCTCAGGGCGACGATGTAGAGCGGGATCACCGCGATGAAGGCCGCCACGATGCGGGTCGTGACCAGGAAGGGCAGCGAAGGCACCGCCATCACCTCCAGGGCGTCGATCTCCTCGGAGATCCGCATCGCCCCCAAGCGGGCGGTGTAGCCGCAGCCGACGGTCGCGGCCAGCGCGATCGAGGAGATCAGCGGCGCGACCTCGCGGGTGTTGAAGTAGGCCGAGATGAAGGCACTGAACTTCGCCACCCCGATCTGGCTCAGCGAGGCGTAGCCCTGGATCCCGACCTCGGTCCCGGCGAAGAAGGCCAGGAACGCGATGACTCCGGCACTGCCGGCGATGAGGGTCAACGCGCCGGTGCCGAAGGTGACGTCAGCCAGGATCTTGATGATCTCGCGCGGGTAGCGCTGGATCGTCCGGGGCACCCACAGGAGCGCCTTGACGTAGAACAGGAACTGGTCGCCGTAGGACTCCAGGGAGCGCCGGGGTCCGCCGACGATCGCCGAGCCGATCTCGCTGATGCCGGCCATCAGAAGCCCGGGGGTGGAACGACTTGGAAGTAGATGGCCGTGATCACTGCGTTCATGAAGAACAGCAGCATGAAGGCGATGATGACCGACTCGTTGACCGCCTGACCGACGCCGCTGGGCCCGCCATCGGCGTTGAGCCCTTTGTAGGCTCCGACGATCGCGGCCATCGCCCCGAAGACGACGGCCTTCACGACCGCGATGTAGAGGTCGGGCAGGGTTGCCAGCGCGGTGAACGACGACAGGAAGGCGCCGGCCGAGCCGCCCTGGATGATCACGGTGAAGAAGTAGGCACCGCCGATGCCGGCGCTGATGACGATCCCGATGATCATCAGCGCGACGAACATCGTGGCGACCACGCGCGGCGCCACGAGACGCTCGAGCGGGTCGACGCCGAGCACCTCCATGGCATCGATCTCCTCCCGGATCTTGCGCGAACCCAGGTCGGAGCAGATGGCCGAGCCGGCGGCCCCGGCGATGATCAGGGCGGCAGCGATCGGGGCCGCCTCGCGCACCACGGCCAGGACGGCCGTGGCGCCGGCGAACGACTGAGCCCCGAGCTGACCGGTCAGGCTCCCGACCTGCAACGAGATCACGGCACCGAAGGGAATCGAGACCAAGATGGTGGGCATCAGCGTCACGCTGGTGATGAACCAGGCCTGCTCGATGAACTCGCGGAACTGGAACCGTCGGGTGAAGATGCGGACGATCACGTCGATCGTCATCGCGGCGACCTCGCCGGGCCCTCGCAGGACCCCTGTAGCGCTCAACGCCATCTCACACCCCCTCCCCGTACGCAGCAGTGGCCGAGACTAGAACGCGTTCTCGTTTTCGGCAACGAGACGGCTCTTAGTCGTTCCCGACCGGAAGCGCTACCCCCCATGCGGTCGTGAGTGGGCGCTGAGCCTCAAGATAGGTCGCATCGGTCTGACGAGGGGCGAAATGGCAAGATCGTGAGACGAGACCGGGCTCGCGGGACGAGCGAGGAGGGTGCGACGTGGCGACCGACGACAGGACCAGCCCCAACGCGCTCTGGGCGGCCTTCGCCCACGACCCCCGCGACCGCGCGCACGCCGCGCTCCGGGCCTCGGATGCCGACCGGGACCTGGTGGCTCAGGTGCTGTCGTCGGCCTATGCCGATGGCCGGCTGGACCGGGAGGAGCACGACCAGCGGGCCGAGACCGCTGCCGCTGCGCGGACCCTCGGCGAGCTTCCCCCACTGGTCAACGACCTGGTGCCCGAGAAGAGCCCGAACCGATCGCTCGACCCCATCGGTGCGGCGACCCCTGGGGAGCTGAACCAGCGTTCGGTCGAGGCCTGGCACGACCGCCGGCGCAGCGCGGTCTTCGGCTTCCTCGCACCGACCGTGATCTGCTGGGCGATCTACATCGCGGTGAACGGAGGGATCTCGGGTGGCTTTCCGTGGCCCCTCATCGTGATGGCCGTGACCGGCGTCAACCTGCTCCGGACCCTCACCAGTCGCCAGGAGATCCAGCGTCAGGAGCTGCGTCGCTTGGAGAAGCAGCAGGCCAAGGCGCTGCGCAAGCGAGGCTGGCGCCCGTAGCGCTCCTCACTTCGTCGCCGCTCACTTGGTCGCTCGCTCCTCACTTCGTCGCCGCTCACTTGGTCGCCGGTGCTCGCTTCGCTCGCAGTGCTCCTCGCTCGTCGCGATCGCACGACCTCGTTCCTCGGTCGGCGTCGCTCCTCACTTCGTCGCCTCCATCATCTGACGGAGCTCCTTCTTGAGGTCGTTGATCTCGTCGCGCAGTCGCGCCGCGAGCTCGAACTGCAGCTCCGCGGCTGCGGCCTTCATCTGCTCGGTGAGGTCCTGGATGAGCTGGGCCAGCTCGGAGCTCGGCAGGCCGGCCAGGTCCTTGGCGTGGTGGCCCGAGGCCTTGTCGCCGAGCACCGGCACGGTCTGGCGGCCACCGGCCTTGGGCTTGACGCCACCAGCCCGTCCCTTGGCGGCGGTCCCGGCCCAGGTCTGCAGCAACGCCTCGGTGTCCTCGGAGTCGCGGGCCAGCATCTCGGTGATGTCGGCGATCTTCTTGCGCAACGGCTGGGGATCGACGCCGGCAGCGAGGTTGTAGGCCACCTGCTTCTCACGCCGCCGGTTGGTCTCGTCGATCGCCTTCTCCATGGAGGGCGTGATCTTGTCGGCATACATGTGGACCTGGCCCGAGACGTTGCGCGCGGCTCGCCCGATCGTCTGGATGAGCGACTTGTCGGAGCGCAGGAACCCCTCCTTGTCGGCATCGAGGATCGAGACCAGCGACACCTCGGGCAGGTCGAGGCCCTCCCGGAGCAGGTTGATGCCGACCAGCACGTCGTACTCCCCCATCCGCAGCTCACGCAGCAGCTCGATGCGGCGCAGCGTGTCGACCTCGGAGTGCAGGTAGCGGGTGCGGATGCCGGCGTCGAGGAGGTAGTCAGTGAGGTCCTCCGACATCTTCTTGGTCAGGGTGGTCACCAGGACGCGCTCGTTCTTCTCGGCGCGGGTGCGGATCTCGTGGATCAGGTCGTCGATCTGACCCTTGGTCGGCTTGATGACGACCTCGGGGTCGATCAGCCCCGTCGGGCGGATGATCTGCTCGACGACATCACCCTCGACCTTGTCGAGCTCGTAGTTGCCCGGCGTCGCCGAGAGGTAGATCGTCTGCCCGATCCGCTCGAGGAACTCCTCCCAGCGCAGCGGCCGGTTGTCCATGGCGCTCGGGAGCCGGAAGCCGTGGTCGACAAGGTTGCGCTTGCGCGACATGTCGCCTTCGTACATGCCGCCGATCTGCGGGACGGCGACGTGGGACTCGTCGACGACCACGATGTAGTCCTCGGGGAAGTAGTCGAGCAGGCAGTTGGGTGCGGACCCGCGGGCACGGCCGTCCATGTGCATCGAGTAGTTCTCGATGCCGGCGCACGAACCGACCTGACGCATCATCTCGATGTCGTACGTCGTGCGCATCCGCAAGCGCTGCGACTCGAGCAGCTTGCCCTGCCGGTCGAGCTCGGCGAGGCGCTCCTCGAGCTCGAGCTCGATGCCGCGCACCGCGCGCTCCATCCGCTCCGCGCCGGCGACGTAGTGGGTCGCGGGGAAGACGTAGAGCTCGGAGTCGTCGGTGATGACCTCGCCACTGACCGGGTGCAGCGTCATCAACCGCTCGATCTCGTCTCCGAAGAACTCGATGCGCACCGCGTGCTCCTCGTAGACCGGGAAGATCTCGAGGGTGTCTCCGCGCACCCGGAAGGTGCCGCGGGTGAAGCTCATGTCGTTGCGGGTGTACTGGATCTCGACGAGCTGGCGCAGGATCGAGTCGCGGTCGCGCTCCTCGCCCACCCGCAGCCGCAACATGCGGTCGACGTACTCCTGGGGGGTGCCGAGGCCGTAGATGCACGACACGGTCGAGACCACGATGACGTCGCGCCGGGTCAGCAACGAGTTGGTCGCGGAGTGACGCAGGCGCTCGACCTCCTCGTTGATCGAGGAGTCCTTCTCGATGTAGGTGTCGGTCTGGGGGACGTAGGCCTCGGGCTGGTAGTAGTCGTAGTAGGAGACGAAGTACTCGACGGCGTTGTCCGGGAAGAGCTGACGCAGCTCGTTGGCGAACTGCGCTGCCAAGGTCTTGTTGGGCTGGAGCACCAGCATCGGGCGCTGGACCTGTTCGGCCACCCAGGCGACCGTGGCGGTCTTGCCCGTGCCGGTGGCACCGAGCAGGACGACGTCCTCGACGCCGCCACGGACCCGCTTGGTGATCTCCTTGATGGCCGCCGGCTGGTCGCCTGCGGGCTGATAGTCGGAGATGACCTTGAAGGGTGCTACGCGGCGCTCGAGATCGGTGACTGGACGCATGGGTCGAGCCTACGGGCGGCCACCGACAGCGCGTCGGGGTGAGGGCATCGGGGTGAGGGCGTGAGGCTAGAGCAGGGGCCGCAGGGGGCCCAGGACGAACTCGGTGAACTTGCGGTGGAGGTCGCGGGTGTCCCACTCCGCGCGGGTGAGCGGCGCACAGTTGCCCTGGTCGCTGAGAAAGATCTTCTCGAGGTCGGCGGCCAACCCCGGGTCGATGACCTCGACGTTGATCTCGTAGTTGCCCTGCAGGCTCAACCGATCGATGTTGGCGGTGCCGACGGTCGACCAGGTGCCGTCGACGGTCGCGGTCTTCGCGTGCACCATGGCGCCCTTGAAACGGAGCACCTGCACCCCGGCGTCGAGGAGCTGGGTGAAGTAGCCCCGCGAGACCCAGTCGGCCACGATGTGGTTGGACTTCAGCGGCAGCAGGATGCGAACGTCGACGCCCCGGCCGGCAGCGTTCTTGAGGGCGTCGACGAAGTCCTGGTCGGGCAGGAAGTAGGCGGTGGTCAGCCAGACATTGTGGCTGGAACGGTTGATCGCCTCGATGTACATGGAGCGGATCGGGAACATCGACAGCCGCGGCACGTTGCGCTGCACCCGGATCTTGGACTCCCAGGTCGACGCCGTCTCCAGCAGGAGGGGGCGCTCGCTGTGGCGCAGTCGGCGTCGGCGGTTGAGGTTCCAGAAGTCGGCGAAGGCCCGCTTGAGATCCCACACCGCAGGTCCGGTGATGCGCACATGGGTGTCTCGCCACTCGGTCGCGTAGGCGTCACCGATGTTGTAGCCACCGACGAAACCGACGGCATCGTCGACGACGAGGATCTTCTGGTGGTCGCGGCCGTAGCGCCGCAGGTCGAAGATCCGCCAGCCGGCCGGGTGGAGCGGGTAGCGCAGGACCTTCATCGTCGAGGGGAACCGCTTGAAGACCGGCGAGACGACGAGGTTGGCGAACCCGTCGTAGATGCAGTAGACCTCGACCCCCCGCTCTGCGGCCTGGGCCAGCGCCTGCTTGAACCGCTCCCCGGTCGCGTCGCCCTTCCAGATGTAGGTCTCGAAGAGGATCTGGTGCCGGGCACCCTCGATCGCGGCGATCATGTCGTCGTAGAGGTCCTGCCCGAAGGTGTACGTCGTGACGGTGCCCTCGCCGACCTCGGTGGTGCTCGGGGCGGTGGTCGGGAACGGCTTGGGCTTCTTGCCGCGACGGCGGTAGGAGTCGACGAGCGACATCGACAGCGCGAGGACCAACTGCACCCCGAGGAAGGTCAGGAAGCTACGTCGCAACAGCCGCACCGTGCGCTCGACGTACTTCTTCCGGTTCACAGGTTCACCCTAGTGGCCTGCCCATCGCGCGGCCCCCAGACGGAGCCCGGCACTGCTGACCCGACGGCGTTCAATCGCCTGGTGACCCTCATGCAGCCGCAGGCCGACGACGTCGGGATGGCGAGACGCTGGTCGATGCTCGGCGCCAGCACGGTGGCGCAGGCCTCAGCCGCGGTGATGGCACACGGACCCGCGTTCCTGATCCCCGCACTCGTGCAGCAGGAGGGACTCTCGCTCGCCCGGGCAGGCCTGGTCGCGGCAGCGCCGACCTCCGGGGTGATGCTCGCCCTCGTCGCCTGGGGCCTGGTCACCGACCGCCGCGGCGAGCGGTTGGTCCTGCTGACGGGACTGGTCCTCACGACCGTCGCCGGGCTCGCCGCCGTGCTGGCGCCGAATCTGGTCTGGCTCAGCGTCGCGCTCTTCTTCGGTGGCGCCGCGGCCGCGAGCACCAGTGCGGCCAGCGGCCGCGTCGTGGTCGGGTGGTTCCCGCCTCGCCGACGCGGCCTCGCCATGGGGATCCGCCAGATGGCGCAGCCGGTCGGCGTGGGCGTCGCGGCGATCAGCATCGCCATCCTCGCCGATACCCGCGGTGTGTACGCCGCGCTGTGGGTGCCGACGGTCGCCACCGGGCTGGCGGCGGTGCTCGTCGCTGCCGTGGTCCTCGATCCACCGCGTCCCGACTCTGCTGTGGCGCCGGCGAGCAACCCCTACCGGGGCAATCGCTTCCTGGCTCGCATCCACGGCGTCTCGGTGCTGCTCGTCGTGCCGCAGTTCGTGGTGTGGACCTTCGCGCTGGTGTGGCTGGTGCAGGAACGCGGCTGGTCGCCCGGGGCCGCCGGCACGCTCGTCGCGCTGGCCCAGGTGGGCGGGGCGCTGGGCCGGATCGCTGCGGGGCAGCTCTCCGACGTCGTGGGTTCGCGGATGCGGCCCCTGCGCTGGGTCGCGATCGGGGCGGGAGTGGCGATGGCGGCCCTGGGGGCCGCAGCCGGCCTGGACTGGGCCGTCGCCGTCCCCCTGATCGTCGCTCGCGACCGTCCTGACGGTCGCCGACAACGGCTTGGCGTTCACCGCCGTCGCCGAACGCGCTGGTCCGCACTGGTCGGGGCGTGCGCTGGGGGTGCAGAACACCGCCCAGTTCCTCACCAGCGCGCTGGTGCCGCCGCTCGGAGGTCTGGCCGTGACGCACGGCGGCTACCCCGCGACGTTCGCCCTGGCTGCGGTGTTCCCGCTGGTGGCGGTCGCCCTGGTGCCGGTGGATCAGGAAGAGTCCCTGGCCTAGCAGCGACAACATGGCGTAAAAAAGAGGACGACCCGTTCGGTGCGCTTCCCCCCGGAAGCTTCGAACGGGCCGGTCCTGTGTATCTGTTTCCCCCTGGAACCTCGAGCCTTGCGTCCTTCATCCCCCCGGAATCAGGAGCCGGCTTTCGAGTCAGCGTCTTCAGGAACTAAGTCCTTCCGATGACCAGAACATTACGGACCCCCAAGCCACCGCCGGGTCACTGGAAATCCACAAGTCACCCAGGATTGAGTAACAGAGCACCCTCAGGACCGAAGATCTACGGCAGATGGGTGCGTGGCGCCATCCGGGGCCCGTGCCGGGGGCGATGCAGTCCGCCCGCCCCGACCAGCGCCGGGACCCGCCCCCGTTGGGGCCGGTAGGGCTCGAGGAAGTCGGCCAGCGCCTCGTCATCGAACGGAGTGCCGGTCAGGGCCCAACCGACGTCCTTGGCGACGTGATAGTCGCCGAAGGAGACCGCGTCGGGGTCGCCGAACGTGCGGGTCCTCACCTCGGCGCTGGTCCACACCCCCACCCCGGGCAGGCTCCGCATCCGCCGGTCCGCCTCCTCCGGAGTGCCCGCGGTCAGGCGTTCGAGGGATTCAGCGACTCGCGCCACGGTCACGATCGTGCGCGACCGAGCGGGATCGATGTGCATCTGGAGCCACTCCCAGGAGGGCACGGTGCGGAGGGCGGTGGCGTCGGGCTGGACCCAGAGGTCGAGCTCGACGCCGGGGCCGGGCGCCGGCTCGCCGAAGCGACGTACCAACGCACGGAAGCCGGCGAAGGCCTCCTGACCGGTGACCTTCTGCTCGATGATCGCCGGGACCAGCGACTCCAGCAGCAGCCCGCTGCGGCCGAGGCGGAGATGCGGGTGGTGGCGCCAGACCTCGGCGAGCACGGCGTGCCTCGGCTCGAAGCCCGCCCAGCTGTCGGAGGCTCCGAGCAGATCAGGCACCGACTCCAGCGCCCACTCAGCACCACTCCCCCAGGCCTCAGCCACGACATCCCCCACCTGGGGGTTGGCGGTGATGAGCAGCGTGGCGGTCCCCTGCGGGGTGCGCAGCCCGCGCCAGGTGTGGTGCTCGTCGGTGCGACGGAAGGTCGGGTCGGACGAGCCGTGGCGCTGCTGGGCCAACGTGGCACCGACGCGGCACGGCCAGCCGGGGCGCCACACCCGCGTCACTCCGGCTGCCGACATGGCGAGCAGCCTAGTAGGACCACGACCTCGACGAAACAAGAACACGTTCTACTTTTTCGGTACGCTGGGCCCATGACGCTGCAGATCGCCGACCACGCCCGGGTGCGCACCCTGACGCTCGATCGACCCGATGCCCTCAACGCTTTCAACGAGGCGTTGTACGACGCCACCGCCCAGGCGCTGCTGGACGCCGCCACCGACCCCTCGGTCGCGGTGGTCGTCCTGACCGGCAACGGACGCGGCTTCAGCGCCGGCACCGACCTTCTCGAGATGCACCAGATGGCGACGGATCCGGCCTTCGTGCGGGGCACCCACGGTTTCCTCGGACTCCTCGACGCCCTCGTCGACTTCCCCAAGCCCCTCATCTGCGCCGTCAACGGCGTCGGCCTGGGCATCGGCGCCACGATCCTGGGCTTCGCCGACCTGGCGTTCATGTCGACCACCGCTCGGCTCAAGTGCCCCTTCACGAGCCTCGGCGTCGCCCCCGAAGCAGCTTCCTCCTACCTCCTTCCACTGCTCATCGGTCGCCAGGACGCCGCCTGGATGCTGCTGTCGGCCGAGTGGGTGGGCGCCGAACAGGCCAAGGAGATGGGGCTGGTCTGGCGGATCTGCGAGCCCGACGAGCTCCTGAGCGAGGCGCACCGTCACGCCGAGCTGCTGGCGAGCCGTCCGATCTCGTCCCTCGTCGCGGTGAAGCGGACGATGACCGAGCCGCTGCGCGCCGGGATCGCCGCCGCCCGGGAGCGCGAGAACGCTGCCTTCGGTGAGCTGATGGGCGGGCCTGCCAACCTCGAGGCGCTTGCGGCGTTCGCCGAGGGTCGGGCGGCCGATTTCACGGCCCTGCCGCCCGGTTGGTGAGTCGAACGCCCGCGCTCCTCTATAGTGTTTCGTGATCTGACGAAGACTATTCATGGGGAGACGAGAGAGATGTCGGCTGCTGCGATACCCGAGCGACGAGCCCGTCTCGATCACGAGACGGTGGTGCTCGCCGCTGAGCGGCTGGTCGACCGAGACGGCTACGACACCCTGTCGATGACGCTCCTGGCGGCCGAGCTCGACACTCGGGTCTCCTCGCTCTACAACCACGTCACGAATCTCGAGGACCTGCGCGCCGAGATCCAGGTGCGAGCGATGACCCTGATGGGCCGTCACGTGCAACGCGCGGCGATGGGTCGCGCCGGCGCCGACGGGATCGAAGCCCTGTGCCACCAGCTGCGCGACTTCGCGGCGACGTACCCCCAGCGCTACGCGACGATCACCCGCGCGCCCATCGACCGCGACGCGTTCTTCGAGGCCGCCGGAGGCGTCATCGAGGCGCTCGGCGTGATGGTGCGCTCCACCGGGCTCGACGAGGACCAGATCCTGTCGACCGGGATGGCGATCTTCAGCGCCCTGCACGGCTTCGTCTCGCTCGAGGTGAGCGGCTACTTCGGTGGCATCGACGACCTCGACCGGGTCTTCGAGCAGGTGGTGCGGGGAGCCGTTGCCGCTGTGGTGCTCGACTCCCCGCAGGTCTGACTGGTTCGGCCTGACTGGTTCGGCCTGACTGGTTCGGCCTGGTCAGCGCGGTTCGGTGACCGTCAGGTCGAACGACGCACCGCCGCCGTAGAGCAGCAGGAATCCGCTGTAGATCGCACCGGGCGGGATCGTCGTGGTCTCGCCGTCGAGGACGAACCCGCCACCTGACAGCGGAGCGCAGTCCTCGTCGTAGAAGTACAGCAGGAACTCACCGATCGGCACGTCAGCAGACATCGTCGCCGCGTGCTTGCCGTCGCCGGCGCCCTCGGGCAGCTGGTGGAAGTAGGCGTCGACACCGTTGGCTGCAGGAAGCCCAGGGCAGGTCCACGACAGCTCGGTGGCGCCCGGGCGGTAGGGGTCCAGCCCGGTCAGCGAGCCTTGCGCGATGTTGCCGGTCGCGACCGTGCCTGCGAGCGTGACCGGCTTGTCGGCCTTCGGCAGCTTGGGCTTGATGCCCTTGGCCTTGCCGAAGACCTGCACCTCGGAAACGATTGCGGTGGTGGTGAGGTCGGTGTCTCCGAACGTCTTCGTCGGGATCGCCCGGACGAACTTCGCCTTCACCCCCTTCTTCAACCGGTAGGTCTTGAGGTTGAGGTCGGGAGCGGCCGGTCGGGGCGCGATGAACTCGAAGGAGGCGACCTTGACGGTCTTCCACTTCTTGCCGTTCAGCGACGTCTGGATCTTGACCTTCTTGGCCGCCGAGAAGCGCGGCCGCCCGATCGGCTTCAGGACGCTCACCGCGACCTGGTCGATCCGCGACTTCTTCTTCAGCTTCACGGTCGTCGAAGCAGGCTTGCCCGCGTTGTAGCCCTTGGCGGCTCCATCCGTCTGCCAGGCGGTCGCCTCGCTGTCGTCGAACGCGTTGGCGGCAGGGAGCGCACTGGCCTCGCTCGTGGTGGCCACGACCTTCGCGCCGGAGTACTGGGAGGCGAGGTTGGGACGCAGCCGGATCGTGCGCTTGGTCGTCTTCCCCTTCGAGATCGGCACCGTGAATCGTTGGATCCCGAAGCCGGGCGCCTGGATCGTGACCTGGTAGGAGCCGGCCGCGAACGCGGCGCTGCCGCGCCCGGACTTGTTGGTGGTGAAGATCGGCGTGGTCCGCGCCTCGAAGAGGCCACCGAGCACCCGCGCGCCCTTGACCGGGCCACCGGCCGAGGCGTTGACCAGCTTGAGGTCGAGCGTGCCGTTCAGCGCCTTCTGGGGTACGTCGAAGCCAGGCTTCGGCGTGGTGTCGTTCTCACCGGCGGTCTTGGCCGAGGCACCGAAGCCCCGCTCCGCGAAGGCATCCCAGATCAGGTCGGTGAAGCGGCTGCGGTAGCGGAGCTCCGCGGCCTTCACGATCGCGTCGCGCATGTCGAGCATCGACGGGCTCGGCGGGGAGAGCGGCATCGCATCGGTGACGAGGTGCTCGGTGATGTCGGAGGCCTGCACCTGGTTGCCACCGACGGCCTCGAGGATCCTGCTGCGCAGGGTCCACAGCGCGGCGGTCCAGATCTCGCCGTCGGAGTGCACCTCGGCGCCACTCATGTCGTAGCCGTAGTCGCCGTAGGTGGCGGGGCTCTTGGCGTAGTTCCAGTTGCGGATGCCGCGCTCGGGGTCACCGACATACGCCGCCACGACCGCGCTGCGCGTCAGGCCCCGGCGGAAGAGGTCGTTCATCGCGTACCAGTCGCCCCAGCCCTCCCCCATGGCACCCGACTGGGTTCCGCCGAGGGAGCCGAGCCCTCCACCGCCGACGTAGCGGTTGGACAGGCCGTGGCTGTACTCGTGCTGGATGATCGTGGCGTCGAAGTCGCCGTCGGCGATCGGACCCTCGAAGATGTCGTCGACGAACTCCCAGAGGTACATGTTGGTGAAGCCGGGGATGCCGTCGGGGAGCGTGAGCATGTTGGCGTTGTTGCGCCCCAGGGCGAGGACTTCCGAGGTCAGGTTGAGCGCTCCGGACTGGGCGCCACCCATGATCGGGTCTCCCCCGAGCCCGCCGGTGCCGGGCTTGTTGACGAGCTGGAAGTTGCCGCCGCTCTCGGTGAACCCGAACTCGTACATCTCGTCGTGGATCCGGTTGTGGTGGTAGAAGAGGTTGGTGGCCGCGGCGTTGGCATCGGCCTGGTAGCCGGTCATCGAGCCGCGCGACGTGCGCCAGGAGTCGGTGAACTCGTAGCGGAACTCGCCAGTCGGCGAGACCGGTCGGTTGTACTGGTCGACCGCGACCAGCGGCACGGTCCAGGCGATGGAGGTGTTGGCGTTGTTGCCGAGCGTGGTGATGCCGGGCAGGCCCGCCAGTCCAGTCGGGTCGAGCCAGCCGCCCGGCGACTGCGGGGTCGGACCGAAGCTGCGGTTGACCAGCTTGCCGCCCTTCGCGGCGCCCGGGTAGTTCTCGAACACGTCCCCGTCGGACTCGTGAGCCACCAGGGACTTGCGGAAGAGCGGCCTGCCGGTCGCGGCATCCACGATGGTGGCCCAGGCGTCGTCGAGGCCCTTGATGGCGAGCACGGCGTACGCCGCTCGGCCGCCGGTCGCGGTCGGGAAGGCGACCTTGCGCACGAGCTGGTCGGGGCCGAGGGTGCTTCCGCCGAAGACCTGGTAGCCGCCGACCGTCTTGCCGGTGGCGCGGGCCACGAAGCCGGACCCCGGAGCGATCCCGTCGATGGCCGACGTCAGTGCTTGGGCCGCGGAGAGGTCGAACCCGCCCCGCAGCGCGGTGTCGCGGACCGGGTCCCCGGTGTAGGACACCACGCGACCGTCGCGGTCGACGACGACGGTGAGGATGCCACCGAGGCCGGACTCGATGCCGTCAAAGGTCTGAGCAAAGCTGAGGACGCGCGCCTTGATGCCCGGCAGCTCGTGGTTGCGGAGGACGGCCAGGGCCGTCATGTCGGCCGCGGAGAGTCCGAAGGCCGCACTGTTGGTCTCGAGCCAGGAAGTGGCGATGCGCAGCGGGTCACCGGACTTCGGGGCGGTGAGGGCACCGCCGGCCACCGAGATCGAGCGCGGTGTGCCGGACCTGTTCCACGTTGCCTTCGCTCCGGCGATCCGGGAGACCGCCTGGAGCTGGGCCGCGGTCGGAGCCAGCGCCGCGGCGGCGGTGCGGGAGTCGAAGGCCAGGTCGGCGAGGTTGTCGCCGGCCGGCGGGACGGCGGTGGAGTCGCCGCCGAGGAGAGCCGGCCGGCCGGCCGGCGGGGCGACAGCGGCGAAGGCATCTGCCTGGGCGAGGGCGGGCAGAGCAAGGGCCGCTGCCGACAGCACGGCCGCAGCGGAGAGTCTGGAAGGGTTCACGAGCAACCTGTCGTCGGGGCCTGGGGTGCGGCCTTGCGGGGAGTGAGGGACCGAGGGGTGATCACCTCTCTTAGGACTCAACGACGCCGAACGGGTGGGGATACGGCCGTGTTGAATACAGGCATGTTGCTTCTCGACGTCGTGCAGGTGTCGGCCGCTGTTGCGGCGACGCGCTCCCGCAAGGCCAAGGTGGTCGCGATCGCCGACCTGCTGGCCCGAGCCCGCGCCGAGGACACGGGGCTGGAAGTGGTGGTGTCCTACGTCGGCGGCGCGTTGCGACAACGTCGTACGGGTCTGGGGTGGCGGGGGTTGGCCGCCCTGCCTGAGCCCGCCACGACCGCGACCCTGACGGTCACCGGGGTGGATGCCGCGTTCGCGGCGCTGGCCGAGATGAGCGGTCCTGGCTCCCAGGCAGCGCGCGCCGAGGCGGTGGCGCAGCTGTTCGGGGCGGCGACCGAGGTGGAGCAGCGGTGGCTGCGGGGCCTGGCGACGGGCGAGGTGCGCCAGGGAGCCTCCGAGGCGCTGGTGCAGGAGGCCGTCGCGATGGTCGCCGAAGTGCCGTTGGCCTCGGTGCGCCGTGCGGCGATGCTGGCCGGGTCGACGCAGCCGGTGGTCCGACCGGCGTTCGAAGGTGGCGTCGACGCTCTTGCACTGATCGGGCTGGAGGTCGGGCGCCCGGTGCTGCCGATGCTCGCCTCGTCGGCAAAGACCCTCGCCGAGGCGCTGGCGAAGGTCGGCGGCGAGGGCTCGGTCGACACCAAGCTGGACGGCATCCGGATCCAGGTGCACCGGTCGGGCGACGAGGTGCTGGTGGTGACGCGCAGCCTGGACGACATCACCGATCGGTTGCCCGAGGTGGTCGCGCTGGCCCGCGGTCTGTCGGCCGAGTCGTTCGTGCTGGACGGCGAGGCGCTGGCGCTAGGCCCCGATGCTCGCCCGCGGCCGTTCCAGGAGACCGCGTCGAGGACCGGGAGCCACGGCGAGTCCGACGTCGCGGTGACGCCGTACTTCTTCGACATCCTGCACCTCGACGGACGCGACCTGCTCGACTCCCCCGGCCACGAACGCACCGCTGCCCTGGAGTCGCTGGTGCCGGCCGAGCACCGGGTCGCCCGACTGGTGACCTCCGACGTGGAAGCGGCCGAGGCGTTCGCCGCCTCTGCGGTCGCGGCCGGCCACGAGGGCGTCGTCGTGAAGGACCTGGCAGCGCCGTACGCCGCCGGACGGCGCGGCGCCGCCTGGGTGAAGGTGAAGCCGGTGCACACCCTGGACCTCGTCGTGCTCGCAGTCGAGTGGGGCTCGGGGCGCCGCAAGGGATGGCTGTCCAACCTCCACCTCGGCGCGCGCGACCCCGAGCGGCCTGGCGAGTTCGTGATGTTGGGCAAGACGTTCAAGGGGATGACCGACGAGATGCTCGCCTGGCAGACCGAGCGCTTCCTCGAGCTGGAGACGTCCCGCGACGACTGGGTGGTGCGGGTGCGGCCGGAGCAGGTCGTCGAGATCGCCTTCGACGGCGTCCAGCGGTCTAGCCGCTACCCCGGTGGCGTCGCGCTGCGGTTTGCCCGGGTCGTCCGCTACCGCGATGACAAGCAAGCGGCGGAGGCCGACGCGATCAGCACGGTGCAGTCGTTCCTGTAGCAGCCGTACCGCAGCCAGGGCATGGCTCGACTTGCTCGACGATGAGGCAGAGCCGAGGATCCTGAGCACCGAGACCTGCGCCTCTCCTACGGTCAATGACCTTCGGTCCCTGCTCGCTCAGGTCCGCATGGGTGGGTCGGGTGGTTCGCGGTGGACGAGTGCGTGGTGTCTGGGGCAGAGGAGTTGGGCGTGGTCGGTGTCGGTGGGGCCGCCCTGGGACCAGGGGGTGGTGTGGTGGACGTGGCAGAGCCAGGCCGGGACGTCGCACAGGGGGTGTTGGCAGTGCTGCTGCTCGATCGCGATCGCCAGGCGTTGGGCTTCGGTGTGGAACCGGGTCTTCCTACCGAGGTCGAGGACCTTCGACTTCCCACCCAGCACCGCCGGGATGACGCCTGCTTGGCACGCCAGGCGTCGTGCGGTCGCGGCGGTGATCATGGTCCCGGTGTCGAGGCAGGCAGCCTTCGCACCACCCAGAAGGGTCTCCAGGTCCATGATGACGACCACCGTCGCGTTGGTGCCACCGGCGTGTGGGAGGTCCTCGGCCGGGTAGCCGCCGATGTAGTCACAGAACGCCTGGCCCATCCGTTCTGGTGAGGGCCGGGTGTGGTCGTAGGTCTCACCCTGGGAACGGACCCGTTTGGGTGCAGCGAACCCGTTCAACGCTTTGCGGAGCATGTCGGCGTACAGGTCGGGGATCGTGAACCGGCCCGTGTGGGTGCCATCCCCGTTGCCGCGCATGGAGAAGCGGGTCTTCTTCGCCGCCGCCTTCTCCTCCTCATCAAGCAACCGTGCTTCATGCGCCTCGGCAGCCACGGGGTCGATCACGGCCAGCACCCGGCGCCCGAGGATCTTCAACTCCTCCGCATCGTGGTGGGCGGCCGCGGCAACAAGGTGCTTCTCGCACTGCTCCCGAACTGTCGGGTCCTCGGGGAGCGCTTCGACCGCAGCGATGATCACACCCGCCTGATCGGCCAGCACCTCACCCCGGGCCTGAGCCGCACGGGTGAGGTCATGAGCAGCCAGAGCCTTGGACGCCTTCACCACCGCGCGGGCCTCACGCCGGGTGGTGCGGGTCATGCCCGCCAACCACGCCGCCCCGGTCGTCGCACGGGGTTCTTCGGTGATCGCACCCGTGGCTTCACCGTGGACCAACAACCTCGCCTGGAGCTCGGCGACCTGCGCGGCCAACGCGGTCACCTCGACCAGCAGCTCACGGGTCTCACCCGCGCCCAGCGACCAGGTCGCCTGATCGACCACCGCCGTGAACGACTCACGCGAGGACAGCACCGCGACACCGATCGGGTGACCCGATCCGTGGGTGTCGTGGTGATCTGCCATAGGACTAGTCCACCACCAGCCACCGACATTCAGACCCCAAAAACCGGCTTATCCACAGGGTTTCAGGAATCTTTTCGAACTATTTCTCGAACCCGAACCAGGCCGTCACACGGTGCGAGCGGGAGCGGGCTATCAGGGCTCATTCAGCGGACGGCGGCCCGAGACGAGGGCGAGCGTGTCGGCGTCGGCGGCCAGCCGTTCGTCCTTCGCGACAAAGTAGCGCAGACGAAGCAGGAGCGGTTGGAGGTCGGTGAGCCACGGCGCGCGAATCGTCAGCGTCTGTGCGGGCTGCCCGGGCCCGGCGGGGGTCGTGAAGCGCAGGCGCCAGGATTGGCGGGCGCCGGCGTAGGACCCACCGGACAGCGCGATGGTAGTCGGGTACTCCAGAGGAGCTTTCTTGCGCCGGACACCGGTGGCGCTGGGGCTCTCGAGGACGAGATAGGTGCGACTGACCGGGAAGTTGTCCAGGAGCTCGGCCACGGTGGCGTCGCGCCCAGGGTCCGGCGAGGTGCCGGGGACCCAGCCGCTCGGGCACGACATCTCGACCCAGACGCGGGTGGTCCAGGCGCGGGTCGCGGCGTAGGCCGAGGCGCCCAGGAGTGCGACTTCGAGGATGATCGGGAACGGGCTGCTGAGGGGCTCGGCTCCGAAGGCCCGCTGGAGCGTGAGGGCCGTGAAGGCGGCGACCAGAACGAGAACAGCGGCGCGGAAGACGACGTCCGGCCGGAAGGCGGTCGCGCGCGAGGCGCCCGGCCCGAGTTGGCATGACGGCATTCACGTCCCTGACTGGCTACGGCTGGCTCGACGAAGACGCGCGAGGTCCCGTCGGATGTAGCGCAGGTGCGCCCATTCCTCCTCCAGGATCACGCGAATGCAGTCACCGACACTGGGGCGCCAATCGAAGCCCCACGGGTCCTTGCGGTCCTCCGCGAGCAGCTCCGCGGTGGCCGTGGACAGGAAGTCGGTCACCAGCTGCTGTCGCTCGGCCCGCACCGCGAGGATCTCGTCGTAGGCGGGCTGATCCACGCGGAAGATCGAGGTGTCGAAGCCCATGTCGTCGGCGCCGGTGAAGATCTGGCCGATCTCGTGAAACGGTTTTTGGATCCGCAGGATTCCGCCGCGGAGCCAGGTGTCGGTCGCCAGGATGAGGTGCCGCAGGGTCTGGGCCAAGGACCACTCGTCCTCAACGTGGGCGTCCACCAGGTCCCTCGGAGTGCCCGCCACCGTCGCCTGCCACGCGGCCTGCACGGCGACCCAGCCTTCGCGCAGGCCTTCGGGCGTCTGAGCCTTCTGCAGCTCGCGGCCCGGGAACTGCCGGTTGAGCTCCGCGTCTACGAGCGGCACCACGTCGACCCCGTTGACGATGAGGCTGCCCATGAACAGGTCGTGGCTGTCGATGTCGAGTCCGTCCACGTCGACGCTGCGCATCGTCACACCGCTGACATCGGAGAATCGCAGGGTGGCGCCCTTGAAGTTCGCCTTGACGAAGGCCGCGCCTTCGAAGTCAATTGTGCCGGAGTGGGTCGTCATGGCTCCATCATCTTCGCCGTCGGGGACAGTCGTGGGACATCGGCATTCTCGCGCGCCATCAGCGCCAGGACGCCTTACTTGCGCTGACGCGCGAGGTAGACCCCACAGCAGAGAACGCTCAGCGCGATCACCCATGGGAACCCCGCATCGAATGTCTCGGACATATCCGAGAAGGCACCGACTGTCGCGAGGACCAGGGCGCCTGCCGCCAGGACTCCGAGAAGAACGCCGAGTCCGGCCGCAATGGTGACGGACTGCTCTTCCCTCGTCACTTGAGCCTTCATGGTGCCAGTATCGCCGAGGCCTGTGGATCAACCGCGGCCTCGCGGCAAACCGCCCTAGCGTCGCTCGTGATCTCAGCCGGCCACTGAGCCGCGCGCACTCTTGCAACTCTGAGTTGCACGCGCCGTACACTGCTGCGCATGACCACTGCCGAGACCGACGGCCGACGCCGCGCCGCCGCGACGCGTCGTCGTGCGCGCGAGGCCGAGATCATCGCCGCGACCCGGACGCTCTTCGATGCCCGCGGGGTGCGTGATGCCCAGATCGAGGACATCGCCAACGCCGTCGGGATCAACCGCGCCATCGTCTATCGCCACTTCACGGGCAAGGAGGAGCTCTTCGCGCTCACGGTCGTCTCCTACCTCGACGAGCTCCGCGACGCGCTGAGCGACGCAGCCGCCAGCGAGACGACACCGGTCGCCCAGCTCACCGCGATCGTCGAGGCGTTCGTCGCGTATGGCGGCAGCCACCCGGCCTTCGTCGACTGCGCCCAGTCACTGATGCGGCGCTCCGGCACCGAGCTCCTCGACGAGATCTCCGAGAGCGCGCTCTTCCGCCTCGGCCGGGCCATCTCCTCGTCGCTGGCGATCATGTCCGGAGTCCTCGAGGCCGGGATCGAGACCGGTGACTTCACCACCACCCAGGACCCGACCCTGCTGACCAACCTCTTCTACGCCAGCGGTCTCGGCTCCCTCCAGCTCGCGCGGGTGGGCATCCTGGTCAAGGAGGCCGCTCCCGGCATCCCGACCGTCGGGGAGATCTCCCCCGCCGAAGTCAGCAACTACCTCGTCGCCACCGCTTTGGCGCTCGCAGGCGCTGCGCCGGCTCGCTCGATGACAAGCTAGGCAACGAAAACGACTCGACCCGGCAGATCGTGATCTGCCGGGTCGAGGAACGTGCTCGGGTCAAGCGGTTGCTGGGTCAGTCCTTCTCGAGGATCGCCACGACGCCCTGGCCGCCGGCGGCGCAGATCGAGATGACGCCCTTGCCGGAGCCCTTCTGGTCGAGCAGCTTGGCGAGGTTGGCCAGGATCCGTCCACCGGTGGCGGCGAACGGGTGACCGGCGGCGAGCGAGGAACCGTTGACGTTGAGCTTGGACCGGTCGATCGAGCCCAGCGGGGCATCGAGGCCGAGGCGCTCCTTGCAGAACACCGGGTCCTCCCAGGCCTTGAGCGTCGAGAGGAGCTGCGAGGCGAACGCCTCGTGGACCTCGTAGAAGTCGAAGTCCTGCAGCGACAGGCCGGCGCGCTCGAGCATCCGCGGCATCGCGTAGGCAGGAGCCATCAGCAGCCCCTCGCCGCCGTGGACGTAGTCGACCGCAGCGGTCTCGTAGTAGCTCAGGTAGGCCAGGACGGGCAGGTCGTGGGCCTTGGCCCACTCCTCCGAGGCCAGCAGTACGACGGAGGCACCGTCGGTGAGCGGCGTGGAGTTGCCGGCCGTCATCGTGGCAGCCTCGCCCTTGCCGAAGACCGGCTTGAGGGTGGCAAGCTTCTCGACCGACGAACCCGGGCGCAGGTTGTTGTCGCGCTCGACGCCACGGAAGGGCGTGATCAGGTCGTCCATGAAGCCCGACTCGTAAGCCGCAGCCAGCTTCTGGTGCGAAGCGGCAGCGAGCTCGTCCTGCTCCTCGCGCCCGATCTGCCACTCGAGGGCGGTCAGCGCCTGGTGCTCACCCATGGAGAGCTTGGTGCGCGGCTCGCCGTTCTGCGGGATCTCGATGCCGATGTCGCCGGGGCGGATCTGGCCGAGGGCCATCAGCTTGGACTTGGTGTCGCGGGCCGCGTTGACCTTCATCAGCTTCTTGCGCAGCTTGTCGCTGATCGCGACCGGAGCGTCCGACGTGGTGTCGGTGCCGCCGGCGATGCCGACCTCGATCTGGCCGAGCGCGATCTTGTTGGCCACGAGCATCGCGGCCTGCAGCCCGGTGCCGCAGGCCTGCTGGATGTCGGTGGCCGGGGTCTCGGGCGAGAGCTTGGAGCCGAGGACCGACTCCCGGGTGAGGTTGAAGTCGCGGGCGTGCTTGAGCACGGCACCGGCGACCACCTCACCGAGTCGCTCACCCTCGAGGCCGTAGCGGGCCACGAGGCCATCGATGGCCGCGGTCAGCATTTCCTGGTTGGAGGCGCTGGAGTAGGCGGAGTTGGATCGGGCGAAGGGGATGCGGTTGCCGCCGATGATGGCGACCCGACGAATGCTCTCGGTCATGGCACCATACTGACGGGTAACCGTGCTCTCTCCAAGAGTATGTCGGCCACGTCACGATAAGTGGACACCGAGTTACACCCGTTGTTACATAGAGATTCGACCCACCAGCACCCCACCACAGCCACGGAGGCAGCATCACATGAGCGACAAGTACCAGGGCTTCTCCCAGTCGCCGATCGGCAAGGTCCTCGTCAAGAACCTCGGCCTGCCCAGCCCGATGACCCTCGAGCGCTACGAGGCCGGCGCGCCCCTCGTCGACGGCACCGTGCTCGTCGGCGGCCGCGGCCGCCTGGTCGAGTCCCTCCCCGGCCTGCTCGACACCCTCGGCATCTCCTCCACCGAGGCCCTGCCCGAGGAGGGCAAGGTGAAAGGCCTGGTCTTCGACGCCACCGGTCTGACCTCCTCGACCGACCTCAGTGCGCTGCGCGAGTTCTTCACCCCCGTCATGCGTTCCCTGGCCGCCTGCGCCCGCGTGGTCGTCATCGGCACGCCCCCCGAGCAGGTCAAGGGCAGCGAGCGGGTCGCCCAGCGCGCCCTCGAAGGCTTCACCCGCAGCCTCGGCAAGGAGATCGGTCGCGGCAGCACCGTCCAGCTCGTCTACGTCGCCGAAGGCGCCGAGTCCGCGGTCTCCAGCACCCTGGCCTTCCTGCTCTCCCCCAAGTCCGCTTACGTCTCCGGCCAGGTCGTGCGCATCGGCGCCCAGACCACGAAGACCGACGTACCGGTCGTCGACACCCTGACCCCCCTCTCGGGCAAGATCGCCCTGGTGACCGGCGCGAGCCGTGGCATCGGCGAGGAGGTCGCCCGGGTCCTGGCCCGCGACGGCGCCACGATCGTCGGCGTCGACGTACCGCAGGCCGCCAGCGAGCTGCAGGCCCTGATGAAGGAGCTCGACGGCGACTGGCTGACCCTCGACATCACCGGTCAGGACGCCCCGCAGCGCATCGCGCACCACCTCAAGGAGAAGCACGGCGGGGTCGACGTGGTCGTTCACAACGCCGGCATCACGCGCGACAAGAAGCTCGCGAACATGGACGACGCCCGCTGGGACTCCGTCATCGCGGTCAACCTCACCGCACCCGAGCTGATCACCCGCGAGCTGCTCGACCAGGGCGTCATCAACGACTTCGGCTCGATCATCGGCGTGGCCAGCATCGCCGGCATCGCCGGCAACGTCGGCCAGACCAACTACGCCGCCTCCAAGGCCGGCGTCATCGGTTTCGTCGACTCGCTGGCCGACGAGCTGGCCGACGACAACGGCACGGGCATCACCATCAACGCCGTGGCCCCCGGCTTCATCATCACCGCGATGACGGCCGCAGTGCCGTTCGCGACCCGCGAGGTCGGTCAGCGCCTCAACGCGATGGCCCAGGGTGGACTCCCGGTCGACGTGGCCGAGACGATCGCCTGGTACGCCAACCCGGCCTCCAGCCTCGTCAACGGCAATGTCGTGCGCGTCTGTGGCCAGATGATGCTGGGTGCCTGAGATGGCTACCGATCCCGACCGCACCGACACCAAGGAGATCGAGCCCGCAGGTGGTCTGGGGGTCCTGCTCAAGGCGGCGCTGCCGTCGCTCCCGCTGGTCAACCAGCTGCCCGGCGTGCGCAAGACCGCGCCCCGCGACTTCGCCGGCCTGTCGCTGACCCGCCCGCCGGTCACGGTGGAGCGCTCGGACGTCGACGCCTACGCCGCCGTCTGCGGGTTCCCGACCAAGGACGTCGCTCCCCTGACCTACCCGCACATGCTGGTCTTCGGCCTGCAGATGGCGATGATGAGCGACCCCGGCTTCCCGGCGCCGGCGATCGGCACCGTGCACCTCGAGAACTCCATCACCCAGCACCGGCCGATCGCGATCGGCGAGACGGTGTCGGTCGCGGCGGCCGTGGGGCCGAAGGTGGCCCACCCCAAGGGCACGGTCTACGAGTTCACGGCCTCGATCACCGACGAGAGCGGTGCCGTGGTGTGGGAGGAGACCTCCGCCTACCTGCGCCGTGGCAAGGGCGACGACGCCGCGTCGTACGGCATGACGTTCCCCGCGGCCCCCGCCCAGGGCCTGACGTGGCAGCTCCCGGCCGACCTCGGCCGGCAGTATGCCGCTGTGTCCGGCGACCACAACCCGATCCACCTCTACCCGGTGACGGCCAAGGCCCTCGGCTTCAAGCGCCAGATCGCCCACGGCATGTGGACCAAGGCGCGCTGCGTCGCGGCTCTCGAGAACCGGCTGCCCGATGCGGTGCGGGTCGACGTGGCGTTCAAGACGCCGGTCTTCCTGCCGGGGTCGGTGGCCTTCGGCTCGGCGGCTGTCGAGGGTGGCTACGCGTTCTCGCTCAGCAACCCGACGAGCGGCAAGCCGCACCTGGCGGGGAAGGCTACTCGCCTCGAGGCCTGATCAGGCCCTCCTGCGCCACCGAC
Source organism: uncultured Actinomycetota bacterium (assembly GCA_963761285.1). Lineage (GTDB taxonomy): Bacteria > Actinomycetota > Actinomycetes > Propionibacteriales > Nocardioidaceae > Nocardioides. Next base: position 723,874 of record CAVXGJ010000016.1, on the reverse strand, counting down.
GCCACCAAGGTGCCGTCGGGGGTGTAGACGTGGCCGAAGGACAGCCCTCGGGCGCCGCCCGCCGACGGTGACCACTGGTCGTAGAGCCACCACTCGTCTACGCGGAACGGCCGGTGGAACCAGATCGTGTGGTCGAGCGAGGCCATCTGGACCTTCGACGGGTTGGCGTCGTGGGCGGCCAGGGAGGCCCCGAGCAGCGAGACGTCGCTGGCGTAGGTGAAGGCCGCCAGGTGGTCGATCGGGTTGTCGCCGACCTCGCCGGCGATGCGGATCCACATGCGGGCGCGTGAGGGGTGGACAGGGTCCTCGTCGAGGCCGTGACGGGAGTTGCCCAGCCAGCGCACATCGAGGGCGGCCCACTCCTTGCCGAGTGCGTCGGCGTCGTCGTTGCCGCCCTTGCGCATCAGCTCGACCATGTCGACGCCCTCGTCGGGGCCCTTCACGTCCGGCATGACGTCCTGGTGCTCGAAGCCCTCTTCCTCGCGCTGGAAGTTCAGCGTCTGGTAGTAGATCGGGCGACCGTGCTGGCGCGCCATCACCCGGCGGGTGGCGAACGAACGACCGTCGCGGATGCGCTCGACGTCGTAGATGATCGGCACCGAGTAGTCGCCTGGCAGCAGGAAGTAGGAGTGCAACGAGTGCACGTGGAAGTCCTCCTCCACCGTGCGCGAGGCGGCGATCAGCGCCTGCGCAGCGACCTGACCGCCGTACACGCGCTGGCGGGTGGAGTCGGGCTGCTTGCCGCGGAACAGATCGACGTCGAGGTCTTCGAGGTCGAGCAGCGCCAGGAGCTCGCGCGCTGCGTCGGGGGCGGAGTCGGGGGCGGAGTCGGCGCTCACGTGGGGTCCTCTGGATCTGTCTCGGGCTCGCCGGGCTCGAGGCCGGCGAGGAAGTTCTCGAACTGCTGGCCGATCTCGTCGCCCGTGGGGAGCGGCTGGTTCTCGGCGAGCAGGTTGGAGCCGGTCTCCTCGGACTCGGCGAAGGCGTCGTACTGGCGCTCCAGGGAGGCCACCACCTCGCCGACCTCCTCGTTGGCCGAGAGGTAGCGGGTGATCTCCTCCTCGCGATCGTCGGCAGCCAGCGTGAGGTCCGAGAGATCGAGGGTCAGCCGACCCGCGAGCTCGATCTGCTCGAGCAGGATCGCTGCGGCCCGCGGGTAGTCGAGCTGGGCGAGGTAGTGCGGGATGTGGGCGACGAAGCCCTGGGCATCGTGACCCCACTCCCCCAGACGGATCTCCAGCAGGGCCTGCGCGCTGCTCGGCACCCGCAGCTCGCCGGCCCAGGAGCTGACTCCGGTGAGGAGCTCGGTGCGGTTGGCGTGGTGGGTGATCGCGATCGGGCGGGTGTGCGGGACCGCCATCGGCACCGAGCCCATCCCGACCACCAAGGTCACCCCGAACCGCTCGACGACCTCTCGCACCGAACGACAGAAGGCCTCCCACCGGTTGTCGGGCTCGGGGCCGGCGAGGAGCAGGTATGGCGTGCCGCCGGCGTCGCGGAGCATCCGCACGACCAGCCGGGGGGCGTCGTAGGCCTCGTAGTGGTCGCGGGCGAAGGACACGGCTGGTCGCCGGGCGCGATAGTCGTGGAACTGGTCGACGTCGAAGGTCGCCACCACGGAGCCGGCACCCTCGCTGCCGACGTCGACGAGGTGACGGGCGGCGATCACGGCCGAGCTGCCGGCGTCGAGGAAGCCGTCGAGCGAGACGATCATCGTCAGCGAGGTGACGTCGTCCAGCTCCGGCACGTCGTCGACGATGTGGACGAGGCGGTCTGAGGTCACCCGTGAACGATATTCCTAGCCCGAGGTCGGTCCGTCGCCGGGCGTGCCAGTGCTCGACGGGGTGCTCGACGGAGTGCTCGACGGAGTGCCGGACGGCTCGTCGGGTTCGGGCGGAGCGTAGGTGCGGACGAGCAGCGCGACCCCGCGCTTGGCGAGCTTGTCGACGCTGATCTGCACGAGCGCCTGGATGGTCGGGCTCTCGGGGGTCCCAGGGGCCGCGAAGGCGTCCAGGACGCTCCACGGCGCGTCAGCGCCGTAGATCGCGGCGAGGTACTCACAGACCCACCAGGCCACCGCGTAGTTGACGTCGGAATCGCCGTTGTTGAAGGCGATGTCGTCGGGCATCGACTCGATGCCCTGACGCGCGGCGGCGAGCGCCGCGGCGCCGATGCGACGTTGGGCTTCCGGCAGGACCTGCACCGAGACCCACTCCGCGATCCCCTCGGCCAGCCACACCGGGGCGTTGTCGTCGCGCCCCCCGACTGCGACGTGGACCAGCTCGTGGCGCAACAGCTGTTGCCGAGCCGGTCCGGGCTCAGCGGCGACGATGCGGGGGTTGAGGACGATCCGCGTCGCCACCACCCGTGGGTCGCCCGGCCCGGCCGGCACGGTGAAGGCGACGGCATCCAGCGCCTCGGGGTCATCGCCCGGCAGGTCGTCCAGCGAGCTGATGAAGTCGGTGTCGGAGAGGGCGTAGACCATCACGGTGCGGTCCCAGTCGTACGGCACCCGGCTCGCCACGTCGGCGATCGATTCCTCGAGACTGCGCAGGAGCGGCTCGGCCTCGGCCACGGAGACGTCGTCGAAGATGGCCAGGACGCCGACTCCCCGGCGTACCTGCACCGGACGGACCTCCCACGGCTGCGACTGGATGTCGTGGGTCTCCTCCCATGCGCGGTCGGTGACCGAGGCGAGGCGATAACGCTGCAGGCTGCGCTTGCCCACACGGTCGAAACGGAAGCGGTCGAGGGTGCGCGAGGTCAGGGCGTCGAAGCCTTCGAACCTCGTGGCGATCTCCACCACCACGGAGTAGCTCTGCCGTCCGCGCACCAGGCTCGAGCGGTCGACCGTGTAGCCGAAGCTGGCCAGCGGCAGCTGAGCGAGGTTGTCGAAGTAGCCCTCCTGAGCCACCACGAAACCTGGGTTGCTGCTGTCGAGCACGGACAGGTAGGCGGCACGGTCGCGCTTGATGAGCGCTCGCGCCCGGAGGTCGAGCAGCCTGGTGAAGGCCGCGTAGAGGTCCGGCGGCACCGGGAGCCCCTCGACCACGGGCGGCGTGCTGTCGGTGCCACTGATGGGCTCCGACTCACTGGGCCGCGGCGTCGCGGACCCGGGTGAGGCCACCGTCGGGACCTTCCCGGCGCAACCACCCACAGCAAGCACGAACCCGACCAGGGCTGCGGTGGGAGCCAGCAGCCGCGGTCGGTCAGGTCGGTTGGTCGGCATCGACGAGGGCTCCCCCGGCTGACCCGTTCGACTGCGCCGATGTTGTCGAGACCCGACATGTCCTCCACGATGCTCCGGGCCAGGGACTGCGGGGTGAGGCCGATGCGCTCGAGGATTGCCGGCCGCTTGGCGTGGTCGAGGAACTCCTGCGGGACCGCGTGCAGGCGGAACGGCGTGGTGACCCCGGCCTCGTTGAGGGTCTGGAGGAGTACGGCGCCGCACCCACCGATGCGCCCGTTGTCCTCGACGCTGACGACGAGTCGGTGCTGCGAGGCGAGGTCGATCGACGGCCGGGTCGACGGGCTTGACCCAGCGCGGGTCGACCACGGTGACGCCGATGCCCTGCGCGACGAGGCGCTCGGCGACCTCGATCGCCATCGAGGCCATCGAGCCGACGGCGACCACGAGGACGTCCTGCTCACCGGTGCGCACGAGGACGTCGGCGCCTCCGGCCTTGCCGATCGCGGGCACGTCGTCGGGCGGGGAACCCTTGGGGAACCGCACGACTGTGGGGGCGTCGTCGACCTCCACGGCTTCGTCGAGCAGCTCGCGCATCCGGGTGGCGTCGCGGGGCGCGGCGAGGCGCAGGCGAGGCACCACCTGGAGCACAGACATGTCCCACATGCCGTTGTGGCTGGCTCCGTCGTCGCCGGTCACGCCGGCGCGATCGAGCACGAACGTGACGCCGCACTCGTGCAGGGCGACGTCCATCAGGACCTGGTCGAAGGCGCGGTTGAGGAAGGTCGCGTAGACGGCGACCACCGGGTGCAGGCCGCCGATCGCCAGCCCTGCCGCCGAGGTCGCAGCGTGCTGCTCGGCGATACCGACGTCGAAGGTGCGTTCGGGGTAGGCCGCCTCGAACTTGTGGAGGCCGACGGGGTGCATCATCGCCGCGGTGATCGCGACGACGTCGCTGCGTCGGGCACCGAGCTCGACCATGTAGTCGGCGAAGTGGTCGGTCCAGATCGGACCGCGTGCCTTCTCCTCGCCGGTCTCGATGTCGAAGGGCTGCGGAGAGTGGAACTGGTCGGCCACGTGACGCTCGGCGGCGTCGTAGCCGAAGCCCTTGCGGGTGATCGCGTGCACGATGACTGGCCCGCCGAAGCGCTTCGCCTGGCCGAGGGCCTGCTCCATCGCCGTGCGGTCGTGGCCGTCGATCGGACCGACGTACTTGAGGCCGAGGTCCTCGAAGAGGCCCTGCGGTGCGAGGGCGTCCTTGAGGCCACGCTTCATCGCGTGCAGCGCGTCGTAGGCGGCCACGCCCACGCCGGGCACGGCATTGAGCCGGCGCTTGACCTGGTCGAGGACCTGCTCGTAGCGGGGGTTGGTGCGCAGCGCGGTGAGCGCTGTCGCGAGCCCACCGATCGTCGGGGTGTAGGAGCGACCGTTGTCGTTGACGACGATGACGAGCTTGCTGTCGCGCGCGATCGCGATGTTGTTGAGCGCTTCCCAGGCCATCCCGCCGGTGAGCGCCCCGTCGCCGATGACCGCGACCGTATGACGGTCCTCGCCCCGGATCCGGTAGGCCTTGGCGATGCCGTCGGCATAGCTCAGCGCAGTGGAGGCGTGGGAGTTCTCGACGATGTCGTGGGGTGACTCAGCGCGGCTGGGGTAGCCGCTGAGCCCGCCCTCGGTGCGGAGCGCATCGAAGTCGGCGGCCCGTCCGGTGAGCATCTTGTGGACGTAGGCCTGGTGGCCGGTGTCGAAGACGACGCGGTCGCGCGGGGACTCGAAGACGCGGTGGATCGCCATCGTGAGCTCGACGACCCCGAGGTTGGGCCCGAGGTGACCCCCGGCCCGCGAGCACGTCAGCACCAGGAGGTCACGGATCTCGACAGCCAGGGCGTCCAGCTGCTCGTCGGTGAGACCGCGCAGGTCGCGCGGGTCGCTGATCGAAGACAGGAGGGACATGTCGTCGAGTTTACGGGTGGGCGTCCTCTCCCGTGGAGTCACAGGTCCCACACGGCGACGGCGGCCTCGTGCAGGCTCCCCATCCACACCCGTCCGTCGTGCTCCCGCACGCCGGTGACCATGTGGTACGACGCCCCGTGGGCGGCCGCGTCGATGTCGAGATCGTGCACGAGACGGCCCTCGTCGTCGTAGGCCTGGACCCGGACGGACTTCTTCGGCTTGGGCTGGAGCTTCTCCGGCAGGCGCGTGGCCAGCTTCCGCAGCCGCATCGGCCCGGTCTGGAGCCGCTCCAGGATCGGGTCGGTGGGGCTGGCGATCGTCACCCAGATCAGGCCGTCGCTGCCGCGAGCCACATTGTCGGGATAGCCGGGAAGACCCTGGCAGAGCAGGTCGCGCATGCCCGCGCGGTTGCCGGTGAGCCATCGTCGTACGACGGTGCGTCCGCCGGTCTCGGCGACGACGACGAAGTCCTCGTCCTTCGACAGCGCGACGCCGTTGGCGAAGGCCAGGCCGTCGAGCACGACCGTGACCGTGCCGTCGGGGTCCAGCCGCATCAGCCGACCGGTGCGGGTGTGCTGGACCATGTCGGACTTCCAGTCCGCGAGCCCGAACTTGGTCGAGGAGTCGGAGAACCAGACCGTGCCGTCGGTGCCGATGGCGGCGTTGTTGCAGAACTTCATCGGCGTGCCGGCGACCTGGTCGGTCACGGCCTCGATCGAGCCGTTGGCGGTGTCGATGCGCAGCAGACCGCGCAGGGCGTCGCACACCAGGAGGCGACCGTCGAGGTCGATCTCGATGCCGAGCGGACGTCCCTGGGTCGCCGCGATCCGGTCGACCTTGGTGCCGTCGTGGCTGATCCGGTAGATCGAGCCGTCCTCGGTGCCGGTGAACACCGCACCCTCGTCGGGGCCGGAGAGCCCGACGACGACATCCTCGGCGCCCTGGCCGGGGACGGGGATCACGGAGAACGGTGCGGTCATGGCGTGGCCAGCTTTCGGTAGAGGTCTGAGACGAGGAAGTCCGGGAGCACGAGCGCTGCGGAGGCGGTCAGCGGCAGCCCGAGCGCCAGGGTCGGGTCGACGAAGACCATCTGCCGGCCCTCGTGGCACTCGACCTCGGTGCGATCGGTGGCGGCCGCGAAGAGCTCGAACTCGTCATCATCGCCGCAGGGTTCGCTGAAGAACCTGAACCTGCCGAAGCACACGAGCCCCTCGTCGAGGTGCACGCCGGTCTCCTCCGCCAGCTCGCGGTAGGCGGTGGCTTCGAAGGTCTCGCCCTCCTCGACGCCGCCGCCGGCGAAGCCCCACTTCTCCGGGTCGTGGACGGGGTGCTCGTCGCGCTCCTGCAGCAGGATCCACCCGCGACGGTCCACGAGGACGACGGAGGCGAAGTGGTGCACCCGGTCAACCTAACCGGCGCCCGGCTCAGAGCCGCGCGCGGTAGCGGGTGCCGCGCAGGGCGTCCTCGACCAGGCCGACCTCACGGCGTACACGTGAGAGGCGGGAGTCCTCGGTCAGCCAGGTCTCGATCGCGGCCTCGATGATGTCGGTCGGGGCCACGTCCCGCAGCTCGGAGCGGGCTTCGCTCAGCCCGCGGCGACAGGCAGCCTGGCCGGCGTCGACGTGCAGCACCGCGAACCGGGCGAGTACGACGACGTGGCGGCGCAGGGTGGGATAGGTGCGGTACTCCGGTGGGCACAGGTCGAGCAACCACGACTCCGCGGTCAGCTCCCAGCGGGGGGCATCGGGCGGGCGTACGGCAACGGGCCAGCCGGGTGGTGCGATCGCGGACGACATGAGGACAGCATATCCGAACGCACGTTCGATGGCATTGCCGCCTGAAATACCCCTCCGGGCGTTATGTGAACAATTCGTGAAAAATGTCAGTACCCGGTGGCCGACCCGGTTTGCGGAAGGTTTGCATGAAGGTCTTGTCCGCTCATTTCTCGGGCCAACCGCCGAGGACCTGCCATGGCCAACTCGTGGATCACCGCCCATCGTGCAAGCGCCAGGACCCCGTCCCGACGTGTGCTCACCCTCGTGCTCGGGGCGGCGCTCGTCCTGGCCTCGCCCAGCCCCTCGGCGGCCCGGGCCGAGGCCCCACCAGCCGCTGCCGCCGCCCCGAGCGGAGGCATCGTGCAGTGGGGAAGCTACGCCGAGCAGGTTGGCAAGCCGGAGAGCACCGACTTCGTCCACGTCGACGCCGGCCACTTCCACTCCGTCGCCCTGACCACCGACGGGACCCTGGCCTCCTGGGGCAACGACGACTACTCCCAGGTCACCGACACCCCGGCCGGGAGCGGCTTCCTCACCGCCGACGCCGGCGAGGGCGCCACCACCGCGATCGCCGCGGACGGGAGTCTGGTGTCGTGGGGCGACGACACGCACGGGATAGTCAGCGACACCCCAGCCGGCACCGGTTTCCGTGACGTCGCCGTGGGCAGTTCCCACGCCGTCGCCATCGCCGCCGACGGCAGTCTCGTCACCTGGGGATCCACCGAGCAACGGCATCCAGTCCGACACGCCCACAGGAACCGGCTTCACCTCCATCGCCTCAGGCAACTCCACCAGCCTCGCCATCCAGGACGGCACCATCCACGGCTGGGGCATCGACTACTTCGGCGTCGTCTCCGACATCCCGGCCGGCAACGACTTCATCGACGTCTCCCTGTTCCAGCACCACGATGCCCTGGCCCTGCGAGGCAACGGCACCCTCGTCGCCTGGGGCGACGAGAGGCAGGACCAGGTCGCCGACACCCCCACCGGCACCGACTTCACCGCCATCGACTCCAGCTTCACCTTCCACCTCGCCCTCGACGCCACCGGACGAATTCACGCACTGGGGCTCCGGTTCTCCGGCCGAGAACGGAGGCAGCCTCGACGGGCCCTTCAGCGACGTCGCCGCCGGGTTCTTCTTCGGTCTCGCCATCGGCAGCGCCCCCGCAGAAGACACCGTCGCCGAAGTCACCGTGACCGACACCGAAGCCACCTACGACGGCAACCCCCACCCCGTCACCGTCACGACCGACCCCACCGGCCTGGCCCACACCGTCACCTACGACGGCAACCCCACACCCCCCACCAACCCCGGCACCTACGCCGTCGAAGTCACCATCACCGAACCCGGCTACACCTCCAACCCCAACCCCTACACCGCCGAACTCGTCATCAACCAAGCACCCTCCGACCCAGTCCGGGTCGATCGTGTCGTGGGGTGGTGAGACCCACGGACAGATCGCCGACTCCCCCACCACCGGGCAGTACACCCAGGTGGGAGCCGGGATCAACCACTCCGTAGCCCTGCGCGACGACGGCACCATCACCGCCTGGGGCCGCGACGACCACAACCAAGCCGCCACCGGCATCCCAGCCGGCAACGACTTCATCGACATCGACGCCGGCGGCGCCGGCTCCATGGCACTACGCGCCGACGGCACCATCGCCGTGTGGGGCCGCGACGCCAACGGCTACATCGGCCAAGCCCCCGACCCCACCGAGAACGACTTCATCGACATCGCCGCCGGCTCCACCCACGGCGCCGCAATCCGCACCGACGGCACCCTGCACGCCTGGGGCGGCAACTCCATCGTCGCCACCCCACCCGCAGGCGACAACTACGTCGCCCTCACGGCCGGCAACAACTTCACCATCGCCCTGACCGACACCGGCGAGCTCATCTCGTGGGGCTCCAACAACGCCGGCCCCGTCGTACCCACCACCCCCACCGACGCCGGCTACACCGACGTCCACGCCTCCGAAGGCGCCGCGATCGCCATCCGCCCCGACGGCACCCTGCACGCCTGGGGCAACGAATTCGCCAACAAGATCGCCGACACCCCCACCGACCCCGGCTTCCTCGATGCCGCCATCGGCGCCCGCAACGCCGTCGCCATCCGCGCCGACGGCACCCTGATCTCCTGGGGCGAGATCACCGAAGCACCCACCGGCACCTACTTCCTCGCCACCGCCGGTGCCAACCACCAGATCGCCCTCGGCACCCCCACCACCGACCCCGACGTCGTCGCCGAAGTGACCGTGACCGACACCGAAGCCACCTACGACGGCAACCCCCACCCCGTCACCGTCACGACCGACCCCACCGGCCTGGCCCACACCGTCACCTACGACGGCAACCCCACACCCCCCACCAACCCCGGCACCTACGCCGTCGAAGTCACCATCACCGAACCCGGCTACACCTCCAACCCCAACCCCTACACCGCCCAGCTCGTCATCAACGAGGCAGTCGAACCGGTCACCGGGGCCATCTCGGCGTGGGGCCACAACAGTCACCAGCAGGTCACCGGCACTCCCGCCGACGACGACTTCCTAGCCCTCCGCGCCGGCGCCGGTCACACCGTCGCGCTGACTTCCGAGGGACGAGTCGTTGCCTGGGGCTTCGACAGGTACGGCCAGGTCAGCCAGGCCCCGACTGGCACCGGCTTCGTCGACGTCGATGCGGCCGGCTCCGTCTCCATGGCCCTCCGGTCCGACGGCACCATCGCCGTGTGGGGCCGCGACGCTTTCGACGTGGTCTCCGACACCCCGACTGACGGCGGCTACACCGAGATCGCCCTCGGCGTCGCCCACGCGGTCGCAGTGAGGGCCGACGGCAGCCTCCTCACGTGGGGCGGCGACACCGTCGGGCAGGTCAGCGACACACCAGCGGGCAACCAGTTCGTCCAGGTCGAGGCCGGTCTGGCCACCTCCGTGGCGCTCACCGACGAGGGCCGCCTCGTCAGCTGGGGCTACGACGGCGACGCGATGGTCAGCGACGCGCCGACCGGCAGTGGGTTCACCGACGTCGACGCGGGCGACCTCGCCGCCATCGCGATCGCCGCCGACGGCAGCCTCGTCTCCTGGGGCAAGGACGGCGGGAATCAGGTCAGCGACACGCCCACGGGCACGGGCTTCATCGACGCCGCCCAGGGCTACGAAAGCGGCGTGGCTGTCCGCTCCGACGGGACCTTGGTCAGTTGGGGGCGCGACAGCGAGGCACAGGTCAAGAAGACGCCGGGCAGATCCGGCTACCTCGCCGTGTCCGCGGGGCACGGCCACCACGTCGCCCTTGGCACGGCCTCGGTCATCAAGCCCAACCGCGTCGACACGTCGATCACCAAGAAGCCGTCGAAGGTCACGGACGTGCGCGGCAAACGCGGAAAGGTCGTCTTCAAGTTCGAGGCCGACCAGACCGGTGCGACGTTCGAGTGCAAGCTCGACAGCCAGCGCTGGACGACCTGCAGTTCCGCCAAGAGGTACCGCGTGCGCCTGGGTAAACACGAGTTCCGGGTGCGCGCCGCCGTGGACGGCTGGCGCGACCCGCGCGCGGCGAGGTGGACCTTCAGGCTGAAGTAGCTCTCAGCCCGCCGCCGCCCACCTCAGCCGACGAGGAAGCTGAACCGCACCTCGCGCACGTGGTTGTCGACGTTGAGGTCGACCAGGCAGATGCTCTGCCAGGTGCCGAGCGCGAGGCGTCCGTCGAGCACCGGGACCGTGGCGTGGGGCGGCACGAACGCCGGCATCACGTGCGAGCGGCCGTGTCCGGGGCTGCCGTGGCGGTGCTGCCACCGGTCGTCGGCGGGCAGCAGGTCTGCCAAGGCGGCGAGCAGGTCGTCGTCGGAGCCGGCTCCTGTCTCGAGGATCGCGATCCCGGCGGTGGCGTGGGGCACGAAGAGCTGGAGCAGGCCGTCGCCTCGCGTGGCGACGAACTCGGCGGCGTCGGAGGTCAGGTCGAGGACGACCTCGCGGTCGCCGGTGCGATAGCTGCGCGTCTCGGAGTGCATGGGCTCAGCCTGCCGTGACATCGGTGGGCAGCGCGAGGTCGGCGATCTCCTCGGGCGAGGCGCCGCCCGCGCACGAGGCGGCGGGCTCGGGGGCGGTGACTCCGCCGGCGTACTCCTCGAGGAAGAGCCCGAGTCGCGGATCGTCGACCCCGTCCAGGGCCAGTTGCGCCTCCCACACCGTGACCACCACGGGCGCCTGCAGTCCGACGTACGGCGTCATCACGCCGTTGTCCGGGAGCGCGGCGGCCAGGGTCGCCACCTCGCCGTCGTCCAGCGCGTCGGCGTCGTAGGCGAACCAGAAAGTGCCGTGCTCGAGGTCGTGGACGATGAACTCACTTCGCACGGGCTCGTCGTAGACGCCGCAGTCGAGCCAGACCGGGAAGTGCTTGCCGCCGGCCGGCGGCGACGAGGAGTAGTCGTCGACGGTCTCCGTCGTGTGGTCGCTGCGCAGCGTGGTGAACGTGACGACAGCGTCGAGGCCCACCGCCCGAGGCGGCTCGTCGTCGAGCAGCAGCGGCACCGCCACCGCCGTGGCGATCAGCACCGTGGCGACCACCGCAGCGAGCACCAGCGGCACCCGGCTGCGCCTCGGGTCGGGGGTCGGAGCGGGGGTCGGGATGGCGTAGTACGACGGCGGGTACGGCGGTGGTGGGAACGACGGGTACGACCCGTACGACGGTGCGGCGGCGGTGGCGGTGGCGGCGGTGGCGGCGCCGGGTCGGACATCGACCTCAGCCCTCGGCGAGCGCCTGCTCGAGGCGTTCGAGCTTGGCGGTCATCTCGCCCGTGCGACCGGGGCGGATGTCGGCCTTCAGCACCAGGCCCACCCGCGGCGACACGGCGGCCACGACGTCGACAGCCTCCTTGACGACAGCCATGACCTCGTCCCACTCGCCCTCGATGTTGGTGAACATCGAGTTGGTCTCGTGGGGCAGTCCGGAGTCCCGCACGACCTTGACGGCGGCGGCCACGGCCTCGGCCACGCCCCCATCGGCGTCACCGGACGTCGGGCTGATGCTGAAGGCAACGATCATGACGCAACCGTAGCTGCGACCAGGTGCGGGTCAGAACAGCTGGTAGCGCCCGCGCGCCAGGAAGTAGCCCTGCTCGACGGCGGGATCGATGCAGGTGATCCCCGACCGCTCCAGCACACACGTGACCGTCGTGTCCGGCCAGGTCGCGACGCCGCCGTAGCCGAGGACCGGCGCATCGGGCTCGCGGATCGTGTCGCTGTTGCAGACCGGTTGCGGGCCCGCCTCGCTGAACTCGATGCGTCCCACGCTCTGCGACGGACCGTCCGCCGGGCAGACCGCGGCGTCGGGGATCGCACCGCGCCCGAGCTCGCAGGACGGCGGCAGGTAGGGCGAGTCGAGCACGCAGTAGAGGTTGCCGCTCGGCGAGGCGAACCTGCTGAGCTCCTGACTCGGCCCCGCGCCCTCGAAGCGGGCGACGGCCTCGTCATACGTGCGCGGCGGGCCGTCGTACGCCGGCGCTTCCGTCGGCGGCGCCTTGGTCGGCTGGGTGGTCGTCGGCTCCGCAGGAGAAGGAGTCTGCGTCGGGATGACGGGCTCTGAGGTCGTGGTCGTCGGTGTGGGCGTGGGCGTAGCGGTGATCGAGGGCGTCACGCTCGCGCTCGGGCTGGGCACGCTGACGACCGGCGCCGGCTCATCGCCGCCACACCCCGCCATCACGAGCACCAGCACCGTCACCGCAGCAGCAGGGGAAATGCTCAGCAGTCGGGGGGTCACCAGGTCATGGTGGTGCCTCAGGCGACGCGGGTCCAGACGCCGGGCTGGCGTTGGATGAAGTGATCTTGTGGGTTGGCGCCGGGTGGTGCGGGCGCGCGGGAGTCGTAGCCGGCGCCGGTGGGTGTGGTGATCCAGTGGTGTGGGGTTCGGTGAGGTCTTCGGAGATGACCTGGTGGGTGATTCCGGGGTCTTGCTTGGTGTAGTTGCAGGCCTCGCAGAGCCCTTGGCCGTTGTGGAGGCTGGTGGGGCCACCGTCGGCGGCGTCGGTGATGTGGTCGAGGTGGCGGATCTCGGCGTCGCACCAGGGGGTGCGGCAGCGGCGGTCGCGTAGGCGGATGAACTGGCGCAACAGTCCGTCGAAGGTCCGTGAGGTCGATTCCATGGTCACGAGGTGGTCGGTGTCGGCGAAGAGTCGACGGACCCGGGTGCGGGCCTTCGGTGAGGCGTGGAGCAGCTTGCGGGCGATGGTGGCCGGGATGGGTCCCAGTCCGGGGACCTCGGCCGGCTCGTTGGCGTCGCCGAACAGGGTCTCGACGTCCATGATCAGGTCGAGCATCACCGGCACGCCGCCGGCGCCGGGGAGGCCGGCGAGGCGTTCGACGAACAGGTCGGCCAGGAGCTGGGCGCGGGTGCGCTCATCGCCTTGGTGGCGCATCAGGTCGGCTCGTTCGCCCAGGGAGGCCATGATCGCGGCCATCTGCCAGTCCGCGACGACGCCGGTGACTTCTCCGGCGCCGTCAGCGCGGGTGCGGGCCTTGACGTGGCGTTCGCGGTGGGCTTTCGCGCGTTTGCGCAGGGCGGCAGTCTCGTCGATGCGCAGCACGATCCTGCGGGCCACGTCGACCAGGTCGCGATCACCCAGGGTGGGCTGCTCGAGGACGCTCGCGGCGATGGCTCGGTCGGCCGCACGCCGGTCGGCCAGGGTCAGGTCGGCGGTCTCGTTGATGATGAGCTCGGCGCGGCGTTCGTTGAGGTCGCCGGAGTCCAGGAGTGCGAGGACCTCGGGGTGGTCCTCGACCAGCGCCCGTCCGAGCTTGAGCAACCGAGCACCTCGGTGGGGTGACTCGTGGCGGGCCAGGCCGACCTCGGTGGCCATCGCCTTCTCACTGGTCGTGGTGCGGACCCCGGTCTCGTCGAGCCGTGCGGTGAGTCTGGCCTGGCGGGCGCACAGCGCTGACTTCAGCCGCTCGATCTCCTCCAGCTCGTCGACGCACTCGACCGCTGTGGATCTCAAAACATAAATAACAGTTCTACATCAAAACATAAATAACAATTAATATCTCAAAACATCAATAACACTTAAAACTTTCGCTATAAACACCGAGCGGGTCGTCGGTTGCCGACGTAGGTCACTCCGGGTTCGGGTCGGGTGTGCTCGATGAGGATCTCGCCGTGCAGGTCGGTGACGGTCAGGGCCTCGCCGTCGATGACGACCAGGACCTGGTGGAAGGCGCGATGCACATCGACCTTGTAGTGGACCTTGTTCAGCATGAAGGAGCCGGCGCCGCTGAGGCTCTTGACGATGGTGTCGTCGGGAAGGTCGGTAGGCACCGGTACCGGTTGAGTCGTACACGTTGGGTCGAGCGAGCTGCTCGCGAGTCTGTCGTGAGGCCTCGGCCTTCTCGCTGACCTCCCACGCGCTCAGCGGTGTGATGCGTCCCGGTAGTCCTTGGTGGGGGCGCTGGGTGTTGTAAATGTGGTCGAACGCATCGACCTGCGCCTGCAACACGCCAGCGTGTCAGCCAGCGGCTGCTTATCGAGTTAGCGAAACAGCGTCTGTTGTAAGCGTTCTTTCTTGCCCTGCGTGATCCGTTTGTAGAGCTTGCCGTGATCAGCTCCACACCCAGGCCATCACGTGACTACAGCTGACCCAGACTCCGCGCCGCGAGCGTTGAGGCTACGCCGTTGTCGAGAGCAGCCTTTGAACACCGTGTGCTGCACGCTTTGTCTAAACCACAGCGCACCTCGCGCTCTCACTCCACACCACATGCAACCACCGCTAACCAGTCATCGTCTAAGTTAAATACAACTGCACCACCTCAACTACTCCGTTCGTCTAGTTGCCAGCACGCTTCCGTGCTCGTAACAACCGCGCCAACCAGCGTTCTTCTTCTTCGCTCTAGCCTTCAACACCTGCGTACAAACATCCTACAGCACGCATCTAGCACCACATCAACCCATCTTGTGCATCTTGTCGTACACTATCATCCGTATCCAACCCAACTCCAAGCTGCGCTACCTGAAGCGTGTGCGTACTTCCTCATCAGCTTCATCTGCTCTAGTTCTGCACCTCTACTTGCTCCAGCACGCGCCAACCCCTCTATCTTAACACATCACACAGCTCATAAACACTTACGTGAATCTAGTACTCAACACAAAATCAACCACACCACACAACATCCTAGTCGGCCGAATCGGGTAGTCCGATGGGGAACATGTGTTCGATTATATGCTTCCGGTGAGATCGGCGCAACCCCCCGGACTCAACCGGTAGTTGCAACGAGGCAGGCCCCACATGAGACGGTTGACCGTGACCCTCGCCAACTCACACCTGCACTGGTCCCGCCACGCCACTCCGAGGGACACCGGAGCGCTTGTCCTGGCCGGCTCCAGCGGACGGATCGATGTGGCTAGGGCCGAGCTGCTCGCTGGGCGCGGCGTGACGGCCCTGGCCCTGCGATGGTTCGGCGGCGAGGGCCAGCGGCCGACGCCTTGCGAGATACCGCTCGAGACATTCGTCGACGCGATTGACCTCCTCGCCGCCGAGTGCGACCGGGTCGTGCTGATCGGCTTGTCGTACGGGGCCGAAGCAGCGCTGCTGACGGCAACCGTCGACCCACGCGTCGACGCCGTCGTCGCCCTGGCGCCCACCGACGTCGCCTGGGAGGGGCAGTACACGGACGACGACGACCCGCGTCGCAGCAAGTGGACCTGGGGAGGACTCGATGTCCCGTTCGTACCGTTCGATCGCGCCTGGCAGCCATCATCGGAGCCGCCTGCGCTCGTCGACTTCTACCAGCGCAGCCGCGACGTCGCCGAGCGTGAGGTCATCGAGGCCGCGGTGATCCCCGTGGAGAAGTTCCATGGCGATCTCGTCGTGGTCTCGGGAGGCGACGACCAGGTGTGGCCCAGCAGCCGCGCCGCCCAGAGGATCGTTGCTCGCCGAGAGCGCGTCGGACTCACGACGGTCAACGTCGAGGACGCCGACGCGGGCCACCCCGTGGCCCTGCCGGGCGAGCCCCAGACAGATCCGAGTCGCTCCTACCTCGTCGGCGGTGATGCGGACGGCCCTCGAAGGCTGGGCGCGCTCGCCTGGCCGGCCATCGAGTACGTGCTGGCCAACCGCAACGGAGGTCGCCCGGATCCAGCCACGCTCGGCGCCGTCGACTCACCCAGAGACAGTTAGCAGGTCGTCCTCCAGCCCCGGAAGTCGCTGCCGCAGCACCCGCAGGCCATCGCGCGTCTGCGAGGTCACCGTGCCGGGCGCGATGCCGAGAGCGTCGGCGGTCTCTGTCACCGAGAGGTCCTCGAAGTAGCGCAGCACGATGACAGCGCGTTGGCGCGGCGCCAGGCTCGCGAGCGCTCGACGAAGGTCCTCCTTCGCCGCGACGTCGGCATCGACCCCCGCGGCCTCGGGCAGCTCGGCGCTGCTGACCTCGCGCCACCGCCGCCGTCGCCAGCGCGAGACGCTCTCGCGCGCCAGGATCCGGCGCACGTAGGGCTCAGGGTTGTCGGCGATCCGGCGCCAGTGCGGGACTGCCTTGATCAGCGCCGCCTGCACGAGGTCCTCGGCATCGGCGTGCTGGCCGGTCAGGAGGTACGCCGTGCGCAGCAGCGCCTGGCGCCGCGCACGCACGAAGTCGTCGAACCCGACGTGGTCCGCCTCAGCCGCGAGCACGGCGCCTCCAGAACCACAGGTTGCCGCCGATCAGGAGGACCACCACGGCACCGAGTCCCCAGACGTAGCGGGGGTTCGAGGGGAAGTCCGGGTCGGGTGCGGTGAACCCAGGGCCGGCAAAGGCATCGCTGGCGATCTGGGTCGTGAACTCGAGCCCCCGAGGGGCCGCTCCAGCACCTCGGTGCGCTCCCCCGTCACCACGTCTACCGACAGGTACCGCAGGGACTGGTCCGCGTCGCGCACCATGGCCACCAGCAGGTGGGTGTCGTCGGCCCAGCCGACGACGGCGTCGACCAGGTCGTCGTCCAACTCGCGCGTGACTCCGGCATCGGGTCCCGTCACGTCGGCCACCACGATCGGGCTCGGCTTGCCCGTCTTCCTGGCCGGACCGTCCACGTCCAAGGTCGACGCCGCACGCAGGCCACCCGGGCTGACGAACACCTGGCCCTCGCAGCGCACATCCAGCTTCCCGAGCCGCTCGGTCAACCCGTCCGGCGACATCAGCGAGAAGCCGCAGCCCTCCGTCCGCACGACGAGGGTCCCGTCAGGCCCCGGCGCACTCAGGTAGAGGCTGGGATAGTCCTTGCGCGACACGTCCGGGTCCAGGTCGCCGGTAGCAGCATCCCAACGCAGGAAACCGACGATGTTCGCTCCCATGGAGCCCCCGTCGTCGCTGAAGTCGGTGATCTGGCCGTACTCGGTGACCAGCGTGTCGCCCACCCAGACCAGGCCGTCGACGGAGAGCCCGTGCTCGGTCTCGAGGACCGTCCGCCGTGTCTCCCCGGTGACCGTGTCGTAGAGGGCCACCCCCACCACGGGATCGCCCTGGCCGAGGTAGGGCTGGAGCGACGTCTCCCCCGTGACGTAGTAGGCCACCCACCGTCCGTCGGGCGAGAGCGCGAACGGACCGCCGTCGAACGGCAGTCTCGGTGCGGGCCAGGTCGTCGAGGGGCAGGTAGGCATAGCCACCGGCGGCTGACACCCCGGCCAGCGCAGCGTTCGGCGCACCCCACGTCGTACGGCGGGAGCCACCCACCAGCGCCACCAGGGGCCCGATCGGACCGGTCTCCTCCGTGCCGGGCACCCAAGGAGTCGGCACGTAGAGCCGGCTCGGGAGCCCGAGCCCCACCTCTACGTCGGTGTCCGCCGCGGGGACCGAGTAGTCGGCCGCGTCCACGACCAGCGAGGAGAACGCCCCGATCCCGACCACCAGCGCCGCGACGAACGCCGTCGTCACCAGGTTGCGGCGACGCTGCACCTGCTTGCCCTTGCGCCAGAGCGTGTCGCCGAGGGCGGTTGGGGGCGCGTCGTCGGGGGCGTCCTCGGCCAGCTGGTCGAGTCGGTGCTTGAGCGTCGTCATGGGGTTCCTTGCTGGGGATCAATGGTCTCTACCCCCTGCCACGCACCCACGAACCCCTCACAAGGGGTCGGCGCGCCACAATCTTTCCAGGAGCGCCGAAGGCCCGCCCCGACCGAGGTCGGAGCGGGCCTTCGCGGATGGCTCGGTGCCGGAGATCAGGCCTTGAGCAGGTTCCGCAGGACGTACTGCATGATGCCGCCGTTGCGGTAGTAGTTCGCCTCACCGGGGGTGTCGATGCGGACGACCGCGTCGAACTCGGTGTCACCCGAGTCACCCGTGGCGACGACCTTCACCGTCGACGGCGTGGTGCCGTCGTTGAGCGCGGTGATGCCCGAGATCGCGAACGTCTCGGTGCCCGTCAGGCCCAGCGACTCGGCGTTCTCGCCGGCGGGGAACTGGAGCGGGATGACGCCCATGCCGATGAGGTTGGAGCGGTGGATCCGCTCGTAGCTCTCGGCGATGACGGCCTTGACGCCCAGCAGCGCGGTGCCCTTGGCCGCCCAGTCACGCGACGAGCCGGAGCCGTACTCCTTGCCACACAGGACGACCAGCGGCGTGCCGGCGGCGGCGTAGGCCTCCGAGGCTTCGTAGATCGTCGTGACGGGCGAGTCCGACTGGGTGAAGTCGCGGGTCCAGCCACCTTCGGTGCCTTCGGCCAGCTGGTTGCGCAGGCGGATGTTGGCGAAGGTGCCTCGGATCATGACCTCGTGGTTGCCTCGGCGCGAGCCGTAGGAGTTGAAGTCACGCTGACCGACGCCGTTCTCGGCGAGGTACTTGCCGGCCGGGCTGTCCTTCTTGATCGCACCAGCAGGGCTGATGTGGTCGGTCGTGACGGAGTCGCCCAGCTTGAGCAGGACCCGGGCGCCCTCGATGTCGGTGACCGGGGTCGGCTCGGCCGGCATCCCGTCGAAGTACGGGGGCTTGCGGACGTAGGTCGACTCGGAGTCCCACTCGAAGGTCTTGCCCTCGGGCGTGGGCAGCGAGCGCCACTGCTCGTCGCCGGCGAAGACGTCGGAGTAGCGGTCGTCGAACATGGCGGAGTTGATCGAGCCGGCGATGACCTCCTCGATCTCGGTCGGGGACGGCCAGATGTCCTTGAGGAACACGTCGTTGCCGTCGGAGTCCTGACCCAGCGGGTCGTTGAACAGGTCGACGTTCATCGAGCCGGCCAACGCGTAGGCCACGACCAGCGGCGGGCTGGCGAGGTAGTTCATCTTGATGTCGGGGTTGATCCGACCCTCGAAGTTGCGGTTGCCCGACAGGACGCTGGTCACGGCCAGGTCGGCCTCGTTGACCGCGGCGCTGACCTCGGGGATGAGCGGACCCGAGTTGCCGATGCAGGTGGTGCAGCCGTAGCCGACGAGGTTGAAGCCGAGCTTGTCGAGGTACGGCGTCAGGCCGGACTTCTCGTAGTAGTCGGAGACCACCTTGGAGCCGGGGGCCAGCGTCGTCTTGACCCACGGCTTGCGCTGCAGGCCCTTCTCGACGGCCTTCTTGGCCAGCAGGCCCGCACCGATCATCACCGACGGGTTGGACGTGTTGGTGCACGACGTGATCGCCGCGATCGTGACGGCGCCGTGGCCGATCGTGACCGACTGACCGTCGATCTCGAAGTCGATCGTCTTGTCGGGGGCGTCGGTGTAGTCCTTGAGCGCCTCGATGAACGCCGGGCCGGCGTTGGTGACCGGCACCCGGTCCTGGGGCCGCTTGGGCCCGGCCAGGCTCGGGACGACGGTGGCGACGTCGAGCTCGAGCTGCTCGGAGTAGCGCGGCTCGGCGGACGGGTCGTGCCAGAGGCCCTGCTCCTTGGCGTAGGCCTCGACCAGCGCGAGCTGCTCGGCCGAGCGGCCGGTGAGCTTGAGGTAGTCGATGGTCTGCTCGTCGATCGGGAAGACCGCGATCGTGGAGCCGAACTCGGGGCTCATGTTGCCGATGGTGGCGCGGTTGGCCAGCGGCAGCGCGGAGACGCCGGGGCCGTAGAACTCGACGAACTTGCCGACGACGCCGTGCTTGCGCAGCATCTCGGTGATCGTGAGCACCAGGTCGGTGGCGGTGGCACCCTCAGGCAGGTCGCCGTTGAGCTTGAAGCCGACCACGCGCGGGATCAGCATGGAGACGGGCTGGCCGAGCATCGCAGCCTCGGCCTCGATGCCGCCGACGCCCCAGCCGACCACGCCGATCCCGTTGACCATCGTGGTGTGGGAGTCGGTGCCGACGCAGGTGTCGGGGTAGGCCTGCAGCACACCGTCGACCTCACGGGTGAAGATCGTGCGCGCGAGGTGCTCGATGTTGACCTGGTGGACGATGCCGGTGCCCGGGGGGACGACCTTGAAGTCGTCGAAGGCGCCCTGGCCCCAGCGCAGGAACTGGTAGCGCTCGCGGTTGCGCTCGTACTCGATCTCGACGTTGCGCTCGAACGCACCGGCGGTGCCGAAGACGTCGGCGATCACGGAGTGGTCGATGACCATCTCGGCGGGAGCGAGCGGGTTGATCTTGGCGGGGTCTCCCCCGAGGTCGGCCATCGCCTCACGCATGGTGGCGAGGTCGACGACGCACGGGACACCGGTGAAGTCCTGCATGATCACGCGCGCCGGCGTGAACTGGATCTCCTTGCTCGGGTCCGCGTCGGAGTCCCAGCCGGCGATCGCCAGGATGTCGTCAGCGGTGATGTCCGCGCCGTCCTCCGTGCGGAGCAGGTTCTCGAGGAGGACCTTGAGGCTGAACGGCAGCGACTGCACGTCGAGCCCGTCTCCGGCCACGGCATCAAGTCGGAAGATCTCGTAGGACTTCCCGTCCACGTCCAAGGTGCCCTTGGCACCGAAGCTGTCCTGACTGGCCATCAGTCGTCTCCTCGTCGTATGGGTCTTCTTGAAGCTCGGTGCCATCTTGCCGCCGCAGCCGGTCAGCGCGGTAGTAAGGCGTGCCTTATCTCTCGGGATCCGGCACCCGAGCAATATCTCTTGACGTCAAGATACATGACATCGAGTGATATTTCAGCCCCTGGCCCGGAAGGCGTAAGGTCTCGCGTTTGTGCCCACTTCCCTCCAGACCACCGGGCGCACCTACCGCAGGCTGGTGGCGGCCGGGTTCCGCCGGCAGTCGACGTATCGGCTAGCGGCGTTCGGCGGATTCGTCGCCAACACCACGTTCGGGCTGCTCAAGGTGGCGATCCTCTTCGCCACCGTCCGCGCTGCCGGCGGAGACCTGCGCGGCTACGACCTCGGCACCATCAGTGCCTACATCTGGATCTCTCAAGCCATGCTCGGCTCGGTCAACCTCAACGGCCGCACCGACATTGCGACGCGGATCAAGGACGGCGGGATCGTCGTCGACTTCCTGCGCCCGCTCAACGTCCAGGCGGCGAGCATCGCCACGGAGGTCGGCCAGTCGCTGTTCGCGCTCATCCCCCGCGGCCTGCCCACGGTCGGCATCGGGATCTTCGTCGTCGGCATGAACGTGCCCTCGGCTCCCGCGGGCTACGCCCTCGGAGCGCTGAGCCTGCTGCTCGGCATCGTGGTGTCCAGTACGACGGTCTACCTGGTCGCCGCGGCCGGCTTCTGGTTGGTCGAGACGCGCGGCCTCCAGGTCCTCTACATGGTCCTCTCCGGCTTTCTCGCCGGCCTCTACGTGCCGATCGACCTCTTCCCGACGGCGCTGCGGATCGCCGCCGAGTGCACGCCCTTCCCCTCGATGCTGATGTATCCCGTCGACATCCTCTCGGGCCGCGTCGCCGGCCTTGACGCCCTCGGCCTGGTCGGTCTCCAGATGCTGTGGCTGTCCCTCACTGCCCTCGCCGGTCACCTGATGACGCGCGCCGGACGTCGCAGGCTCGAGGTGCAGGGTGGCTGACCTGACCGCCGACCTGCGGCCGTACCGCGCGGTGCTCTCCTCGCGCATCCGCTCCCAACGCAGCTACCGAGCCAACTTCGCCATCGACCTGCTCAGCTCCCTCCTCGTCGGGATCGTGGAGCTGGCCGAGGTCGGCGTGCTGTTCCTCAACGTCGACCGGTTGGGTGGTCTGGAGTTCACCCAGATCCTGATCGTGTTCGGGCTCGCCGACCTGGCGTTCTCCCTCGCCGACCTCGCGTTCGGCCACTGCGACAACCTGCCGACGTACCTGCGCGCCGGCACCCTCGACGTCTTCTACCTACGCCCGCAGCCCCTGCTGCTCCAGCTCATCACTTCCGACATCTCACTGCGCCGTCTCGCCCGGGCCCTGGTCGGACTGGTCGCGCTGGTCACCGGTCTCGTGCTCGCCGACCTCGACTGGTCGGTCGGCGCGGTGGCGCTGCTGATGCTCGCTCTGCTCAGCGGCACCGCGACCTTCGCGGCGATGTTCGTCTGGGCGGCCGGCGCCCAGTTCTTCCTCGTCGACGGCGCCGAGGCCACCAACGCGTTCGTCTACGGCGGTCGGTACGCCGCCAGCCAGCCCGCCAGCGTGTGGAACCGCCCGCTCAAGATGGTCTTCGGCTTCTTCTTCCCCATGGCGTTCACCGCCTACCTGCCGGTGGTGACCCTGCTCGGGCTGCCGGGCTCCGACCTGTTCCCCCCATGGCTCGGCTGGTGCGCGCCGTTGGCCGCGATCTGGACCTGGGCGATGGCCCTGCTCGCCTGGCGCATCGGCGTCCGGCACTACCAAGGAGGCGGCGGATGACCGGCGACACCCCCATCATCGAGACGCGTGGGCTGGGCCGTGACTTCAAGGTCCGCGACGGCCTGCGTCGGCGCACGCTGACAGCTGTCGACGACCTGTCCATCAGCATCCTGCCCGGTGAGGCGGTGGGCTACATCGGTGCCAACGGCGCCGGGAAGTCGACGACGATCAAGATGCTGACCGGGATCCTGGTCCCGACCCGGGGCGAGGTCACGACCTGTGGACTACGTCCGGTGGCAGACCGGCGCCGACTCGCACGCCAGGTCGGGGTCGTCTTCGGTCAGCGCTCCCAGCTGTGGTGGGACCTGCCCGTGCGCGAGTCGTTCGGGATCTTGGCGGCCATCCACGGCCTCTCGAAGGCCGCCGAGACGTCGCGCACCGAGGAACTCGTCGAGCAGCTCGAGCTTGCCGAGTTCCTCGCGACCCCGGTCCGCCAGCTGTCGCTGGGCCAGCGGATGCGCGCCGAGGTGGCCGCCGCGCTGCTCCACTCCCCCCGGCTGGTGATCCTCGACGAGCCGACCATCGGGCTCGACGTGCTCTCCAAGCAGCGCTTGCGCGAGTTCCTCGTCGCCGAGCGCACCGCCCACGGCACCACGCTGCTGCTGACCACGCACGACATGGGTGATGTCGAGCGGCTCTGCGACCGGGTGCTGCTGGTCGATCGCGGGCGGCTGGTCTGGGACGGCACCCTGGCCGGGCTCTCGCGGACCGTCGGCGCCCAGCGGGTGCTGGTCGTCGACCTCGCCGAGTCGACTCCCGACCTGACCGACATCGCCGCTACCAGCCACCTCGGCAGCGAGGGCGGCGGACTGCGCCAGCGCCTCGCCTTCGACCCCGATGCGACGACCGCGGCCAAGGTGCTCGCGGCCGTCTCCGAGAGGGTCGAGGTGCTCGACCTCGCGGTCGAGGAGCCGGACGTCGAGGACGTCGTACGTCGGGTCTACGCCGCGCGTCGTTGAGTCAGCCGGGCCGTGACGCCGCCAACAGCTGCTCGAGCAGGTCTGCCAGCGCAGGGACCGCCACCTCAGCCGGGAGTCCCGGGAGCTCAGCCGCAGCAGCAGCAGCCTCCATCTCGCCCACCCCTCTCAAGAGCTCGGAGAGCGGCACCGCCTCGATGTCGGCGGCCACCAACCGGCCGAGGACGTCGAGATCGACCACCACGTCGATGCACCCGGCGCGCTCCGGGTCGTGCTGCTGCACCTGCTTCCACAAGCCGGGGAGGATGTCCGACACTGCTGTGGACGCGGCACACCAGATCAGCTGGACCGATCGGTCTGGCTCGGGCCACGGCGAGGTGGACGCCGAAGCGTCGTGGCCGGTGGGCGGCCGGTTGTCACCGCGAGAGAACGGCCCCGCGCACAGCACCGGATCGAGCAACGCGCTGGTCAGCGTGGCGACCAGGGGCAGGCCCGGATCGTGAGCGTCGTTCATCGCGGCGTCAACAGCGCCACGCACTCCACGTGATGCGTCATCGGGAAGAGATCGAAGGCACGCAGGGAGGTGAGGGCGTAGCCGTGCTCGGCGAAGATCGCCACGTCGCGCGCCAGCGCCGCGGGATCGCAGGCGACGTAGGCCACCGCGCGCGGCGATCGAGCCACGACCTGCTCGACCACCTTGCGCTTGGCACCCTCGCGGGGCGGGTCGAGGACGACGAGGTCGAAGTGGCCGTCGTACGACGACGCGAGGACCTCGGCGACATCGCCCGACGTGGCCTCGACGCCCGGGACGTTGCTCCGGCTCAGGTGGGAGGCGCGGCGGTCTCCCTCGATCGCGACCACCCGCCCCGACTCTCCTTCGCCGCCCACCCGGTCGAGCAGGAAGCGGGCGAACAGTCCGACCCCGGAGTAGAGGTCCAGCGCTGACTCGCCCGGCTGCGGCTCCAGGGCTGCGAGGACGGCGTCGACGAGGGCCTCAGGGGCGCCCGGGTGCACCTGCCAGAACCCGCCCTCGGCGACCTCGAAGTCGATGCCGTGCACCTGATGGCGCGGACCGGACGTGGCCTCGAGCAGGCACTCCTCGATCGGCACCAGCTCGTGGGAGCGGTGCTTGCGCATCGCCCGGCCGCCGTCTGCCCGCTCGACGTAGCGCTGCCTCGTGCGCCAGTGAAGTCCGTTGTCGTCGCCGGGCACCTCCTCGACCGTCACCTCGACGTCGAGGCCCGCGAGGCGGCGCAGCTGCTCGCTGACGACGTCCCCCTTCAGCGCACGCTGCCGCGCGAGGGTGACGTGCTGGAAGTCGCAGCCCCCGCAGGCATCCGGACCGGCGTAGGGGCAAGGCGCCGCGACCCGGTCGTCGGAAGCCTCCCGGATCTCGACGGCGTCGGCGCGCCAGAAGCGATCGCCGTCGGTGCCCTCGGTGATCTTGATCAGGGCGTGCTCGCCGGGCAGCGAGTGGCGCACGAACACCGCCCGGCCCTCGACGCGGGCAACGCAGAAGCCGCCGTGGGCGACCGGGCCGATCTCCACCTCGAAGGTCTCACCGACCCGCGACCGACCTCGCGGGCGCGGAGAGCGGTGCCGGGTGCCTCTGCTCATCGGGGAGCCCTCATCACTTGGTCTGACCACGGTCGCGTCCGGGCGGCCGATCCACCTGGCCGCGACGCAGGTCGCCGGGCCGGACCCGGCGGTCCTCACGCTCCTCGCGCTCGCGGGCGATCTCGGAGGACCGCAGCTGGTAGGGCACCGAGATGACCATGACCCCGGGGCTGAACAGCAGCCGGCCCTTGAGCCGCAGGGCGGTCTGGTTGTGGAGCAGCTGCTCCCACCACCGGCCGACGACGTACTCGGGGATGTAGACCGCCACCACGCCGCGCGGGTTGCTCCGGCGGATCTCGGAGACGTACAGCACGATCGGGCGCACGAGCTCGCGATAGGGCGAGTGCAGGACCTTGAGCGGTACGCCGAGGTTGCGCTCGTCCCAGATGTCGATGAGCCGGTTGGTGTCGGCCGGGTCGGTGGCGACGTAGACGCCCTCGAGCAGGTTGGGGCGGGAGGCCTTCGCGAACGCCAGCGCGCGAAGGGTGGGCTTGTGGATCTTGGAGACCAGCACGATGGCGTGGACCCGCGTGGGCATCACCTTGTCGTCCTCGTCGGCCGCCAGCTCGAGCTGCACGTTGTCGTAGTGACGCTTGATGGCGCGCATGACGGTGAAGAAGAAGATCATCGCCAGGATCGTGATCCACGCCCCCGCGAGGAACTTGGTGATCACCACGACCACCAGCACGACCGAGGTGAAGCTCAGACCGATCGCGTTGATGATGCGCGAGCGGTACATGCGCCCGCGCTTGTCCGGGTCGCGCTCGCTCTTCAGCTCCCGGGTCCAGTGCTTGATCATCCCGAGCTGGCTGAGGTTGAAGGAGACGAAGACGCCCACGATGTAGAGCTGGATGAGCTTGGTGACCTCGGCGTCGAAGGCCACGATGAGCACGATCGCCGAGACCGCGAGGAACAGGATGCCGTTGGAGTAGGCCAGGCGGTCACCCCTCGAGCCCAGGGCACGCGGTGCGTAGCCGTCCTGGGCGAGGATCGAGCCCAGCACCGGGAAACCGTTGAACGCGGTGTTGGCGGCAAGCACCAGGATGATGCCGGTCACGGTCACGACGACGTAGAACCCGGGGCTGAAGTCGGCGAAGATCGCCCGTGCGATCTGTGCGATCACCGCGTGCTGGTCGTAGTCGTCCGGCAGCGGCGACCCGTCGGGCAGGCTGAGCCGATCGAAGTCGCGCGGGTCGACGTAGCGCAGCCCCATCTGCTTGGCCAGCACGATGACGCTGACCATCATCGTGATGGCGATGACGCCGAGGAGCAGGAGGGTGGTGGCCGCGTTGCGGCTCTTGGGCCGCTGGAAGGCCGGGACTCCGTTGGAGATCGCCTCGACGCCGGTGAGCGCCGCGCAGCCCGACGAGAACGCCCGCGCCAGCAGGAAGAGCAAGCCGATGGTGGTGACCGCGTTCTCGTACTCCGGAGCGGGCGCGATGATCAGGTCAGCGCTCTCCACGGCGGGAAGAGTCCCGGTGATCATCTGCACGAACCCGAACGCGCACATCCCCAGGATGGCGATCATGAAGAGGTAGGTCGGGAAGGCGAAGAACGCGCCCGACTCGCGGATCCCGCG
This sequence comes from uncultured Actinomycetota bacterium, assembly GCA_963761285.1. Taxonomy (GTDB): domain Bacteria; phylum Actinomycetota; class Actinomycetes; order Propionibacteriales; family Nocardioidaceae; genus Nocardioides. The sequence goes on along the minus strand of CAVXGJ010000016.1, from coordinate 697,179 downwards.
GAGGTTCATCGCCATCAGCAGGACGACCATGGCGGCGCCGAAGAGCGCCTCGTGGCCCTGGAGCAGCTCGATGGCCGAGGCGGCGTACTGCGCGGCGGCGGAGATGGAGACCGCGACGGTCAGGATGTAGTCGATCAGCAGCGCGCTGGCGACCGTGGTGCCTGCGGTCTGGCCGAGGTTGGCCTGCGCCACCTCGTAGTCGCCGCCCCCGCTGGGGTAGGCGTGCACCGTCTGGCGATAGGAGGCGATGACCGCCGCCATCACCAGGGCGACCGCGACCGCGACCTTCCAGGACCAGACGTAGTACGACGCCCCGGCCAGCGAGAGCATGATGAAGACCTCATCGGGCGCGTAGGCCACCGACGACAGCGCATCGCTGGCGAAGACGGGCAGGGCGATGCGCTTGGGCAGCAGGGTCTCCCCCAACTGCGCACTCCGAAGCTTGCGTCCCAGCAGAATGCGCTTGGAGACGTCACCGACACCCACGGGCGGAACCCTACGGGACCGCAACCCTCGAGCGTGCTGCCGCTACGGTATTGCTGTGCATGTCGTGATCATGGGTTGTGGCCGAGTCGGTTCCACGCTCGCCCGCAGCCTCGAGGACCGCAACCACACCGTGGCGGTGATCGACAGCGACCCCGATGCCTTCCGGCGCTTGGGTCCGGCCTTCAACGGCGACAAGGTCACCGGCTACGGCTTCGACCAGCAGGTCCTGGAGAAGGCCGGCATCCGTCGCGCCGACGCGTTCGCCGCCGTCTCCAGCGGTGACAACTCCAACATCATCGCCGCGCGGGTCGCCCGCGAGACGTTCGGGATCCAGCAGGTCGTCGCCCGCATCTACGACCCCGGCCGCGCCGAGGTCTACCAGCGCCTCGGTATCACCACGGTGGCCACGGTCAAGTGGACCGCCGACCAGGTCCTGCGCCGGATCCTCCCGGCCGGGGCCGAACCGGACTTCCGCGACCCCAGCGGCACGATCCGCGTGGATCACGTGCCCGTGCCCGAGATCTGGGTCGGGCACCGCACGATCGACTTCCAGTCCCAGACCGGCTGTCGGATCGCCTGGATCGACCGGTTGGGCGAGGGAATGCTCCCCAACCGCGACTCCGTGATCCAGGAGGGTGACCTCATCCACCTGGTGATGCGCGAGGAGAACGCCGCCGTCGCCTTCAAGGTGATCCAGCAAGGTCCCGAGGAGAGCTGATGAGAGTCGCCATCGCCGGAGCCGGCGCTGTGGGTCGCTCCATCGCGCGCGAGCTGATCCAGAACGGTCACGAAGTGCTGCTGATCGACAAGAACCCCCGCTCGGTCATGCCCGAGCGGGTGCCCGACGCCGAGTGGCTCCTGGCCGACTCCTGCGAGCTCTCCTCGCTCGAGGAGGCACGCCTCGACACCTGCGACGTCGTGATCGCCGCGACCGGCGACGACAAGGCCAACCTGGTCACCTCGTTGCTCGCCAAGACCGAGTTCGGCGTGCCGCGCACGGTCGGTCGGGTCAACCACCCCAACAACGAGTGGCTCTTCACCGAGGCCTGGGGTGTCGACGTCAACGTCTCCACCCCCCGGATCATGTCGGCCCTCGTCGAGGAAGCCGTCACCGTCGGCGACCTCGTGCGGCTGTTCACCTTCCGCCAGGGCAATGCCAACCTCGTGGAGATGACGCTTCCCGCCGACTCCCCCTACGTCGGCAAGCCGATGGGCCTGATCCCGTTCCCCGACAACTGCGCCCTCGTCACCATCCTGCGCGATGGACAGGTCTACGTGCCGGCCGGCGAGCAGCCGATCGAAGCCGGCGACGAGCTGCTCTTCGTGGTGCCGGCCGAGGGTGAGGACGAGCTGGAGCGACTCCTGGCCCCCGGCAATCACCCGAGCTGACAGGTACCTCGCGAGGAACGAGGTCGCAACGGACGAGTCGAAATCCGGTGCGCCCTGAGGGACCTACTCGGAAGCCGACGCAATCGGCGTCGCGTTCCGCGCCAGCAACCAGATCATCGCCGACCACGACGCGATCCGCAGCGGCCAACCGAGCCCGTACCGCAGCCCCGCGATGACGCCCACGGCCACATCGACATCGATCACGTCGCGCCAGCCCAGCACCCACACAGGCCCCTGGAGCAGGACGCCGATCGCGCCGGGCGCGGCGAGCAGCACGGTGAGGCGCGCGCAGAGCTTCACGATCTGCTTGTCCTCGTGCCAGGCCGTGGCATCGCCGGTGACGCTCCCGACCATGAAGCCGACCATCGGCCAGCCGGCGACCGCTGATCCGACGAGCACCACCGTGTAGACGAGGCTGTAGATGATCCCGGGCAGGAAGAAGGCCAACGCCTGATCGGACTCCGAGCCTCCCGAGCTCGCAGCGATCCGGATGAAGACGAAGCCGATACCGATCGAGAACAGGGCGTTGAAGACGAACTGGAGGGGGCCTCGCTGGAGCAGGCGCAGGGCTGCTGCGACTCCTACGGCGACCAGGCTGAGGATGAGCGCGAGCTGGAGGTTCTTGGTCGGCAACCACACGGCGGTGAAGAGGATCCCCGGCACCGCGGCTTCGATCATCCCTCGGCGACCACCGAGAGCGGTGGCCATCTGACTGCGTACCAACGCCTCGACGGTGGCGATTGTTGCGGTCTCCCCGCTCATGACATCAGCTCATAGCGCGGGTTGTACATCACCCGGACGTCGTCGTGGCGGCCGATCCGCCCGCGGACCCGCATCGAGCGACCGGGATCGATCCCGGCGATGCGACGTCGTCCCAGCCAGACCAGGGTGATGACGCCCGAGCCGTCGTACAGCTCGGCCTCGAGAGCCGGCACGCCGCCGCGGGGTCGCACGGTGAGCGAGCGGATGGTGCCCTGGAGCGTGACCATCGTCCGATCGACGGCATCACCGATGCAGGTGTCGCCCTCCTGGACGTAGTGGGCGCGGAGGTCGCGCGCGTGCTGGTCGGTGTTGTTGGCCCACTTGCTGATGGTGCGCCGCAACCGGCTCTTCTCGACCATGCTCGTCGCCTCGGTCAGGAGACCGGAGGAGTCACCCGTCGCGCGGTGTCGGGAAGGATCAGGGGCAGGGGCTCACCGACGGGCAGCGGGTTGCCACCGCGACGGACGGCCACGCGGGTGAGCATGTCCTCCCACTCCGCCGAGCTGTCGGGATCCATCGCAGGTCGTCCGAGCAGCGTGGCGCGCAGGAGCCAGCGAGAGCCGTTGAGGCCGATGATCCGCGACGGCTGGGTGGCCATGCCCTCGGCGCGCTGCACCCGCATCTCGCACACCAGCTCGGTGCCGAAACGGCCCTCGCGCTCGGTGGCGGTGCCGCCGCGCTGAGCCGTGTCGGCGGCGATCTGCGGGCGTACGTCGGACCACAGGTCACCGTTGCGGGGAGCCGCGAAAGCACGCAGCTCGATGGCGCCGTCGGGGCCGGCCAGCATCACCGACTGCACCGTGCCGGACGCCTCGTCGACCTGCAGGCGCAGCTCACGGCCTTCCTCGGGAGCGATCAGCAACGAGCCGAGGTCGACCCGCTCGATGCCGTCGTCCGGAATGTCCTCGGCGTCGAAGGGTCCGACCCGCGCGACAGCCTCCTCGATCGCCGCACCGGCGTCGCGCTGCGTGGAGTCGGTCGCCTCGGTGGCTGACTTGCGGCGGAACTTCACGAACGTCACTCCTCGACAGGCAGGTCAGGGGTCGCGGATCCGAATCCCCCGGTAGAACCGTAGCCCCCGGCACCACGATCTGAGTCGGGGAGTCGATCGACCTCGGTGAAGACAGCTCGCTCGACCCGCTGGATCACGAGCTGCGCGATGCGGTCACCGCGCTGCAGCTCGATCGGGATCTCCCTGTCGTGGTTGATCAGGAGCACCGAGATCTCGCCGCGGTAGCCGGCGTCGACGGTGCCGGGAGTGTTGACGATCGACAACCCGTGGCGCACGGCGAGACCCGACCGGGGGTGCACGAGAGCGACGTACCCCAGGGGCAGCGCCACCGCGATCCCGGTGGGCACCAGCACCCTCTCCCCCGGCCCGATGGTCACGTCGACGGTCGTCATCAGGTCGGCGCCGGCGTCGCCGGCCCGGGCATAGGACGGCAGTGGCAGATCGGGGTCGAGCCGGACGACTTCGACGGGCAGCGGGGGGAACTCGGTCACGCGGGGGACCTTAGGTCATGCCTGGGACCTGATGGGAGAATGGCCCGGTGACCACGACCACGACTCCTGCCTACCGCGAGCGACTCCACGTGCCCCTGCGCTGGTGGGTCCAGGGCGTCATGCTCATCGCCACCTTGTGGCTGGCTCTCGTCGTGGCGATCCCCGGCGCGGTCGCCTGGGCCGTCACGGCAGTGTGCCTGGGCATCCTCGGCGCGCTCTTCGTCAGCTATGGCGGCGCCGAGGTGCGGGTGGTGGACGGTGTGCTCCGGGTCGGGCGCGCCCACATCGACGCACGCCACCTCGGGGCGGTGACCGCCCTGGACGCCGAACAGGCCCGACGTACCGCAGGCAGGGACGCCGACGCCAGGGCGTTCCTCGTGCTGCGGCCCTACCTGGACCGTGCCGTGCGGGTCGACATCGCCGACCCCGCGGATCCAGCGCCCTACTGGTTGATCTCGACGAGGCGTCCCGACCAGCTCGCCGCTGCCATCGGGGACCTGACCCGGGCCACGTCGCTCTGAGCGGCTAGGGTCGCGTCATGGGAAAGAAGTCTCCGGAGCCGGTCCTGGACACGCGCGATGTCGCCGACAGCTCCAAGGTCTGGTCGGTGTTCTCGCTGATCGCCGCGCTCGGCGCGGCCGCGATCGCCAAGAAGGGCCTCAACACCTCGTGGAAGGCCGCGACGGGCAAGAACCCTCCGGCCAACCCTGCCGACCCCGACGTCGAGATGCGCGAAGCCGTGATGTGGGCCGCCGTGAGCGGGACGTTCGTGGCGCTGGCGCGGATGCTGGCCCAGCGCAAGGCTGCGGGCTACTACGCGAAGTCGACGGGCAAGCTGCCCCCCGGACTGGAGCGAGACGTCGAGAAGGCCTGACCCGACGAGGTCAGATCAATCGCAGTCGCGACAGATCATCTTCTTCTCGTTCGCCAGCTGGCTGCGGTGGCGGACCAGGAAGCAGCTCAGGCAGGTGAACTCGTCCTCCTGCTTGGGCTTGACCTCGATGGCCAGCTCCTCGTGTGACAGGTCTGCGCCGGGGAGCTCGAAGTTCTCGGCTGCCTCGGTCTCGTCCTCGTCGACCTTGCCCGAGAACTTGTCGTGCCGACGCGCCTTGAGGTCCTCGATGCTCTCTTCGGACTGCTCTTCCTCGTTCTTGCGAGGTGCGTCGTAGTCGGTCGCCATGTGTCGCTCACTCCCCTCTCACCGGTACCACTGACATCCTGCACTCGGCGGTGCAGCGCGGCAGATTGTGCACCATCCGGTGGGAAACGTCTCTCCGCAGCGCACTATTCCTGCCAGAAACCCGCTTCTCGGGTGGCTGCGAGGAGGCTCTCCGTGCCGTGCGCCGGGGCGCAGAGCAGGATCGTCCCTCCCCCGGCGCCGATCCCGGACTCGAGACTCGCTCCGGCCGCGCGAGCGATCAACCCGCCCGCCGCGTGGTCCCACAGGTTGACTCCTTCCTCGACGTAGCCGTCGAGGAGTCCCTCCGCCACGTGACACAGGTCGAGCGCGCACGAGCCGAGGCGTCGGATGTCGCGGATCCGCGGCAGCAGCACCGCCAGTGCGGCGGCTTGATGCACCCGCACCTCCGCGAGGTAGGAGAAGCCGGTCCCGATGAGCCGTTGCTCGAGCGGCGCCGGCCCGCGCACACTGACGGGCGCCCCGTTGCGCGTGGCGGTGAGGTTGCCGTCGGCGTCGGGGCGGGCGACGTACTCGATCTGCTTGGCCACGTCGAGGACCACTCCGACCACGACCTCGCCGTCGACCTCTGCGGCGATCGAGACCGCGTACTGCGGGATGCCGTAGAGGAAGTTGACGGTGCCGTCGATCGGATCGACGATCCAGCGGACCCCGCTGGAACCGGCGACGTCGTCGCCCTCCTCGCCGAGGAACGCATCATCGGGCCGCCGGGCACCGATCAGGTCCCGGATCAAGGTCTCGCTGGCCCGATCGGCTTCGGTGACCACGTCGATCACGCTGGTCTTGGTCGCGGCCACCACGACGTCGCGCGTCGCGCGATCACGCACCAGCGTCGCTGCCTCTCTGGCCGCCTCGAGCGCGAGGTCGGCCAGTTCTCCCAGGTCGACCGGGTTCGTCATGCTCCCTCGCCGCACAACGCGGGACGCTCACCACGCGGGTTGGCGCAGCAGCCGACCGGGCACCGGTTCCACATCGGCCCGATGCTGCCGACCGACGCCGGTGCAGCGTCCTTGCCGGACTCGATCGCGGCGCGCTCGGTCAGCAGGTCTCGCACGACAGCGACGAAACGGGGGTCGACACCGGCCGTGGCTGCTCGGCGAGCCGGCAGGCCGAGCCTCTCCGCGGTCTCGAGGGCTTCGGTGTCGAGGTCGTAGATGACCTCCATGTGGTCGGAGACGAAGCCGATCGGGACCAGGACCACCGCAGTGGCGCTCGGGTCGGTGTCGGCGTCGGCCAGAGCCTCGAGGTGGTCGTTGACGTCAGGTTCCAGCCACGGGACGTGCGGCGAGCCCGAGCGCGAGCAGAACACGAGGTCGTGCTCGTGACGGCGGCCGGTCTCCTCGGCGATCCGGTCGATCACGACCTGGGCCGCGCTGCGGTGCTGGGCGACGTAGGCGCCACCACCCCCCTCCGGCGGGCCGCTGCTGTCGTTCATCGCCGTCGGGATGGAGTGGGTCACGAAGACGATGCGCGCCTGTGCACCCGCCTCGTCCGGCAGGTCGGCCAGGGCCGCGAGGGTGGCGTCGACCATCGGCTCGAGAAAGCCAGGGTGGTTGAAGTAGTGACGCAGCTTGTCGAGGCGCGGGGCGTCCTCGATCCCCTCCACGGCGTCGTAGAGGTTCTCGCGGTACTGCCGACAGCTCGACCACGAGGAGTAGGCGCTGGTCACGAAGCAGGCTGCCCGGGTGACACCGTCGGCCGCCATCTGCGCCACGGTGTCGCGCAGGTAGGGGTCCCAGTTGCGGTTCCCCCAGTAGACCGGCACGTCGATGCCGTGCTCGGCCAGGTCGGCCTCGAGCGCCGCGATGAACTCGCGGTTCTGATCGTTGATCGGCGACCGGCCACCGAAGAGGAAGTAGTGCTCCCCCACCTGCTCGAGCCGCTCGCGCGGGATGCCGCGACCGCGGGTGACGTTCTCGAGGAACGGCACGACGTCGTCGGGCTTCTCGGGGCCGCCGAAGGAGACCAGCAGCAGGGCGTCATAGGGATGCGTCACAGACCCCATCGTAGGGAGCCGAGCGCCACCCTTCGGAAGGGGACGCGGCCGTCGTCGGCTGCACCCGGCACTCGCCCCGGCACTACTGTGGCGACGTGCTCACGACGTACTCCCGGATCCTCCGGCTTCCGGGAACGGCCAGGTTCAGCGCCACGGGGCTGGTCGCTCGATTGCCCATCTCGATGGTGGGGCTGGGCATCGTCTTCCTCGTCGAGGCACAGTCCGACTCCTACGGGCTCGCCGGTGCGGTGTCCGCGGTCACCCTGCTGGCCAACGCGGTCTTCGCGATCTTGCAGGCGCGGTGGACCGACCGCTTCGGCCAGTCCCGCGTGCTGCCGATCGCGATCACCATCTGGGGGTTCGCGCTCGGCGGGCTGATGTGGTCGGTCGAGCGCGACTGGCCCCTCGCCGTCACCCTCGCTCTGGCGGCCCTCACCGGTGGCGCACTGCCAGCCGTGGGGAGCTGCGTGCGAGCCCGGTGGGCTCACGTCCTCGACGACTCCGGTCAGCGCCAGACCGCTTTCGCCCTGGAGGCGGTCGCCGACGAGACCGTCTTCATGACCGGCCCGATCATCGTCACCCTGCTCGCCAGCACCATCCACCCGGTTGCCGGCCTGAGTGCGGCGCTCGTCTCGGGGGTCGGCGGCACCCTGCTCCTGAGCCTGCAGCGCAGCACCGAACCGCCCCCGCACCCCCGGATCGTCGACCGGCGCGCCCGGCCCGCGATGCCGTGGGTCACCGTCGTTCCGCTCAGCGTGGTCTGTCTGGCCCTCGGGTGCCTCTTCGGAGCGGCCGAGGTCACCACGGTCGCATTCAGCGAGGAGCAGGGCGCCAAGAGCTTCGCCGGCGTGCTCCTGGCAGTCTGGGCCGCCGGAAGCCTGATCGCCGGCGCCATCACCGGCGCGGTCGTATGGCGGCGCTCGGTCCTGCAGCGCCTGCGTGTCGGCGCTGCGGCGATGGCCGTGGCCATGGCTCCGCTCGTGCTGATCGAGTCGATGTGGGCGATGGCGGCCGTGCTGTTCGTCGCCGGCTTCGCCATTGCGCCGACCTTGATCGCCGCGTTCTCGCTCGCCGAGGCCGTCGTCCCGGCGGCCAGGCTCACCGAAGGACTCGCGTTCATCCAGACCGGCCTGGTCGCCGGGGTGGCGCCCGGTGCCGCCCTGGCAGGTCTCGTGGTCGATGCGCACGGTGCCTCGGCGGCCTACCTGGTCTCCGTCGGCGGCGGTGTGGTGGCGCTGGTGGCTGCGCTCTTCACCCGACTCCCCGGTGCGAGGATCTCTCTTGGGCGCGGCTCCGAGCCTCTGGACGTCGGCTGGCGTAGGGTCGGTCAGTACCAAGGTTGGGCGCGATCCCGCACAGATGAGAAGGCAGACCACTCCCATGACAGGGCATGAGGCAAGCAGCACCGTCAGCACGACGCCTGCAGGGCCGCGAGCCGATCCTGTCCCCGGAGCGCCGGCCTCCCTCTCGCTCAGCGGTGTCAGTCGAGACGGAGCCACCCTGCTCCTGACGGACGACGTCGGGGCTCAGTTCCTCCTCGACATCACACCTGGCCTGCGCGCTGCGCTCCGCGGCGACGCTTCACGCATCGGCAAGGTGGAGACCACGATGGACAGCACCCTTCGTCCCCGCGACATCCAGGCCCGGATCCGGGCCGGCGAGACAGCCGAGGCCGTGGCCGAGGCTGCCCAGACGAGCATCGAGAAGATCATGGCCTTCGCCGGGCCGGTCCTCGCCGAGCGCGAACACGTCGCCCAGCGCGCTCAGCGCTCCAACCTGCGCCGTCCGGTCGGTGAGTCGCCGAGCACCTCACGGACCCTCGGCGACGCCGTCGCCGCCCACCTGCGTTCCTGCAACGTCGATCCCGAGATGGTGACCTGGGACGCCTGGCGGCGCGAGGACGGCCGGTGGTCGCTGCTCGCCGACTACGAGCTGGACCTCCGCTCGGGCTCAGCGCAGTTCACCTTCGACACCCCCGGCAACTACGTCATGCTCGACAACGAGGATGCTCGCTGGCTGGTCGGCGAGTCGGTGGCCAGCCCGGCCCCCGCCCGGGACGACCTCCAGAACGTGCGCGATCGACGCCTCAACACGGTCCCGGCCGGTGAGCTCCCGCTCGGCGACGATGCGATCGAGCTCGTCAGCGAGCCTGAGCTGCCTCTCCCCCTCGAAGCGTTCTTCTCCGATGCCCCGACTGAGGAGCCTGCCGAGGAGCCTGCCGAGGAGCCGACCGACGAGATGATCGAGGAGCCTGTCGACGCGCCGGTCGAGGAGGAGCCGATTCCCCGACGACCTGTGCAGAAGAAGAAGGGCCGAGCCTCCGTGCCGAGCTGGGACGAGATCATGTTCGGCCAGGGCGACCAGTGACCGGAGCCGCTACCAGCAAGTAGTCTCCGCACATGTCGTACTTCGTGACCGGGGCCACTGGCTTCATCGGTCGTCACCTCGTCCAAGAGCTCGTCGACCACCGCGAGGGCGAGATCTTCGTCCTGTGCCGGGCCGGCTCGATGAGCCGGCTCGAAACCCTCATGAAGCGCTGGGGCTCCGACCGCGTCGTGCCCGTCGTCGGTGACCTGTCCGAGGCCGGCCTCGGGGTCGACCCCGCGTGGGTCAGTGAGCACGTCGGTGCCATCGACCACTTCTTCCACCTGGCCGCGATCTACGACATGACCGCCGACGACGCCACCAACGAGGTCATGAACGTCGGTGGCACGCGGCACGCCGTCGAGCTGGCGGGAGCGCTCAAGGCCGGCTGCTTCCACCAGACTTCGTCGGTGGCTGCCGCAGGTGAGTTCCGGGGCCACTTCGACGAGACGATGTTCGACGAGGGCCAGCACTTGCCCTCGCCCTACCACCGCACGAAGTACGAGTCGGAGAAGATCGTGCGCGAGGAGGCCACCGAGGCCGGCATCCCGTGGCGGGTCTACCGCCCCTCCATCGTCGTCGGGCACTCGCAGACCGGCTCGATGGACAAGATCGACGGGCCCTACTACTTCTTCCCGCTGATGAAGGCGATGCGCGATCGTCTTCCGGCCTGGCTGCCGATGGCCGGCGTCGACCTCGGTGAGACGAACGTCGTCCCGGTCGACTACGTCGCCAAGGCGATGGACCACCTGGCCCATGCCCCCGGCCACGACGGCGAGACGTTCCACCTGGTCAACCCGGAGCCTCAGTCGACGGTCGAGATGATCAACGCCTTCTGCAAGGCCGCCGGTGCGCCCCAGTTCGCCACCCCGATCGACCGCACGCTCGCCCGGGCAACCGCCCTGGTGCCGAAGCGGCTGCGGCCCGGCGCAGTCATCAACGCGCTGGTCAAGAACAAGGCCGTCCAGCTGCTGCTCGACCAGACCATCGGCCGCGCCGGAATCCCCGCCGAGGTGCTGGCCCACACCGGTTTCACGGCTGTCTTCGACTCCCAGAACACCGAGCGAGCCCTGGCCGGCTCCGGCATCGCCGTGCCTGACCTCGAGAGCTACGTCCGCACCCTGTGGAGCTACTGGGAGGAGAACCTCGACCAGACCACGGGGCAGGACCCCAAGATCCGCGCCGCACTGTCCGGCAAGCACGTCGTCATCACGGGCGCCTCCTCCGGCATCGGCCAGGTCACCGCCCTCAAGGTCGCCCAGGCCGGCGGCATCCCCGTCCTGGTCGCGCGCGGCAAGGACAAGCTGGAGGAGACCCGCTCACTCATCGAGATGCGTGGCGGGACCGCACACGTCTTCGCCTGTGACCTCTCCGACCTCGAGGCGATCGACCGCCTCTGCGAGCAGATCACCAGCGAGCTCCCGACGGTCGACTTCGTGGTCAACAACGCGGGGCGCTCGATCCGCCGCTCCCTCCGGCTCTCCACTGACCGCTTCCACGACTTCGAGCGCACCATGCAGCTCAACTACTTCGGGGCGATCCGGCTCATCATGGGCCTGATGCCCGCGATGCAGGACCAGAAGGCCGGTCACATCGTCAACATCTCCTCGATCGGGGTCCAGACCAACCCGCCGCGCTTCTCGGCCTACGTCGCCTCCAAGTCGGCCCTCGACTCCTGGAGCAACGTCGTGGCTTCCGAGGTGATCGGTGACGGGATCTCGTTCACGAGCATCCACATGCCGCTCGTGCGGACGCCGATGATCGCGCCGACCAAGATCTACGACAAGTTCCCCACGATCTCGCCCGCCCAGGCCGCCGACAGCGTCATCACTGCCCTGGTCAGCAAGCCTCACGAGATCAACACCGCGCTCGGCAACGTGGGCGCTGTCGCCCACACCGTGGCCCCCAAGCTGGCGTTCCGGTTGCTCAACATGGCCTACCACGTCTTCCCGGACTCAGCCGCCGCCAAGGGTCAGGTGTCGCAGGGCGGGACCCGCGAGACCGAGCAGATCATGCTCGCCAAGGTCTTCAAGGGCATTCACTGGTGATCGCAGGTCGGACGAAGTCCGAGCCTGCGATCGTGGGTGGTCGAGCAAGGAGCGCGACCGAGGAACGAGGTCGCGACCGACGCGTCGAGACCCGGTGAGGTGAAAGTCAGCGGTGACCACCGTCAGCGCGCGACGGGCCGTCCGGGGTCAGCCGACCACTCGCTCCAGCTTCCCGGGTAGAGCCGGGCCTGCACCCCGATGCGCTCCAGCGCGATCAGGTCGTGGATCGCGGTGACGCCGGACCCGCAGTAGACGGCGACGTCGGCTCCGGGGACCGCTCCGACCGATGCATAGATCTCGCGGAGCTCCTCCACCGACCGGAACCGTCCGTCCTCGGTCAGGTTGTGTGAGGTGGGCACGTTGACGGCGCCCGGGACATGCCCGGCAACCGGGTCCATCGGCTCCTCCTCTCCCCGGTAGCGGGCAGGGGCCCGGGCGTCGATGAGCACGGCAACGTCCAGGACGTTCTCGACGGCCACCACGTCCGCGGCAGCGCTGGGCCGAGCTGTGAAGCCACCGGCCTCGGTGACCACCACACCCTGTTCCACCTCACCGCCAGCACCACGCCAAGCCGTCCACCCGCCATCAAGGACACGCACGTCGCGGTGACCGTGGTGGCGCAGCAACCACCAGCACCGGCCGGCAGCCAGGCCCTGCCAGTCGTCGTACACCACGACCGGACGGTCGTCCTGCACTCCACAGCGCCGCATGGCCGCCGCGAAACGCATCGGGTCGGGCAGGGGGTGACGGCCGCCGGATGCGCCACCCGGCGGCGCCGCGAGATCGGCGTCAAGATCTACGTAGGCAGCACCCGGGATGTGCCCGGCGGCGAACTCCCCAGCACCGGGCGGTCCGCCCAAGCGGTAACGGACGTCGAGCACGGTCACTCCAGCGCGGTCGAGGAGGAGCAGGGCGAGGTCGGCAGCGGAGATCAAGGGGCGCACCCCGACAGTCTGCCGGTCTCGGTCTGATTTGACATCGGTTCTCATTCCAGTTGAGAATCATTCTCATGCGTAGAACACCTTGGGTAGCCCTGGTAGGCCTCGCGCTCGTGGCGAGTGGCTGTGCGTCTTCCGATGACACCGGCTCCGGCGAGGGCGTCGAGGTCGCTGCGGCCTTCTACCCCCTGGAGTACGTCGCCAGCCCGGGTCCTCGGCCCGCACGGCGAGGTGACCGGTCTCACCACGCCCGGCAAGGAGCCCCACGACCTCGAGCTCACGATCAAGGAGACCGCCGACATCGCATCGGCCGACCTGGTCGTGTACGAGGACGGCTTCCAGGCCGCAATCGACGATGCGATCGCCCAGAACGCCGCCGGTGAGGTCCTCGACGCGGCCGCCGTGGTCGGGCTGCAGCCCTTCGCCGACGAGAGCGCCCTGGACCCCCACTTCTGGCTCGACCCCCTTCGGATGGCGACCCTGGGCGAGGCGATCGCCGACTCCCTCTCCGGGCTCGACACCGCGCACGCCGAGGAGTACGCCACGAACGCCGCGGAGCTGCGCAGTGACCTCGAGCGGCTCGACGAGCAGTTCACCGATGGACTCGCCTCGTGCGAGCGCACCACCATCGTGGTGAGTCACGATGCGTTCGGCTACTACGCACGCTACGGCCTGACCGTCGCCCCGGTGGCGGGCCTCTCCCCCGAGGCGGAGCCGACCCCCGCTGACCTCGGCGTCCTGCAGAAGCTGATCCGCGAGGAAGGGATCACCACCGTCTTCAGCGAGCGTCTCGTGAGTCCACGACTGACCCAGACCCTGGCCGAGGACATGGGCGTGGAGACTGCCGTGCTCGACCCGATCGAAGGGCTCTCCGACGAGACCTCCGCCGAGGACTACCTGACGCTCATGGAGCAGAACCTCGAGGCCCTCCGGAAGTCCAACGCATGCCAGTGAGCGGGCACCCTGACCCGATCGACCTGGTCGGCGGAGCCGTCGCCATCGAGGGGCGCCCGGTCCTGCGCGGGATCGACCTGAGCGTGCATCAGGGTGAGTTCCTCGCCCTGATGGGAGCCAACGGCTCCGGGAAGTCCACGCTCGTGCGTGCCCTCACCGGACTGCGGCCCCTGAGCAGGGGCGAGCTGCTGCTCTTCGGCACCCCGTTCGACCGGTTCACCGAGTGGCACCGGATCGGCTTCGTGCCGCAGCGCAGCGGTGCCGGGTCCGGCGTACCCGCCTCTGTCTGGGAGGTCGTGTCATCGGGGCGGTTGACGCATCGACGCCTGCTCCGTCCGCTCCGCGCTGCGGACCGGCGTGCGATCGACGACGCCATCGCCCTCGTCGGGCTCACCGAGCGCGCGCGGGACGGCGTCAGCAGCCTCTCCGGGGGCCAGCAGCAGCGGGTGCTGATCGCGCGCGCCCTGGCCGGCGAGCCCGAGCTGTTCTTCCTCGACGAGCCCACCGCCGGGGTGGACCTCCCCAACCAGCAGATGCTCACCGAGGCCCTGGCCGCCCTCAAGGCGCGCGGCGCGACGATCGTGCTGGTCGCTCACGAGCTCGGCCCGTTGGCTGCCCTGGTCGACCGGTCCGTGGTGATGCGGGACGGCCGGATCGTCTACGACGGTGAGCCGATCCCCGACCACGCCGTGCACGAGCCCTGGCTCGGCGAGACCCTCGGTCACCACCACCACAGCCATCATGACGATCCGGAGCGCGGCCGCGACCACGCCCCCCGCGTCCGTTCTCCCCTGGAGCGACCATGAGTCCCGTCGAGCTCTTCAGCACCGACTTCATGCAGCGGGCGCTGCTGGCGGCCCTGTTCACCGGCCTGGCCGCACCCGCCATCGGCACCTACCTCGTGCAGCGACGCCTGGCTCTCATGGGCGACGGCATCGGCCACGTCGCGGTCACCGGCGTCGCCCTCGGCCTGTTGACCGGGCTCTCCCCGACGTGGACCGCCGTGCTGGTGGCCATCCTCGGGGCCGTGACGATCGAGCTCGTCCGCGAACGCGGCAACACCAACGGCGACGTCGCCCTGGCCCTGCTCTTCTACGGCGGGCTGGCCGGAGGCGTGCTGCTCACAGGCCTCGGCGGGCAGAGCGCCGCTCGACTCAACCAGTACCTCTTCGGATCCATCACCACCATCTCGCAGGGGGACGTGATCATCACCATGGTCCTCGCGGCGCTGGTGATCCTGGTGGGCGTGGGCCTGGCCCCTCAGCTCTTCGCTGTCGCTCAGGACCCGGACTTCGCCCGCGTGGCCGGCCTGCGGGTGCGCTTCTACAACATCCTGGTCGCGGTTCTGGCCGCCGTGACCGTCACCGTCGCCATGCGCACCGTCGGGCTGCTGCTCGTCTCCGCCCTGATGGTCGTGCCCGTCGCGACCTCGCAGCAGCTCACCCGCTCCTTCCGGACGACGCTGGTCGCCGCGATGCTGCTGGGCACCTTCGCTTCGGTGGGGGGCCTGGTCATCTCGGCCTTCGCGTCCTACCAGGCCACCGTCGCGCCCGGCCCGACGATCGTGCTGCTCTCCTTGGCGGGCTTCGTCGTGACCTGGCCCATCGGAGTCTGGCTGCGGCGCCGGGCGCAGTTGCAGGCACCGTTCGCCGATGCGTCTCCGGGAGAGCACGACGTCAGCGAGCACGACCACGACCACGGCCCTGGCTGTGGCCACCTCGCGGTGCCGCACGACGACCACGTCGACTACGTGCACGACGGACACCGGCACGCGCCCCATGGAAGTCACTATGACGAGCACTGAGCCCGGGACCGGCCTGCGGCCGACCCGTCAACGGACGGCAGTCGTCGAGGCCTTGTCCTCCGTCGACGGGTTCCGCTCGGCGCAGGAGATCCACGCGCTGCTCGAGTCGCGCGATGCGCAGGTGGGCCTCGCCACCGTCTACCGCACCCTCCAGCTCCTCGTGGAGGCCGACGCGGTCGACCTGCTCCGGGCCGAGGACGGCGAGCTCACCTACCGACGGTGCTCGAGCCATCACCACCACCACCTCGTCTGCCGCACGTGCGGTGCCACCGTCGAGGTCGAGGGCCCGGCCGTGGAGCGGTGGGCGCGCAAGGTGTCGGAGGAGCACGGTTTCGTCGACGTCAGCCACACGCTGGAGATCTTCGGGACGTGTGCAACTTGTCGCGACGCCGACTAGGTCCGTTCAGGCGCGGCCATAGCGACGATCGCGCTCGGCATAGATCTCGATCGCGCGCCACAGCGCCAGCCGGTCCACATCGGGCCAGAGCACGTCGGTGAACACCATCTCGGAGTAGGCCGCCTGCCAGAGCATGAAGTTCGAGAGCCGCTGCTCGCCCGACGTGCGCCAGATGAGGTCGGCGTCGCCGATCTCAGGGACGTAGAGGTGCTTGGCGAACGTCTTCTCGTCGATCTTGTCCGGGTTCAGCTTGCCTGCGGCAACCTCCCGGGCGATCGATCGGGCGGCGTCGGCCAGCTCGGCCCGGCCGCCGTAGTTGACGCACATGGTCAGCGTGAGCACGTCGTTGTCGCGGGTGAGCTCCTCGGCGACCTGGAGCTCACGGATCACCGACTTCCACAGGCGCGGCGCGCGGCCGGCCCACCGCACCCGGACGCCGAGCTCGTGCATCTCGTCACGACGGCGACGGATGACATCGCGGTTGAAGCCCATCAGGAACTTCACCTCGTCGGGCGAGCGGGTCCAGTTCTCGGTCGAGAACGCATAGGCCGAGATCGCCTTGACCCCGATCTCGATCGCGCCCTCCACCACATCGAAGAGCGAAGCCTCGCCCATCTCGTGGCCCTGGGTCCGGGGAAGACCACGCTGTTTGGCCCAGCGGCCGTTGCCGTCCATCACGATCGCGACGTGGCGCGGCACGAACTGGCTCGGGATCGCCGGTGGGCGGGCCCCCGAGGCGTGCGGCGTGGGGGGTCGGGGCTGACGGGCGGCACGCTTCACCCCCCGGACGCTACCGCTCGACGTGCTCCAGCGAGCGCAGGGACCGTTCGAGGTGCCAGGTCAGGAAGGCAGCCACCAGGCTGCTGGCCTCGGCGAGGTGGCGTTGCTCGGCCGCCTCCACGGTCGTCCAGTCACCGGCCAGCAGGGCGCCGAGCACCGTGATGGTCTCGGCGGCTGGTGCCGCTGAGCCGGGAATGCGGCAGGTGGCGCACAGCAGGCCCCCCATCGAGGGGTTGAACCAGCGGTGCGGCCCCTCGCGACCGCAGTGGGCGCACAGGTCGAAGGACGGCGCATAACCGGCTACGGCGAGCGAACGCAGCAAGTAGGAATCGAGGACCTGGCCCGGGCGTCTGACGCCTTCGGACATGGCTCGAAGCCCACCGACGAGCAGCAGGAACTGCTGCAGCGAGGCCTGCTTCTCCTCCGGCACCAACCGGTCTGCGGTCTCCAGCATCGCGGTGCCGGCGGTGTAGCGCTCGTAGTCGTTGCCCAGACCGGCCGCGAAGGGGAACCGGGTCTCGGCCTGGGTGACGATGTCGAGCGAACGTCCCTCGGCCAGCTGCAGGTCGACGTAGGTGAACGGCTCGAGCCGGGAGCCGAACTTCGACGTCGTGCGTCGCACGCCTTTGGCGACCGCTCGTACGCGACCGTGATGACGGGTCAGCAGGGTGATGATGCGATCGGCTTCGCCCAACTTGTGGGTGCGCAGCACGATCGCCTCGTCGCGATAGAGAGGCACGCGTCGATTCTGCCTTGTCGGTGCACGGATCCGTCGGAGGTAGTCTTTGCCAAGCCCAAGGATGTTCAGCGGTTGAGCCTGCACGACGGAGTCGCGATTGTGCCTGACACTAGGGCTGTGAGCCCCCCGCACGTGCAGTCCCGCCTCGATGTCGGGACCACCCTCCTGGTCCTGGGGTTCATCGTCGTCATGGATGCCGGACTCCTGGCCGTGCGCGACGACACCGCACGGCTCACGACGTGGTGGTCCAGCGTAGGTCTGAGCGTCGGTCTGCTGGCGCTGAGCTCCTGGCGCCGGTGGCCGCATCTTGTGGCGATCCTCTTCGCCCTCTCGTCCGTCGAGATGCTCGCCTTCGGCGTCCCCCTCGCGACGGCCATGGGGGTCTCCGCCTCCCACGGCGCGCAGGCGCTGGCCGCGGCCGCGCTGCTGACCCATCTGGGGCGGCGCCGAGCGGCCCTCGCCACGCTGCATGACCTCGCGCTCCTCGGTGTCACGGCCTTGCTCTGCGGGGTCGCCGCGTCGGCCGTCGAGACGTCCGTGCGGACCGACGACTCAGCAGTGTCCGGATCGCTCGCCCTCCAGATCGGCGCTCAACACACGTTGTCGGTGCTGTTGTTCGGAGCCCTCCTCATCAGCGCCGCGCGTCCGGTCCCCCGGTTGGCGTGGCTGCACAGCCTGGCGCTCGGCGTCGTCCTGACACTCGTCTTCGGCCCCGCCGGTGCTGCACCCCTCGCATTCGCCGTGATCCCGGTTCTCGTGGCAGGGGCGATCGCCTTCGAGGTGCGGGTCGCGGCGGCCCAGCTGCTCGCCGTGGGGGCGGTGGTGACGCTCGTCACGGTCAACGGTCACGGGCCGTTCGTGAACGCTCTCGTACGAGAAGATCTGGTCGACACCCTCGCGCTGGGCTACCTCCTCTGCGTAGCGCTGGTCACCCTCCCGGTCGCGGTGATGGTCACCCACCGCCGTGACCTGATGGCTCAGGCAGTCTCCGACGAGCATCTCTTCCGCAGCACGTTCACCGAGTCGCCGCTCGGCATGCTGCTGCTGCGCGGAGCCGGGACCGAGATGGTGATCGCCGAGGTCAATGCCGGTGCCGAGCGGATCCTCGGGGCTCCGGCCGACGAGCTCGCCGGCCGGAGCTTCGGCGACCTCGTCGGTGTGCTCGACCCCGACGAGGACGTCTTCGACGCCCTGCTGGGCAGGGGAGACGAGACCTGGCATGGCCAGGCCCTCGTGCTCGCGCGCCCGGGAAGCAGGATCGACCTCGCGATCGCGGCCGTCGCCGACGCAGCCGGCACCTCGCGCATCTTCTCCGCCCAGCTCCTGGACCAGACCCAGGAGCACGACAGCCGTCGTCGGCTCGAGGTCGCGCAACAGCTCACCAGCGCCACCCTCGACACCGTGGCGTGCATCGTCGTGGTCACCGACGACCACGGCACGGTCATCCGGACCAATGCGGCGACCGAAGCGATCACCGGATACGGCGAGTCCGTGCTGGTGGGTGTCCCGCTGTGGGAGACGCCCCTCGCGGCGCTGTCGCGCGCCGAGACCGAGGCCATGTTCACCTGGCCCAACAGGTCCGACTACTCGATGGCTCGCGAACGACTCGCCCACACTGCCTCCGGGAACCCGGTCCGGCTGGTCTGGAACAACAACGTCGTCCGCGATGAGAGCGGCACACCGTCGTACGCCGTGCTGACCGGCGTCGACGTGACAGCGGAGCGCAGCACCACCGGTTTGATGGCCCACCTGCTCCAGGCTTCCATCGCCACGGCACTCATCGGTATCGACATCTCCGGTCGGATCACGGTGTTCAGCGCCGGTGCGGCCCACATGCTGGGTTGCACTGCGGAGGAGATGATCGGCGAGCCCTTCGTGTCGATCCTCGACCCCGAGCAGCTCCTTGCACGCACCGGCGCGGCGGGCGAGCGTGAGGCCTTCCTGTGCCTGGTCGGCATGATCGGCAAGCGCGATGAGTCCGCTGCTCGTGACTGGACCTGGCGCACCCGTAACCGTCGCGAGCTGGTCGTGTCGATGACCCTGAGCGTGACCGACGACGACGTCGAGGAGCGCGTGGGGTTCCTGTGCGTCGGCCGCGACGTCACCGAGCAACGAGCCGGGCAGGAGACGATCGTCGAAGCGCTCGACAAGGAACGCACGGCTGTCGAGCGGCTGCGCGCCCTCGACCGGGCGAAGGACGAGTTCGTCTCGACGGTGTCGCACGAGCTGCGGACCCCGGTGACCAGCATCCTCGGCTACACCGAGCTGCTCCTCGATGGCGATGTGGTCGCTCCCCATCCCGAGCAGGCGGGCATGCTCGAGACGATCTCACGCAACAGCCACCGTCTGATCGCGATCTGCAACGACCTGCTCCTGCTCAGCGGTTTCGAGTCCAGCGACGTCCTGGGCAGTCGGGCGACCCATGACCTGCGGGACTCCATCGGCGCAGCCGAGGAGTTCGCGAAGGCCGCCCGTGCTCATCGTTCGCTGACGATCAGCTTCGTCTGCCCGGAAGAACCCGTGATGGTCGCCGGTGACACGAGCCAGCTCGACCGGGTGTTCATCAACCTGGTCAGCAACGCCATCAAGTTCACCGAGGACGGCGGCAGCGTCGAGGTGCGCCTGGAGCACGAGGCGGCCGGCGCAGTGATCAGGGTGATCGACACCGGGATCGGGATCGCCCAGGAGGAGCACGAGCTGGTCTTCCAGCGCTTCTACCGCACCGACACCGCCCAGACGATGGCCATCCCCGGCACCGGTCTCGGGTTGTCGATCGTGGCGGCCATCATCGAGGCCCACGACGGCAGCATCGACGTCGACTCCGCCCCCGGCACGGGGACGACGTTCACCGTGCGGCTGCCGGTCGTGTGGTGACTCACACCGCTCGTCCGGCCTTCAGTCGCGCGGTGCGGCAGCCCGGTTGACCGCGCTGATCACGGCCTTGAGCGAGGCAGTCACGATGTTGGCGTCGAGCCCGACGCCCCAGTAGAGGTCGTCGCCGACGGCACACTCGACGTACGCCGCTGCAATGGCGTCGCCGCCCGAGCTCAGCGCGTGCTCGTGGTAGTCGAGCACCCGGACGTCGAAGTCCTGCGGCAGCGCGTTGATGGCGGTCACGAAGGCAGCGATCGGACCGTTGCCGGTGCCCTCGAGGGTGTGGGCCCGACCCTCGACCATGACGTTGACGGTGAGAGCGTCGCGCTCGCCGGCCGCCGAGCTGGTGTGGACCGAGTCGAGCGACAGCGGCGTCGTACGGTCGAGGTACTCCGCGCGGAACGCAGCCCAGATCTCGGCGGGGGTGACCTCGCCGCCCTCGGAGTCGGTGCGCTGCTGGATGACGCGGCTGAACTCGATCTGAGCGCGCCGCGGCAGCTCGAGCTTGTGCTCGGTCTTGAGGATGTAGGCCACCCCGCCCTTGCCGGACTGGCTGTTGACCCGGATCACCGCCTCGTAGGAGCGGCCCACGTCCTTGGGGTCGATCGGGAGGTAGGGCACCTCCCACGCACGCTCGGCGACCGGGACGCCGTCGCGCTGCGCATCCAGCTCGAGGTGCTCGAACCCCTTCTTGATCGCGTCCTGGTGGGAGCCGGAGAACGCGGTGTAGACGAGGTCTCCACCGTAGGGATGACGCTCGGGGACGCCGAGCTGGTTGCAGTACTCGACGGTCCGGCGGATCTCGTCGATGCCGCCGTTGCCGGCGAAGTCGATCTCGGGATCGATGCCCTGGGTGAAGAGGTTGAGCCCCAGCGTCACCAGGCACACGTTGCCGGTGCGCTCGCCGTTGCCGAACAGGCAGCCCTCGATGCGGTCGGCGCCGGCGAGGTAGCCGAGCTCGGCCGCGGCCACCGCGGTGCCGCGGTCGTTGTGGGGGTGCAGGGAGAGCACGACGTGCTCCCGGTAGGACAGGTGGCGATCCATCCACTCGATGGAGTCGGCATAGACGTTGGGGGTCGCCATCTCGACGGTGGCCGGCAGGTTGATGATCACCGGCTTCTCGGCGGTCGGCTGGAACACCTCGAGGACCTCGTTGCAGACGCGCACGGCGAACTCGAGCTCGGTGCCGGTGTAGCTCTCGGGGCTGTACTCGTAGAAGACCTCGGTCTCCGGCACCCCCTCCTCGAACTTCTTGCACAGCCGGGCCCCACTGACGGCGATGTCGGCGATCCCGTCCTCGTCGAGACCGAAGACGACGCGACGCTGCAGGGTGGAGGTGGAGTTGTAGAGGTGCACGATGGCTTGCTTGGCACCCCGGATCGCCTCGAAGGTGCGCTCGATGAGCTCCTCCCGGGCCTGGGTGAGCACCTGGATCACCACGTCGTCCGGGATCAGGTCTTCCTCGATCAGCTGGCGTACGAAGTCGAAGTCGGTCTGGCTGGCGCTCGGGAAGCCGACCTCGATCTCCTTGTAACCCATCCGCACCAACAGCTCGAACATGGCGAGCTTGCGCGTCGGCGACATGGGGTCGATGAGGGCCTGGTTGCCGTCACGGAGGTCGACCGCGCACCAACGCGGGGCCTTCTCGATGCGCTTGGCCGGCCAGGTGCGGTCCTCGAGCACCACGGGCACGAACGGCACGTAACGGTGGTGCGGCATGCCGCTGGGCTGCTGGGGGTTGTTGCTGATCATGATCTCTCCTGAGGCTTCCCTGATGGCTGTGATCGCCGGCGCGTTGCGGACCCCGCAGCGAGGAGGTCGGCGGGCCCTAGCGGGCGAAGACCTCGCTGCGGCAGCGAAGGAGCGTCCAAGCAGAAAGTCGCATCATGAGGTCTCCACCATAGCCACGGAGTGGGAGGAGCGCACGCGACCGATCATCTGGTGAGCGTCGGGCGGGTCGTCCAGCACGCAACGAAGCCCGCGGCACCGAGGTGCCACGGGCTTCGTGATGGAGCTGGGTGGTGCCGGCCGGCCGACTAGCGGCACGACCGTGGGATCACTTGGTGTTGACGGTGATCTTCGCGACGCCGACGAGGACCTGGTCGGTCACGTCGGAGATGCCGTAGGTGCTGTTGAGCAGGTCAGCAGCCACGTCGGAGATGAAGACCTTGGTGCCCTCGAGGATGGCGGTGTCGCCCTCGGTCTGCAGGTCCTTCAGGGTCGAGCCGTTCAGGCGGAACAGGTAGGCGCTGGTCGCGGCGACCTTGCCGTCGACGACGACGTCACCGTAGACGCGCGACACGGTCGGGTCGACGTTGAAGTTGCGCAGCTCAACGGTGATGCCACCGGCCTCGAGGCTCAGGCCCGAGTTCTCGTGCTGGATCTGGCCGACGACGTAGTTGGGAACGCTGCCCTTGGGCAGGATCTGCACGTTGCCACCCGAGATCGGGAAGGTCAGGACGGTGCCGTCGAGCGTCGCGTCGGCGATGACGCCGGGCGTGACACCGAGCGCGTCGAGCGTCTCGAAGAAGCTCGGGTCGACATCGATCTGCGTCATGCCACCGTCGAGGTTCTCGATCGTGGCAACGGCCTGGACTCGCTCAGGAGCGTCGTCGCCACAGGCGGCGAGCGGCACGGCGAGGAACATCAGGCCGACGATGCCGGCGGCGGTCTTCATGCGGGGGCTGCGGAACTTCATGGGATATCCCCATCTCTTAGAGTGTCTGTGAACAACGGGTATTCGACACTCCACAGACCTTGGATTGGAGATCCAGGTCACAATGCGGTCTCCAGCACCCCTACGGGTGTGGCTACGCAACAATGGCTGCCCTCGATATCGTGCATCGGGTGCCGCGCCTGCTGATCATCCATCACTCCCCCACACCCTCGGTGCGGTCGCTGACCGAGGCTGTCATCGCCGGCGCCAACGACGACGCCATCGAGGGGGTCGAGGTCGTCGTCCGGGCGGCTCTGGAGGCGAACGCCGAGGACGTGATGTCCGCCGACGGCTACGTGTTGGGGACCCCGGCGAACTTCGGCTACATGTCCGGCGCCCTGAAGCACTTCTTCGACTGCTTGTTCCTGGAGATCGGAGGCTCGCTCTCCGACGACGGCTCGGCCGCGGGCACCGCTTCGTCGCCGGTCAAACCCTTCGGGCTCTACGTGCATGGCCGCTACGACACGACCGGAGCCGTGCGCTCGGTGCTCTCCATCACCGGCGCACTGCCATGGCGACAGTGCGCGGCCACGCTGGAGATCCTGGGGGACGTCGGGGACAACGAGACCGGCGAGGCCTATGAGCTCGGCGGGACCTTGGCAGCGCTGCTCAGCACCGGAGGCTGAGCAGCGAGCGCCAGCGAGCGTCGACGAAGCCCGGTGAGGTACCCACCCACGTCGGGAACGGTCCGTAGTCGGCTCACAGGGGCTTCGTCGACGGGCTCGCCCAGGGGCTCGCCCTGCTCAGCCTCCGGAGAGCGCCAGCGAGCGTCGACGAAGCCCCCGCCGGCCAACCTCCGACCGTTGCTATGTCTCAAGACGGCGGTGCCCATCACCACCCCCCTCGACCCTGACCCACCATCAGGATGCGCCGGTGGGGGCCACCTCGACCCGCCGGTAGCATCGGCAGACATGAGCGGTGGGGGTAGGCGTCTGGCGGTGGCGCTCGTGCTCGGCATCACGCTCTCCGCGTGCGGGGGACCCGCCCTGCCGAGGGTCGATCCCGACCAGGTCGACACCGTCGAGGTCCCGGAGCTGGGGGCCTGCCGCCAGCTCACGGTCGAGAGCATCTCGCTGCCCTCCGACGCGACGGTGGCGGTGCCGTGCACCCAGCGGCACACCGCCCAGACCTACGCCGTCGGGGACATGCCGGCCACGTTTGCCGCAGCGGAGTACGACTCGCCGGAGGTCGGCGCCTTCGCCTTCGAGACCTGCACCACCCAGCTCGAGAAGTTCCTCGGCGGTGACGTCAGCCTCGCCATGCGCTCGATCGTCACGTGGGCGTGGTTCCGTCCGTCCGAGAGCGCTTGGGCCGATGGCGCTCGTTGGTACCGCTGCGACGCAGTGGGTGGGGGTGAGCAGAGCGCCTCCCTCGTCGCGCTCCCCGAAACGGCTCGCGGGCTGCTCCAGGGTCGCCCGGACGACAAGTGGCTGGCGTGCGTCGAGGGTCCCTCGGTCGACTCGGGCCTGAAGATCCCGTGCACGCGGCCGCACGACTGGCGCGCCGTGACGACCATCAAGCTCGGTGAGCCTGCCGACGAGTACCCCGGTGACTCACTGGTGGAGGTCAAGACTCGCGACTTCTGCGCCGACTCCGTCGAGGCCTGGCTCAACTACCCCGTCGACTTCGACTACGGCTATACGTGGTTCCACGAGGCCGAGTGGGACGCCGGCAACCGCCGCTCCATCTGCTGGGCCAAGACCAGTGAATGAGCGTCGGGTCCTGGCGGCGCTGACCCTCGTCGCCGTCCTCGGAGCCGCCTGTTCCGGCGGCCCTGCCGACGACTCCTCCGGCCCGATCGCGAGCTCCGATGCCACGACCGCCAGCACTGGCGCAACCACGGAACCCGCGACGGCACCACCGACCGCCACGGAAGCCCCACGGCCCAAGCGCGGCGCCTGTCATCGCCTGACCTTCGACGCTGCGCTCTCCCCCACGGCCGACACCGACGCGCTCGGCTGCAAGCAGACCCACACCGCCGAGACGTATGCCGTCGGCACCGTCGCCAACCTGGCCGACGGGCACCTCCTGGCCGTCGATTCCCGACAGGTCCAGCGGCAGGTGGCGGCCGCCTGCCCCGCGGCGCTCCCCAAGGTCGTGGGCGGCTCCCGCGACGCCTTGGACCTGAGCATGCTGCGAGCGGTGTGGTTCACCCCGACCGTCGAGGAGTACGACGCCGGTGCCGACTGGTATCGCTGCGACGTCCTGGCACTGGCCGGAGCCGACCGGCTGATGCGGGTGCGCGGCTCACTGACCGGGGTCCTCGACACCCAGCAGGGCCGCGACACCTACGGAATGTGCGGCACGGCGGGCCCCGACAGACGCCGCCTTCCGGCGCGTTCCCTGCTCCGAGTCGCACTCGTGGCGCGCCATCTCGGTGATCCGCCTTCCCGGTGGCGCCTACCCCGGTCGTGCCGAGGTCGCCCGGGCCGGTGAGGAGCCGTGCCGTGACGCGGCAGCGGACGCCGCCGACGACCCGCTCGACTACCGGTGGGCCTTCGAGGGCCCCGACGCTGCCCAGTGGCGGGCCGGCCAGACCTTCATCCGCTGCTGGACCCCCAACTGACCGACCGCGCTCCTGACCTTCCCGGTCAGAAACCCAGCTTGCGGAGCTGACGCGGGTCGCGCTGCCAGTCCTTGGCGATCTTGACCTGGAGGTCGAGATAGATCGGGGTGCCGAGCAGCGCCTCGATCTGGATGCGCGCGGCGGTGCCGATCTCGCGCAGCCGTGCGCCCTTGTGGCCGATCATGATCCCCTTCTGGGACTCACGCTCGACGTAGAGGTTGACGTGGACGTCGAGCAGCGGCTTGTCGGCCGGTCGGTCCTCGCGCAGGTTCATCTCCTGCACGACCACGGCGATCGAGTGCGGCAGCTCCTCGCGAGCACCCTCCAGGGCAGCCTCGCGGATCAGCTCGGCCACGATGATCTCTTCCGGAGCGTCGCTCAGGTCGCCGTCGGGATAGAGCTGCGGACCCTCGGGCAGCAGGCCGACCAGCAGGTCGGCGAGCAGCTGCACCTGGTGACCTTCCTGCGCGGAGACGGGCACGATCTCGGCCCAGTCGGTGCCGGTCTCCTGGCCCAACCGCTCGATGGAGAGCAGGTGCTCGCCGAGCTGCTCGGGTGTGGCGAGGTCGGTCTTGGTCGCGATCGCCACCTTGATGGTCCGCTTGACCTTGCCCATCTCGTTGACGATGAAGCGGTCACCGGGGCCGATCTTCTCGTTGGCTGGGAAGCAGACCGCTACGACATCGACCTCGGCCAGCGTCGTCTTGACCAGGTCGTTGAGCCGCTCCCCGAGGAGCGTGCGCGGCCGGTGCAACCCGGGGGTGTCGACGAGGATCAGCTGAGCATCTGCGCGGTGCACGATGCCACGCACCACGGTGCGCGTCGTCTGCGGCTTGGAGGAGGTGATCACGACCTTCTGCCCCACCAGCGCGTTGGTCAACGTCGACTTGCCGGCGTTGGGCCGCCCCACGAAGGAGGCGAAACCGCTGCGGTGGGCCGGTTGGGCCGGGGTGGTCTCACTCATGTGTCACTCGCCTCGTCGTAGTCTGCCCAGATCTGGTCATCGCTCTTGCCTGCGGCCTTGCCGGCCCGGTAGATCGGCCCCGGGTCCACCGCCCGCGGCTGCCGCACGGCTCCACCGCGCCAGTAACCCATGACGTCGTACGCCGTGCTGGGCAGCCGGCGCTCACGCATCAGGTGCTTGCGGATGGCCCGCATCTGCGACGACTCCCCCGCCATCCAGAAGTAGCCGTCACCCTCCGGCCAGTGCAGGTCACCTACGACGGTGCTCAGCGCGCTCTGCCCATCCCCTGGCTGCTCGAGCCAGGTCACCCCACCGGCGACGGCGCCCAGATAGTCGGGCAGGTGATCGGGCACCTCGGCCCACACCTGCGTCGGGAGGTCGGTGCTCTCGATGATGCGCGCCATCGCCGGCATCGCCGTCAGGTCGCCGACCAGCATCAGCCAGGCGGCGTCGGCGGGCATGGCGAAGGAGCCCTTGGCCTCGGTGATGGTGCAGGTCTGTCCCACGCAGTCGGTCCCGGCCCACTCGGTGACCAGGCCGACGTCATGGCGCACGATGTCCAGAGTCAGCTCGCCGCCCTCGAAGGAGCGCACCGTGTAGTAACGGCTCTGGAACTGCCCGGGGACAATCAGGCCGACCCACTCGTCGGGCACGCCGGTCGAGACGAAGTCCGCCAGCCCGTCGCCGCCGAGCACCAGCCGCAGGAGATGGTCGGAGATCGGGACGCGACGCAGCACCTGCGCGGTGTAGGTGCTCGCCCGGGTGCTCATCGGAGCGAGGCTATCGCCCAGCGCGTGCTCAGCCGAAACCCCTCACCACGTCGGACGAAGGGCGAACCCGTCGTTGCCCTCCTCGTCGACCCGGACGCCGAGCACCTGGGCCAGCTGGACCTCGTTGCGCTCGAAGCCGACGCGGCACGCCGCCATGTAGAGACCCCAGACCCGGGCGGTGCCGATGCCGACCTCCTCGACGCAGGCATCCCAGTGCTCGACCAGGTTGTCGTTCCAGTGCGCCAGGGTCCGGGCGTAGTGCATCCGCAGGTTCTCCGCATGCATCACCTCGAAGCCGGCGTCCTCGGCGGCGGTGATGATCGTGCCGCTGCCGGTCAGCTCCCCGTCGGGGAAGACGTAGCGGTCGATGAAGGCCCCAGTCGGCTCCGGCCGGTTGTGGTTGCGCGTGATGCAGTGGTTGAGCAGCCGTCCACCGGGCTTGAGCTTGTCGTGCAAGAAGGAGAAGTACGCCGGGTAGTTGCGCACGCCGATGTGCTCGGTCAGCCCGATGGAGCTGATGGCGTCGAAGTCGCCCTCAGGCACGTGGCGGTAGTCGAGGTGGCGCACCTCGGCGAGATGACCCAGTCCGTCGCGCTCGATCGCCTCGGCCGCCCAGTCGGCCTGCTCTCGGCTGAGGGTCACACCGAGGACCTGCACGCCGTACTCCTGCGCGGCGTGACGCACCATCGATCCCCAGCCGCACCCGACATCGAGGAGTCGCATCCCGGGCTTGAGGTCGAGCTTGCGCGCGACCAGATCGAACTTCTCGAACTGAGCCTCCTCGAGCGTGGCCTGCTCGCGGGGGTAGACCGCACAGGTGTAGGCCATCGACGGGCCCAGCACGTGGCGGTAGAAGTCGTTGGAGACGTCGTAGTGGTGCGCGATCACCTCCGCGTCGCGGGTCATCGAGTGCCGCAGCCCCTCCATCACGCGACGCCAGCGCGGCAGGTGCTCCTGCGGCGGGGGCGGCGGGGGCTTCAGGTTGGACAGACCCAGTCCGCGCACGATGGTGATGAGCTCGCTCGGCGACGGCGTACGGAACTTCGTGTGGTCCTTGATCTTCTGCATCGCCTCGTAGGGGTTGCCCGGGTGGGCGCCGTGCACCAGGAGGTCACCCGCCACGTAGGCGCGCACGAGCCCCAGGTCGCCGGGGGCCGTGACGAGGTACTGCAGACCACGCTGGTTGATCAGCTCGAGATGGATCTCGGCGTCCTCCGGCCCTGCCGAGCTGCCGTCGTACGCCGTGAACCGCACGGGCATGCCCCCGCGCATCAGGTCGCCGACGACATCGCCGATCCTCAGCTGGGTGCGAGTCAAGGTGGACATGGGGGCTCCTCACTTCTTTCGGACGGTCTTGTCGTACAGGCTCGTCAAGCGGTCGTCAGGGTCGTAGCGGGCCTTGACCGCAGCGAGGTCGTCACCACGGTAGAGCCGGTTGAACGTGGCTTCGTCGTAGAACGCCTCCGAGTAGAGCGACTTGTGACCGCCGAGCTCATGCACTTTCTTCTCGATCGCCCGGTTGCGCGGCCCTTCGGACGCATCGGCACCCACGTGCACGGTGCCCCAGAAGCCGACGTTGACGTAGACCTCCCCCGGCTCGAGCGGGTACGTCGTCCAGCCCCGGCCGCCGGAGGAGCCGGTCGAGACCAGGGGGCAGAGCCACACCGGACGCATGCCGATCTCGGCATCGAACCACGCCAGGAACTCGGCCAGGCGCTCGACGGGCACCTCGATGTCCTGCACCACCCGCTCGCGCAACGGACGACCCGCGCGGCGGTCGAGCCGGTCGGCGATGTCGTAGCGACGATCCAGGGCGAGCAGGCGCATGTAGACGTCCGAGCGTCGCAACCGGCGCGGCCACAGCCTGCGGAGCACCGGGTGCTGGGCGCCGAAGGCCCCAGAGCACCAGAACCAGTCGGTGTCCCAGCGCCACAGGTAGTCGTGGACCGTGAGCCGGTCGGCGGGGCGATCCTGCACCGAGCGGTAGTAGATCTGCTGCCCCGCGTAGTCGCTCACCGGACCGGGCTCGTCGGTCCACCTGGCCAGTGTCAGGTAGCACTCCCCCGGTGCGAAGGCGACGCCGTCGAGGCCATCGACGCGCTCACCGTCGAGGTGACCGGTGGCGACGATGCCGGCGATCACACCCGCCAGCAGGTCGTCCTCGACCCGCACGTGGCGCAGGGCGACATACGGCTGCACCACCTCGAGGCTGATGACCAGCCTGGTGGCGTAGCCGAGCGAGCCGTAGGAGTTGGGGAAGGCATCGAAGAGGTCGTCGCCCGGTCGCGTCGTGACCACCTCGCCGGCGCCGGTGAAGACGTCCATCTCGAGCACCGACTCGTGCGGCAACCCGTTGCGGAAGCTCGTCGACTCGATCCCGAGCCCGGTGACGGCACCACCCAACGTGATCGTGCGCAGCTGGGGCACGACCAGCGGGATCAGGCCGTGCGGCAGCGTCGCGTCGACGAGGTCTTCATAGGTGCACATCCCCTGCACCTCGGCCGTGCGGGCCACCGGATCGACCCCGAGGACTCCGGTGAGACCGGACACATCGAGTCCCGGCGCAGACGTCGCGCTGCGCACCCGGAAGAGGTTGGTGGTGGCCTTGGCCAGCCGGACCGGTGCGGCGCGCGGGATCTCGGCGTACGACGCGGCCAGCGTGGCGACCGCGCGGTCATGCCGCTGCCGGGGGTCGGTTGTCACGAGAAGTTCCGTCGCCACACCCAGCAACCTACTCCTGCGAGCAGGTCAGGTCTGCGAGGTCGCGGCGATCGTGCCGCGCGGATCGCCGAGGTGCACCAGCACCCCGGCCCCGCCGAAGTCGCTGAGCGCTGCCCGGTCGTCGTCGGTCAGCTCGACTCCGTCACCGAGCAGGGCCGCGGCGCCCAGGCCCTTCGAGCCGGAGGCGACGGCCATGGCGACACACACCTGGAGCGCCGAGAGCTTCAGCGACGGCAGGTCGACGGTGGCGGCGGCGTACGTGCGGCCGTCGGCGTCGCGCACGGCCGCGCCCTCGGCCGCCCCGACCCGGGCTCGGGTGGCCCTGGCGAGCGTGACCAGCTTGGCGTCCTCGGTGCTCAGTGGCATGGCTCAAACCCTACCGAGCACTAGTCCGGGACCGTGATCCGCTCGAGCTCACCGGTGTCGGTCGTGGTCTGCGGCGCCGGAGCCAGCGAACGGATGAGCACCGTGGAGATCTTGTTGCGCCGCCCGGCGGTGTCCTCGGCGTCGAAGCGCAACCCGTGGGCCTCGACGTGCGAGCCGGGGATCGGGACGCGGCCGAGGTGCTTGGCCATCAGGCCGC
Organism: uncultured Actinomycetota bacterium; assembly: GCA_963761285.1. Taxonomy (GTDB): domain Bacteria; phylum Actinomycetota; class Actinomycetes; order Propionibacteriales; family Nocardioidaceae; genus Nocardioides. The sequence goes on along the minus strand of CAVXGJ010000016.1, from coordinate 666,627 downwards.
CGACGGAGTCGACGTCCTCCTCCTCGACGTCGAAGCCGAACAGCTCGTCGAGGTCGTCGATCGGGTAGCGAGAGGACACCCGCCAGGTCGCCCGCGGGCCGTCCTCGACGTGCTCGACCTCGATCTCGTCGTCGTCGTACTCGTCGGTGATCTCGCCGACGATCTCCTCGAGGAGGTCCTCGATGGTGATCAGCCCGGCGGTGCCGCCGTACTCGTCGACGACCACGGCGATGTGGGCCCGGTTGGCCTGCATCTCGGAGAGCTGGGCGTCGACAGGCTTGGACTCCGGCACCCACGAGACCGGACGCATCACTTCGTCGACGCGCTCGGTGAGCTCGACGTCGGGCGCCTCGAAGTCACGGGCCACGATGTCCTTGAGGTAGGCGATCCCGCGGATCTCGTCGAGGTTCTCCCCGATCACCGGGACCCGGGAGTAGCCGCTGCGCAGGAACAGCGACATCGTCTGGCGCAGGTTCTTGTAGTGCTCGATGTAGACCACGTCGTTGCGGGGCACCATCACCTCGCGCACGGTCGTGTCGCCGAGCTCGAAGACGGAGTGGATCATCTTGCGCTCTCCGGACTCGATCAACGCCGAGGCCTCGGCGATGTCGACCATCTCGCGCAGCTCGCTCTCCGAGGAGAACGGGCCCTCACGGAAGCCGCGCCCCGGGGTGATCGCGTTGCCCGCAAGGATCAGCAGCCGCGGCAGCGGCCCGAGCACCCGGGTGAACGCGGTCAGCGGGCCGGCGGCGATGAGAGCGAAGGACTCGGCGTGCTGGCGGCCGAGGGTGCGGGGGGCGACCCCGATGACGACGAAGGACATCACCAGCATCACCGCGATCGTGGTGAGGGCGGCCACCCAGCCGCGACCGTCGAGGATCGCGGAGATCTGGAGGGTGACGATGACGATCGCGGAGATCTCGGCCAGGAGCTCCAGCAGGAGGGCCGTGTTGAGATGCCGCGGAGAGTCGTCGAGCAGCGCGAGCAGACGCTTCGCCCCCGTGCGCTCCTCGGCGACCAGCTCGCCGGCGCGCGCCCGCGAGAACGATGCGAGGGCAGCGTCGGCAGCGGTCAGGACTCCGGCGATGACGACGAGCAGGGCAGCGAGCAGGAAGAGCAGGAGCTGACCTGAGGTCATCGGGACCGCCACTGTTCGAGGAGGGTGTCCTGCAGGGCGAACATCTCGCGGTGCTCCTCCGGCTCGGCGTGGTCGTAGCCGAGCAGGTGCAGGATCCCGTGGGTCGTCAGCAGCTCGATCTCGGCGAGCGTGCCGTGGCCGGCGCTCTCGCCTTGGACCGCTGCGATCGCCGGACACAGGACGAGGTCGCCGAGGACGCCCTCCTCGGGCTCCTCGTTGATCAGTCCCGGACGGAGCTCGTCCATCGGGAAGGCGAGCACGTCGGTCGGGCCCTCCTTCTCCATCCACTGCTCGTTGAGCTGGGCGATCGTGGCCTCGTCGACGGCCTTGATGCACAGCTCGGCCAGCGCGTGGACCCGCATCTGGTCCATCACGAAGCGGCTCAGCGAGGCCAGGTGCTTGACGTCGAGTCCGTGACCTGACTCGTCGATGATCTCGATGCTCATCGGGTCTCCGCACTACGCGTCGGGCCGGTGCGGGCTTCGGCAAGTGCCTCGGCCCGGGCGTCGTGCTCGTCGTAGGCCGCCACGATCTTGCCTACCAGTCGGTGCCGGACGACGTCGTTGCTGGTGAGGCGGTTGAACGAGATGTCGTCGACCTCGTCGAGGATCCCCTCGATGATCCGCAGGCCGGACTTGGCGCCGGTGGGGAGGTCGACCTGGGTGACGTCGCCGGTGACGACGATCTTGGACCCGAAGCCGAGCCGGGTCAGGAACATCTTCATCTGCTCCGGCGTCGTGTTCTGCGCCTCGTCGAGGATGATGAAGGAGTCGTTGAGTGACCGGCCACGCATGTAGGCCAGGGGGGCGACCTCGATCGTGCCGGCCGCGATCAGCTTCGGGATCGTGTCGGGATCGATCATGTCGTGCAGGGCGTCGTACAACGGACGCAGGTAGGGATCGATCTTCTCGCTCAGCGTGCCCGGCAGGTAGCCCAGGCTCTCGCCGGCCTCGACGGCCGGTCGGGTGAGGATGATCCGGTTGACGTTCTTGGCCTGCAGCGCCTGGACCGCCTTGGCCATGGCCAGGTAGGTCTTGCCGGTGCCGGCCGGGCCGATGCCGAAGGTGATCGTGTGCTTGTCGATCGCATCGACGTAGCGCTTCTGGTTGAGCGTCTTGGGACGGATCGAGCGGCCGCGGTTGCTCAAGATGTTGAGCGAGAGGACATCGGCCGGCTTGACGGTCGTCTCCTCGCGCAGCATGTCGATCACGCGCTCGACCGTCTCGTTGGTCATGCCCTGACCCGTGCGGATGATCGCGATCAGCTCGTCGAGGAGGCGCTCGGCGAGAGCGACCTCGCCCGGCGCGCCGGAGAGGGCGATGCGGTTGCCACGCACGTGCAGCTCGACGGCGAAGGCGCCCTCGAGGATGCCGAGGAACTCGTCCCCCGGGCCCAGCAGGCTGACCATGTTGATGCTGTTGGGGACCACGACGGTGTGCCGAGTCTGGAGGTCTCCGGGGTTCGTGTCGGTCATGGGTGCCCGGGTGGGCGGCCTTTCCGTGGGCTACAAGGGGCTCCTCCCATGCTACGGGAGCGTTCCCGGGCGACCCAGCCGATATGCCCGTACGGTTGCCCGCATGAGGGCTGACGGCCGAGCGGACGAGTTCGACGAGGACTACGCCCCCGACGACGACACTCCGCCCGACTGGTTCCCGGGTCAGCACCTGCCGGAGTACGCCAAGCAGATGGGCTTGACCCACCATGTGGCAGAAGGTGCGCTGCTCGACTTCGCCGGCAACCTCGACGGTGCCAAGCCGCTGCACCGGATCACCGCGTGGGTGCTGCTCGTCGTGTTCGGCCTGCCCGTGGTCTTCGCGCTGCTGCGGCTGGGCTACGTGTTCGTCTGACGCGACGCCACCTCACCGGGCTTCGTCGACGCTCGCTGGCGCTCGCTGCTCAGCCTCCGGAGCGGGTCAGCCGGGGGGCCAGGCGAGGTCGCGGCCGGCGAGCACGTGCAGGTGGGTGTGGAAGACGGTCTGTCCCGCACCCGCGCCGGTGTTGAAGACCAAGCGGTAGTCGGGGTGGCCCTCCGCGATGGCAATCGCGTGAGCGGCGCGCACCAGCTCGGCCGAGGCTTCCGGGTCGCCGGCTGCGAGCTCCGCGGCGTTCGCGAAGTGCTCGCGGGGTACGACGAGCACGTGCAGCGGCGCCTGCGGGTTGAGGTCGCGGAAGGCGACGGTGCGTTCGGTCGTGTGCACGACGTCGGCGGGGATGTCGCCCGCGACGATCTTGCAGAAGAGGCAGTCGTCCATGACCTCACCGTAATCGCACGGCATGCCGGGTAAACCGGCCACGCCGCTGAGGCGTCCTACTAGCGTGAGGACCGATGCCACCGAGACCGCCGTCATGACCCAGGACCCGCCATCCGGCGCCTGGGACGCCGACGATGCCGTCGAGCAGCTCTACGCCGCCCACTGGCACCGCCTCGTGCGGCTCTCGGTGCTGCTCGTGCACGACCAGGGGCTCGCCGAGGAGCTCGTCCAGGACGCCTTCGTGGCGATGCACGGCCGGTGGCGCCGGCTGCGCGACCCCGGCAAGGCGCTGGCCTACCTGCGACAGAGCGTGGTCAACCGGTCCCGCTCGGCGTTGCGGCACCGCGGGGTCGTCGAGCGGCACGCCGCTGCCCACCGTCTCGACGAGCCTCCCGTCAGGCGCGGACGCGACGGCCGACGAGCACGCCTCGCGCACGGCGGTCCTCGCCGCCCTGCGCAACCTCCCCACCCGGCAGCGCGAGGTCATCGCGCTGCGCTACTACCTGGACCTGTCGGAGATCGAGATCGCCGACGCCCTCGGCATCAGCCGCGGTGCGGTCAAGAGTCACGCCTCACGCGGAGCGGCTGCCCTGCGGGCGCTGCTCGCCGACGAGAACGGAACAGACTGATGGACCACGACCAGGACCTCTACCGCGCACTGAGCGAGGCGGTCGACCACGTCGAGCCCACCGATCGACTCGTCCGGATCCGCCAGGAGACGCGCCGCAACGCGCGCCGACGCCGGACCTGGTTCGCCACCGGAGCCGTCGGTCTCGCCGTGGCCTCGGTCGTCACCATCGCCCTGGTGAGCAGTACGTCGTCGCCCCGGCGGGCCGCGGAACCCGCCGAACCGTCCCAGACGCCGTCGCAGACGCCGACCGACGCGCCGGACCTGTCGCCCGACAACGCGGCATACCCGGTCTACTACGTCGGACCGGGCCCGGACGGTCCCGACGGCCCGGAGCACGTGCTCTACCTGGCGACCGAGACGGGAGCCGACGTGGTCGACGTCTTGATGCAGACGCCAACGGATCCCGACTACCGCACTCTGTGGCCGGAGGGCTCGCTCCTCGACGTCCTCGACGCGGGAGAGTTCGTCTTGGTCGACCTCGCCGACGAGTCATTGGCCGACCGACCTGACGGGATGAGCCCCGCAGAGGCGCGGCTCGCGTTGCAGCAGGTCGCCTACACCGTGCACGCCGTACTCGGGACCGATGCACCGCTGCTCTTCGAGTTCCCCGGCGGCGGCGACGCGGAGACCGTCTACGGGATCTCCACCGACCTGGTCGGCCGCGCGCCGGCGCTGACGGTGCTCAGCCACATGAGCATCGACACCCCAGCCGAGGGTGCCGTCGTCAGTCGCGACGCCGGTCCGCTCGTCGTCTCGGGTCGCGGCAACAGCTTCGAGGCCAGCGGGGCCTGCTTCCTGCGCGATGACGCCGGCCTCGGCACCGGGCCCTACCTGGCGCAGATGGCGGGCTATATGGCGCCGCGACTGTTTCCCTGGGAGCTCAGCGTGGACCTGACCGACATACCTCCGGGCACCTACACGCTCGCCTGCCTCACCGACGACCCGACCGGTGGCGCCGAGGGGCGGGGCACCGACACAGACACGCGGACCGTCATCATCGAATGATCCGTGAATCCCCTGCTCCCACCGACAGGATGGTCGCCATGATGCTTCACCGACTGCGCACGCTGACCTTGTCCACGGCCGCCCTCTCGATGGGCCTCGGTGTGCTTGCGGGCTGCGGCAGCGACGACACCGACCCGGTGGCCGCCGATCCCCAGCCGTCAGCCACGTCGACCACGGACCCCGGCGAGACCCCACGACGGAGCCCGAGCCCAGCGAGCCCACCACGGATGCCGGCGAGGGCCCCGACACGGTGGCTGCGCCCGTCTACTTCGTCGGCGACTCCCCGACCGGGCCGCGGCTCTACCGCGAGTTCCGTCAGGTCGAGTCCGACAACCCCCTGATGGAGGGCGCCGCGCTCCTCGTGGCCGGGGACACCCTCGACCCCGACTACTACTCCCTGCTGCCGGCCCTCGACATCGCCGCCATCGAGGCGACCGACGGGGCCATCGTGGTGACCCTCGGGTCCGACTCCCCCACCTCCGACAAGGCGACCAGCCCCAAGCAGGCCAAGATCGCCGTGCAGTCGCTGGTCTACACGCTCCAGGGCATCGCCCAGACCCGCGATCCCGTAAGGGTCGTCCAGGGTGACCAACCGGTCACCCTGCTCGGGCAGCCCACCGACACCGGGGTCAGCGCCGCCGACCAGCTCGATGTGCTGTCCCTGGTCAACGTGACCACGCCCGCCTCCGACGCCTCCGTCACCGGCACCGTCACGGCCTCCGGGGTGGCGAGCGCCTTCGAGGCCACGGTCATCTGGCAGGTCCGCGACGCCGACGGCGCCGTCGTCCTCGACGGCTTCGCGACCGCAGAGGGCTTCATCGACAAGCTCTACCCGTGGGAGACCGACATCGATCTCTCGTCCTTGGCGACGGGCGACTACACCTTTGCCGCCCTCACCGACGACCCCTCGGCCGGCGAGGGACCGGGACCGTATGAGGACACCAAGTCGATCACGGTCACCCAGGAATGAAACACTGCACCATGCTCACGAGCCGACGATCCGCGATGACCGCAGCCCTGGTGCTGTCGGTGGCCTTCCTGCCCGCTTGCAGCGGCGACGACGAACCGTCCGGTACGCCGGGCAGCAGCACCGGCGCTCTCGGCGGCACTCCTGCCGGCGAGGGCGAGGTCTGCCCCTCCGAGCTGCCCCGGTCCGACGAGCCCGGCAACGGCCTCGGCACCCTCGAGCCGGCGGCCTCGGCGCCCTCGTTGGCCGCGTTCGAAGCAGCCTCGGTCTGCCTCTACGAGGCGTCGAAGACCGAGGAGTCCGCTGACAGCGAGACTCCGACGTACACCTGGCGGCTCTCGAGCTCGCCGGTGGAGGTCGGCAAGAAGGACCTCACGGCTCTCAACGAGCAGCTCGGTGAACTGGTCCCCCAGAAGGCCGGACGCACCTGCTCGCCCAAGATCAGCACGCGGTGGCTGCTGATCTCGACCGGTTCCGACGAGGCGACGGGCGTGGTCGTCGACGACTTCGGGTGCCGCGCCGTGCGTCTGACCGACGCGCCTTTCGAGACCGCACCGGGTGAGGCGAGCCGCGACGGCGTCGTTCCGGGGGTCTTCGCCGGGTCCAACAACCTGCTCAACCAGATCAAGCTGGTGTGGATCAACGCGTGACGACCCGGCTCCTCACGACCAACGGGACGTGCGGAGCAGCACGGCCGCCACGGCGGCAACGCCGGCGGTCGAGGTGCGAAGCACCTCGCTGCCGAGCCTGACGCTGTGGGCCCCGGCGGCGGCGAAGGCCGCCACCTCGTCATCGCTGAGGCCACCCTCGGGCCCCACGACGACCACGATCGTCCCGCCGTCGGGGACCTCGACGGCCGAGAGCGGCTGCGAGGCGGCCTCGTGAAGGACCACCGCGAGGTCGGCCCCCTGCACCACGCGAACCGCCTCGGCGGTCGAGGCGAGCCGATCGACCTCCGGGTGCCAGGTGCGGCGAGCCTGCTTGGCTGCCTCCCGCGCCGACGAACGCCACTTGGCCAACGACTTGTCGGCCCGTTCGCCCTTCCAGACCGCGACCGAGCGTGACGCCGCCCAAGGGATGATCCGGCCGACGCCGACCTCGGTCAGCACCTCGACCGCGAGCTCGCCACGCTCACCCTTGGGCAGAGCCTGCACGACCACGATCTCGGGCGCCGGTCGCTCGGCCTGCTCGATCGTCGCTGCCGTCACGGTGAAGATCCGTTTTCCGGTGGTGGCCACCTGACCGGTCACCAGGGTCCCCACACCGTCGGTCAACGCGACCTGCTCGCCCACCCGCAGCCGACGTACGGCCACCGCGTGGTGCGCCTCGTCACCCTCGACCGTGACGCCCTCACCGACGCGGGCACCGCTCAGGTCGGGGACGAGGTGGAAGGGCAGGGACACCGGCGCGCGATCAGTGTCCGAAGAGCCGGCCGAAGACCGACTTCTGCTGCGAGCCGCTCATCTGCCCGTCAGGGCTCTCCTCGTCGCGGAGGGCGGCCAGCTCGCGCAGCAGCTCTTCCTGCCGGGCATCGAGCTTGGTGGGCGTCTCGACGGCGATCGAGACGACCAGGTCGCCGCGGCCGCCGCGGAGGCCGGGGACGCCGCGGCCGCGCAGCACCTGCTGCGTGCCCGACTGGGTGCCCGGGGCGACGTCGAGGTCGAACTCGGTCTCGACCCCGGAGCCGGCGCCGTTCTCGACGTCGGCCTCGAGGGTCGGCATGGTCAGCGTCGTACCGAGGGCAGCGGCGGTCATCGGCACCGAGACCACGCAGTGCAGGTCGTTGCCGTGGCGGGTGAACACCTCGTGCTCGGCGACGTGGATCTCGACATACAGGTCGCCCGCGGGGCCGCCGCCGGGGCCGACCTCGCCCTGCTCGCTGAGCTGGACCCGGGTGCCGGTGTCGACCCCGGCCGGGATCTTGACCGTCAGGGTGCGGCGCGAGCGGACCCGGCCGTCGCCGGAGCACTCGCGGCAGGGCTCGGGGATGATCGAGCCGAAGCCGCGACACGCCGCGCACGGACGCAGGGTGCGGACCTCGCCGAGGAACGACCGCTGCACGTGCGCAACTTCGCCCACTCCGTGACAGGTCTCGCAGGGGACCGGCTTGCTGCCGGGTGCCGCACCGTCGCCGTGGCAGGTGGTGCACACCACTGCGGTGTCGACCTTCAGCTCGCGTGAGACACCGAAGGCGGCCTCAGCGAGATCGATCTCGATGCGGATCAGGGCGTCCTGGCCGCGGCGGACACGCGAGCGGGTGCCCCGACCGCCGGCCGCACCCTGGCCGCCCTGACCGCCGAAGAAGGCATCCATGATGTCGGTGAACGAGAAGCCGGCACCCTGACCGCCACCGCCGAAGCCGCCGCCGAAGGGGTCACCGCCGCGGTCGTAGGCCTGACGCTTCTGGGGGTCGGAGAGCACTTCGTAGGCCGCCGAGACCTCCTTGAACTTCTCCTGCGTCGTGGGGTCGGGGTTGACGTCGGGGTGCAGCTGGCGCGCCAGCTTCCGGTAGGCCTTCTTGATGGTGTCGGCGTCCGCGTCGCGGGCGACACCGAGGAGGTCGTACAGGTCCTGGCTCAACAGAGTTTCCTTCGGGGTGGTGATGTCTGGGTCAGTGGAAAGACGGGGACGGCGCCGGGCAGGCGCCGCGAGGCACGACGCGCAGGCTCAGCCCTCGTCGAGGATGCGGGAGAGGTAGCGCGCCACGGCGCGCACTGCCGCCATGGTGCCGGGGTAGTCCATGCGGGTCGGTCCGACGATGCCCAACGTCGCGAGGACGTCGTCCTGGGCGCCGTAGCCGGTGGTCACCACGCTCGTCGAGGAGAGCTCCTCGAAGGGGCCCTCCGCGCCGATGCGCACCGTGACGGTGCCGGACTGCGAGGCCTCGCCGAGCAGACGCAGCAGCACGACATGCTCCTCGAGCGCCTCGAGGAGCGGTCGGACCGCCGAGTCGAAGCTGTCGCCGTAGCGGGCGAGGTTGGCCGCGCCACCGACGACCAGACGCTCGTGGGACCGGTGGTCGCTCATCGCATCGACCAGCAGGTCGGCCACCGCGATGGCGGGCGCGGTCGTGCCTGGCCCTGCAGGGGCTGCCGACATGGCACCCAGGCTGCGGATCGCCTCGGCGATGACTTCGCCGGTGGCGGCGCGGTTGACCGCCGACCGAAGGTCGGCGAGCGCCACGTCGTCGAGCGGAGTGTCGAGCTCGAGCACCCGCTGCTCGACCCGGCCCGTGCTGAGGATCAGCACGACCAGCAACCGGTCGGGAGCCAGCGCGACCAGCTCCACGTGGCGCACTGTCGAGCGGGACAGGGTGGGGTACTGCACGACCGCGACCTGACGGGTGAGCTGGGAGAGCAACCGCACCGAGCGGGAGACGACGTCGTCGAGGTCGACGGCTCCGTCGAGGAAGGTCGAGATCGCCCGCTTCTCGGCAACGCTCATGGGCTTGACCGTGGTGAGCCGATCGACGAAGAGCCGGTAGCCCTTGTCGGTGGGCACCCGGCCGGCACTGGTGTGTGGTTGAGCGAGGTAGCCCTCGTCCTCGAGCGCGGCCATGTCGTTGCGGACGGTGGCGGGCGAGACGTTGAGTCCGTGGCGCTCGACCAGGGCCTTCGACCCGACCGGCTCCTCGGTCGCGACATAGTCCTCCACGATCGCGCGCAGGACGGCGAGACGTCGTTCCCCTGGCATGGCGTCCCCTCTCCTGTGTCGACACGACTGGACGCGCCCCTGGCACTCAGCCGGAGCGAGTGCCAAGTCTAGCCCGTGTCCGGCCTCCGCCGAAGGTCGCACGGACCTCGCGCCTAGGGTGACGCCATGACGTTCACCGAGATCGCCGACCGGGTCTGGGTCGCGCGCTACGCGTGGTTCGACGTCAACATCACCCTCGTCCAGGGCGAGCGCGGCCTGCTCGTCGTGGACACCCATGCTTCCGCGGTCGCAGCCCGCGAGGTCATCGACGACATCCGGGCGCTCGGGGTCGGCGACGTGGTGGAGATCGTCAACACCCACGAGCACTTCGACCACACGTTCGGCAACGGCGAGTTCCGGACGGCGTACGGCGCCGGCGTGCCGATCCGAGCCCACGAGATCGCCGCGGAGCGCACCGTCTCCGCCGGCGAGCGCATCAAGGGCGAGTACGCCGCCGCTCCGGACGAGCCGCGCGGCGCCGAGGTCATCGACACCGCGATCGTCCCGGCCGAGACGACCTTCTCCTCCGCCGTGGCCATCGACCTCGGCGACCGCTTCGTGGAGCTGGTCCACCCAGGGCGGGGCCACACCTCGGGCGACCTGGTCGTCCGGGTGCCCGATGTCGACGTCCTCCTGGCCGGCGACCTCATCGAGGAGTCCGGCCCCCGGGAGAACACTCCTGGCTTCGGCGAGGACTGCTATCCCATGGAGTGGCCACTCACCCTCGACATCCTGCTGGGACTGACGTCCATGTCATCGATCGTCGTCCCGGGCCACGGTGCGGTGGTCGATCGAGAGTTCCTGGAGGACCAGCGCAACGACATCGGCATCCTCGCCGAGACCATCCGCGACCTCGCGGGCCGCGGCGTACCGGTCTCCGAGGCGATCGCCACTGCTGAGGCCTGGCCGTTCCCGGCGCGCTTCCTCGACGCCGCCGTCCGGAGGGCCTACGAGCACCTGCCCCGCAGCCAGAAGCGGCTGCCGCTCATCTGAGTGCTCTCCCGGCACGTCGCGTCATCTCGGCGGGTGAACCGCGGCGCTGCGTCGCGGCGTACCTTGCCGGGCATGAGCGAATCCTCAGACGAGCGCCCCACCGACGGCATCGACGACGCCAGCCTCCCCGACGACCTGGTGGGCAGCGACGACAACCCGCTGGCCGAGCCCCTCCCGGACGGCGAGAGCGCGGGAGACCTGCTCCACGAGGGCAAGCCGGCCGACGAGCCCTCCCCCGACGATGAGCCTGCCGAGTAGAACGCGTCACAGGACTGTCCCTCCGGCGCGTCACCGGCACCGGAGCGCTGTGCGCGCCTAGCGTTGCGATGTGACTGACATGCACGGGCGCTACGGCAGCGACGTCCTCTCCGGCGACTGGCGCGCCCCCAAGAACGGGCGCGCCGTCGAGGTCCCCGCCGAGATCGGGGCGGTCGTCGAAGAGGTCACGACCGACTGGGTCGGCGAGATCGTCGCGGTCGATCGCGACCTCGACACCTTGACCCTGGAGGACCGTCGGCAGCGGCGGCGTACCTTTCCGCTCGGGCCCGGCTTCCTGCTGGAGGGCAAACCGGTGATCCTGACCCGGCCGCTCCGCGCCGGGGCGGCTCCGGCCGCGCCGACCCGCACCGCCTCCGGGTCCGTGGCCGTCGCCGGCGTCAGGGCGCGGGTCGCCCGGGCCAGCCGGATCTTCGTCGAGGGCAAGCACGATGCCGAGCTCGTCGAGAAGGTCTGGGGTGACGACCTGCGCATCGAGGGGGTCGTCGTCGAGCTGCTCGACGGCGCCGACCACCTCGTCGAGGTCCTGGCCGAGTTCGCCCCCGGCCCGACGCGCAAGGTGGGCGTCCTGCTCGACCACCTGGTCCCGGGCTCCAAGGAGCAGCGGATCGCCGACCAGGTCACCAGCCCCCACGTCCTGGTCGTCGGACACCCGTTCATCGACATCTGGGCGGCCGTCAAGCCCGAGCGCGTCGGCCTGGATCGCTGGCCGGACATCCCGCGCAGCATCGAGTGGAAGAAGGGTGTCTGCGCCCACCTCGGCTGGCCTCACGAGGAGCAGGCCGACATCGCTCGGGCATGGAAGCAGATCCTCTCCCGCGTCGGGTCCTTCGTCGACTGCGACCCGGCGCTGCTCGGGCGGGTCGAGGAGCTCATCGACTTCGTGACGGTCGACTGAAGCGGCCTGCGACCTACGAACGCATCAGCCGGCCCTGGCCGTCGCGGAAGTTGGAGTTCGCGAGGATGACGATGCCGTCGATCACGCTCCAGAACCAGATCCCGAAGCCGATCGGGAAGAAGACGACGAGGCCGACGAAGTAGCCGATGAGCTGGATCAAGCCGATCGCGGTGTGTCCGGCGAACAGACGACCGACACCGCACACGAACACGAACGGCAGCAGCAGCTGGAGCAGCCCCGCGGTGGTCTTGTTCTTGTCGGAGTACTGACCGGCGACCGGTCCGAAGCCCTGCGGGACCGGGGGCCCGTAGCCGTAGGGTGCCGGCGGGTAGCCGGGCTGAACGGCCCCGCTCGGCGGCGGGGCGTAGGGCTGGTACGCCGGAGGCGGAGGCTGCTGGTCGCCGTGCGGTGCGGCGCCCCACGTCGGCTCCTCGGGCTCACCGAACGGCCGGTAGGGGTCTTGGGGCTTGTCGTTCACGAGCACCACCCTACGCAGCGTCAGGGCAGCAGGTCGCGCACCACGGCGTCCGCGAGGAGCCGGCCGTCGCGGGTGAGCACGAGGCATCCGGTGATGGCGCCATCAGCCTCGACCAGACCTCGCGCGACCAAGCCCGGGACACGGGCACGCCCGGCGTCGTCGAGCACCTCGACGGAGAGTCCCTCCCGAAGGCGCAGCTCGAGCAGCAACCGCTCGACCCGGCGGGTCTCCTCGTCGAGGACCTCGCGTGAGTGGGCAGGACTGAGACCTCGAGCCAGCCGGTCCGCGTAGGCGACCGGGTGCTTGACGTTCCACCAGCGGGTGCCGCCGACGTGGGAGTGCGCCCCGGGGCCGACGCCCCACCAGTCGGAGCCGCGCCAGTAGGCCAGGTTGTGGCGGCACTGCGCCTCGCGGTCGCGAGCCCAGTTGGAGACCTCGTACCAGCCGAGGCCGGCCGCCTGGAGTCGCTCGTCGGCGAGCACGTACTTGTCGGCGAGGTCGTCGTCATCGGGCATCGCGACCTCGCCCCGGCGCACCCGGCGGGCCAGGGCGGTGCCGTCCTCGACGATGAGGGCGTAGGCCGAGACGTGGTCGGGCTCGCAGGCCAGGGCTGCGTCGAGAGACGTCTCCCACTGGGCCAGGCTCTCCCCCGGCGTGCCGTAGATCAGGTCGAGGCTCACCTGCTCGAAGCCGGCGCGGCGCGCCCAGTCGACGACGAGAGGCACCCGCGCCGGGTCGTGGGTGCGCTCGAGCACCGCCAGCACCTCGGGCACCGCCGACTGCATCCCGAACGAGACCCGGGTGAAGCCGGCCGCGCGCAGCGCCTCGAGGTCGGCGAGGGTCACCGAGTCGGGGTTGGACTCGGTGGTCACCTCGGCATCCGGCGCCAGGCCGAACTCGGCCTCGATCGCGGTCAGCACCGACCCGAGGTCGGCCGGGCTCAGCAGGGTCGGGGTGCCGCCGCCCACGAAGACCGTCGACGCCGGCAGGTGGGCCTCACCCAGGACCGCGCGAGCCTGGCGCACCTCGGCCACGGCAGAGGCGGCGTACGACGTCCGCGAGGCGCCGGGCCCCAGCTCGTCGGCGGTGTAGGTGTTGAAGTCGCAGTAGCCACACCGCACCGAGCAGAACGGCACGTGCACGTAGAACGAGAAGGGCCGCTCCCCCAGCCCGAGCAGTGCGGACTCGGGGAGGCTCCCGTCCTCCGGGACAGGATCACCGACAGGCAGGGCAGAAGGCACGACCCCACCCTCTCACCAGCCCCAGCGGCCCCTCACATCCCGTCACCAGGGTCGAGTCGGCGACTATAGTCGCCGACTCGACCTCAGATGAGGGCTCAGCCGTAGAAGGCGGCGATGCGGTCGGTGTTGTTGGCTTCGACGACGTTGCGCTTGACCTTCATCGACGGGGTCAGCTCACCGGACTCGATCGTGAGGTCCTCGGGGAGGATCTCCCACTTCTTGATCGTCTCCCAGCGGTTGAGCTTGGCGTTGAGGGTCTCGACGTACTCGCCGACCATGGTCTTGACCTTCTCGGAGGCGACGACGTCGCTGTAGGACGCGCCGTCCATACCGTTCTCCTTGGCCCAGTCGGCCATGGCGTCGGGGTCGAGGGTCACCAGGGCGACGACGAAGTTGCGGTCGTTGCCGAACACCATGAACTGGCTGGCGTAGGGGCACACGGCCTTGAACTTCGCCTCGATCGCCGACGGCGCGATGTACTTGCCGCCGGAGGTCTTGAAGAGGTCCTTGATCCGACCGGTGATGGTCAGGAAGCCGTCGGCGTCGAGGCTGCCCTTGTCACCGGTGTGCAGCCAGCCGTCAGAGGTGATCGTCTTCGCGGTCTCCTCGGGGTTGTTGTGGTAGCCGGCCATGATGTGAGGTCCGCGGAGCAGCACCTCGTCGCCCTCGCCGATCTTCACCTCGGCGCCGGGGAGCGCCATCCCGACGGTGCCCATCTTGTACTGATCGGGGTGGTTGACCGTCGCGCCGGCGGCGTTCTCGGTCATGCCGTAGCCCTCGAGGATGAGGATGCCCGCGGCGTGGAAGAACGCGGCGATCTCGGGGTTGAGGGCGGCAGAACCCGAGATGAAGAAGCGGACCCGACCTCCGAAGCGGTCGCGCACCTTGCTGAACACCAGCTTGTCGAACAGCCCGTGCTGCAGCTTCAGACCCAACGGGACCGACTTGCCCTCGACCTTGAGGGCGTCGACCTTGGTGCCGACGGCGAACGCCTGCTTGAAGAGCTTCTCCTTCAGTCCGCCCTCGGCGGCCTGCATGGTGACGATGCGGGCGTGGGCCTTCTCGAAGATGCGCGGAGCGGCGCCCATGAAGGTCGGCTTCACGATGCCGAGGTTCTCGACGATCTTGTCGACGCGGCCGTCGATGGCGGTGGCGAAGCCGCAGGCCAGCTGGCTGGAGAGGAGCACCTTGCCGAAGGAGTGCGCCATCGGCAGCCACAGGAACTGCAGGTCGGTCTCGTCGAGGATGTCCTGGACCTTGATGGCCATGCCCTCGTAGACCCAGGCCTTGTGCTGCAGCCGCACGCCCTTGGGGCGTCCGGTGGTGCCAGAGGTGTAGATCAGGGTCGCGAGCTGGTCGGGCGCGATGGACTTCGCCGTGGTGGCGATGACGTCCGGGTGCTCGGCGAGGTAGGCATCGCCGAGCTCACCGAGCTGCTCGAGAGAGAGCACGCGATCGCCGTCGGTGGCACCGTCGAACGTGATGATCTTGCGGAGCGAGCCGAGATTGGCCTCCTGCTCGGTCAGCTTCGCGATCTGCTCGTCGTCCTCGGCGAAGACGAACTGGCAGTCGGAGTCGCTCAGGATGTACGCCGTGTCGTCGGCGTTGGTGCTCGGGTAGACCGTCGTGGTCGCGCCACCGGCGCACATGATCGCCAGGTCGGCGATGATCCACTCGTAGCGGGTGCCCGCGGCGATGCCGACGCGCTGCTCGCTCTCCAGCCCCAGGGACAGCAGCCCGGCAGCGAGCCGGGCGACCTCGTCGCCGGACTGCTTCCAGGTCACCGACTCCCAGGACTCCCCGCGCGGGAAACGGAAGGCCTCGGCGTCAGGCGAGAGCGCAACTCGGTCCAGGAACTGGACCGCGACGTTCTGCGCGAGGTTGTCGACGAAGGAGGTGTCGTGATTGACAGGCATGGTGCTCCTGGCTCGGGCGAGAATGGGACTACTGCTGTGAACGTAACCTAGGTCACTCCGCCTACTCCTTGGTAGCCATCCCCATGATGGACCGAGAAATGGTGCGATCCTCAGCCCCGATGGGCTGCCCGGAAGGCCTGGCTGACCGTCCTCCCGGTGCCACCGGCCACCACCGCGACGGCATCCCCGACCGCGATCGTCCCGGGCACCACGACGCGCAGGTAGGGCCCCGGGCGGGCTTCCTCGGCGAACACCCGCAGCCAGGCCCGGTCGTCGTAGCCGGAGCGACCCATCCAGGCCTTGAACACGTTGCAAGGCGTGCGGAAGCTCGCGATCTCGAGAACCGGGCCCTCGGGACCTCCGATCCGCCACCGCTCCCCCATCTCCGCCTCGTTGACGTCGATGCCCGAGGTGGTGAGGTTCTCGCCGAACTGGCCGTCGGGGATCTCCGACCCCAGCCGTTCGGCCCAGCGGTCGAGGTCCTCGCGGGCGAAGGCGTAGACGGCCTTGTCGCGGCCCCCGTGGTGCTTGCGGTTGGACACCTGGTCGCCGGCGAGGCCCAGGGCACTGACCTCGACCGGCCCGGCGACGGGGTCCTTCGCGATCGACGTACGGCCGATGGTCGCCCAGGACGCCTCGCGTGGCAGGCCTACGTTGACCGAGCGCAACAACCCCATGCCGGCAAGTGTCACAGGGCTACTCCTGGACCGCCTTCGCGAGGGTCAGGCACCTGGTGAGGTGCTCGCGGTCCAGCGCGCGGTCCGCCTCGATCTCCCACAGCGCGTTGCACAGCATCCGCACCACGACCCAGTCGCGGGCACGGTCCTCGTCGAGCCCGGCCGCGTCGATGGTGGCGTGGAAGCGACGACGGACGCCCCCTCGCACATCACCTGCGAGCTCGTCCCATCGGTTCCAGAGCAGCGGCGCCACCTCGTAGTGGGGGTCTCCGCTCACCGGCTTGGGGTCGATGGCCAACCAGCGGGGCCCGCCAGCGCGCGTGGAGGCGAGCACGTTCTCGTAGTGCAGGTCGCCGTGGATCATGGTCCCGTCGGCCGCGGGGTCGCCGGCGAAGCCGCGACCCAGGGACACCGCCTGCTCGACGAGCCGTCGTGGAAGCGGCGCGCTGCGGGGCAGCGCGGCCAGTCGCTCGGTCCAGCCGGCGACGTACGACGTGAGCGTGCGCAGCTGCGGCGGGGCCGGCACGTGCAGCGCGCCATACAGGCCACCGACGACCTCGCACGCCTCGACATCCCAGCTGTTGCTGAGGTCGAGGGGCTCCAACCGCTCCAGCAACATCGCGCGGCGCCGCGGGTCGGCCCGCAGCAGCTCGACCGCCCCGTTGCCGTGCCAGTGCTGGAGCGCGAGGTGCTCGTGCTCCGACTCGTCATCGGGGAAGCCCACTTTCAGCATCGCCGCACCGCTGGGCGCGACGACCGGCAGGACCAGCGCGGTGTGCCCGTGAAGCGCCGGACCCTCGGCCCGGAGCTCCCACTCCTCACACAGCTCGCGCACCAGCCCCGGCAACCGGTCGACGAAGGCGGCCCACTCGGGGCCGCGCTCCGCGAAGGCAACGACGGCCTCGGGCAGCACTACTTCTTCGGCTTGTCGCCCGCCGGGCCGCTGGTGGAGAGCGCGGCGACGAACGCCTCCTGGGGGACCTCGACGCGGCCGACCATCTTCATCCGCTTCTTGCCCTCCTTCTGCTTCTCCAGCAGCTTGCGCTTACGGGTGATGTCGCCGCCGTAGCACTTGGCGAGGACGTCCTTGCGGATGGCCCGGATGTTCTCGCGAGCGATGACGCGCGCGCCGATGGCTGCCTGGATCGGCACCTCGAACTGCTGGCGCGGGATGAGCTCCTTGAGCTTGCCGGCCATCATCACGCCGTAGGCGTAGGCCGCGTCGGTGTGAACGATCGCGGAGAAGGCGTCGACGGGCTCGCCCTGGAGCAGGATGTCGACCTTGACCAGGTCGGCGACCTGCTCGCCGGAGCGGGCGTAGTCGAGCGAGGCGTAGCCCTTGGTGCGCGACTTGAGCTGGTCGAAGAAGTCGAAGACGATCTCACCCATCGGCAGCACGTAGCGCATCTCGACGCGGTCCTCGGAGAGGTAGTCCATCCCCTGCAGGACCCCGCGCTTGGTCTGGCACAGCTCCATGATCGTGCCGATGTAGTCGCTCGGGCTGAGGATCGTCGCCTTGACGACCGGCTCGCGCACGTCGCGGATCTTGCCCTCGGGGAACTCGCTGGGGTTGGTGACCTCGATGTCGGAGCCGTCCTCCATCGTCACCGCGTAGACCACGTTGGGGGCGGTGGAGATGAGGTCGAGGTTGAACTCGCGCTCGAGCCGGTCGCGGGTGATCTCCATGTGCAGCAGCCCGAGGAATCCGATGCGGAAGCCGAAGCCGAGGGCGCCGGAGGTCTCCGGCTCGTAGGTGAGCGCGGCGTCGTTGAGCTGGAGCTTCTCCAAGGCTTCACGCAGGTCGCCGAACTGGTCGCCGTCGATCGGGTAGAGACCGGCGTAGACCATCGGGTTGGGGTGCTTGTAGCCGCCCAGCGCCTCGGTCGCGCCGTGGTACTGGGTGGTGACGGTGTCGCCGACCCGCGACTGGCGCACGTCCTTCACGCCGGTGATCAGGTAGCCGACCTCGCCCACACCGAGCTCGCCGGCCTTGACCTGCTCGGGGCTGATCACCCCGACCTCGAGCATCTCGTGCACGGCGTTGGTCGACATCATCTTGATCCGGTCGCGGTGGTTGAGCTTGCCGTCGATGACCCGGACGTAGGTGATGACGCCGCGGTAGGTGTCGTAGACGGAGTCGAAGATCAGCGCGCGGGCGGGCTTGTCGGCATCGCCCACCGGCGCCGGGGTCTCCGCGACGATGTGGTTGAGCAGGGACTCCACGCCCATGCCCGTCTTGGCGCTGACCCGCAGCACGTCGTCGGGGTCGCACCCGACGAGGCCGGCCAGCTCGGCGGCGTACTTCTCGGGGTTGGCGTTGGGGAGATCGATCTTGTTGAGGACCGGGATGATGTGGAGGTCGGCACCCATCGCGAGGTAGAGGTTCGCCAGCGTCTGCGCCTCGATGCCCTGGGCTGCATCGACCAGCAGGACCGCTGCCTCACACGCCTCGAGGGAGCGCGAGACCTCGTAGGTGAAGTCGACGTGACCCGGGGTGTCGATCATGTTGAGCACGTAGGTGCCGGGCTCGGCGCTCTCCTCGTTGGCGTCCGGCACCGTCCAGGGCATCCGCACGGCCTGGCTCTTGATCGTGATCCCGCGCTCGCGCTCGATGTCCATCCGGTCGAGGTACTGCGCCCGGGCCGCACGGGCGTCGACGACCCCGGTCAGCTGGAGCATCCGGTCGGCCAGCGTCGACTTGCCGTGGTCGATGTGGGCGATGATGCAGAAGTTCCGGATGATCGCGGGATCGGTGTAGCCGGGCTTCGGGGCAGGAGCAGGCACGTAGAACTTCCAGGTCGCAGGCGGGCACGCTTCTCTCAGCGGTGCGGTGATCTTCGATTCTCCCACGATTGGCCCGAGCACCGAAAAGGGCTCTACGGCGTGAAGTTGTCCGGATCGGCGTCGGCCCAGTCGTTGGCCCACGAGGCGGGCGCGTCGAGCAGCAGCTGACCGGCGGCCATCGGCTCCACCACGTCGGCGTAGGAGACGATCCGGTCGTGGCTGACCCGGCGCCGCAACATGTGGGGGCGCAGGTCCTCGAACGATCTCAACCCCATCGACGCGACCAGCTGCATCGCCTGCTCGACGCCCGCGTGCTGGAAGGCGGTGACCCGCGCGACCTTGTCCTTGACGACGAGGGCACGCATCCGCTTGGGGTCGAGAGTCGCCACCCCGACCGGGCACGTGTTGGTGTGGCACGTCTGAGCCTGGATACAGCCGAGCGCCATCATCATGGCGCGAGCGGCGTTGGTGTAGTCGGCGCCCTGGATGATCCGCTTGACGATGTCGACCCCGGTGGAGACCTTTCCCGAGGCGCCGACCTTGATGTGCTCGCGCAGCCCGGTGCCGACAAGTGCTTGGTGCACGGTCGCCAAACCTTCGGTCAACGGCATTCCCACGTGGTCGGAGTACTCCACCGGGGCGGCGCCGGTGCCTCCTTCCGCTCCGTCGACGGTGATGAAGTCCGGGGTGATGCCTTCCTCCAGCATCGCCTTGCAGATGGCCAGGAACTCGACGCGTGAGCCCACGCAGAGCTTGATGCCCGTGGGCTTGCCACCGGCGAGACGCCGCATGTGTCCGACGAAGAGCACCAGCTCGCGCGGGGTGGAGAAGACCCGGTGGTAGGCGGGCGAGATGACCGTCGTACCGACGGCGACGTCTCGGGTCTCGGCGATCTCCTTGGTCACCTTGGCGCCCGGAAGGACTCCTCCGAGGCCCGGCTTGGCTCCCTGACTGAGCTTGAGGAGCACCATCTTCACCTGCGGATCGGCGGCCTTGTCGGCGAACTCCTGCTCGTCGAAGTCGCCGTCGTCGGTGCGGCAGCCGAAGTAGCCCGATCCGATCTCCCAGACCAGGTCACCACCGTGGCGGTGGTGCGGACTGATCGCGCCCTCGCCGGTGTCGTGAGCGAATCCACCCGCCGCCGCCCCCTTGTTGAGGGCCTCGATCGCGTTGGAGGAGAGGCTCCCGAAGCTCATCGCGCTCACGTTGAGCAGCGCCATGTCATAGGGCTGGGTGCAGTCGGGGCCACCGATGCGGACCCGGGGCGGCTCGGTCATGGTCGGCTTGGGCGCCGTGGAGTGCACCAGGTACTCGTAGCCCTCGGCGTAGAGATCGAGCTCGGTGCCGAAGGGGTGCTCCTGCTTGATCCCCTTGGAGCGTTGGTAGATGGCGGTCCTGGTGTTGCGGTCGAAGGGCGTGCCATCGAAGTTCCGCTCGACGAAGTACTGCTGGAGCTCCGGGCGGATGCCCTCCATCAGGAAACGCATGTGACCGATCACCGGGTAGTTGCGCAGGATCGAGTGCTGCGTCTGCAGGACGTCGTAGGTGCCGACGCCGATCAAGAGCAGAGCCACGGCGAGCAAGAGGTACAACCCCGGGCCGCCGATGGTCGCAGCCAGTGAGGCGATCAGGCCGAGGAACAGCACTGACACGAGGGCGTAGAAACGGAGCATGGATCGGTTCTACCAGCGTTCGGGCCCACCGGGGTGGCGAAGCGGCCCGAGCGTCCCCCACCATGACGGGGTGACTCCCCCGACCGTCCCTCCTGTGCCGCGAGGTCGTACCGCGCGTCGCCTCGAGTGGGCGCACCTGCCGCCCGCGCTGCGCGACGTCATCGAAAGCCACTGCGGCTCACCGGTCACCACTGCGATCTCCCAGCGCTCCGGTTTCACCCCGGGATTCGCCTCGGTCCTGCACTGCGATGACGGCAGCCGGCACTTCGTCAAGGCTGCCTCACTGGTCGCCCAGCGAGCGTTCGCGGAGGCCTACCGCCTCGAGGCTCGCAACGTCCGTGCGCTGCCTGCGCAGGTCCCGGCGACCCGGCTGTCGTGGACCCACGACGCCGACGGCTGGGTGGTCCTCGGCTTCGAGTACGTCGAGGCACGGTCCCCGTACCGGCCGTGGACCGAGGAAGACCTCGACGCCTGTCTCGAAGCGCTCGCCGAGGTCGGCCGCAGTCTCTCCCCGGCGCCGGCGGTGCTGGACCTCGACGACGCAGCCGTCGACTTCGCCGACTGGCCCGGGAAGTGGCGCCACACCCTGGCTACCTTCGCGATGCCCCACGGCGAGGAGGCTGCGGCCCTTGCCGCCCGCTTCGCCGAGGTCGTGGGGGGCGACACCGTCGTGCACGGCGATGTCCGCGACGACAACCTGCTGCTCTCGCCCGACGGCGCGGTGCTGCTCTGCGACTGGAACTGGCCGGTGCGCGGCGCAGCCTGGCTGGACTCCCTCATCCTGCTCATCGGCCCTCGCGGCGACGGCTTGGACGTCGAGCGGGTGCTGGCCACTCATCCCACCTTCGCCGACGTCGAGCCGGAGGCGATCGACATCGTCCTCGCACTCCTCATCGGCTACTTCCTCACCCACTCCGACGATCCGGTCCCGTCCTCCTCGCCTTATCTTCGCGAGCACCAGCTGTGGCAGGGCGAGGTGCTGTGGGAGTGGTTGTGCGAGCGCCGTGGCTGGGGAGAGGATTTGGGTGCCACCCCGGCCCGCTGCTAGATTTGCTCGTCGCGTGTCCCGCCTGTTGTGCGCCGACCGCTTTCAGACGTGCACTACCGACCAGCAGTCCATCCAGCAGTGAGGCGAAGCACCCCGTGGCGAACATCAAGAGCCAGATCAAGCGCAACAAGCAGAACGAGAAGGCGCACGAGCGCAACAAGGCCGTCAAGAGCGGCCTGAAGACCGCGATCTCCAAGTTCCGCACGGCCGCTGCCGCGGGCGAGAAGGACGAGGCCATCGTGCTCGGCCGCGAGGCCAACAAGATGCTCGACAAGGCTGCCTCCAAGGGCGTCATCCACAAGAACCAGGCCGCCAACCGCAAGTCGGCGATCTCGAAGACGGCCTCCTCGCTCTGAGCTGAGCCGCACACGTCCAGGCGTCGCCCCGCACCGGGGTCGACGCCGTTCGTGTTTTTACCGCGGGTTCACACCCCGTGCTGCTCGAAGAACCCGATGGTGCGGTCCATCGCCGCGGTGAACGCCGGACCGAAGGCGTGGCCATCGTCGTACCAGGCGAGCTTGGAATCGACGCCCTCCGCAACCAGCGCGGCCTGCGTGGCCTCGGCCCAGGCCGGCGGACAGGTCGCGTCCGCGCGGCCGTGGACCATCAGGACGGGCTCGGTGATCCGGTCGAAGAAGGGACGTGATGAGTTCCTCCTCCAGAACCCCGGATTGTCCTCCGGCAGACCCCAACGGCCGGCCAGGGCACTGGTCCGGGCGTCGTCTGCTGCGTCGTCGCGCTGGAACTGGTCGAAGTTCTGCGCCTCCAGCGACGACACCGAGGCCCACGGGGCGGCGGCCCGCACCAGCCCCGGCTCGGCGGCAAGGGCCTTGAGGACGACTCCGCCGCCCATCGAGCGCCCGAAGTAGGCGATCCGGTCGTCGGCCACCGGCAGGTCGGAGTCGCGCAGCGCCTTGACGGCGTTGATGATGTCGGCCGAGTAGCCCAGCCTCATCCGCAGCTGGTAGTCAGGGTCGACGTCGGACTCGGCGTGGTTGCGGTAGTCGACGTGCAGGGCGACGTAGCCGCGTTCAGCGAGGTAGCCCCGCTCGCGGGTCATCCCCTGGCCCCGGACGTAGACGGCCGGGTCGATGTAGCCATGGGCGAGGACCACCGCAGGGAAGGGGCCAGGTCCGGTGGGCACGTTGAGGACTCCCGAGATCGTGTAGCTCTCCGGGCCGCGTCGGGTGCTGCTGGTGCTGCGGTAGGTCACGTCATAAGAGGTGTAGGAGCCGGTGCTCTCGCGTGTGGCGCCCACCCTCAACCGGTCGCCGCGGTGGCGCTGCTCGGCGAGCCCGAGGACGGAGACCTCCGGGGCTGACTGGGGCTCTGCCTCGGGGGCAGCCGCGCTCGGCTCCGGCTCCGCAGTCGGGTCGACCGGTGTGTCCGTAGCGTCCGGGGTGGCCGCTGAGGGCGTCGACGTCCCAGGTCCGGCAGCGCCCTCGTCGTCCGGGCCGTCGGCGCCGGCGCAGCCGGAGAGGAGCACGGCTGCGGCCACGGTGCTCACCGCGAACCGTCGGGAGAACCTCACTGTGACCTCCGGGTGGTCGGGAGCCTCCCACGCTACGCAGGCGGACCAACCCGGCCTGTGATCCTCGGACCCTCAGCGTGCGTCGCGCAGCCCGGCCACCGTCAGCACGAGCCGTTCGAGAGCGTACGCCGCGTCGCTGGAGGCGCCTTTGACGTCGGCGTCGGCCTTCGCGATCGCGCGGATGGCGCCGGCCAGCCCCTGGTCGGACCACCCTCGCGACTGGTCGCGCAGGGTGCGCAGCTTCCACGGGGGCACGCCGACCTCTCGCGCCAGGTCTCCCTCGCGCATCCCGCGCGGTGCACCCTTGTAGCGCGCCAGACCCCTGGCGCTGCCGGCGAAAGCAGAGGTCACCAGGACCGAGGCGGTCCCGTTGTCGAGCGCCCAGCGCAGCTCCTCGAGCGCCTTCTCGCGGTTGCCGGAGAAGGCGTGGTCGGCGACAGCGAACGACTTCGCCTCCGCGCGACCCCCGAAGTAACGGGCCACCTTGTCGGCGGTGAGGCGCTCACCCGGGAAGTCGTTGGTCAGCTGATGGGCCGCAGCGCTCAGCGAACGCAGGTCCTGCCCGACGGCGTCGACCAGCGCCCGACTCGCCTCGTTGTCGATGGTGGCGCCGTAGCGGCGGGCCTCCGCGGCCACGAAGCCCGGGAAGTCAGAGGCCTTCAGCGCTTCGGACTTCACCTCCGTGACCGCGCCGAGCTTGCGCAGCTTGGTGAGCGTGCCCGAACCCTTCTGACCACCGCCGTGGACGAGCACGAGCGAGACGTCCTCGGCCGGAGCCGCCGCGTAGTCGAGCAGCCCGGCGACCGACTCCTCGGGGAGGTTCTCCAAGGCGCGGACGATGATGCAGCGCACCGCGGAGAAGAGCGAGGGCGCCGAGAGCTCACCCAGCGTGGCCAGGGTGAGGTCACCGCCCTGAGCCTCGGAGAGCTCGGACTCGGGGTCGTGGGCGCGGACCGCAGCGCGCACCTCCTGGACCGTGCGCTCGCCGAGGAACTCTTCCTTGCCGGTCACCAGGATGACCCGGCCCAGCACGTCGTCAGCCCTCATGGGAGCAGAGTCGCACACCGCACCGACACCGGTCCGAGCCGGTCTCAGCCCTCCCGGTCCCGCTCAGGACTCCTGCGTTCGGCTGGTCAGCCGGCCGGACTCCGGGGTGGCGACGACGGCTGCCAGGCCCGGCACCAAGACCGCGGTGACCGGCTCGTAGGCGCTCTCGAGGTCTTCCAGCAGGACCGTCCGTGCCGGGGCAACGCGCGGACCCAGCCACCCGACGAGGTCACGTCGGTCCTCGTGGCGCTCGAGATAGGTGACCAGCGTGTCGCCGTCCTTACGCACAGCCACGTCCAGGGACAGGTCCCAGAAGCCCCGGAAGGTCGTGGTCACGGCCAGTCGACGTATCTGACGGCCGTCGTCATCCAGGCTGGCAGTGCGAACCACCCTGCGTCGGGTTCCCCACTGCGCCGGCGTGGTCCACGCCACCTCGGCCAGGTGGCCGGCCGCGGCAACCACCGGCCCGGTGACCACCTGCTGCGGACCGAGGGACACCCGCTGCAGCACCTCCGCCCGGGTCCAGCCCGCGTCGCCGCGCCGACGTACGACACGGATCGTGACGGTATCGCTGCCCCGGGGACGCTCGTAGAACGCCAGGACCGCGTGCCCGGAGCTGCCGAGGGCGAAGTCCATCCCGGCGACCAACGGATCGTGCGGGTGGCGCGGGGATTGGTCGCGAGCCCACTCCACAGCCCACTCGGTCATCCCGGGCAACCAGCGACGCACCACCAGTGTGTTGTCCGATCGGTCATAGCTCGCCAACCAGACCGAGTCCCACGGTCCTGGCACGACGATGTCGCCCAGCTCCGCACCGATCGTGGGCATCCGCTGCCACGTGCTCCCGTCGAAGTGATGAAACCGGTAGTCGAACCCGACGGGACCGTTGGTGCGTACCGTGCGCTTGGCGACGATGTCCCCGGCAGCGTCGGCTGACAGCTCGTAGCCGCCGGAGGAATTGCTGAGAGCCACCCGACCGAGGACTCCGTCGCTACGCCACGCGCGCACCTCGTACACGGTCTCGGAGCCGGCGGTGCGGGAGTAGGAGACGTACAAGGCACCCGAGGGTCCCGGGGCGATGCTGATCGCATCGGTGTCATCGACCATCGGGAGACGCTCGGCGGGAGTCCAGCTTCCCGCGGGAGCCCTCGACGAGCGGAAGACCGTATCGCCTGCTCCCTCCACGTAGCCGTTCCACACTGCGACGAGCGTGCCGTCGGCGAACGCCACGACGCTCGGGCGGCCGTCCATGGGCGGTGCCTCCTGCGGCGGCCCCCACCCGGGCTCGGCTGTGCCGGCCGCCGGGCCGGCGGGCAACCCCATCCCGACACAGACTGCGGCCACCAGCAGTGTCAGCGCGGGAGTGCGGGTACGTCGTGCGGTGCGGATCATGGGATTCCCCCGAGCAGTGGGCGGGCAGGTCGCAACGTCAACGGGGAGAGCAGTCAAAACGTTGCACTCGCTGCGCAGGCGCCTTTGACGCCGTCAGCGCTCCTGGGCGAAGCTCACCAGCCGGACACCGTCGGCCCCGGACACCACGGCGGCCAGCCCGGGCACCAAGAAGGCGGAGTCGTGGCGCATGACCGAGGCATCGCGCAGGAGCACGGTCACCTCGAGGTCGTTCCAGGCCCCGACCCAGGCGACGACCTGTTCACGACTCCCCCGCCGCTGGAGGTAGGTCAGCAGCAGGTCACCGTCGGCGCGCAGATCGACGTCCAGGGACAGGTCCCGGTTGGCCTCGAAGAAGCCGGTCACCCCGAGCTGACGCCGATCGACGCCCCCGTCCATCAGCGACGCGAGATTGATCTCGCGGAAGCCGTGTCCGGTGCTCGTCGAGGACCAGGCCACGGCGGCCAGGGGCCCCGCTGCAGCCACCACCGGCGCGCTCGCCGTGAGGCGCTGGCCCGCAGGAAGCTGCTCGACGACCACCGGCTTGCTCCAGCCTGTCGTGCCGGTGCGCTGTACGGCGCGCACGCTCGCGCCCACGTCACGGACCTCGCGCTGCTGGAAGCCCAGCACCGCCCGCCCGGCGCTACCGATCGCCAGGTCCAGCCCCTGCACGAGCGGCTTGTACTGCGGGCGCCGGTGGAAGTCCCGCGACCACTCGAGGTCCCACCTCGCCATGCCCGGCGTCCAGCGGCGCACCCGGAGCGTGGTGTCGTCGGTGTCGTAGCCGGCCATCCAGACCGAGCCTCCGGGGCCAGCCACGAACACGTCCCCGGGGTCCGCCCCGATCGTCGGGAGCGACTGCCACCCGCCCTCTCCGAGGTGACGCACCACTCGGTCGAAGCCGCCGTCCCCGTCGTAGCGACCGAGCCGTGTCGCGACCACGTCACCGGCGGCATCGGCCTGCAGGTCGAATGGATCGTTGGCCGCCAACGTCACCTCACCGAGCGAGCCATCGGCGCGCCAGGTGCGGACCTGCTCGGCCTTGCGCACGATCGAGGCGTCCCGGTAGGCGATCTCGACTCCCCCGTCGCGACCGGCCGCGACCGCGTTGACCCGACCGACGTCGGGGACCGGGAACGACTCCGGCTCGCCCCAGCTGCCCCCGGGTGGCCTGGTGGAGCGGCGGACCAGACCGGGTGGGTTCTCGAGCCTGTCGTCGTGGTGGATCCAGACCGCCACGAGGGTCCCGTCGGGGAACGCCACGGCGATCGGCTGGGAGTGGGCACCGCCCGCGGGCGGCACCTCCTCCTCATGGCCCCAGACCGGTGCCGGCTCGTCGGCGAATGCTCCAGCCAGGACTCCCGAGCCCAGCGCCAGCACTGCGCACCACAGCCCGACGAGCCCGAGACGACGACGGCAACGACAGCCGGTCATGACTCCCACACCCTGCTGACGAGGCGCCTTCGCTCCGGAGAGGCGATCACGGCTGCGAGGCCCGGCACCAGGGCCGAGGCGACGGGGTCGGCGGTGACGTCCTCGAGCAAGGTCGTACGGCCGAGAGCGCCGTGGGGACCCACCCAACCGATGACGTCGCGCTGATCGACCTGCCGTTCGACATAGGTGACCAGGACATCGCCGTCAGCACGGACGTGGATGTCCAGGTTCAGGTCCGGGACACCGCGGAACGCCGTGGTCCTGGTGAGGCGACGAACGTCCGGGCCGCCCTCCCCCAGGCTGGCGATGCGGATCACGCGCGTGCGGGTGCCCCGCTGCGCCGGCACGGTCCACCCGACCTCGGCCCGGTCACCGGCCGCCGCCACCACCGGCGTGGAGACCACCTGGCCGCGTGTGAGAGCCACCCGCTGCAGGATGCCCGCTCGGGTCCAGCCGGACCTGCCCGTGCGTCGCACGGCCACGATCGTGGCATCCTTCCGCGCGGTGGCACGCTCGGAGAGCGCGAGCACCACGCGGCCCCCGCTGCCGGCAGCGAGGTCCATCCCGGCGACAAAGGGGTCGTTCGGGTGGCCCGAGGGGTAGTCACGCGACCACTCGACCTGCCACCTCGCCATCCCGGGCTTCCAGCGACGTACGAGCAGGGTGTTCTTCGGACGGGTGTAGCTCGCCAGCCACACCGAGTCGCCCGACCCGAGGACGACGAGGTCTCGCGGCGCCTCAGCGACCTCCGGCAGCGGCTGCCAGGTGCTCTTGTCGAAGTAGCGGAACGTGTGGTGGGAGCCCCCGCCGCCCTTGTTGGGAACGATGCGCTCCGCCAGCAGGTCGCCGTCGGCATCGCCGTGGAGGAGGTAGCCGCTGGAGAAGTTGTCCAGGCTCGCCTCGCCGACAGTGCCGTCAGCGTTCCACGCGCGCACCTCGTACTCGGAGCGGTCGCCCGCCCACGTCGCGGTGGCGATGTGGAGCACCCCATCCGATCCGGGAGCGATGCCGGTGAACCCGTAGGCCTCGGTCGGGAGCACCTCGGTTGCCGTCCAGCTGCCTCCGGGTGCCCTCGTCGACCGACGGACGGTCATGTCGGTGTCCGAGCTGGAGGCCCGCTGGGTCCAGACCGCCATCAGCGTCCCGTCGGGGAACACCACGGTGCGCGGCACGCTGTCGTACGGCGGGGCTTCCTGCGTCGGCCCCCACCCGGGCTCGGCACCACTCGCGGACGTGCCGCTCGGCAACCCCACCCCGAGCGACGCCGCAACGCACATCGTCAGCAAGTGCAACCAGGCCTGAGCGGATCGCGCCGGCACCGCGCGTGGTGGTGACCACCGCTACCGCGTTCACCGCGAGGTCCTTTCCTCGACGACACGGCTCGCCAGGTGACCGCTGCGGATCGAGGAGATCACCGCGGCACCGCTCGGGAAGAGGAACGCCGAGTCGCTGGGCATCACAGCAGCGTCCTTGAGCAGGACCTTGGCTTGCAGCTCATCGAGGGACCCCAGGTATCCCACGAGCTGGCGGCGGCTTCCCTGGCGCGACAGGTAGGTGACCAGGAGGTCGCCGTCGGCGCGCACAGTCGACGTCCAGGGACAGATCCTCGAAGCCTTCGAGCGAGGTCACCTTGGCCAGCAGGCGCACCTCCCGAGAGCCGCGCGTCATCTGGGCGACGCGGATCTCCCTCTTTCCGGTGAGCCGTGACGCCGACGACGTCCACGCCACCTCGGAGTAGTCACCCGCGGCCGCCACGACGGGAGCGCTGATCGTGAGACGTTTGTCGGCGGCGATGCGTTGCAGCATCGTCGGCTTGGCCCAACCCGACTTCCCTGTGCGGTGCACAGCTCGGAGGGTGTCGCCGGTCCTGCCGATCCTGCGCTCCTTGAAGGCCAGAATCGCGCCCCCGGCATCGCTCACGGCCAGGTCCAGCCCGACCACCAGCGGCCTACGGTGGCGTCCCGGGTAGCTGCGCGACCATTCGTTCTTCCACTTCGACATGCCGGGCTTCCAGCGACGCACCAGAAGGGTGCTGCGCGACGCGTCGTAGCCGGCCATCCACACCGAGTCGCGTGGACCCGGTACGAACACGTCTCGGGGATCAGCACCTAGCTTCGGCAGCTGCCAGGAGCGATCCCCGTTGTCGTAGGTGAGCACATGGTGGGACTTCTTCCCCGCACCCTTACCCCCGAGGCGGTCGGCGATCACGTCGCCGGTGTTGTCGGAACCGAGTGTGTAGGCGTCCTGGGTATTGGTCACACCGGTGTCGTCAACAGCTCCGGCGGCGGACCAGCGGCTCACGCGGTGCTCGGTGCCTGCGGGGGCGCTTTCATAGGAGATCGAGACCAGCAGATCCCCGTCGGCTCGCCCGGCCACACCTTCGAGGCTTCGTACACCGTCGACCGGGAACTCCTCCGGCATCGACCACTCCCCTCCGGGTGGCCGCGTCGAGCGAAAGATGGTGGTGAGCTCGTCTTCGCTCCCCGTCTGGTCGTGCTCCCACACCGTGACCAGGGTGCCGTCGGGGAACATCGCGCTCCTCGGGGACTGGTGGACTGCGTCGAACGGTGGCACCTCCTGCTGCGGGCCCCAGCCTGGGCCCTCACCACTCGCCGGGAGGATGCCGGTCAGCGCTGTGCCGAGCAGCACGGCGCAACTCAACATGGCGAGCGCGATCCTGCGCGCGAGACAGGAGCCCGGCGCGGACGCTACGAGCAGTGGACGTGCGGTGCGGTGCATGAGGGTCCCCTGGGCGTCGGCGGTCGGTCGATACGTCAACGAGGGGGACGCCGAGAACGTTGAGTCTGTCTGTCAGCCGGCGGTCTCGAGCCGGAGCTCACCGTCCTCTCGCCGGGCCACGAGCACGTCGCCGTCCTCGTCGGTGCGCGCGACCTCGGTGCCGGCGGACTCCAACGCAGCGATGACGTCAGGCGCCGGATGGCCGTAGTCGTTGTCGGCCCCCACCGAGATCAGCGCCAGCTCGGCGCGCACCGAGGCGAGGACGTCGAGATCCTGGTAGCGGCTGCCGTGGTGGGGCACCTTGAGCACGTCGACGTCCACGCCGGCGAGGGTGGTAGCGAGGGCGGCCTGTCCCGGCGGCTCCAGGTCGCCGGTCAGGAGGATCCTGACCCCGGACACCTCCGCGATGAGCACGATGCTGGCATCGTTGGCGGTGCTGCCGTCGCCGGGTCCGGCATGGGGTGTGCGGTCGAGGGGCCACAGTGCCTGCAGCGTGACCTCACCGATGCGCACGGTGCCGTTCGCCGGACCGGCCATCACCAGGTCCCGCTCGCCGGCTGCGGTCGCGACCGCGCGCACCGCCTGCGGCGGATCGAGCAGGGTGGTGGCCCAGATGGCGCCGACCGCACGATCCTCGAGGATGCCCGCCAACCCGTCGACGTGATCGGCGTGGAAGTGGGTCAGGACCACGAGAGGCACCTGCTCGATGCCGAGACGGTCGAGGCACCTGGAGACCGACGCCGGGTCGGGTCCGGCGTCGATCACCACCCCGGCGTCCGGTCCGGCTCTCAGGACAAGGGCGTCACCCTGGCCGACGTCGCACATCGCGATCACCCAGTCCGGCGCCGGCCACCGGCTGCCCGGACCGATCCCGGGCAGCCCGACTCCGCCGGGCAGGTTGACCACCAACACCGCGAGCACCGCCAGCGCCGCTGCGGCACGGCCGACCGCGACCGGATGCCGGAGCATCAACGGGACCAGCAGCACGATCGCCAGGCAGACCAGGACGAGCACCACCAGCGCCCACGGGCCGCTCCCCCAGTCGAGGGCGGCGAGCGGCGCCCTGGCCCCGGTCTCAGCGACCAGCACGATCCACCCGACACACCAGCCCGCGCCGGTGCCGAGCAGCCTGGCCGGGACGCTGCCGACGACCTCGATGAGCCCGACGAGTCCACCGGCCAGGCCCAGGACCGTCGCGGGTCCGACGACCGGCGCGACGAGCAGGTTGGCGGGCACCGCGACGAGGCTGACCTGGCCCGACAGCGCCGCCACCACCGGCGTACACGCGAGCTGGGCCGCCGCCGGCACGGCGATCGCCTCAGCGAGCCAGCGCGGCAGCCAGCGGCTCAGGGCGTCCCTCCAGCCCGGAGCGAGCAGGACGATGCCGCCCGTCGCCATCGCCGACAGCGCGAAGCCCGGTGAGGTAGCCAGCGACGGATCGATCAACAGCAGGCCGACCACGGCGACCGACAGCCCGCGCAGAGCACGCTGCCTGCCGTTGGAGCCGAGGGCAAGCAAGCCGACGGTCCCCATGGCCGCAGCGCGCACGACGCTCGGCTCGGTGCGCGCGAGGAGAAGGAAGCCGATGATGCCGGCCACGGCCACGGCCGTCAGCCAGCGGCCGCGCACCCCGCACCACCTGGCGAGCACCATCAGGAAGCCGACGATGAGGGTCAGGTTGGTGCCGGACACCGCCGTGAGGTGGGTCAGTCCGGTCGTTCGGAAGTCGGCCTCGAGGTCCGGGTCGAGGCCGCCGTCGTCACCGTCGACGAGCGCCGGCACGAGCGCGCGCTGGGCCTCGGGACGATGGGCGACTGCATCGCGGATCGAGGCTCGCACCGCGGCTGCCCCGCGCCACCACACGTCAGGGTCTGCCAGGACCACCGGAGCTGACCCCCCGACCAGCAGCGCCGCGAGGTCGTGGTCGTCGGCCGGCGCCAGGCGACCCGTCGTCGAGACCCTCGCCCCCAGAGGCACCTCGCCCCAGGCCGGGTCGCCGATCACGAGCACCGGCGACGAGAGCCTGTGCCGCCACCCTCGCCCGACGATCTCCCGGACGTCGAGGCGTACGACGACCTGGTCACCGAACGGCCCGGCGACCCGCCGTGGATCCATGCTGATCCTCGCCACGATCTCGACCGCAGCGCCGTCGGCGGCGAGAGCCGCCACCGGGCCCGACGTCACGGCCTCGCTCCGCACCAGCGCCGCGGTCAGCACCGCGAGCAGCACGAGCGCCGCAGCGGCCAGCGTTCCCCGTGCCTGCGCCGACCGGCCCGACCACACCGCGCCGGCCACCAACGTCACCACGAGCCCCGACGCCAGCAGCGTGACCGGGAGCAGGGCCAGAAGTGCGGCGGCCCAACCGACGACCGCCAGCAGCGGCATCCGCAGGTCGCTCGCCGAGCGGGCGGGCCCGGCCTCCAGGTCGGGCACGGCTCAGACGGTCACGAGGGGGGTCACCTGCGCCAGGGTCACCTCACCGATGCCATCGACCTCGAGGAGCTCGGTGACGGCCGTGAACGCACCGTGCTCGGTGCGCCAGGCGATGATGGCGCTCGCCGTGACCGGTCCGACCTGGGGCAGGGTCTCGAGCAACGCCTGGTCGGCGAGGTTCAGGTCGACGAGCGCAGTCGGCGCTGGCGCTCCTCCTGTCGTGGGGGCCGAGGGCAGGGGGGCTCCCCCGGCGGCACCGTCCGAGGCCAGCCCGACCCGGATCTGCTCACCGTCCACGAGCAGCCGCGCCAGGTTGAGGGAGGTCAGGTCGACCGAGGGGCGCGCACCACCGGCCTGCTCGAGCGCGTCGACCACGCGGGCGCCGGCCTCGAGAACCACGATGCCCGGGCGCCGTACCTTTCCGGTCACGTCGACCGTCACCGGTGCTGCTGCGCCGGTGAGCGGGGTGGCTCCGGGCTCGACGGCCGGCGCCTCGCTCTCGGGCGTCACGACGAGCGGTGAGCCGACGGCGCCGTCAACCTGCTCGACCGCCACCGGGATCGCCGGCTCCGGATCGCTGCGCACCACCCACCAGCAGGTGATCGCCAGTCCGACCGCGACCAGCACGGCAACCGCACTCAGCTGGGACGGACCCAGCGCGACGCGTCCCAGCAGGGCTGCCGGCCCCGAGCCGGGGCTCAGGGCGAGCGGCCGACGCGAGGCATGCCGGCCAGGGACCGGAAGCACCGGTGCAGGCACGTCGACGGCGGCTCGACCGGGCCGTCGACGTCGGCGTACGGCTGGCACCACACTCAGCGGCGGCCGCTGCGTCACCCGTGTGTGGTCGGACCACCAGTCGTCGCCCGAGGCACGGTCCAGCACTGCTGGGCGTTCGGCGGTGTCGTCGAATTGAGCTGCCTCGGCGCTCGCCCGGGATGCCGCCAGCTGGGACGACAGCTCGGCCAGCCGGCGGCTCACCGCGTCGGCATGCTCCTGGGACGGGCGTCGAGATCGCATGACGAGCACGCTAGAAGTACGCGCCCGAGCCTGGTGTCGCCTGCACGCGACCCTGTGGAAAAGCCACCGCCCACGGACGCTTGTGGACGACTCGTGGGCCGCGCTCAGGTGCGCGGCGAGACGCAGACCGCGATCGTGCCCGGCCCGACGTGGGCGCCGAGGACCGCACCGACCTGCGAGCACCAGACGGGACGGCCTTCGAGCTGCCTCTCGAGCCGGTCGCCCAGCATCTCGGCCAGGCTCTCCGCCCGATCGGGGTTGGCCAGGTGGGCGACCGAGACGTCGACGGGGCCGTCCCCCGCCGCCTCGACGGCGAGCTCGGCCAGTCGGGCGAGCGCCTTGCCCGACGTCCGTACCTTCTCCAGCGAGGTGACCACACCGTCGGAGATGGTCAGGATCGGCTTCACGGCCAGCGCCCCGCCGAGCAACGCCGCCGCGGTGCCGATGCGTCCGCCGCGACGCAGGTACTCCAGGGTGTCGACGTAGAAGAAGCTCGACGAGGCCGCGGCACGCTTCTCGGCGGCTTCAGCGGCCTCCTCGACCGAGGCCCCGCGCCCGACCGCATCGGCCGCGGCCAGCGCGGCGTACCCGGTCGCCACCCCCACCTGGCGGGAGTCGACGCAGACCACCCGCACGTCGGCGTCGCGCCCCGCGAGCTGGGCGGACTCGAAGGTGCCGCTCATGTCTCCGGAGAGGTGCACCGACAGGATCTGCTTGGCTCCGGCGAGCGCCAAGCGGTCGTAGAGGTCACCGAACGCGGCCGGCGAGGGCCGCGACGTGCTGACCGGCCGATAGTCGCGCAGCGCCTCCGCGACCCGCTCCGGGGACGCGTCGGGTGAGTCCTCGTCATAGGAGTCGGCGCCGATCACCACCTGCAGCGGGAGCACCACGATCCCCCGCTCCTCGGCCAGGTCTGCGGGCAGAGAAGCCGTGGAGTCGGTCACGACGACGATCGAGCGGGCAGGCATGGCGACAGGTTAGCGACGCACCGGCACGACCGACGCCGTACGCGTCAGACGACCACGTTGACCAGCTTGGGCTCGCGCACGATCACCTTGCGGATCTCGCGTCCGGCGATGGCGGCGACCACGGTGTCGTTGGTCATCGCCAGCGCCTCCAGGTCGGCGGCGCTGATGGTCGGGGCGACCTCCAGTCGGGCCTTCACCTTGCCCTGGATCTGCACCACCGCCGTCACGGTGTCCTCGACCAGCAGGTCGGGGTCGACGACGGGCCACGCAGCGTTCGCCACGGTGGCGGGGTGGCCCAGTCGCTCCCACATCTCCTCGGCGACGTAGGGCGCGACCAGCGACAACAGCACGGTGACGGCCTCGGCGGCCTCACGGACCGCCGGGTCGGCAGCGCCGCAGCCACCCTTGTCGACACCGTCGATGGCCTTGCGGGTGGCGTTGACCAGCTCCATCACCCGGGCGATGACGACGTTGAAGCGCTGGGAGTCGAGCAATCCCTCGGCGTCGTGGACGGTGCGGTGCGTGACCCGGCGCAGCGCGACGTCGCCGCCGGCGAAGGAGACCCCGGGCTCCGAGGTCACGTCACCGCTCAGGCGCCACGCGCGCTGCAGGAACTTCTGTGAGCCGGCTGGTGACACGTCGGCCCAGTCGATGTTGTCCTCCGGCGGGCTGGCGAAGACCAGCGTCAGGCGTACGGCGTCCACGCCGAAGGCGGTCAGCTGCTCGCCCAGGTTGACGCCGTTGCCCAGGGACTTCGACATCTTCTTGCCCTCGTTGACCACCACGCCCTGGCCCAGCAGTCGCTGGAACGGCTCGATGAAGTCGACCATGCCCATGTCATGCAGGACCTTGGTGAAGAAGCGGGCGTACAGCAGGTGCAGCACGGCGTGCTCCAGCCCGCCGACGTACTGGTCGACGTTGCCCCACGTTGCCAGCTTGTCGGGGTCGAAGGGACCCTCGGTGTAGCCGGGCGAGGTGTAGCGCAGGAAGTACCACGACGAGTCGACGAACGTGTCCATCGTGTCGCTGTCACGCTTGGCGGGTCCACCGCACGACGGGCAGTCGACGTTGACCCAGTCGTCGGCCGCGGCCAGTGGCGAGACGCCCTTGGGCTTCAGGTCGGAGCCCTTCAGCTCGGGCAGCTCGACGGGCAGCTGGTCCAGGGGTACGTCGACCTCGCCGCAGGCGTCGCAGTGGATGACGGGGATCGGGCAGCCCCAGAAGCGCTGTCGGCTCAGCAGCCAGTCGCGCAGGCGGTAGTTGACCGTGCCGGTGCCGGTGCTGCGCTCGGCCAGCACCTCGATCATCGCGGCGATGCCGGCCGTCTTGTCGCTCTTGCCGTCCAGCGGCCCCGAGTTGACGTAGACGCCGTCGCCCGTGGTCGCGACCCAGGTCTCCTCCGGGTTGTCCTCGCCGGTGTCGACCACTCGTCGTACGGGCAGGTCGAACGCCTTGGCGAAGTCCAGGTCACGCTGGTCGTGGGCGGGCACGGCCATGATCGCGCCGGTGCCGTAGTCGGCCAGCACGTAGTCGGAGGCCCACACCGGCACCTGCTCGCCGTTGACGGGGTTGGTCGCGGTGACGCCCAGGTCCACGCCGCTCTTGGGCCGGTCGGTGGCCAGCCGGTCGATGTCGGAGGCGCGGCGCGTCTCCTCGCGGTAGGCCTCGAAGGCGGCCCGCTGCTCGTCACTGACGATCTCGGCGGCCAGGTCGGCGTCGGCGGCGATCACCATGAACGTCGCGCCGTACAGCGTGTCGGGACGCGTCGTGTAGACCGTGATCGGCTCCTCGCGACCCTCGACGACGAAGTCGACGTGAGCGCCCTCGGAGCGACCGATCCAGTTGCGCTGGGCGGTGACCACCCGGTTGGGCCACGCGTCGGCGACGGTGTCCAGGTCGGTCAGCAGCCGCTCGGCGTACTCGGTGATCTTGAAGTACCACTGGGTCAGGTCCCGCTTGGTGACCACGGCACCGCAGCGCTCACAGGCGCCGTCGACGACCTGCTCGTTGGCCAGCACGGTCTGGTCGTCGGGGCACCAGTTGACCGGGCTCTTCTTGCGGTAGGCCAGGCCACGCTCGCGGAACTTCAGGAACAGCCACTGCGTCCAGCGGTAGTACTCCGGGTCGGAGGTGTGCAGGCGCCGCGACCAGTCGAAGGCCAGGCCGTACTTCTTCATCGAGTCGGCCTGGGTCTCGATGTTGGCGTAGGTGTAGGTCGCGGGGTGCTCGTTGTTGCGGAACGCGGCGTTCTCGGCGGGCAGCCCGAAGGAGTCCCAGCCCATCGGGTTCAGCACCTCGAAACCGCGGAAGCGCCAGTAGCGCGCGATCACGTCGTGCAGCGCGAAGACCTCGGCGTGACCCATGTGCAGGTCACCGCTGGGGTAGGGAAACATCGTCAGCGCGTAGCGGCCCTGCTTCGCGCCCGAGGCGACGGCTTCGTCATCGGCGCGGAACGGGTCGAGCTCGCTCCAGACCTGCTGCCACTTCTGCTCGATCGCGGCGGCGTCGTAGGAGTTGGGGACT
Organism: uncultured Actinomycetota bacterium; assembly: GCA_963761285.1. Classification (GTDB taxonomy): domain Bacteria; phylum Actinomycetota; class Actinomycetes; order Propionibacteriales; family Nocardioidaceae; genus Nocardioides. Next base: position 629,876 of record CAVXGJ010000016.1, on the reverse strand, counting down.
TCGGCGTCGGACGGTGTGTTCATCGGTGCGTTCTCCTGCTGGGACGGGCTCGGCGTGCTGTGGACATGAAAAAACCCCTCGCATGGAGGGGTAGCCGCGCGATCAGGGATCGATCAGCGCGGCTGTCCAAGAAGCAGGGTGCGGGTGCTCATGCACACATCCTAGCGCGTGAATCACCGGCACGTCGTGCCGGTGATTCGCGCGCTAGTAGCCGGGGGCGAGTCGGGCTCGGCGCGGTAGAGCGAGAAGGCGGAGCGGGTCACCCTACGATCACAGCATGACTGCCAACAACGTGATCGACATGTTCCGCCTCGACGGCAAGGTCGCGGTCGTCACCGGCGCCTCCAGCGGTCTCGGCGTGGCCTTCGCGCAGGCGCTGGCCGAGGCCGGCGCAGACCTGGCCCTCGGCGCCCGCCGCGTCGACAAGCTCGCCGACACCGCGGCCCTGGTCGAGAAGACCGGCCGGCGCGCCCTCACCGTGGCCACCGACGTCGCGGACCCCGACTCGTGCACCAACCTCGTGGCGCTGGCCATGGAGGAGTTCGGCCGCGTCGACATCCTGATCAACAATGCCGGCATCGGCACCGCCGTTCCGGCGACCCGAGAGACGCCGGAGCAGTTCCGCAACGTCATCGACGTCAACCTCAACGGCTGCTACTGGATGGCGCAGGCCTGCGGCCGGGTGATGAAGCCGGGCTCCAGCATCATCAACATCTCCTCGGTGCTCGGTCTCACGACCGCCGGGCTCCCCCAGGCCGCGTACGCCGCCTCGAAGGCCGGCCTGATCGGGATGACCCGCGACCTCGCCCAGCAGTGGACCGGGCGCAAGGGCATCCGGGTCAACGCGATCGCGCCGGGGTTCTTCGTCTCCGAGATGACCGACTCCTACCCCGACGGCTACCTCGACGCCATGGGCGCGCGGATCCCGATGGGCCGCAAGGGCGACCCTGCAGAGCTGGCCGCGACCATCGTCTGGCTGTCCTCGGACGCCGCCGGCTACGTCACCGGCCAGACCCTGGCCGTCGACGGTGGCATGACGATCACCTGACCGTACGACGCCACCGCGCCCGGGCGTGGCCGAGTGCCGCGGCGTCGGCGTACCCGAGCCGGGCCGCGACCGCGGCGACCGGCATCGTGGCGCGTCCGCCGAGCAGAGCCGTTGCCAGCGAGGAACGCACCTCGTCGAGCAGTTCCTGGTAGCCGACACCCTCGCTGCTCAGCCGGCGCCGCAGCGTGCGCTCGCTCAGCGCCAGCGCGGCGGCGACCTCCCCCATCGGCGCGCCGTGCTCCAACCGCTGGGTGATGAGGATGCGGACGTCCTTCGCCAAGCCGGACCGGGCTCGCCGGACGTCGACGATGTCGGCGCACACCTGTGCTGCCAGGGCCAGCCGTTGCGGGCTGCGCTCCGGCAACGGCCGGTCGAGCTGGTCGGCGCCGAAGCTGATCGTGGCTCCGGGCGACTCCCAGGCCAGCACCGCCCCGACGCCCCCGGGCACCAGACTCTCGATCACCCGGTGGACGGCCACCGCGTCGCGCTCGAGGAGGAACCGGCGGACGTCGGCAGGCAGACCCTCTCCGGAGAGGCTCACCACGACCCGGGCGTCGATCACCTCGGCGCGCGGCAGGGCGAAGGCGTGGCTGAGGTCGATGAAGCGGACCGCGAAGGCCATCGCGTCCAGGACCGTGCGGCTGGCCAGCATCGCGAAGCCGAAGGCCCCGAACGTCGCGGCGTCGTAGCGCTCCCCCACCGCGGCCCCGACCTCACCGAGGGTGCGGTGGAGCGAGCGCACCACCCGCAGCTCCTGCGCCGCAGTGACCTCGCCTCCCGGGCCTCCCTGGCCTCCCGGGCCACCCGGGCCACCCAGGTCGCCGACCCGCAGTCCGGTCCCGACCAGGGCTCGCTGCGATTGCACCCCTGCCGCCTCACCGAAGCGCAGCAGCACCAGCACCCCGGCCGTGGAGCGCGGGAAGTCCCAGTGCGCGGCAACGGGTTCGAACCGGACGACACTCATGTCCGGAATTATCAATCAGGAACTCCCCAACGACCACCACGTGGCCTGTCTGGCTCCTACCTTCGAGTCATGAGCAACCAGGCAGCACCACGCGTGATCATCATCGGAGCGGGCTTCGGCGGCCTCGGCGCCGCCCGCGCCCTCCTCCAGCAGGGCATCACCGACATCACCGTCCTCGAGCGGGCCGACGGCGTCGGCGGGGTGTGGCGCGACAACACCTACCCCGACGCCGCGTGCGACGTGCCGTCACCGCTCTACTCGTGGTCGTGGGCCATCAACCCCGCTTGGGGGCGTCGCTACTCCAAGCAGCCCGAGATCCTCGCCTACCTGCGAGAGGCAGCCGAGCGCGAGGGGCTCACCGACCTCGTGGTCACCGGGTCGGCCGTGACCTCCTGCACCCTCGACGGGACCACCTGGACCGTCGCGACGGCCGACGGCACGACGTACGAGGCCGACCTGGTCGTCTCTGCCGTCGGCCAGCTCTCCAACCCGGTCATCCCGTCGCTCCCCGGCGCAGAGACCTTCGCCGGACCGACCTTCCACTCCGCCCAGTGGCGCCATGACATCGACCTCACCGGCAAGCGGGTCGCGGTGATCGGCACCGGCGCCAGCGCGATCCAGTTCGTGCCCGGCATCGTCGACCGAGTGCAGGAGATGACGATCTTCCAGCGCTCGGCGCCCTACGTCGTCCCGAAGCCCGACCAGGCCTACGCCCCGCGCCACCACCGCGCGTTCGCCCGCTGGCCCCGACTGCTCACGGTCGAGCGCGGCGCCACCTTCCGCCTCACCGAGGTCCTCAACGCCGCCCTCGGCGGGCAGGTGCGCTGGTCGAAGCCGGTGCTCGGGACGATCGGCACGGCCTGGAAGGTGCACCTGCGACGTCAGGTCAAGGACGCAGCCCTGCGCGCCAAGCTGGTGCCCGACTACGAGATCGGCTGCAAGCGGATCCTCTTCTCCAACGACTGGTACCCCGCTCTCGACCGCGACCACGTCGAGGTCGTCACCGACGGCGTTGCCGCGATCGAGCCGGGTGGGGTCCGTGATGCCGCCGGGGTGCTCCACGAGGCCGACGTGATCATCTGGGGCACCGGCTTCGCCGCGACCGCCTTCCTCGCCGACGTCGCCGTCACCGGCGAGGGCGGGGCCGACCTGCACGCGGCCTGGGCCGACGGCGCCCGCGCCCACCTGGGCCTGTCCGTGCCGGGTTTTCCCAACTTCTTCGCGATCTACGGCCCCAACACCAACCTCGGTGGCAGCTCGATCATCGCGATGATGGAGGCCCAGGCCGGGTACGTCGCCCAGGTCGCGCGCCGCCTCGCTGACTGCGGCGCCCGCCGCGTCGAGGTGCGCGAGACGGTCTACGAGGCCTACGACCAGGAGATGCAGTCGCGGCTGCTCGCGACCGCGTGGACCGGTTGCGACAGCTGGTACGTCGACGGCTCGCGCATCACGACCAACTGGCCGGGCAAGGTCAGCGAGTACCAGCAGCGCACCGCGAAGGTCGACTGGTCCGAGCTCAGCCTGACCTGAGCCTCACCGCGGGGCGAGCTCGAAGCCGTCGGCCACGAAGCGGTCGCCGTCGCAGTGGACCTGCGCCCGCAGTCGCGCGCGTGACGACCACAACGCTTCCTCGGCAGCTTGCTTGTCGAGGGCTGGGTCGGCTCCTCCCTCGTCGTGGATCCGGATCGTGTAGCCCACGTAGTCGTCGGAGGCCGGCGTCGTCTCCTCGATGACGAGCGTGATGCGCAACGGCGCCCGGAGGTCGCCGTCGAAGCGCACCTCCTGCTGCGACGTCACCCCGAGCCACCGCCCCACCAGGTCGGTGGGTCCGTCGCTCGCGCAGGTCAGTGGCTCGAACCACGCCTCGCTGCCGGCGGGCAGCTCGGCCCCACGGCGTACGAGCACTGCGTCCTGCCAGAACACCGCGACCTCGGAGGAGACCCCCTCGATCTCGGCGACCTCGATCTCCTCGTCCGGGGCGCCGGTCCCGCCGGTGTCGTTGCAGCCGGGCACGGTCGCGGGGAGCAGGCGCCCCGTCAGCGGGGGCGGGCGCTCAGGCGTTCCCGAGCCGTCGTAGGCGACATCGCCCAACCGGATGCTGAAGATGCAGGCAGCGCTCCCCCCGGAACCACGACTCGGGTCGACGACGTCCGGTGCTGCAGGGGTCGGCGTCGGCCGAGCCTCGAGTCCCGGCGACGAGCGCGGCTCCTCGGGTGGGCCCGACGGTCCTGCGGTCGCGATGAGCACGGACGCTGCCACCAGGCCGGCCCCGGCGGCCAGGCCGGCGACGGCTCGCCGACGACGCGTGCGGGAGTGGGAGCGGTCCCGCTCGATGATGTCGGTCGCCGTCACGGGCGCGCGGCCCGTGTCGTCGGCGGCTTGCTCGAAGGCTGTACGCAGCCGGCCCTCGAGGGCCGGGTCTGGTTCGTGGTCGGTCATCTCAGTCCTCCAGGAGCAGGTCGGAGCCGGTCGCCACGAGAGCGGCGCGCAGCTGGTCGAGGGCGCGGGCGGTGGTGCTCTTGACGGTGCCGGTCGTGACGCCGAGCACCTCGGCGGTCTCCTCCACGGACAGGTCCGCGAAGTAGCGCAGCACGAGGCAGGCCCTCCGACGTACCGGCAGCGTCCGCAGGACCGCCAAGAGGGCGAGCCGGCGATCACTGTCGGGGGCGAGCGCGTGAGCACTGTCCGGCACCGCACGGAGATGCTCGCGTCGCCAGGGGCGGCGTCCTTGGTCGATCACGGCGGTGGTGACGGCACGATGGGCGTAGGAGCGCAGGGCCGGCCCATGATCGAGCCGCGCCCAGGCGCGGTACAGCTTGAGCAGCCCGTCCTGGGTGGCGTCCTCGGCGCGGGCCCAGTCGCCGCACAGCAGGTACGCCGTGCGTCGCAGCGAACGCTCGTGGTCGCCCACGAACTGCTCGAACTCCGCCATCTGGTCAGGTGCCACCCGTTGCTCCTCTACTCGTCCCCTAACGGTCCCGGCGCTGCGTCAGGTTGCTCGGCGGTGCCAAGGATTGCTGATTCTGCGATCTTCGTGGCGTGCATAGGCGTCTCCGCACCTATTAAGGTCCACTAAATCCGGGCTCCCCAGCGACCTGTGCACGTTTGACGGGCCGCTCCATCAGCGGCAGATCCGCGCTCTTGCGGACGACCCGTGTGGCCTGTACGGTTTTACGTACAGGAGGAGTCATGAAGACACTTAGTTACACCGAGTCCCGTGCCCGCTACGCCGAGGTCCTCGACAGTGTGGTCAACGACCGCGAGGAGATCGTGATCACCCGCGCTGGCCACGAGCCAGTCGTCATCATGTCGCTCGCTGACTTTGAGTCGCTTCGCGAGACGGCATACCTCATGCGATCGCCCGCCAACGCGCGGCGCCTGCTCGACGCGATGGAGCGTCTTGAGGCTGGCCTCGGCGAGCAGCACGATCTGGTCGACGCCGACTGAGCATGCTGCTGGTTTGGGACGCCCATGCATGGGAGGACTACCTGTGGTGGCAGGCGCAGGACCGCAAGGTCCTCAAGCGCGTCAACCTGCTGATCCAGGACGTTCAGCGCAACGGCAATAGCGGGATAGGCAAGCCCGAGCCGCTCAAGCATGACTTCGCAGGCTATTGGTCGCGGAGAATCACCGACGAACACCGGCTCGTCTACAAGGTCATGGACACAGAGGTTCGCATCGCAGCATGCCGATACCACTACGGCCGCTGACGACCGCGCCCAAGCGGCAGATCCGTGCGCGCTGATGCGCACACTATGCGGCAGATCCGGACGTCAAGACTCGACGCAGAACTCGTTGCCCTCCGGGTCCTCCATGACCACGAGGCCCCCCTGACGACGCCGTTCGACAGCGCCGAGGTCGACGAGACGCCGCACCTCCGCATGAAGGCCATCGACTGCTCGCAGGTCGAAGTGCTGGCGGTTCTTGGTGGTCTTTCGTTCGGGCACCTTCTGGAACCACAAGTTCGGACCGCCCCAGCCCGCCGGTTCCACCCAGGCCCGTTCCACTGTGCTGTCCTCGTCAACATTCGACCCGAGTGCCGCTGCCCAGAACGCTGCGAGCCGCATCGGATCAGTGCAGTCAAAGGTCACCGACTTCACGAACGACACCATGTGTGAAGGTTAGACGGACGAGCACGAGTCGTTCCACGCAGAATTGGCCAGCGTCGGCAGGAGGGAGGACGCACCTCACCCGCCGGACGCGCGCCGCTTGGTGCCGCGCAACGGTTCGGCCGCACTCGGATCCTCCGGCCAGGCGTGCTTCGGGTAGCGTCCGCGCAGCTCGGCCCGCATGCCCGGATAGCCGGTCGTCCAGAAGGACGCCAGGTCGGCGGTGACCGCAGCCGGGCGGCCGGCCGGCGAGAGCAGGTGGAGCAGCACCGGCACGCGCCCGTCGGCGAGGCGCGGGGTGCTGGTGGCGCCATACATCTCCTGGACCCGGACGGCGAGCACCGGCTGCTCCGGGCCGTAGTCGATCCGGACCGTGCTGCCGCTCGGCACGCCGACGCGCTCGGGGGCCAGCTCGTCGAGGCGGCCGGCCTCCGGCCAGGGCAGCAACCGCCGCAGGGCGGCAAGGATGTCGATGCGCGCCAGGTCCCGGTTGCTGCGCACGCGCGCCAGCTCGGCGCCGAGCCAGGTGTCGATCCTGTCGAGCAGCCCGACGTCGCTGACATCGGGCCACGGCTCGCCCAGCGTGAGGTGCAGGAAGGCCAACCGTCGTCGGAGGGCCGTCGCGGCCTCGCTCCAGCGCAGGACGTCGAGCCCGTCGCGGCTGAGTCCGTCGCGCAACGCCACGGAGACGAGCGCTGGGTCCGGGTCGGTGATCGCAGCGGAGGCCAGCTCGATCGCACCGAGGCGGGTCACCCGGCGGGCCACGATCCGCCCGTCGTCCCAGCGCACGTCGTCGCACTCCTCCCAGCGGCTCAGGGCCGCGTCGAGGGCGAGCGACTCCTCCAACGGGGCCGCCGAGCGCACGAGTGCGTCGCGAGCGCCGGGGCTGCGGTCGGCGTCGGCCACGGCGATCCACGCGACTCCGACCAACGAGGTGGCCTCGCGCGGCAGCACCGCTCCCGTGCCCGAGACCATGAGGTAGGCGCCGGCGCTCCCCTCACTCCCCCGCCGGCGAGCGATCCGGTCGGGGTGGGCCAGGGCGACCACTGTGCCGACGGCAAGGTCGTCGCCGAGCCCGGGCTCGCCGGGGTGGGTGCGGAGGTCGTCGGGCAGCGCACCGACCAGGCGGCGCACGGCGGCCTTCCACGCGGCCGAGGCCCCACGATCACTACCGCTGCGCAGGCTGCGCAGAGCCGCGACCAGATCTCCGCCCGGAGCCCGGACGTCCTCGCCGAGCAGGGCGACGACCTCTGCGGATCGGCGACCGCCGACCAGGGAGGCACCGGTCAGCAGCGCCCGCGCCAGGCGGGGGTCGGTGGCCAGCGCGGCGATCTTCCGACCGTCCTCGGTGACCATGCCGTCCGGTTCGAGGGCGCCGAGGTCGACCAGGGTGCTCTGCGCTGCGGCGAGCGCGACGGCGGGCGGCTGGTCGAGCAGGGCGAGACCGGCGCCGCCGGGGGCTCCCCAGACGGCAGCCTCGAGGGCGAAGGACGCCAGGTCAGCGGTTGCGATCTCCGGGAGCGGGTGAGCGGCGAGGTGGGCGTGCTCGGCCTGCGACCAGCAGCGGTACGCCGCGCCCGGGCCCTCACGGCCCGCTCGACCCGCGCGCTGCTCGGCGGCAGCCTGGCTGACGCGCACGGTGACCAGCCCGGCCAGGCCGCGCCGGTGGTCGGTGCGCGGCTCGCGCGACAGACCTGCGTCGACGACCGTCCGCACACCCGGCACCGTCAGCGACGACTCGGCGACCGCCGTGGAGACCACGACCCGGCGCCGCGGCCCGGCGGTCAGCGCGAGGTCCTGCTCGGCGCTGGTCAGCCGCCCGTGCAGAGGCCGTACGTCGATCTCGCCGACGCCGGTGAGCCTGCGGGTGACCTCGCTGACCTCGCGGACGCCGGGGACGAAGACCAGGACGTCGCCGGTCGTGCCGGCCAGAGCCATCCTCGTGGTGGCCGCCACGTGGTCGAGGAAGCCACGGGTGATGCCGCGGTCGTCGGAGTGCCGGATGCCCGGTGGTGGCGGGCTCCAGACGACCTCGACCGGGTGCAGCGCCCCCGGCACGGTGATCACCGGAGCGGAGTGGGCACCGCCGATCAGCGCAGCCGTGCGGTCGGCCTCGATCGTGGCCGACATCGCGACCAGGGGCAGGTCCGCACGCAGGTGCGCTCGGACGTCGACGAGCAGCGCCAGGGTCAGGTCGGCGTCCAGCGCGCGCTCGTGCACCTCATCGAGCACCACGGCTGCGGTCCCGCTCAGCCCCGGGTCGCGTTGCAGGCGGCGCAGCAGGATCCCCGTGGTGACGAACTCGATCCGGGTGTCCGAGCCTCCGCGACGTTCGCCTCGTACGGCGAAGCCAACCGTCTCCCCGACCGGTTCGCCGAGGAGGTGGGCGAGCCGCCGAGCGGCGGCGCGCACGGCAATCCTGCGGGGCTGGGTGACGACCACACGCCCTGCACCCACGGCGACGGCGACCGCCGGCGGCACCAGGGTGGTCTTGCCACTTCCCGGCGGCGCCTGGACCACCGCCGTGCCGCCGTGGGCGAGGGCGGCGGCGAGCTCGCCGAGACCGTGACGCACCGGAAGGTCCGGCGGGGTCTCCAGCAGGCGTCGCAGCGGGTCGGGGGTCACGGCCCCCAGTGTGCCGGTGCGCCAGGCACCACGCCCGAGACGCCCGACCGCACCCGCCGCTGAGCGTCGGGTGCGGCGGGCGCGTCGGGCACGGCGCTCAATCCTGGAGGGGGATCCGCAACCGCCAGCCGACCTGGATCAGGTCCGGGTCGCTGATCTGGGGATTGGCCGCGACGATCTTCGCCACCGTGGTGCGTCCGTAGTCACGCATCATCCGCACGATCGCCGTCAGCGTGTCGCCGGCCTCGACCCGATAGAGCACGAACCCGCGCAGCCGCGGGAAGTAGATGAGCTCGACCTCGCACAGGTCGAAGCCGGGATCCGGTCCCTGGTCGGGCAGCCCCGGGTTGTCGCCGAAGACCTGGAGGGTGATCCGGGTGCCGGCCTTGGGCGATCGGTCCAGGCTCAGCGTCGCGGAGAACTCGCCGGTGCCGATACCACCGGCAGCGGACTGCGCGCTTCCCGTGCCCAGCACCGCTCCTCGCGGGCCGAGGGCGCGCAGACCGATCGTGCCCTCGAACCCACCGCCGATGCCGGAAACAACAAACTGATCTCCCACCAGGTCGAGCTTGGCGGGCTGACGGACGCGGATCTGGGTGAGGATGGGCATGGCTGCTCCCGAGGTCTGGGACGGATGCCACCTCCGGTCGGCGGCGACAAGGGGTCCCAGCACTCTGGCACGGCCCCCTTGCCGACGCCAGCAGTCAGGCGCCAGAGCTCAGACGACCTCGCTGCGACGCTCGAGCAGGACCGTGTCCCGCCATACGCCGTCCAGCTGGGCGATCCGGGTCCGCACGGCCAGGGTGCGGTAGCCCGCGGAACGGTGCAGGGCCAGGCTCGACCTGTTCTCGGGGAAGATCGCGGTCTGGAGGGTCCACATGCCCGCAGCATCGGCCTCGTTGACCTGACGGTGGAGCAGCGCCTTGCCGACCCCCCGACCCTGGGCTGACGCAGCGACGTAGACCGAGGTCTCCCCCACCCCGGAGTAGCAGTCGCGACCCGAGATCGGCATCACCGCGGTCCAGCCCACGACCTGATCGTCGATGGTCGCTACCCAGGCCAGGCCAGGGATCCACTTGGCCTGCAGCTGTTCCGCGGTCGGCACCGTGGTCTCGAAGGTCGCGTTGCGGGTGGCCAGGCCCTCGGCGTAGATCTCGAGCACCACGGCCAGGTCGCTCTCGACCAGCAGCCGTGTGGCGACGTCCTGGGGAAGGTCCTCGGGACAGCAGGGCACTGAGGCCAACGTGCCCATGACGACGTCTGCGGCGTGCGGCAGGCCGGTGCAGCAAGTCACGTTGACCGACACCAGGCTCGACGTGCCGACCTTGTCGACGATCACGAAGCCGACCTTCCTCAGCATCTCCACGTGGTGCGAGCAGGTGGACTGGCTGACGCCGAGCGCCGCGGCGAGGTCTCCGATGCGGAGCGTCCCAGACGGAGCGGTCGAGACGAGGTGCAGCAGGCGCACCCGCGTGGGGTCGCCGAGCAGGGCGAACCATTCCGCATAGCTCTCGGCGTCCTGCTTGCTCAGGGAGGTGACCACACCCCGAGCCTACCTTGCTTTCATCGACGTACGTCGATACTGTTCGAATCCATCGACGCTTGTCGATGAATTCGGACTTGGAGGACTCATGGACCACCCCTTGGCCATCATCGGCGCCGGCCCCGTCGGACTGGCTGCCGCCGCCCACGCCGCCGAGCGCGGGCTGGACTTCGTCGTGCTCGAGGCAGGGCCGAGCGCCGGCGCCGCCGTCGCCGAGTGGGCCCACGTCCGACTGTTCTCATCCTGGTCCGAGCTCATCGACCCGGCCGCCCGTCGCCTGCTGGAAGCGAGCGGCACCTGGACGCCGCCCGACGAGTCGACCTACCCCACCGGAGGCGAGTGGCGCGAGCACTACCTCGTCCCGCTGGCCGATCTGCTTACCACGCTGCCCACCGGCGACGTACACCTCGACACCACGGTCGTCGGTGTCGGTCGCAACAGCCGGGACCTGATGGTCGACTCCGGGCGCGAGTCGGACCCGTTCGCCCTGCATGTGGAGGGCCCCACCGGACGCCGTCGGCTCCGCGCGAGCGCCGTGGTGGATGCCTCGGGCACCTGGACCAGTCCGAACCCCCTCGGCGCCGACGGCTATCCAGCCCTCGGCGAGCGCGAGCACGCCGACCGCATCACCTACGGCATCCCGGACCTCAACGACCCTGCGGTGGCCGCACGGTTCCGCGGCAAGCACGTCGCCCTGGCCGGCAAGGGCGCCTCCGCCCAGGGGGTGCTGATCGGGTTGGCCGCCCTGGCCGAGCGTGACGCGAGCACCCGGGTCACCTGGCTGCTGCGTCGTCCCCGGCTCGGCGATGCCTTCGGTGGCGGCGACAACGACCAGCTCGAGCAGCGCGGCAAGCTCGGCCAGGATGCGCGATCCGCGGCGGCCGACAGCCACGTCACGAGCGTCGTCGGCTTCCGCACCGAGTCGGTCAGCGCCGCTCCCGACGGCTCGCTCACCCTCACCTCGAGCACCGGAGAGACGGTCTCCGGGGTCGACGAGGTCATCGTGGTCACGGGTTTCAGACCGGACTTCGACTTCCTCTCCGAGGTCCGGCTCGACCTCGATCCTGCGCTCGGGGCTTCCCGGGTGCTCGCGGAGCAGATCCACCCTGATCACCACAGCTGTGGAGACGTGGCCCCCCACGGTCACCGGGAGCTCGCCCAACCCGAGCCCGGCCTGTTCCTGGTGGGGATGAAGTCCTACGGACGGGCCACGTCGTTCCTGGCCATGACCGGCTTCGAGCAGGTCCGGTCCGTGGTCGCCGCGCTGACCGGAGACCTCGAGTCAGCCGATCGGGTCGAGCTGGTCCTTCCCGAGACCGGCGTCTGCAACGGTGCCGGCGCGTTCGACGAGCCGAATGCCCTTGCCACCGCCGGCAGCGGCTGCTGCGGCGGCTAGTCGGCACCGTAGGGTCCGAGCATGACTGACGTGATGCAGCGCCGACTGCGTGACTCCTGGGGCACCATCGGCGTCGTTGCGCTCGCGGCGTACTTCGTCGCGAGCAGCATCTATCGAGCCACCCAGAGCGACTGGGCCACTGCTGGGACACAAGGCGCTCTCGGCGCCTTCTTCCTCGCTGTCCTCGTCTACTCGTCGGTGCGGAACCGGCACACCAGCGACAACGTCCCAGAGTGATGTCAACGATCTCGTATCGCGCCCCTCGACGGACGGTCGCTTCGCTCGTCTCCGCCGAACGTCTACCGGCGCTCGGCGACGCCCTGGCCGGCCTCTCGGTCATCGATGGCGGCGGGGAGTGCACTGCCGACCTGGGCCCACGCTTCATGGTCGTCTGGAACCACGACGGCGACCTCACCGCGGCGGTCGTCGACAACTACGGCTGCCGCAGCGTGCGTCTCACCGACGATCCCCACGCGACGCCGCCCGGGGCCGATGACCAGGAAGGGACGGTTGCGGGCATCCTCCACGGCGGTCAGGCCGTCCTCGATGCAGTCGGTGGCCGCCGAAGTGACCGATGAAAGGCCAGTTGGCCACGCCCGACTCCTGCTGCGTTGTCGACGCAACGTCTCGAGTGTCTGAGGCTTTGGGCACCCGTCAAGTGTGCCTGGCGAAAGGGTGACGGCCGATCATCGGGCTCGTGCGGACGTGACGGGAGCCCAACACATCGCGATGCGCAAAGTTCTCGCCGGTGGTCAGAGCAAGTACCGGCGCAAGTCCCGCGAGCCGTCGCGATGCGGGTGCCGTAGCGGAACACACCCGCGACGGTCGGATGCAGAGCGTGCACGCTCTCCACGGAATCGAGATCTTGCCAGGAGAGCGGCCAGCGCCTCGTCCGGATAAATGACCAATGGCCGTGTCTGACTCCTAGTGCTAGGACTCCGACACGGCCTGTGACCTGGTGATTCGGTGGAGCTGAGGGGATTCGAACCCCTGACCCCCTGCATGCCATGCAGGTGCGCTACCAGCTGCGCCACAGCCCCGAACCTGTTGCCCCGAAGGGCAACGACGAGAACTTTAGCCAACGCCCCGGGAGAAGCGAAATCGACCCCCCTGAGGAGCCGTCACGCGGTGCGGTTGTAGGCCACCAAGCGCACGCTGGGGGCTTCTTCGTGCTGCTGGAGAACCACCCAGCCGCAGTTGTCGAGGCCGCGCAGCGTGTGGAACTGCGCTGCCGGCCAGCCGAGCAGCGCGCCGGTGGCGACCCTGATCGCGGCGCCGTGAGAGATCGCGACGGCGCTCTCGCCGGCGGGCGTGGCGTCGAGCAGTTCGTGCAGGACCGCAGCCATCCGGGTCTCCACCTCAGCCGTCCGCTCGGCGGTGGGACAGGCGTCGTACTGACCGCGGCGGAACTCCTCGAACTCCTCGGGAGCGGCAGCGGCGTACTCGGCGTGCGTCAGGCCTTCTCGCTCGCCGAAGAAGAACTCCCGCAACCGGGCGTCGTACGCCGGCTCGAGACCGGTCGCGGCAGCGACCGGCTCGCAGGTCTGACGCGTGCGCGCGAGGTCGGAGCACCACAGCAGACTCGGGGCCAGCCTCGCCATGGCCTCGGCCACCTGCTTGGCCTGCATGGTCCCGACGTCGTCGAGGTCGACCTCGCGGTGGCCCTGGACCCGCCCCGCGTGGTTCCAGGCTGTGCGGCCGTGGCGGAGCAGGATCAGGGTGCGCGGCTCAGTCACCGGCGGGCTGGTCACCGGCGGGCTGGCTCGGCGGTCCGGTCACGTCAGCGGGCAGAGCGATCGCCGGGCAGTCGCGCCAGAGCCGCTCGAGGGCGTAGAACTCGCGCTCCTCCTGGTGCTGGACGTGCACGACGATCTCGCCGTAGTCGATGAGGACCCAGCGCCCGTCGCGCTCGCCCTCGCGCCGGATCGGCTTGGCGCCGATCTCGCGCAGCTTGTCCTCGACCTCGTCGACGATGGCTTTCACCTGTCGATCGTTGGTGGCGGAGGCCAGGACGAAGGCATCGGTGATGGCGAGCTGCTCGCTGACGTCGAAGGCGATGATCTTCTCGGCCAGCTTGTCGCTGGCGGCGCGAGCCGCCGCGTGGACGAGCTCGATGGCATGGTCAGTGGCGGTCATGAGGAGTCTTTCGTTGTCGAGTAGAGGCGGTGCTTGGTGATGTACTGCACGACCCCGTCGGGCACGAGGTACCAGACGGGGCGAAGCTGGCGCTGTCGCTCGCGACAGTCGGTGGAGCTGATCGCGAGGGCGGGGACCTCGAGAAGGGTGACCCGGTCGGGGGGCATCAGCTCGATCGTGGCGGGGTCGAGCTCGGCGCCGGGTCGGGTGCATCCGACGAAGTGTGCGAGCTCGAAGACCCGCTCGGCGTCGCGCCAGCTGAAGATGTCGCCCAGCGCGTCGGCACCGGTGATGAAGTAGAGATCGGCGTCCGGCAGCTCGATGGCCAGGTCGCGCAGCGTGTCGATCGTGTACGTCGGCCCGTCACGGTCGATGTCGACCCGGGAGACCCGGAATCGCGGGTTGGCCGCGGTCGCGACCACCGTCATCAAGTAGCGGTCCTCGGCCGGCGAGACGACCCGGTCGCTCTTCTGCCAGGGACGACCGGTCGGCACGAAGATGACCTCGTCGAGGTCGAACCAGGCCTGCGCCTCCGAGGCTGCGACGAGGTGACCGTGGTGGATGGGGTCGAACGTGCCCCCCATGACGCCGACACGGCGTCGCGCGATGGCGCGGTGGGTCATGGACGAAGCACTAGCTGTGCTCGCGTCCTCCGCCGAAGGACACCAGCCCGATGAGGAGCGCCATCAGGATGCCGAGGGCGATCGCCCCGATCACCCAAGCGGGGACGGCGGGGTCGCCGGCTTCCTCGGAGGCTCGCAGAACAGCGGTGGCGATCAGGCTCGACGACATGGCTCCAGCCTAAGCCATCGCACGGCGCGACCCGTCAGTGGAACCCCACCTGGAGGCCCTCCACCCCCAGGAAGATCATGGTGAATCGGAGCGTCCGACCGAGGAAGACGGTGGGCACGAACACCCACAGCGGCATCTTGAGGAAGCCGGCCACTGCGGCCATCGCAAGGAGCGGTGGCAGCCCGACCGAGGCCGCCAGGAAGATGATGCCGCCGGAGAACCAGGGCCGTCCCTCCATCCGGCTCACCCAGCGCTCGTAGCCGGCCCGGACCTTGGGGGCGGCGAGCTTCTTCTGCATCCAGGCCGACTCCGAGCCCTTGCGGGCCACCTGGTACCAGACCACCTTCCCGATGGTCGCCCCGGCGCCCGCGGCAAGGCCGAGCGCGATGGCCGTGGCCAACCCGGAGCGCTGGGTCGCGGCTCCGGCGATGTAGACCTCGATCGGGACGGGCACGATCGCGGTGACGATCCCGATGAGGAACGTCGAGAACCAGAGCAGCATCAGCCGCTCCGGCTCGTCGAGCAGGTCACGCGGGCACCCGGTCGGGCACCGGCAGCCCTAGGTCGAGGAGCCACTTCAGCGACACGCACTTCAACGCCAGCAGACCGCAGGCGATGATCAGGCCCAACCACCACCAACCGGTCACGAGCAGCAGCACGGCGAAGAGCGAGGAGTTGACCGCCTTCGCGGGCTTGGACCAGTTCCAGCGGTAGATGCGCGCGTCGACCACGTAGAAGTAGTTGGGACTGCGGATCGGCCAGGCCAGG
This sequence comes from uncultured Actinomycetota bacterium, assembly GCA_963761285.1. Taxonomy (GTDB): domain Bacteria; phylum Actinomycetota; class Actinomycetes; order Propionibacteriales; family Nocardioidaceae; genus Nocardioides. Next base: position 614,495 of record CAVXGJ010000016.1, on the reverse strand, counting down.
AAGGCCAGGGACAGGAAGAAGTCGATGACCAGGAACTCGAACAGGTAGACCGCGACCGGCAGGATCATCTCGTGCTGCAGGGCGGCGAAGCCGAGGTAGAAGGCTGCGCAGTTGAGCCGGTCGCACAGCATGTCCATCACGCCGCCGATGCGGGTCTCGCAGTCGAAGAGCCGGGCGTACGCACCGTCAGCCATGTCGCCGACCCAATAGACGCCCAGGCCCGCGACGAGCCAGACCAGCTCCTCCTGCCACACCCCGACGAGACACAGGGCGAAGGAGGCGATCGTACGGACGAAGGTGATCACCGTCGCCCCGGTCCAGAGCCTCTCCGCGGCAGGGTCGGCGTACACAGAGGGATCAGCGTGCTCAACCACGCCGTGACCCTACCTGTGGGTGAGCGCCGGTCAGGGTCCGGCTCACCGCACGTGGCCGTCGCCGATGACGACGTACTTGGTCGAGGTCATCTCGGGCAGTCCCATCGGTCCGCGGGCGTGCAGCTTCTGGGTGCTGATGCCGATCTCGGCGCCGAACCCGAACTCCGAGCCGTCGGTGAAGCGGGTCGAGGCGTTGACGAGCACGGCTGCGGAGTCGACGGCGGCCACGAACCTGCGTGCGGTCGCCTGGTCGCGGGTCACGATGGCCTCGCTGTGGCCGCTGGAGAAGCGCCGGATGTGAGCCACCGCGGCGTCGACGCCGTCGACGACGGCAACCGAGATGTCGAGGGAGAGGTACTCGCGCTCGTAGTCGTCATCCGTCGCCGGGACCACGCCGGGGAGGCGTGCCACCGTCGCGTCACCATGGACGACGACCCCGGCATCCTGCAGCGCGGTCACCATCGTCGGGAGGAAGCCGTGCACGAGGTCGGCATGCACGAGCAGCGACTCGGCAGCGTTGCACACGCTGGTGCGATGCGTCTTGGCGTTGAGCACGATGGCCAGCGCCTGGTCGAGGTCGGCCGCGGCGTCGACGTAGACATGGCAGTTGCCGACGCCGGTCTCGATCACCGGCACGGTCGAGCCCTCGACCACGCGACGGATCAGGCCCGCTCCCCCACGTGGGATGAGGACGTCGACCAACCCGCGGGCCCGCATGAGCGCGGTCACGCTCTCCCGGGAGTCGGCCGGCACCAGCTGCACCGCGTCGGCGGGTAGCCCGCTCGCGGCGACGGCGCCGCGTAGGGCGGCGACGATCGCGGCGTTGGACGACGCCGCACTGGACGACCCGCGCAGCAGCACGGCGTTGCCGGACTTGAGACAGATGCCGGCGGCGTCCGCGGTGACGTTGGGTCGGGCCTCGTAGACCATCGCCACCACGCCGAACGGCACCCGCACCTGACGCAGCTCGAGCCCGTTGGCCAGTGTGCTCCCCCGCACCACCTCCCCCACCGGGTCGGGCAGTCCGGCCACCTGCCTGAGCCCGTCAGCCATCGCGGTGAGCCGCTCGCGGTCGAGCCGGAGCCGGTCCACCACGTTGGCCGGGGTGCCGGCGTCCTCGGCCCGGGCGACGTCCTCGGCGTTGGCGGCCAGGATCGGCTCGGACTGCTCGAGCAGGGCCTCGGCCATCGCCGTGAGCGCGGCATCCTTGGTGGCGCGGGTGGCAAGCGCCAGGTCGTGGCTGGCCTCCCTGGCACCCACAGCAAGGTCGCGGACGGCGTCGGTCGCGTCAGTAGTGCTGGTCACCCGAGGAGCCTAAGGGGCTCGAACTCACAGCACCCCGCGGTCCGAGGACCGCGGGGTGCTGGAGGTGCTGCTGTGGTGCAGGCTCAGGCCTTCTTGGCTTCGATCTGCTCGGTCGCGGCCGGCAGGACGGCGTGGAGGTCACCGACGACGCCGAAGTCGACGAGCTCGAAGATCGGCGCCTCCTCGTCCTTGTTGACCGCCACGATCGTCTTCGACGTCTGCATGCCGGCGCGGTGCTGGATCGCACCGGAGATGCCGTTGGCGACGTAGAGCTGCGGCGAGACCGTCTTGCCGGTCTGCCCGACCTGGAAGGTGTGCGGCATCCAGCCCGAGTCGACCGCGGCACGCGAGGCGCCGACGGCCGCACCGAGGGCGTCGGCGAGGCCCTCGATCGGATCGAAGTTGCCGCCGGTGCCACGACCGCCGGAGACCACGATGGCGGCCTCGGTCAGCTCGGGGCGACCCGATGCCTTACGCGGCTGCGACGCCACGATCTGCGCGGTCTTGGCAGCATCGGACACCGTCGCTGCGAACTCCTCGACGGCGCCGGCACCGGCGGTCTCGTCGGGAGTGGCGGAGTTGGGCTTGACCGTGATGATCGGCGTGCCCTTGGTGACCTTGGCCTGCACGGTGAAGTTGCCCGCGAAGACGCTCTGGGTGGTGGTGCCGTCGTCGGCGATGTCGACAGCATCCGTGATCAGGCCCGAGTCGAGCTTGATCGCCAGGCGACCGGCGATCTCCTTGCCCTCGTAGCTCGAGACGATCAGGATCGCGGCCGGCTCGCACTTGGCGGCCAGCTGCTGCAGGGCCTCTGCCTTGGGGGCGACGAGGTAGCCCTTGATCTCGGCATCGTCGATGACGTAGATCTTCTCGGCGCCGAACGCCGTGAGCTTCTCGGTCGCGGACGAAGCCTGGTCGGCGCCTCCGATGAACACCGCAGACGGCTCGCCGAGCTTCTTGGCAAGAGCCAACAGCTCGAGGGTGGGCTTGCGCACCGCGCCGTCGACGTGGTCGACCAGCACTAGGACTTCAGACATGTTCTTCTCCTTCTTCCGGCGAGCCGACTCAGATGAACTTCTTGGACGCGAGGAACCCGGTCAGCGCCGTGGCGCCCGACCCGTCCTCGTCCTTGACGATCTCGCCGGCCGTGCGCGGGGGGCGCTCGGTGGTCTCGGAGACCTCGCTCCAGGCGACCGAGAGGCCGACCTGGTCGCCCTCGACGCCGATGTCGGAGAGCGCGTAGGTCTCCAGCGGCTTCTTCTTGGCGGCCATGATGCCCTTGAAGGACGGGTAGCGAGCCTCGCCCGTCTGGTCGGTGACAGAGAGCACGAGCGGCATGGTGCCGCCGATGACCTCGGTCGCGGTGTCACCGTCGCGCTTGATGCGCACCTGGTCGCCCTGGCTCTCGACGACCGAGGCGAAGGTGACCTGCGGCAGACCCAGGCGCTCGGCAAGCATGGCCGGGACCACGCTGCCGGAGGCGTCGGTGGACGCCATCCCGCACATGACGAGGTCGATCTGGCCCTTCTCGGCACCGATCTTCTCGACGGCCTTGGCCAGCACGAGCGACGTGGCGATGTAGTCGGAGCCGGCGATGGCCTCGTCGGAGACGTGGACCCCCGCGTCGGCACCCATCTGCAACGCCTTGCGCACGGCGTCGACAGCCTTGTCGGGTCCGATGCACAGGGCGGTGACCGTCACGCTGGTCGGGTCCTCGGCCTTCTCCTTGATCTGGAGGGCCTGTTCGACGGCGTACTCGTCGAGCTCCGAGAGGAGCCCGTCGACGCCGACGCGGTCCACGGTGTTGTCCGACTCGAACCGCCGGTCGGCGGTGGCGTCGGGAACGTACTTCACACAGACGACAATGTTCATGGTGGTGTGGCCTTGACGGCCCCTCCTGATGCACTCGGTGACCCGACCCACGGTGGTCCGTGGGTCGTCATGGCCGGAGACGATGCGACACGGGGAGGTTACCGCCGCGTCAACCTCATTGGTACACACATCCGTAGAGGGAACATCACACGTGGGACAGATCACGTCCCGACGCCGAGGTTTCGGCGTCGGGACGTGAGAGATCAGGGGCGGATGACCGACTCGCCCACCTTGCCGATGACCAACCAGGCGATCGCGGCGAGCCCGTAGTTGAACAGCGCCGTTCCGGTGTCGGAGAAGTTCGGGACCTTCGGGTTGAAGTCCTTGATCGGGTCACTGAGGTCGAAGAGCCCCAGGTCGACCTTGTCGGCGGTCTCACGCATGAACGTCACCAGGTCGTTGGTCTCGTTGGCCTGGATCGCGATCAGAAGCACCTCACCGGCCAGGACCAGGGCGAAGAACACGCAGACCGCCCAGAAGATCTTCGCCGTCGTCGTGCGCACCTTCTTGACGTCCATGTTCATCTGCGGGAGCTGGCGCTTGCCCACCTTGGTGGGCGCGTCCGACGACCCGACTGCGGCTCCCGTGTCGGCGCCCGTGTCGGCTCCCCTGTCGGCGCCCGTGTCGGGGGTGCTCGGCTGGTTGGTCTCTTCAGTCATTTCTTGCCCTCTCGGATAAGCCCCATGCGGCCAGTCGGAGGGAGCCTCGCACACCCACGGTGATCACGGGCGATCTCAGCGCACCTTCGCGCTCAGCGACCCACGAATTCGGCCTTGCCGGGACCGCTCTCGACGAATGACGTCATCCCGATGCGGCGGTCCTCCGTGGCGAAGACCCCCGCGAACTGGAGACGCTCGATCTCCAGGCCGCTCTCCAGATCCACCTCGAGCCCCCGATCGATCGCCTCCTTGGCCGCGCGGACGGCGTACGACGCCGCGGCGGTGAACTGCCCCGCCCACGCGCAGGCTGCGGCATACACCTCGGCGGCCGGCACCAGCCGGTCGACCAGGCCGATCGCCAGGGCCTCGTCTGCCTTCACGAAGCGGCCGGTGAAGATGATGTCCTTGGCCTTGCTGGGCCCGATCAGACGGCTCAGGCGCTGGGTGCCGCCGGCGCCGGGGATGATGCCGAGCAGGACCTCCGGCTGACCGAAGGTCGCATCGTCGGCGGCGATGCGGATGTCGGCGGCGAGGGCCAGCTCGCAGCCGCCGCCCAGGGCGTAGCCCGTGACTGCGGCGACGACCGGCTTGGGGATCCGGGCGATCGCGGTGACGGCGGACTGCACCGACGCCCCCAGCTTCACCATGTCGGCGTAGGAGAGCCCGGCCATCTCCTTGACGTCGTTGCCGGCCGCGAACACGCGCTCCCCGCCGTAGACGACCACGGCCTTGACGTCGTCGCGCTCGGTCGCCTCCGCAGCCGCGGCCCGCAGCTCGGCCTGCACCTGCACGCTGATCGCGTTCATCTTGGGCCGATCGAGCCGGATCGTGCCGATCCCGTCGGCCACCTCGAGCCGCACGAACTCCGCTGTTGCCGACATAGGGCACTCCTCAGGTCTGGTGGTGTCGATTCGCTGCACTGCTGCGACCCGACCGTCAACTGGTCACCGGCGGGTCGAGCCTGACTCTTCCCTATCATTGCGCGGTGAGCCCCCACAGATGGAGCCAGCTCGGCGAGCGGGCCGCGGTGTGGCCCGGCCGTCAGGACCCCCTCGGCGCGACCTGGAGCCCGGAGGCGACGAACTTCGCACTGCACGCTCCCCGTGGCACCGCAGCGTGGGTGTGCCTCTTCGACGAGGACGGGGTGGAGACCCGCCACCGGCTCACCGAGCAGACCCTCAGCGTCTGGCACGGTGCGATCCCGGGCGTGTCCCCCGGGACCCGCTACGGCTTCCGCGTCGACGGGCCCTGGGCTCCCGACCAGGGGATGCGGTTCAACCCCGACAAGCTGCTCCTCGACCCCTTCGCCCGAGCGATGTGCGGCGACCTGGTGCCCGACCCGGCGATCTACGGCTACGTCCACGGGTCACCGCAGACCCGCAGCACGACCGACTCCGCACCCCACGTGCCGCGCAGCGTCGTCACCGCCCCGGACGGCTTCGACTGGGGCGGCGAGGTGCCCACCAAGCAGCGTTGGCGCGAGACCGTCATCTACGAGCTCCACGTCAAGGGGATGACCGCGCTGCACGACCGGGTCCCCGAGCACCTGCGCGGGACGTATGCCGGGCTCGGCACACCTGCGGTCGTCGACTACCTGCGCGACCTCGGGGTGAGCGCCGTCGAGCTGCTGCCGGTGCAGCAGTCGGTCTCCGAGACCGGCGTCCTGGAGCGCGGGCTCACGAACTACTGGGGCTACAACACCATCGGCTTCTTCGCCCCGCACCACGCCTACTCCTCCTCCGGCGCACGAGGCGAGCAGGTCACGGAGTTCAAGGCGATGGTCAAGGCCTTCCACGACGCGAGCATCGAGGTCTACCTCGATGTCGTCTACAACCACACCGCCGAGGCCGGTCCGCTCGGGCCGACGTTGTCGTTCCGAGGGCTCGACGACCTCGGCTTCTACTCCCGGGTGGCCTTGGACAAGCGGCCGGCGGCCGCACCCGACGGCAGCGAGGTCGACTCCTACTGGGACGTCACCGGCTGCGGCAACACCGTCGACGCCGGGGATCCTTTCGCGCTGCGCGTGATCCTGGACTCCTTGCGCTACTGGGTCACCGAGTTCCACATCGACGGTTTCCGCTTCGATCTGCTCTCGGCCCTGACCCGCGTCGACCACGCCGTCGACATGCGCAACCACCCGCTGCTGGTCGCGATCGGCCAGGATCCGGTCCTGCGCCAGGTCAAGCTCATCGCCGAGCCCTGGGATGCCTCGGCCGACGGCTACGCGGTCGGCAACTGCCCGCCGCCGTGGGTCGAGTGGAACGACCAGTACCGCGACGAGCTGCGGGACTTCTGGCGTGGCCACGCACACGGCATCCGCACGGTCGCGACCCGGGTCGCCGGCTCCTCCGACCTGTACGCCGACGACGGGCGCTCGCCGTACGCCTCGGTCAACTTCGTCACTGCGCACGACGGCTTCACCGTGCGCGACGCGGTCACCTACGAGCACAAGCACAACGCGGCCAACGGCGAGAGCAACCGTGACGGGACCGACAACAACCGCTCGAGCAACCATGGCGTCGAGGGCGAGACCGCCTCCGCCGACGTGGTCGCAGCGCGTCGGCGGGCTGCGGCCAACCTGATGGTCTCGCTGTGCTTGTCGAACGGCGTGCCCATGATCACGGCCGGAGACGAACGCGGTCGCACCCAAGGGGGCAACAACAACGCCTACTGCCAGGACAACGAGATCTCGTGGATCGACTGGAGCGCCGAGGACGCCTGGCTCGATGTCTACGAGCTGACCCGAGCGGCGCTCAGGCTTCGTCGCGAGCACCCAGCCCTGCGCCAGCGGCACTGGTTCGAAGGTCTACCGACGATGCGCGGCGGCCCCAAGGACCTCATCTGGCTGCACCCCGAAGGCCGGGAGATGTCCCTCGAGGACTGGCACGACCCGGGCCTCACGACGCTCGGCATGTTCCTCAACGGCTCGCCCCTGCGCTCGCCCGGCCCGCGCGGCGAGCAGCAGGTCGACGCCTCCTTCGTGCTGTGGTTCATCAGCAGCTCGACCGAGGTGAGCGTGTCGCTGCCGAGCAACCAGTGGGTCCACGCGGGCGAGGTGGTGCTGTCGACCGACCCGACGCTGGAGGTCGGCACCCCGGTGCAGGAGGGGCACACCCTCGTGCTCAGCGGTCCGTGCGTGGTCGTGCTGCGAGAGACACCTGATGACCAGGACAGCGTCGGCTGACCGTGCCCGAGACCAGCCTGCTCACCCTCGCCCTCGGGGCCGGCCTGCTCGCCGCAGTCAACCCCTGTGGCTTCGCTCTGCTGCCGGCCTACCTCTCCTTGCTGGTGGTCGGCGACCAACCTGAGGACCGCACCGGGGCCCTGCTGCGCGCCCTGCGCCTGACCGCTGCGATGACGCTCGGCTTCGCCGGGGTCTTCGCGATCTTCGGGCTCGCCATCGCGCCGGTGGCGCCCCGGATCCAAGGGGATCTCCCATGGGTGACGCTCGGCTTGGGGCTGCTGCTCGCCGCGCTCGGCGCCTATGTGCTCACGGGTCGGACGCCACGGCTGCCGCGCTTCGGACGGACCCGCCGCGCCAAGCCGCTGACCGGTTCGTTCGTCTCGATGACGGGTTTCGGGGCGGGTTATGCGACCGCCTCGCTGACCTGCACGATCGCGCCATTCCTGGCTGTGGTCGTCAGCGCCTTCCGCACCGACTCGTTCAGCTCGGGGGTGGTGCTCTTCCTTGCCTATGCCGCCGGGATGGGTCTGGTCGTCGGCACGGTCGCCGTCGCCACGGCGCTGGCGCGCGACTCCGTCATCCGTCGGCTACGCAGCAGCGGCCGCTGGGTGCCGCGCGTGAGCGGGGGTCTTCTTCTGCTCGCGGGTTCGTACGTCGCCTACTACGGCTGGTGGGAGCTGCGGGTGCTCAACGGCGGAGCCACTGACGACCCGATCGTCGACTTCGCCGCATCCCTCCAGATCCGCCTGGCCCGCGCCGTCGACTCCCTCACTCCCCTGGCCTGGCTCATCACGCTGGCCACCCTGGTCCTCCTCACCCTCATCTCTCGTCGAGTCGGCGCCTATAGGCGCCGACTCGACCCGGATCCGAGTGCCGAGTCGGCGACTATAGGCGCCGACTCGACCCAAGAATCAGGTCGGGAATCAGGCGAGGGCGACGACGTTCAGCTCGGCCGTTGAGGCGAGGAGCCCATGCTTGGGCAGGATCCGGACGGTGTAGCCGAACGGGCCGCTGTTCGCCAACGAGATCTGCCCGTCGAAGCGGTGGCGGGCACCCTCGTAGCTCTCGGTGACCTGGAGGTCGAAGGCGACGGTGGCGGCGAGCGAGTCGTCGGCCAGCACGCGCCCGTGCACCAGCTGGACGTGCACGTCGTCGGGAGTCAGTCCCCCGAGGCACACGAACGCTCGCACGGTGAGGTCGGCGCCGACCTCTGGGGCATCCCCCACACCGCTCGACTCGACGTGCTCGACCTTCACCTCGGGCCAAGCGGCGCGCACCGTGCGCTTCCAGGTGGCCAGGTCGCGGGCCCCCTCGAAGTCGGAGTTGAGCGCCCGGGCGGTCTCGGTCGCCGGTAGGTAGAGCTGGCGCACGTAGTCACGCACCATGCGGGTCGCCAGGACCTTGGGGCCCAACGACTTCAGGGTGTGGCGCAGCATCTCGACCCAGCGCGTCGGCACGCCTTCGGCGTCGACGTCGTAGAAGCGCGGAGCGACCTGCTTCTCGATGAGGTCGTAGAGCGCGGCCGCCTCGAGGTCGTCACGCTTGTCGGTGTCCTCGATCCCGTCGGCCGACGGGATCGCCCAGCCGTTCTCACCGTCGAACCACTCATCCCACCAGCCATCGAGGATCGAGAGGTTCAGGCCGCCGTTGAGCGCCGCCTTCATGCCCGAGGTGCCGCAGGCTTCGTAGGGGCGCAGCGGGTTGTTGAGCCACACGTCGCAGCCGGGGTAGAGCGGCTGCGCCATCGCGATGTCGTAGTTGGGCAGGAAGACGATGCGGTGGCGGACCCCGGCGTCGTCGGCGAAGCGGACCATCTCCTGGATCAGCTTCTTGCCACCGTCGTCGGCGGGGTGCGACTTGCCGGCGATGATCAGCTGGATCGGCCGTTCGGGGTCGAGCAGGAGACGCCGCAGCCGCTCGGGGTCGCGCAGCATCAACGTCAGTCGCTTGTACGACGGCACCCGCCGCGCGAAGCCGATCGTCAGGACGTCGGGGTCGAGGGCCTCCTCGATCCAGGCGAGCTCCGCCTTGGCGGCCCCACGCTTCTCCCAGGACTTGGCCAACCGCTTGCGCGCATCCACCACGAGCCGCTCACGCAGCAGCCGCTTGACCGACCAGATGTCGCGTCCGGAGATCTCGTCGACGGCTTCCCAGAAGGCGTCGGTGTCGTCGCCGTCGGCGTCGGCGCCCTTCGAGGTCGCCAGCGCGATCACCTCGCGCGCCACCCACGTGGGCGCGTGCACACCGTTCGTGATGGAGCCGATCGGGACCTCGGCCTCGTCGAAGGCAGACCACAGGCCGTTGAACATGCCGCGGCTGACCTCGCCGTGCAGGGCGGAGACACCGTTGGCACGCTGCGCGATCCGGAAGCCCATCACCGCCATGTTGAAGACGCTCGCATCACCGTCGGCGTAGTCCTCGCTGCCGAGCGCCAGCACCCGGTCGATCGGCACACCCGGAGTCGCTCCGTGCTCGCCGAGGTACTGCTCGACCAGCGTGCGCGAGAACCGGTCGATCCCGGCAGGGACGGGAGTGTGGGTCGTGAAGACCGTCGAGCCGCGGCCCACCTCGAGGGCGGTGTCGAAGTCCAGCTTCGGTCCGTCCTTCGTCACGGTGAGCTCGCGGATCCGCTCGATCCCCAGGAAACCGGCGTGACCCTCGTTGGTGTGGAAGACCTCCGGCTCGGGAGCCCCGGTGATCCGGGTGAACGCCCGCAGCGCGCGGACCCCGCCGACGCCGAGAAGCAGCTCCTGACGCAGCCGGTGCTCCGACGTGCCGCCGTACAGCCGGTCGGTGACATCGACGTACAGCTCAGAGTTGCCCTCGACGTCGGTGTCGAGCATCAGCAGCGGCACTCGTCCGACGCTGGCGACCCAGATGCGGGCCAACAGGTCTGGCCCGTCGGGCATCTGGATGGAGATCAGGGCACCGGAACCGTCGGCCTCGCGCAACAGCGAGATCGGCAGCTCATCGGGATCGAGGACCGGGTAGGTCTCCTGCTGCCAGCCCTCGCGGGACAGCGACTGCTTGAAGTACCCGTGCCGGTAGAGCAGGCCGACGCCGATGATCGGCACCCCGAGGTCGCTGGCGGCCTTGAGGTGGTCACCCGCGAGGATCCCGAGGCCGCCGGAGTACTGCGGGAGCACCGCGGTGATCCCGAACTCCGGCGAGAAGTAGGCGATCGCCCGGGGACCGTCGTCCCCGACCTTGCGCTGGTACCACCGCTCCCCCGAGAGGTATGCCGCCAGGTCGGCGCGCGCCAGCGCGAGCCGCTCGAGGAAGCCGTCGTCGGCGGCGAGCTCGGCGAGCCGGTCGCGGCCCACGGCCCCGAGCAGCTTGACCGGGTCCTTCCCGGTCGACTCCCAGAGCTCGGGGTCGACCTCGGCGAAGACGTCCTGGGTCTCGGGGTGCCACGACCACCGCAGGTTGCCGGCCAGCTCACCGAGAGCGGTCAGGGGCGGGGGCAGGACGGGGCGGACGGTGAATCGTCGGATGGCTCGCACCTGCAGACGGTACTGCCGTTCTTGGATCGATCCAATCGAATCTCGAAATGCGTCCCTCGCATTACGATTGTGTGTCGCCACCACTATCGGGGCGAACGGCCATAACGCCGGCCGCTCTAGACCGTTGGACCTCACATGATCTCGATGACCTCTCGACGCGGACGCCACAGCGCCGCGCTCGTTGCCCTTGCGACCGCCATCATGGTCCCCGGCCTCCTCCAGCTCCCCGCTGTCGCCGACGGCACCGACATACCTTCGGTGCCCGGGGTGACCCGCTCGAACGGTGACGGCGCCCGAGTCCTGCCCGGCTCGATCGGTGACCCCGTCGCCGGCCTGGTCGACGTCGACCGGCGCGGCAGCACGCTCCCGTCCGCCCTGCAGCGCAATGCCGCCGCCGGTCTGGGAGCCCAGGACCTGCGCTGGAACGCCTTCGGTACGCCCGCCTCCATCCTTCCCGCCAACGGCGTCCTGGCCAAGGCGACCTCCTCCGACCCGGTCGCCGCTGCGCGCAGCTACCTCGTCACCAACGCGGCGGCCTTCGGCCTCAGCTCGGACGCCATGCGAGGCCTCGAGCTCGTCAACAACCAGCAGCTCGCCTTCGACGGCGGCAACGCAGTGCTCTTCCGCCAGACCTTCGGCGGACTCACCCCCGCCCTGGGGAGCATGGTGACCGTCGGAGTTGCCAACGGCGAGATCGCCTACGTCTCGTCCTCCCTCACCAAGACCACCCAGCGGCCGCCCGCCGCCAAGCTGTCCGCAGCCCAGGGCTGGCTCAAGGCAGCCGCCAACGTCGGCCTGACCTTCGATGACAGCGCCATCGCCTCGATGACGCGCACCGTCAGCGAGGGCTGGACCCGCCTGCGCGTGCCCGGCCTGGTCCAGGAGCAGCAGGTCCGCCTGCGCGCACTGGCCCTAGCCGACGGCTCGGTCCGACCGGTCCTCGAGGCCAACGTCGTCGACGTCCAGGGAAGCCACGCCGAGGCCTACACCGTCATGGTCGATGCCGTCGACGGCTCGGTCCTGCACCGCGAGAACAAGGTCGAGAACGCCGTCGGCGACCTCGCCGACGGACCGAGCACCCTTCCTCAGGCCGCTCTCGGCGGCGGCCTGGCTGCGTCCAACAACCTGTTCCCCTTCGAGGGCACCTACACGGCCAAGGCGTGCGGCCCCAAGCACGAGTTCGCGATCACCGATGAGGCGACCAAGTCGATCGTCATGTTCGGCACCGCGCTCAACCCGGCCAACGACATCACGCTGCAGCTCAACGGTCCCGACGGCAACGTCATCGCCTCCTCCGACCTGCTCACCAGCCCGGAGACGCTCACCTACTCCCCTGGTGCCATCCCGTCGGGCACCTACTCGGGTCAGGTGTGCCCCTTCGACTCCACCGCGGTGCTCCCGCCGGCCAACTACCAGCTCACGATCGGCACCAGTGACGAGAGCGCCGGCGGCGGCGGCACTCCCGGCGGCGGCGTGACCGGCACTGCCGGCAACCCCCGTTGGCGCTACTTCGCAGCCAACCCGACCCTGGACAGCCCGTCGCAGACGCCCAGCAACGACGTCGTGGCCTGCTGGTTCAACGCCAATGCCAAGGAGTGCACCCTCCCCAGCGGCTCGGTGCGCAACGTGTCGGCTGCAGGCCCGTGGGACAACGTGACGGCGACCGGGTTCCCCTCGTTCACCACGATCGGCAACAACGCCAACACCCACGAGGCCTGGGCCTCGCCGCTGACCCCCGGAGGCCTGTTCCAGGCTCCCTACTCAGCTGCCCAGAAGTACACCGCGGAGTTCACCGACGCGTGGAACAACTCCGAGTGCAACCCCTCTGAGCTCGTACCCGGTGGCAACGACATCGAGTTCGCGGTCGGCAACCTGTTCGTCTCCCACAACCGGATGCACGACTTCTCCTACTACCTCGGCTTCAACGAGGGCAACTACAACCTGCAGGTCGACAACCTCGGCCGCGGCGGCCTCGACGGCGACCCCGAGGTCGGCAACGTCCAGGCCGGCGCCCTCAGCGGCGGCCAGCCCTCCTTCCTCGGGCGCGACAACGCCAACCAGATCACGCTGCAGGACGGCACCCCCGGCATCACCAACCAGTACCTCTTCCAGCCGATCGCCGGTGCCTTCTACGCTCCCTGCACCGACGGCGGCCTCGACATGGGCATCGTCGGCCACGAGTACACCCACGCCATCACCAACCGCATGGTCGCGGGACCCGACGAAGGCCTGACTTCTGAGCAGGGTGGCGCCATGGGCGAGTCCTGGGCCGACCAGGTCGCAGCGGAGTACCAGTTCGCCCACAGCTACTCCAACGGCGGCAACATCTGGGCCGTCGGCGCCTACGCCACCGGCAACCTGACCACCGCCATCCGTGACTACGCGATGAACAAGAACCCGCTCAACTACTCCGACTACGGCTTCGACTCCACCGGCCCCGAGGTCCACGCCGACGGCGAGATCTGGAACGGCGTCAACTGGGAGGTCCGCCAGGCCCTGGTGAAGAAGTGGAACAAGAAGTTCCCCTACAGCAACAAGACGCTGCAGCTGCGTTGCGCTCAGGGCAGCCAGAACAAGGGCCCGCAGCGCCCCGCGCTGTGCCCGGGCAACCGCCGCTGGCTCCAGCTGATGTTCGACTCGTTCCTGCTCCAGCAGGGCGCGACCTCGATGCTCGATGCCCGTGACGCCTTCATCGCCGCCGACCAGATGCGCTTCCGCGGCGAGAACAAGTCCGTCATCTCCGCAGCGTTCGCCCGTCGCGGCATGGGCAAGGGCGCCTCGGTCGTCGACGGTGAGGACACCTCACCCAAGCCGAGCTTCGCCAGCGCGGCCGGCAAGAACACCAAGGTCGTCTTCAAGACCAAGTCGGGCGGCCGGATCTTCGTCGGTGACTTCGAGGCCCGGGTGACCCCCATCGCCGACACCTTGGCCAAGACCAAGAAGGTCGGCAAGAAGGCCTCGTTCACCCCTGGCCGCTACGACATGCTCTACGTCGGACCGAAGCACGGCTTCATGCGCTTCAAGATGAACATCACCGGCAAGAAGAAGCAGGTCGTCAAGGTCAAGACCACCAAGAACCTCGCGGCCAAGAAGTCCGGCGCGAAGATCATCGGCGCCACCCCCGGTGGCGTTCACGAGAACTACCTCATCGACGGCACCGAGGCGCTCTCCTGGGGCGGGATCACGGAGGGCAACGTCGATGAGACCAACCCGAAGATCGCCGTCGACCTCGCCGGCAAGAAGGCCCGCAAGATCCGCACGGTCGCGGTCAGCGCGATGCTCAAGCGCAACCAGGGCGACCCCGACGCCGGCTCTCGTTTCACTGCGCTGCGCAAGTTCGCGGTCGAGGCCTGCACCAAGAACTGCGCCTCGAGCAAGGCGTCCTGGAAGCGGGTCTTCACCTCCGCCGACAACGCCTTCCCCTCGCAGCGGCCGCGGCCGGTGGCCCCGACGCTCATCATGCGGGCGTTCGCGATCAAGCCGACCAAGGCGGCCGCGCTGCGGCTGGTCGTCCTGGAGAACCAGTGCACCGGCTTCGCCGGCTACGCCGGGGAGCTCGACCAGGACCCGATCAACGACACCGACTGCAAGAGCGGGTCCGACCGGGGCACGATCGTCCACGTCGCCGAGTTCCAGGCGTTCACGTCGAAGTTCCCCAGCTGGAAGTCGCGTTACGGGATCGACAACCCGCAGCGCTCCTTCCGCTGAGCGAGACCAGCACGTTCTGACTGATCCGCAGGGGCCAGGCGCATCGCGCCTGGCCCCTGCGGCCGTCGCGTCGACACCCGTTCACACCTCGCAGGGTGAATAAGTTGCAGGGCGGGGTGCGAGCGGCAAAGGTAGGGGAATGGTCGGACGCATTCCAGTGATGGACGTACAACCGGTGGTAGACCTCGGACGACAGTCCGCGAAGGCCACCGTCGGAGAGCCCTTTCCCGTCTCGGCGACGATCTTCCGAGAAGGCCACGACAAGCTCTCCGCGGAGGTCGTGCTCGTCTCGCCGACCGGCACGAGACAGCCACCGCAGCGGATGACGAAGCTCGTCGATCCGGTCGACCGCTACGAGGTGTGGGTCACGCCTGACGCCGTGGGTGCCTGGACGTTCGAGGTGCACGCCTGGTCCGACCCCGTCGCCACGTGGGAGCACGCCGCCGCGATCAAGGTGCCGGCCGGCATCGACGTCGAGCTGATGTTCACCGAGGCCACGCTGCTGCTCGAGCAGGTCCGCGAGCTCCTGCCGAAGAAGGCGACGGCGGAGGCCAAGATCCTCGCCGGTGCGCTTGCCGCAGCCGGCGACTCCACGCGTCCCGACGAGGCTCGCCTCGCCCAGCTCCTGGCCGACGACGTCAGCGCCGTGCTCACCGCCTACCCGCTGCGCGAGCTGGTCTCCGTGGCCGGGCCCTTCCCGGCGTACGCCGACCGCGAGCGCGCGCTCTACGGCAGCTGGTACGAGTTCTTCCCGCGCTCCGAGGGCGCCGTCCAGGACGCCGAGACCGGCGCGATGACGAGCGGCACGTTCGTCACCGCGGCCAAGCGGCTCGACGCGGTCGCCGCGATGGGCTTCGACGTGATCTACCTGCCGCCGATCCACCCGATCGGCGAGGTCAACCGCAAGGGACCCAACAACACCCTCACGCCCGGACCGACCGACCCCGGCTCGCCCTGGGCGATCGGCAGCAAGGACGGCGGTCACGACGCCATCCACCCCGAGCTCGGCGACTTCGCCGCCTTCGATGCCTTCGTCGCCCGCGCCGGTGAGCTGGGCCTCGAGGTCGCGCTCGACCTGGCGCTGCAGGCCGCCCCCGACCACCCGTGGGTCACCACCCACCCCGAGTGGTTCACCACGCGCGCCGACGGCACGATCGCCTACGCCGAGAACCCCCCGAAGAAGTACCAGGACATCTACCCGGTCAACTTCGACAACGACCCCAACGGCATCTGCCGTGAGGTCCTGCGGATCGTGCGGTTCTGGATGAGCCACGGCGTCCGGATCTTCCGGGTCGACAACCCCCACACCAAGCCGTTGCAGTTCTGGGAGTGGTTGCTCGCGGAGGTCCGCCGCACCGATCCCGACGTGCTGTTCCTCTCCGAGGCCTTCACCCGCCCGCCGATGATGCACGGCCTCGGCTCGGTCGGCTTCCACCAGAGCTACACCTACTTCACGTGGCGCACCGCACGCTGGGAGATCGAGGACTACCTGCGCGAGCTCAGCTCGGAGTCCGACTCGATGATGCGGCCGAACTTCTTCGTCAACACCCCCGACATCCTCCACGAGTTCCTCCAGTACGGCGGGCCGGCGGCGTTCAAGATCCGTGCGGCGCTGGCGGCGCTGAGCGTGCCGAGCTGGGGCATGTATGCCGGCTACGAGCTGTTCGAGCACGTCGCCCTGCGACCCGGCAGCGAGGAGTACCTCGACACCGAGAAGTTCCAGATCCGGATCCGTGACTGGGCCGGCGCCGAGGCCGAGGGCCGCTCCCTGGCGCCCTACCTGACCCGCCTCAACGAGATCCGTCGCGGCCACCTCGCCCTGCAGCGGCTGCGCAACATCACGATCCACGGCGCCGACGACGAGAACGTCCTGGTGTTCTCCAAGCGAGCCGACGACGACGTCGTCATCGTGGTGATCAACCTCGATCCGCACGCCACCCGCGAGACCACCGTGCATCTCAACCTGCCCGCGCTGGGCCTCGACTGGTCGGACTCCTTCGTCGCCCACGACGAGATCACCGGCACCGACTGGACGTGGGGAGAGCACAACTACGTGCGACTCGACCCCCACCACGAGCCCGCGCACGTGCTCGTCGTCCGGAGCCCCAGGTGAGCGACCTCCCCTCCACCGGCCCGACGAGCCCGGGCACCCCGATCACCGAGAACCCCGACTGGTTCCGGACCGCGGTGTTCTACGAGGTGATGGTCCGCAGCTTCCGTGACTCCAACGGCGACGGCACGGGCGACTTCAAGGGCCTCACCGAGAAGCTCGACTACCTGCAGTGGCTCGGCGTCGACTGCCTGTGGGTGCCGCCGTTCTTCTCCTCGCCCCTGCGCGACGGTGGTTACGACGTCGCCGACTTCACCAACATCCTCCCCGAGGCCGGCACCGTCGAGGACTTCCACCACTTCCTCGACGAGGCCCACGCGCGCGGCATGCGGGTGATCATCGACTTCGTCATGAACCACACCAGCGACGCCCACCCGTGGTTCCAGGCCAGCCGAGAGGATCCCGACGGGCCCTACGGCGACTTCTACGTGTGGTCCGACACCGATGAGCTCTATCAGGAGGCGCGGGTCATCTTCGTCGACACCGAGCCCTCCAACTGGACCTGGGACCCGGTGCGCCAGCAGTACTTCTGGCACCGCTTCTTCTCGCACCAGCCCGACCTCAACTACGACAACCCGGCCGTTCACGACGCCATCCTCGAAGCGATCTCGTTCTGGTTCGACATGGGCCTGGACGGCTTCCGGCTCGACGCGGTGCCCTACCTCTACGAGCGACCCGGCACCAACGGGGAGAACCTCCCCGAGACCCACGAGTTCCTCCGGAAGGTCCGGCGCTTCGTCGACGAGAAGTACCCCGGCAAGATCCTGCTCGCCGAGGCCAACCAGTGGCCCTCCGACGTGGTCGACTACTTCGGCGGCACCACGACCGAAGCCGGCGAGTGGGTGGGCGACGAGTGCCACATGTGCTTCCACTTCCCGGTGATGCCCCGGATCTTCATGGCGGTGCGCCGCGAGTCCCGCTTCCCGATCTCGGAGATCCTCGAGCAGACGCCGGCGATCCCCGGTGGCAGCCAGTGGGGCATCTTCCTGCGCAACCACGACGAGCTCACGCTCGAGATGGTCAGCGACGAGGACCGCGACTACATGTGGGGCGAGTACGCCAAGGACCCGCGGATGAAGGCCAACATCGGGATCCGCCGTCGCCTCGCGCCGCTGCTCGACAACGACGTCAACCAGATCGAGCTCTTCCACGCCCTGCTCCTGTCGTTGCCCGGCTCGCCGGTGCTCTACTACGGCGACGAGATCGGCATGGGCGACAACATCTGGCTCGGTGACCGCGACGGCGTCCGTACGCCGATGCAGTGGACGCCCGACCGCAACGCCGGTTTCTCGTCGGCCACGCCCGGCAAGCTCTTCCTGCCGGCGATCCAGGACCCGGTCTACGGCTACCAGAGCGTCAACGTCGAGGCCGAGCTGGAGAATCCTTCCTCGCTGCTGCACTGGATGCGCCGGATGATCCACGCGCGTCGTCAGCACCCCGCGTTCGGCCTGGGCGAGTTCCACGACCTGGGGGGCTCCAACTCCTCGGTGCTCTCCTACGTCCGCGAGCACGCCGAGCCCGGGAGCGACGGCCCCGGTGACGTGATCCTCTGCGTCAACAACCTGTCCCGCTTCCCCCAGCCGGTCGAGCTCGACCTGCGCCGCTTCGAGGGTCTGGTGCCGTTCGAGATGCTCGGCGGCGTGCAGTTCCCGCGCATCGGTGAGCTGCCCTACCTGCTCACCCTGAGCGGCTACGGCTTCTACTGGTTCCGCCTCGTGCCCAGCGAGAACCCGGACGAGGGGCAGTTGTTGTGAGCGACCCCATCGACCCCCAGGTGCTGGTCACCTACCTCACCAAGACCCGGTGGTTCGGCGGCAAGGGTCGTCCCTACGACGTCACCGACGTACGACGCATCGCCACGCTCAACGACACCGGCCCCTACCCTCGCGTCGTGGTGCTGCTGGTCGAGCTGACCTACAGCGATGCCGCGGCCGGTGCGCCCGACGCGGTCGAGCTCTACCAGGTGCCGCTGGGTCTCTACTCCGATCCCGAGCACCGCCTCGACCACGCCTTCATCGGCTGGTGGGACGAGCCCGGCCTGGGCTGGGTGCACGCCTACGACGCCCTGCACGACCGGGCCTCGATGGATCGCTGGCTCCAGGCCTTCGGTGCAGCCGCCGCGTCGTCGTCTGCGGGCACACCCCACCACCTCGGCGGGCTCGACTTCCATCGGCTGCCCGGCCACGACCTCGACCTCGAGGCGACGTCCACGCTCTTCACCGGCGAGCAGTCCAATTCCTCGGTCGCCTTCGGCGATGACGCGGTCCTCAAGGTCTTCCGCAAGATCACTCCGGGCGCCAACCCTGACATCACCACCCACGAGGCCCTGACCCGCGCCGGGTCGGCCGACATCGCACACCTCTACGGCTGGGTCTCTCACGGCGAGGGCGAGCAGACCCTCCACCTCGGCATGCTCCAGCAGTTCCTGCGCACCGCCAGCGACGGCTGGGATCTCGCCCTGACGAGTGTGCGCAACCTCTACGCCGATCCCGACCTGACCGCCCGCGAAGCCGGGGGTGACTTCGCCGGCGAAGCCGGTCGGCTCGGCGAGACCCTGGCTGCAGTGCACACCGTCCTCGCCGAGGGTTTCGACCGCGGCAGCGTCACCGGCGAGTTCGTGGCCGAGCAGATGCGTTCGCGGCTGAGCGCCGCCCTCCTCGTCGTACCGGCCCTTGTCGAGCACGAAGCCGCGCTGCGTGCACTGTTCGACCGGGTCGCCGCCGTTGCAGAGATCCCGGTGCAACGGGTGCACGGAGACCTCCACCTCGGGCAGACCCTGCGCACCGCCCTGGGCTGGAAGATCGTCGACTTCGAGGGCGAGCCTGCCAAGCCCCTGAGCGAGCGCGTCCTGCCTGACTCCCCCTGGCGCGACGTCGCCGGCATGATGCGGTCGTTCGCCTACGCCCCACACGCCGTCGAGCGTCAGCACACCGACCTCGACCACGAGGGCGCCGACGTACGCCACCAGCAAGGGTTCGAGTGGGCCGAGCGCAACCAGCGCTACTTCGTCAACGCCTACCTCGGCGGCCCCGAGGACGGGACCACGTCGGACACCGACCTCACCCTGCTCGCGGCCTACGTCGCCGACAAAGCCATTTACGAAACCGTCTACGAGACCCGCAACCGACCGACCTGGGTGGAGATCCCCCTCCAGGCGATCGCACGGATCGGAGCCAGCTGATGACCACACCTCCTACTCCCGCCACCCCCACGCCGCTCCCGGCACCGGTCGGCCGGGGCGAGCTGGACCAGATCGTGCGCGGTGACCACGGGCATCCGCACGCCGTGCTCGGCCCGCACCTGCACGAAGCCACGATCACCTTCCGGGTGCTCAAACCGCTGGCCGAGCGGGTGCTGGTGCGCCACGCTGGCGGCGACACCGTCCTGGAGCACGAGCACGGCGGCATCTGGGCCGGCGCCGTGGCCGGCACCGACGTCCCCGACTACCGCGTCGTCGTCGACTACGGCGAGGGCGAGATCGTCTGTGACGACCCCTACCGCTTCCTGCCGACCCTGGGCGAGATGGACCTGCACCTGGTCAACGAGGGCCGCCACGAGAACCTCTGGCAGGTGCTCGGGGCCCGGGTCCACCACTACGACGTCCCCGGTGGCGAGTCGATCACCGGCACATCCTTCGCGGTCTGGGCGCCTTCCGCGCGGGCCCTGCGGATCAAGGGCGACTTCAACTCGTGGGACGGACGCGAGCACCCGATGCGCCAGCTGGGTCAGTCCGGCGTCTGGGAGCTGTTCGTGCCCGGCGTGGCCGCCGGCTCGTCCTACAAGTACGTCGTTCTCGGCGCCGACGACGTGTGGCGCGAGAAGGCCGACCCGATGGCCTATCACGCCGAGGTGGCGCCGGCGACGTCGTCGCGCGTCTTCGAGTCGACCCACGTCTGGGAAGACGAGGCGTGGCTGGCCGAGCGGGCCACGAAGAACGCCGTCGACGAGCCGATGTCGATCTATGAGCTGCACCTCGGGTCGTGGAAGCGCCACCCCGGCGGGGGCTTCTGGAGCTACGACGAGATGGCCGACGACCTCGTGCCCTACCTGTCGAACCTCGGCTTCACCCACGTCGAGCTGATGCCCGTCATGCAGCACCCGTTCGGCGGGTCCTGGGGCTATCACGTGACCTCCTACTTCGCCCCGGACTCCCGCTACGGCGACCCCGACGGCTTCCGTCGTCTCGTCGACCGCTTCCACCAGGCCGGCATCGGCGTCATCCTCGACTGGGTCCCCGGCCACTTCGCCACCGACGAGTGGGCGCTGGTGAACTTCGACGGCACCCCGCTCTACGAGGACCCCAACCCGCAGCGCGGCTGGCACAAGGAGTGGGGCAGCCACATCTTCAACTTCGGCCGCCACGAGGTGCGCAACTTCCTCTACGCCAACGCCCTCTACTGGCTCGAGGAGTTCCACGCCGACGGCCTGCGCGTCGACGGCGTCGCCTCGATGCTCTACCTCGACTACGCGCGCGAGGAGGGCGAGTGGTCGCCCAACAAGCACGGCGGCCGCGAGAACCTCGAGGCGGTGCAGTTCCTCCAGGAGATGAACGCGACCGTCTACCGCAGGGTGCCGGGCGTGGTGACCATCGCCGAGGAGTCGACCTCCTGGCCGGCGGTCTCCGGCCCGACGTCCGACGGCGGGCTCGGCTTCGGCTTCAAGTGGAACATGGGCTGGATGCACGACTCGCTCGACTACCTCGCCCGCGAGCCGGTGCACCGGCAGTGGCACCACCACGACATGACGTTCGCGATCACCTACGCCTGGACCGAGAACTTCGTCCTGCCGCTGTCTCACGACGAGGTCGTGCACGGCAAGGGCTCGCTGCTGCGCAAGATGCCGGGCGACCGGTGGCAGCAGCTCGCGACCCTGCGCGCCTACTACGCCTTCATGTGGGCCCACCCCGGCAAGCAGTTGCTCTTCATGGGCTGCGAGATCGGCCAGGAGTCGGAGTGGGCGGAGTCCCGCGAGCTCGACTGGTGGCTCCTCGAGCACCCTGAGCACCGCGGGCTGCACGACCTGGTCCGCGACCTCAATGCTGCCTACGTCGCCTCCCCCGCCGCCTGGGCCACCGACGTGTCCGAGGCCGGTTTCCAGTGGATCGACGCCGACGACGCCGGACGCAACACCTATGCGTTCCTGCGCCGCAGCGAGGGCGAGCCCGACCTCGTCTGCGTCACCAACTTCGCCGCGACCCCGCATGACTCCTACCGGCTGGGGCTGCCCTCGTCGGGCATCTGGACCGAGGTGCTCAACACCGACGCCGGCGCCTACGGCGGCTCCGGGGTCGGCAACCTCGGCTCCGTGCTGGCGGTCGACGGCGAGCACGGGTCGATGCCGGCCCATGCTGCGCTCGTCGTCCCGCCGCTGAGCACGGTGTGGCTGCGCAAGGACGCCTGAGCTCCGCTCCGCGGCCCCCAGGTGGGTGGCCAGTGGGGTGGCCGGTGGGTGGCCAGTGGGGTGGGCCAGTGGGTGGGACCCGCGCACTAGGCTGGTCAGGTGACTGAACAGCCGACGACCGTGACGCGGGTCAGTGACGGTGTGGCGCGGATCAGCTGGGTCGCCGACGAGAACGTCGACGTCGTACGTCGTGAGGTCGCCGCCGCGCTCGTCGACCACGCACGCGTGGAGGCGCATGTCGGGATCGACGACGAGACGGGCCAGCGCACCGCGACGTGGTCGGGGATGCGCCGGGAGGGCATCATGCGCGGGGTCGGCGGCGACCTCGTCGTCTATGCCCGCCTCGCCACCGACACCCCCGTCCACGAGCCGGGCGGTTTCCGCGCGCTGCTCAACTCCTTCCTCCCCCGCAAACGAGCGATCAGCCAGATGCTGATCCGCGACACCACGCTCCCCGAGCCTCGGGTACTCCTCTGCGAGCTCACCTACAAGCCGGACTGGGACCTCCCCGGCGGAGTCGTCGAGGTGGGTGAGTCACCGATGGTGGCGGTCTCGCGCGAGGTCGAGGAGGAGCTGGCGCTCAGCATCCCGGCCGGCCCGCTACTGCTCACCGACTGGCTGCCCCCGTGGGGCGGCTGGGACGACGCCCTGTGCCTGGTCTTCGACGGCGGCGTGCACGAAACCACCGTCCTGGAGCGGATCGTCAAGCAGGAGCGGGAGATCCGCTCGGCGCACTTCTGCACGATGGCCGAGGTCGAGGAGCGCGCCGCCGACTTCACCGCACGCCGGGTCGCCGCTGCCCTGGCCGCCTGCCGCGGTGAGGGCACGACGTACACCGAATCCGGCCGCTAGCCCGGCGCCCCCACACGTCGAGGTCGGTGTCGAGTCGGCGCCTATAGTCGCCGACTCGACCCCCGGGCGAGTGCCGAGTCGGCGCCTATAGTCGCCGACTCGGCGAGGACGGGGGGCACCGGCCGTGCGGGCGCTCTTGACGGCGCTCTCGGCCTGACGCCGGCGCTCCCACGTCGCTCACTCGGGCGCGAGAAGCTCCTCGCGGGCAAGGATCGCGGCCCCGGCCACAGCGACCGGCATCGCCAGCACCGCGCCGAGCGGGATCAGGAAGCACACCTGGGTGGCGACTCCGAACCCCAGCACCAACGACCGGCGCGGCTCGACCAACGCCCGCTGGGCGGCCACGTCCAGCCCGCGTGCACCCAGAGGCCGGCCGAGCAGCTCGCGGGCCAGCAGCCGGCCGGAGAAGTAGATCCCGACCACGATGCCGATGCTGGGTCCGACTACCGGCACCAACCCGCTCAGCAGCACCAGCGCCGAGAAGCCCACGCCGACGACGATCAGCCGTAGTCCATCGCGTGCGGAGGCCCAGAAACCCGGTGCGTGCTCGGGCACCTCGCCGCCGAGATGGACCTCGGTCTCGCGCCAGATCTTCTCGTAGAACGGGTCCCCGACGGTCAGGGTCAGACCCACGAACAGCGCGGAGGCGACCAGCAGGGACCCGACGATGATCGCCGCTGCGAGCAGCACCCGGAGCACGTCGCGCACGATCTCTGGCCACCCGTCGGCGAACGCTGTCGACCACGCGACGAGATCGCCCACCTGGAGCACCAGCGCCACCAGGGCGGCCGCGAGCACGGCGAAGACGATCAACGCCGGCACCATGCCGAGCAGCAACAGCCCCGGCCTGGTCCTCAGGAAGGCCAAGCCGCGCTTGAGATAGCCGGCGCCGCGCGCAAAGTCGTTCACCGTGATGCCACCTCCGTCGTCGCCGCTCAGTAGAGGGCTGAAGCCAGGGCCTGGCGACCCTTGAGGACCCGCGGGTCATCGTTGCCGACTGCCGCGAAGAGGCCGAGAAGGTGCTCCCGCGCGCGGTCCTTGTCCTTGCCGACGCTGCGTCGGACGAGCTCGACCAGACGCGCGAAGGCATCCTCGACGTGTCCGCTCGCCAGGTCGAGGTCGGCGACCAGGGTCTGGGCGTCGACGTCGTCAGGGTGTTCGTCGGCCGCGGCCCGCGCTGCTGCGAGGTCGGCGCTCTGCGTGCGCTGCAGCACGCTGGCCATTGCCAGCCCAGCGGCCGCCTCGGCGTCGGCCGGGTTGGCGTTCACCAGCTTCTGGTACTCCTCGACGGCTGCATCGATGTCGTTGCGCGCCAACGCGTCCTCGGCGGCGGCGTAGCGCGGATCGCTCTGCGGCTCGGCGTCGGGGTCCGTCTCGACCGGTGCGGAGCCCAGGGGCTGGTGGCGCGCGGTCATGCCCTGCGTGGCCAGCTGCTGCATGACCTGGGTCAGTGCGGTGCGCAGCTCGTCGATGCCGATCGCATCCTGGAAGAGCGGCGCGGGTCGCCCGTCGAGGATGGCCACGACGAGTGGGATCGACTCGACCTGCATGGCCTGCGCGATCTGGGGCGAGACGTCGACATCGACCAGCCCGGCCAGGAACTTGCCCTCGAACTCGCCGGCCAGCGTCGCCAGGTCGTCGGCCAGCTGACCGCTCTCCGGCATCCGGGAGCGGGAGAAGAGCACGATCAGCACCGGCGCCGTCATCGACATCTCGACGACCGCTTGGAAGTTCTCGGCGGTGACCTCGAGGGCGTACGACGATCCGGCTGGAGCGCTGCCCTGGCCGGGCACGCCGGGCACGCCGGGAGCACCGGGAGCACCGGCTGCGCCGGGCGCCCCGGGTGCCTGCGGTGCCGGGCGCTTGAGCGCCGAGAGGTCGATCGCGCCACGACGGGTGAAGGGCTGCTGAGTCATGGAGGTGAGTCTAGAAGGGGCCGGGACCCGGACAGGTCACCCGCCCCGGGGTCCCCAGCGCTCGGCGAGCTCTGCCTCATCCTCCAGAGACAAGGAGTAGGCGGCGTACTCGTAGTCGGAGCCGCTGGCGCCCGGCCCGAAGCAGAGCAATGTCACGGAGACCACGGGGCTGATTGACGACTCCCACAGCAGTCGTCCCAGGTCGTCCTCGAGCAGGGCACAGTCGCTGGCGTCGGAGACCACCAGCTCCCCCGACACGCCCGCCGAGTCGGTGATCTGCTCGGGCTCGTAGTCGAGGTCCCGCACCGTCTGCACCCCCGGCAACTGCGACACCGCCTCGCCGTACGCCGCGACCTGGCTCGCGCAGGCGTCGTCGCTGCAGTCGGGGAGGTCGTCACCGGCGACGACGGCATCTGGCCGGCCGCCCTGACAAGCCGAGAGCAGCACCACCAGCGCCAGCACGGGCGCAGCCACGCCCGCCGCTGCCCGGCGCCTCATCCGCGGTCCCGCGTGATGGTGAAGCCCTGGGTCGAGCTCGCGCCTGCTCCCCCGAGGAAGCCGTCGTCGCGCATGGCCTCCAGCGCAGCCCGGATCGACGGGTCGTCGGAGGCATCCACCAGGGTGCCACCGTCGATGTAGGTGGTCATCGAGTGGTTCTCGCCCAAGGACCCCTTGCGCCCGTCGAAGACCACCGTGGTGCGGTTGGGCTGGTCGGGGTTGTCCTCGCCGTCCGTGAGCGGCACCAGGTCGCCGGAGTTCTCGAGCGACAACACCTGGGTCCCGGCGGGCAGCTGGCCGACCTGGGCGGTCGGTGAGCCGGCGGTGACCACGTGCCGTACGTCGTAGCGCTCCTGGAAGTCGGGGTCAGCGGCGAGGTGCACGGCCGCCATCCCACCCTGCGAGTGCCCCGCGAGCAGCACTGGGGCACCTGGGGGGATACCGGCGTCGCGCATCGCCTGCATGATCCCCTCGGTGTAGGCCGGATCCTGACCGCTGACGAGCTGGAGGTTGGACTGGAGGTCGCGCACGTCCCCCGCATCGTCGCCCCAGCTGTCGGTGCCCGGGAGGTTGATCACGTAGCGGGCGTCGTCACCCACACCGATCTGCTGGATGTCGATCTCGCCATCCGCCCCGCGGTTGGTCAGGCTGAGGTTGCGCAGCAGGTCCTCGACGGAGCCCGGGGCCGTCAGGGAGCGTGGGTCGACCGAGCCGGGAGTGACGACTGGCTCGCTGTCGTCGAACAGCCCCGCCAGCTCCCCGGCCGCATCGTTGGTGGTGGCGTGGAACGCGCCGATGCCGAGCTCGTCGAGGAGGGCCGCGCGCGTGCCCGGAGGAAGCGTCGAGAGCAATCCGTCCAGAAGCCCTCCTCCCCCGTTGATCAAGTGCTGGACGAGGTCAGGATGGTCCTCGAGGAAGCCCTGGACGTCTTCGCTCGCCTGCTCTGCGAGCCGGTCGCGGACCTCCGGGTGCGACGCGAGATAGGCCGCCAGCGCCGGGTTTGCGAGCAGCAGTCCGGCGCCGCCGACCAGACCGGCCAGGCCGAGCACCGGCAGGGAGTACCCGACCGCGTAGCCGGTCAGGTAGTCCAGCACCTCGAAGCTCTCCCGCACCAGGTCGTCGCTGGCACGCAGCAGCGTGACGCTCACCTGCATGCTCAAGGCGTCGGCCTCGAGCCCGACTGCCCGGAAGGCCAACCCGCGAGGACCGATGGTCGCCTCGATGATGGCTGCCTCCGCGTCTGCGAAGCTGCCCGGGGAGAGGATCGCCGACTCGAGCAGGTCGCCGTTGAGGGCGAGCGCCTTGTCGTCCCAGGCGTCGCGCCGCAATCCGTCGCCGGTGGAGTCGAAGATCGCCGCCAGGCTCTCGATGTCGACGTAGCGGGCCTCGACACCACCGACTCCTCCGGTGACACTCACGATCCCCTCGTCGTTGCTCATCGCACGACCTGCGCGAGCACCGGAGCGACAGAGCGGGCGAGGTCATGGGCCTCTACCGACGTGATCCCCACCAGTGGGACCCCGTCGACCGTCCGCGGGGTCAGCTCGCGCCATCCGCCGTCGGTCAGCAACCAGCTGACCACACCAGTCGTACGACGTCCGTCGTCCTCTCGCGGTGCCGCGACGAGCACCCGGAGTCGACCGCGCACGCTCTGCTCCAGCGCAGTGATCAGCCTGGCCCCCCGAGCCGGCGACAGCTCGACCCCGTCCTCCATCACAGGCCCGGGAGCCAGCCGGACCAGCTCGGCCAACAGATCCTCCCGACCTCGACGAACCGCCTCGGTGCCATCGGTGAAGAGCTCGAACGGCAGCTCGAGACGGGCGGTCACCGCGGCGCCCTCCGGGTCTTCGCCGAAGTCCTCCAGCGTCGCTGCCCTGGTCAGAGCCTCGCCGAGACCCCCGGCCGGGAACCAGGCCAGCTCGAAGGTCAACCCGGACACCGTGGAGAGCTGGACCACCCGGTCTCCCACCACCGCGAAGTAGGACCGCAACCGTGCCTCGTCGGCGCCCTCGTGTCGCACCACGAGGTCCAGGATGACGAGCGCCTCGGGGGCGGCGAGTGCCTCCAGGGCTGCCACGACGTCGCCGACCGGGGTCCCGTCCTGGTCGAGCAGTCCCATGCCGCTCAACCTGTCCAGGATCGATGACGGCGCCTCGGCGGCAAGCGCGTGCTCGGCCCCGATGAGATCGCGCGCCCGGATCTCGTTCGACGGCTCCCCACCGGCGAGCCGCTGCTGCAGGCGGTCGGGCTGCTCCGGCTCGTGGCGGGCCTCGAGGTCAAGTGGCAACCGCGGGCGCCCGCACCGCTCCGAGATGAGCAGCAGCTCGGCCAGCGAGAGCCGGACGACGACCGGGAGGGGCTGGGCCATGGGAGCCGCCGCGGAGGCTGCGGCAAGGGTGACGACCGGCATCAGAGCCGCACCCCCAGCTCGTCCGGCGCCTCGAGCCAGGCCTTGTCGCCTGACGGCGGCGCCGCATAGCCGGCCAGTCGATGGTCGGCCGCCGACGGCTCGTCACCGGCGCCCACGAGGTCCTTCACCCCGTCGACCACGGAGCCGGCGAAGTCCCGGATCCGCTCCAACGCCCCGGTGACGAGCCCCCGGATCCGGCTCTCGATCGCCGAGATCAGGCGCTTCAGCTCCTCGACCTCGGTCGCATGGTGGCGCAGCGCCGCAGCGGCCTGCTCGTAGGCGGTAGCGGTCGACTCGATCTCGACCCGACGATCGGCCACGCGATCGCGCATCCGGTCGCCGGCGACCGAGAGCCAGACCGTGGCCTCCGCCGCTGCGCTGAGGCTGCGCGCGGTGGCGCGCAGGTCGCTCGCACGTTCCTCCATCCGATCCGCCTGTCGCCGGATCACCGCGGTGTCGCCGTACATGGAGCCTCCTGGGGTTCGCAGACCCTCTACCCCGACGAACAGCAGCTCACTCCTGCACCGGGCTAGAAATCCCCGGCGTCGTTCCGGATCGGGCGCAACAGCTCGGACAGCGTGGCTCGCGCTGCGTCGTCCAGGGAGTCGAGCCCGAAGTCAGCAGCCACCAGGTCCTTCGTGGCCAGCTCGACGAGCTCGCGTCCAGCAGTGGTGATCTCGGCGAGCACCGCACGACCGTCGTCGGGGTGCCGCGACCGCACGATCAGACCCTGCTCGTGGAGGCGCTTGGCGATCGAGGTCACCGAGGTGGGGTGCACCTGCAAGCGCTCCCCCATCTTGCCCAGAGGCAACGACCCGCGCGACGAGAAGGTCAGGAGCACCAGGGCCTCGTAGCGGGCGAAGCTCAGGTCGTGTGGCTTCAGGATCGCGTCGAGGCGTCCGATCACCAGCTGCTGGACCCGCATGAGGGACGTCACCGCATGCATCGCCGGTACGCCGTCCCACCGCTCGGCCCATTGGCGAGCGGCTTCATCGATCGGGTCGAACGGCAGCATCAGAGCATCCTGTCAGCCGCCGGCACGGACGGCGTCGTAGAACGCCTGCATGTCAGGACCGATCCTGGCCAGCTCGACGTACGGGACTCCGGAGGCCGAGCCGTCGAGGTAGGCAAACTCGATCTCGCCACCCATCATCGAGCCGCGCATCAGCACCGGTACGCCGGCCACCTCGGCTCGCTCGCAGGCGGCGTCCATGGTGTCGTCGAGATCGACTCCGAAACAGAGATGGTGAAGGCCGGGCCCTTTCGCCTCGAGGAACTCGGCGTGAATCGTCTCCCCGGACACGGGCTGGATGATCTCGAGCTGCAGGTCACCGGCGTAGGCCAGCGAGATGTGCGCGACGAACTCCGTCGGAACGCCGCGCAGGGTCGTGCTGGCGGCTTCGAACACGATGTCGTCGAGTCGGGTCCAGCTGCCACAGCCGAACTGCTCGTGCAGCAGCCGCTCGGTGGCAGCGATGTCGTCGGTGACCCAGGCGAGCTGGGTGACCGGTCCGGAGGCGATCGTCATGAGGCAAGCCTCGCAGGAGGGTTGTCCACAGGCTGCGATCCACGCCGTTGCCGACCCGCGTGTTGTCGCAGATGATCGTGACCAGCGGCACTCGGGCCGCCCTGCTGGACTCCGCCCAGCAGCCGGGCCGCGACCTCGGGTCGGGCGAGCGTTTCGGCGCACCGCGACCTGTTGTCCTCGGCCCCGCGCTGGACGGGGGCTCGCCAGTTGGGCGTGACCTGGGGTTCTGACGTTCGTTGTGAGGGGAAACACGTTCCAACGTGCTACCGAATCGGAGATCACATGCAGGGCGAGCAGGATCTGAACCACGCATCGACGGGACTGTCGCGACGTCGGCTCGTGAAGACCGCCGGCAACGCCGCCTGGGCCGCGCCGGTGATCGTGGCCGCCTCCGCGGCGCCGGCGTACGCCAGTTCGGGGAGTGCCGCGGTGCTGCAGGCGCCCGCCCCGTCGGTGAGCCTGCTCGGCAACGCGATCACCATCCGCAGCCGCTATCAGAACATCGGCACCGGCCCCGCCGACTCGATGACCGTCACGGTGACGGTGACCGCGTCGGTAGGCTCGATCACAGCCTCCGAACCGGTGATGGAGAACGACGCGTTCGCGTTCGCCAGCCAGTCGGGCAACGCCACCACGCGGGCCTACACCTTCGTCAAGGTGGCGCCTCAGATCGCCGTCGGTGACAACGCGACGCTGGCCTTCACCTATGCCCACATCGCAGCGCCCGGCACCAGCCAGCGTGCCGCGAACGTCTCGTTGGCCCCGGTCGTGCCGCCACCTTCGAGCGCGCAGGCGACCAGCGGCAACTACACCTCCAATGAGCAGCCGGCCAACACCGCCGAGGCCGCGGTGCTGGTGAGTCCATACTTGGCAACCTTCCGCACCACGCCGACGACGATGGACTTGGCCTGCAACTGGCGCAACCTCGGCACCGGCACGAGCCCCTCGATGGACGTGGTGGTGACGCTCACGGCCAGCGTCGGCACCTTGACCATGGACGCCATCGCGATGAACGACGCTGCGTTCGAGCTGGTGGAGCCGGTGCAGAGCGCGGGCAACCAGATGGTGCTGACGTTCCGGAAGGTGGCCCCGCCGATTCCCGTTGACGGCAACAGCACGCTGGACTTCAGGTTCGGCTTCACGCCAGTGGCGGGTGTGCGGACCATCGAGGCCAACGTCGTGCCTTCGGTGCCGGCGCCGCACTCGGCAACCGCGTCCTACCGCTCTCTGCCTGGCTGACGTGACGTTCGTCCGCGCCTGCCGTTGAGCACCAGATGACCCGCCGCACCCAGGTGCGCCAACCAGTGGAGTACGCCGCATGACTCAGAACCAGAACCGCCTGACCCGCCGCCGCGCGCTCGCGACCGCCGCATGGAGTGCCCCGGTGATCGTGGCAGCGTCCGCTGCCCCGGCGTACGCGACCTCGTCCGGCGCTGCGGTCTTGCGAGCGCCCGACCCGTCGTTCAACCTGCTGGGCAACCGGATCACGATCATCAGCATCTACACCAACTTCGGCACCGGCCCGGCCGCGAGCATGATGGTCACCGCCACGTTGACCCCGACGGTGGGCACGCTGATCGATCAGAACCCGACGGTCAGCCACCCCGACTTCTCCTTCGTCAGCAAGACGACTAGCCCAACTGGCGCCCAGGTGTTGACGTTCACGAAGGTCAACCCGCAGATCCCGGCTGGGGATGAGGGCCGCCTTCAGTTCGAGGTCAACATGAACCTGGGGGCTGGCAACCTGCGCGTCCTTGAGGTGGCCCTGGTCCCAACAGTGCCGCCGCCGTCCACAGCGGCCGCCAGTCAGAACACGTTGACTCACCAGGGTCTGCCGTGATGAGCCCCGAGCCGTCGCGGGCTGTCTCTCGCCGCCGCGTCGTTCGCACCGCCGGCACCGCTGTCTGGGCCGCGCCGGTGATCGTGGCCGTCTCCGCCGCGCCGGCGCACGCGACCTCGCTGGGCGTGCCGCCGCAGGTCTCGGTGCAGTCCGTCCAAGGGGTGCGGCGCGCGGCGTTCGGCGGGATCGTCGACTGCTCGATCGCCTTCGACAACACAGGCGGCGCCGCGAGTGCGCTGAGTGTGGTCGTTGACTTCATCGTGGCAGTTCCGGGCACGTCGCTGGTCTACGGCGTCGGTGATGTCTCATCGCCGTGGATGGCAAGTCCGCACACGGTGACCGCGGGCGGCCAGCGGGTGACGTTCACCCGCGCGGGCGGGTTGGGGGCCAACCTGTTGGACACCCTGACCTTCACGATCAACTCCCCGATGGGCACCGGCAACATCGTGGTCTCGCCGCCGATGACCACTCCGCCGGGCGCGAACACGGGGTCCAGCGGGGTGTGGGGTGAGGACGCCAACCCGATCGACATGGACGTGATCGGGCTGAACTTCAACACCAACACCGGGGTGTTCTCGCTGACGGTGAAGAACAATGGGGCTGCTCCCGTCGCGCCGCACACGGTGGCGGTCACCTTCACTCCGACCAGCGGCACCTTCGCGTTCAACAACGACGTTCAGGGCAACCCCGCAGTGACGGCCAACCCGCCCATCGTCGCGCCGACCTCGAGTCCGACCACGATCGAGTTCACCAACACAATCCCGGCCAACACGAACACCTCGGTGGCCTTCCAGTTCGGGATCGTGCGCACCGGCGGCGGCACGGTCTCGGCCACCGTGGTCACACCTGACTCGCCCAAGAACAACACGCGTACTGGCAGTTACACGTGACCGGACTGACCCGTCGCAACATCGTCAGGACGGCCGCGACAACCGCCTGGGCGGCGCCGGTGATCGTGGCCGTCTCCGCCGCACCGGCGTACGCCGGATCGCCGGGCGTGCCCCGCGTGCGGGTTGCAGCACTCCAGGGCACCCGGCGGACGACGGCGGGTCAGACCGGCCTGATCGACGTGGAGGCGTTGATGATCAATGACGGCGCGGCTGCCTCCGCCTTGAGCGTGACGCTCCAGTGGGCCGTACTGACCGCGGGCAGCGCTAACAGGGTGGTCACTGATGTCCGGTCCGGCTGGGTCGCCGGCCCGGAGAGCACGGGGCAGGTGCTGCAGCGGACCTTCACCCGCGCGGGCGGGCTAGGAGCCGGTGAGAGTGACACGCTGACCTTCTCCTTCGGGTCGTCCGGGGGCGCGGGAGAGGTCTCGTGCGCCCCACCGATGACCACGCCAGCCGGTGCGAACTCAGGCTTGGCGGGGCAGTGGGGTGAAACTGAGGTGATCAACATGGACATCACCTCGGTCACCTACAACCCGGCCACCAAGCTCATCCGGGTCAACCTCGTCAACAATGGACCGCTGCCCGTCGTCCGCCACACGGTCACGGTGGAGATCGCACCGTCGGCTGAGACGTTCTCGTTCACGGCCAGCACGGGCAACCCCTCCGACGGCTATACCGCCTCGCCGTCCTCGGTGGCGACCACCTCCAGCACCACGCCGATCCGGTTCACCACCGCCGCAAGGCTCGACGCAGGATTCAGCACCGCGTTCAGTTTCACCATCAACCATCCCGACGACGGCGCCGGCAACATCCTCGCAGTCGTCACCGACCCGGCCTCGGCTGCCAACGACTCGAGAAACGTCGACTACGCCGGACCGCTCGCCGTCCAGCGATCGTGACCTCCCGGGTGTCATCACGTCGAGACCGGTGAAACACCCACGCCTCGCCGAGGAGTTTCGGCATCGATGGGCGCGAAGGCGGGGCGTCGCCTAACGTGGGGGCTGCGTGACGCACCGGCTATGAGTGCGCCGACGAACGGGGAACCCACATGGACCTGCACCAGTCCCGTCTGACCCGCCGCCGTGCGCTCACCAGCGTCGCCTGGAGTGCCCCGGTGATCGTGGTGGCCTCGGCTGCCCCGGCCTACGCCGGATCGGGCAACCCTCCGGCGATCGTGGTCAGCGCGGTCAACGGCGCGCGACGCACGGTCTCGGGACAGACCGACCTGATCGACGTCACCGCCACTTTCACCAACAACGGCGGGGCGGCTAGTGCGCTGAGCGCCGCCTTCGAATGGATCCTGGTGGGCATGGGTGCGGCCAGCAACACGCTGTCGAACATCTCCAGCCCATGGACGGCTGGGTCTCCGAGCTTCGGCCTCGGCTTCCAGCGCACCTTCACGCGCGTGGGCGGTCTTGGCGCGGGGGCGAGCGACACGTTGACCTTCACCTTCCAGTCCTTCGGCGGCCGCGGCACCATCACGGTGGCGCCGATGACCACCCCGACCGGCGCGCACTCCGGTTCGGCCGGCACCTGGGGCGACTCGAGCACAGTCGACATGGACGTCACCAGCATCTCGAACCCGCAGAACAACGGCGTAATCTTCGTCAACCTCTCGAACAACGGCGTAGCGCCGGCCCTCACTCAGTCCGTCGCAGTGACGATCTCGCCATTGACCGGCACGTTCTCGATGAGCGGCGGTGGGAGCGCGACCAACAACTTCGCCGGTTCTCCCACGACCGTCGCCTCGACTGCCAGCCCGACGACGGTCACCTTCACCCGCAACCTGCCGCTCGAAGCGGGAGCATCCATCGGGTTCCAGTTCACCATCGCCGAGAACGGCAACGGCAACCTCTCGGCGGTCGTGACCAATCCGTCCTCGGCCAACAACGCGACGGCCATCGGCACCTACCAGTGACCGACCTGACCCGCCGCCGCACCCTCGCCGCTGCGGCGTGGGCGGCGCCGGCGATCGTGGTCGCCACGGCCGCCCCGGCGTACGCCGGTTCAACGGGTGCCCCGGCGATCACGACCAGCGGTGTCGTCGGTGTGCGTCGTACGACGGGGGATACCGGACGGATCGACGTCACCGCGACCTTCACCAACAACGGTCCCGCGGGCGCGACCGCGTTTACTGTCGAGATCGAGTGGGACGTGGTCGGCATCGGGGCAACCGACAACAACATCCAGGACCTCGCGAGCGGATGGACCTCCACCCCCCTCAACGGCAGCACCCGCGTGCTGTTCACCCGGGCCACCGGGCTCGCCGCTAGTGCATCGGAGACACTGACGTTCTCCTTCGGCTCCGGCGGCTCGGCTCGCGGCACCCTGATGGTCTCCCCGCCGACGACCACACCGACGGGCGTCCATTCCGGCGGGACGGGCGTCTGGGGCAGCACCGACCCGATCGACATGGACGTCACCGGACTCGTGGCGCCTTCCGGGACCGGCAACATCATCGTGACCATCAAGAACAACGGCCTCGCGCCCGCCGCAACCCAGACCGTCGCCGTCACCATCGCGCCGACGACAGGCACAGTGGCCTTCAGCGGCGGCCCGACCAACCCCAGCGGGTGGGTCGCCAATCCGTTGAGCGTGCCGGCTACCTCGGGACCGACGACCATCGAGTTCACTCGGGCGACCCCGCTGGTCTCCGGCGCTTCCACCTCGTTCACTGTCAACGTCACCGAGTCCGGAACCGGCACCCTGTCGGCCACGGTGACGGATCCGTCGTCGCCGAACAACAACACCCAGACCGGGAGCTATTCATAAGTCAGGTCTCGTCGGGGCCGAGCAGCCGGTCGGCAGCGGCGTACGGATCGTCGCGTCCGGCGACCACGTCCGCAGCCAGCTGGTCGAGCTGGTCGTGCTCCCCCACCTCGGCCCAACGTTGGCGTATCGACGCGACCGCGATCGCCTCGATCTCGGCGCGGGCGCGGCGCGCCCGGCGCCGCGACACCTGTCCCGACGACTCCAGCCAAGCGCGGTGCTCATCGAGCGCCGCTACGACCTCGTCGACGCCTTCCCCGGTCTGGGCCACGGTCTTGAGGATGGGCTGGCGCCAGTCACCGGCTCGACGTTCGCCGAAGCTGAGCATCGCGCGCAGCTCGCGTGCGACCTGCGGAGCCCCGTCGCGGTCGGCCTTGTTGACGACGAAGACGTCCCCGATCTCGAGAATCCCGGCCTTGGCCGCCTGGATGCCGTCACCCATGCCAGGTGCGAGCAGGACCACCGTTGTGTCGGCGAGCCCGGCCACCTCGACCTCGCTCTGGCCGACGCCGACGGTCTCGACCAGGACGACGTCGAATCCGGCGGCGTCCAGCACCCGCATGGCCTGCGGTGTCGACCAGGACAGGCCACCGAGGTGGCCCCGGGCTGCCATCGAGCGGATGTAGACGCCCTCGTCGAGGGTGTGCTCGCCCATGCGCACGCGATCACCGAGCAGCGCTCCCCCGGAGAAGGGGGACGACGGGTCCACGGCCAGCACGCCGACCCGACGTCCGGCGTCGCGGAACGCGCCGATCAGGGCGTTGGTGGAGGTGGACTTGCCCACTCCGGGCGGACCGGTGAGCCCGATGATGTGGGCTCGACCGGTGTGCGGCGCCAGCGCCGCGCTCACCTCACGCAGCAGCGGGGACTCGTCCTCGACAAGCGAGATCAGACGCGCGACCGCCCGTGCCTGACCGGCACGGGCGGACGCGACGAGGTCGGAGACCGACTCAGTTCTTCGCGACACGCACGATCAGCGCATCGCCCTGGCCGCCGCCGCCGCACAGCGCGGCCGCACCGACGCCGCCGCCGCGACGCTTGAGCTCGAGCGCGAGGTGCAGCACCACGCGTGCGCCCGACATCCCGACCGGGTGGCCGAGCGCGATGGCGCCGCCGTTGACGTTGACCTTCGTCTCGTCGATCCCCAGCGAGCGAGCCGACTCGATGCCGACCGCGGCGAACGCTTCGTTGAACTCGACCAGGTCGAGATCCTTCGGGTCGATGCCCTCCTTGGCGCAGGCCTTGGCCGTGGCGTTGGCCGGCTGCATCTGCAGGGTCGAGTCGGGGCCGGCGACCATGCCGTGGGCACCGATCTCGGCCAGCCACTCCAGGCCGAGCTCGGTGGCCTTGGCCTTGCTCATGACGACCACGGCGCAAGCGCCGTCGGAGATCTGCGAGGAGGACGCCGCGGTGATGGTGCCGTCCTTGGAGAAAGCCGGACGCAGGCTCGACAGCGACTCGGCGGTGGTCTCGCCGCGCACGCCCTCGTCCTGGCTGATGACGACCGGGTCGCCCTTGCGCTGCGGGATCGAGACGGGGACGACCTCGTCGTCGAAGATGCCGTTCTTCCAGCCGGCCGCGGCCTTCTGGTGCGATGCAGCAGCGAACTCGTCCTGCTCCTCGCGGGTCAGCTTCGTGCCGGCGGCGTTGCACTGCTCGGTGAGCGCGCCCATCGCCTGCTGGGTGGTCTGGTCGAAGAGAGCGTCGTAGGCCATCGAGTCGACCAGCGAGACATCGCCGAACTTGAAGCCCTCGCGGGACTTCGGCAGCACGTGCGGTGCGTTGGTCATGGACTCCATGCCGCCGGCCACGATGATGTCGGCCTCACCGGCACGGATCATCTGGTCGGCGGTGGCGATCGCGTTGAGGCCCGAGAGACAGACCTTGTTGATCGTGATCGACGGGACGCCGAGGGGCAGCCCGCCGGCGATGCCGGCGGCGCGGGCCGGGTTCTGGCCGGCACCGGCGAGGATGACCTGGCCCATGATGAGGTACTCGACCTGGTCGCCGGTGACTCCGGCCTTCTCGAGCGCGCCCTTGATGGCGACGCCGCCCAGGTCAGCGGCCGAGAGGCCCTTGAAGCCGCCGAGCAGGCGGCCGATGGGGGTGCGTGCCCCGGCGACGATGACGGTTCCGGACATGATGCCTCCGTGGGAGTTCGGGTGAAGCTGCGCGGTGCTGCGCTGTCCCAGTGACGATACCCACGAGTACCAGCCCAGCGGCAGGGGTGTCCGGCTCACTCCGACGAGGCACATGTCACATCAGGCAGAGTCGCCGCCGTATCCGGCGTGAGACGGGTTGCCCGGCGAACCGACGCCAGGCAACCATGGGCTCCATGACCGCACTGGACATCCCCGAGCCCCTGTTCACCGCTATCGATCACGTCGGGATGGCCGTGCCAGATCTCGACGTAGCCATCGCGTTCTACCGCGACACCTTCGGGATGACGGTGGCCCACCAGGAGGTCAACGAGGAGCAGGGAGTCCGCGAGGCGATGATGGCTGTCGGCGACTCCAGCTCCTGCGTGCAGCTGCTCGCACCGATTGACGAGACGTCCACCATCGCCAAGTTCATCGATCGCAGCGGCCCCGGTTGTCAGCAGATCGCCTATCGGGTGACCGATGTCGACCAGGTCTCCGCGATCCTGCGCCAGCGCGGCCTCCGGATGCTCTACGACACCCCCAAGCGGGGCACCAGCGACTCGCGGATCAACTTCGTGCACCCCAAGGATGCCGGCGGGATCCTCGTCGAGCTCGTCGAGCCGGCGCGCTAGACCGGTCAACAGCCAGGGCGACATCCTAGCTCGGCCCTGGTTGACTGCCGCGTGTGAAAATCTCGGGTAGGGCCCATTTCGGCTTTTTGTTCGCGGCAGTCCTGGTAGTCAGCCTCATGACGCCAGTGGCGTCGGCCAACGCTGCGGGCGGGACTGGCGACGGAGCACACATGACCAGCAGTGAGAAGGGTCGGGCGAAGTCGCTCCGCTGCACCGGCGACCCGGCGGGACCCGGCCCCGTGCCGGTGCTCCTCGTGCACGGCACCGCGCTGACCGCGCTGGAGAACTGGGGAAGCTCCTACTTCCCGGCGCTGCTTGCAGAGGGTCACGCGGTGTGCACGGTCTCGTTGCCCGAGATCTCCACTGGAGACCTCCAACGGAGCATCGAGTACGTCGCCACCGCGATCAGGACCTTCAACGACACTGCGGGCCGACCCATCTCGGTGCTGGGCCACAGCCAGGGCGCTTTCCTGCCCCGCATCGCGCTCAAGGTGTGGCCTGACCTAGCCGCCCGCGTCGACGACGTGATCGGTCTCGCCGGGGTCTACGAGCGAGGCTCGGAGGCCTTGGTGCCCCGGTGCGCCGATGAGTGCGTCGTGGCCATGCGGCAGATGGCCACCGGATCCAAGCTGTTGCGAGCGCTCAACCGCCGACCGCTGCCCGAGGGCCCGTCGTACACCAACATCGGCACGCTGAACGACGGCACGGTCACTCCGCAGCCCGCTGCAAACAAGCAACGCGGAGCGAAAGCCATCGAGATCCAGGATGTGTGCCCGGGTCGGGAGATCCCGATCAGCGAGCACGGCCTGATCATCGGGGACGCCGTTGCGAAAGCACTAGTGGATGATGCGCTCGGCCACCGCGGCCCGGCCAAGGCGCGCCGTGTGCCCACGGCGACCTGCAACGAGGTCTTCTACCCGACCTTCGCGCCGAACCCCTTCCTCGAGGCCGCGCCCTTCATCAAGGGGCGCCTGCACGACACGACCCCGACCGAGGTCGGCCTGCGCTGCCACCTTCGGCAGAACTGCGCCGACGCAAAGGCCCGGGGCCGCCTTGTCGAGAGCCTGCGCCGCACGGTCACGCCCAAGGCGATCATCTGGAGGGGCGCCGTCCCGCTCGACGGTCATGTGCGGGTCAGCACCCGAGGCTCCTCGATCGTGCGCCGGGTCCGCCCCGGCGACCTGCGCCTGCGGGTCAAGCGGCCCGCTGGCCGCGGGGTGATGGTGCTCGAGACACGTCCGGACCGCTACTCCGTCTGGGCCCGCGAGTCGGCGGTTCGGATGGGGTCAAGCAGCAGGTGAACCCCCACCGGTCCGAGTCGACGCAGGACCGACCGGAAGTTGACCCGGGCTCCCGTGACGTCGAGCACAGTCTTCCCGCGCTACGGTTACCGACCGGTATCTTGCGGGCTGGTCGCGCCTCGACCTCTTCGCCCTGACGACAGGAGAATCACCCTCGTGCAGCACATTCTCGACGCCATCATGGCCGGACAGTCCGGTGACGCCTCCACCGAGGACTTCGCCAACCTGACCCTGCCCGAGTCCTACCGCGCCGTGACGGTGCACAAGGACGAGGCACTCATGTTCGAGGGGGTCGCCTCTCGTGACAAGGATCCCCGCAAGTCCCTGCACGTCGAGGACGTCGCCCTGCCTGAGCTCGGTCCGGGCGAGGCCTACGTCGCGGTCATGGCCTCGGCCATCAACTACAACACCGTGTGGACCTCGATCTTCGAGCCTGTCTCGACGTTCGGGTTCCTCGAGCGCTACGGCCGGCTCTCCGAGCTCACCAAGCGCCACGACCTGCCCTACCACGTCGTCGGCTCCGACCTGTCCGGCGTCGTCCTTCGGACCGGACCGGGCGTCACGAAGTGGAAGCCGGGCACCGAGGTCGTCGCGCACTGCCTGAGCGTCGAGCTCGAGGACTCCGACGGCCACGACGACTCGATGATGGACCCGCAGCAACGCATCTGGGGCTTCGAGACCAACTTCGGTGGCCTGGCCACGATCGCGCTGGTCAAGTCGAACCAGCTGATGCCCAAGCCGGCCCACCTCACGTGGGAGGAAGCCGCCTCGCCCGGTCTGGTCAACTCGACCGCCTACCGCCAGCTGGTCTCCAAGAACGGCGGCAACATGAAGCAGGGCGACAACGTCCTGGTCTGGGGCGCCTCCGGCGGTCTCGGCGGCTTCGCCACGCAGTACGCCCTCAACGGCGGCGCCGTCCCGATCTGTGTCGTCTCGAACGAGGAGAAGGCCGCGATCGCCCGCTCGATGGGCGCCGAGCTGGTCATCAACCGTTCCGAGGAGAACTACAAGTTCTGGAAGGACGAGCACACCCAGGACCCGAAGGAGTGGAAGCGCTTCGGCGCCAAGATCCGAGAGCTCACCGGCGGCGAGGACATCGACATCGTCTTCGAGCACCCGGGCCGCGAGACCTTCGGAGCCAGCGTCTACGTGACTCGCAAGGGCGGCATCATCACCACCTGCGCCTCGACCAGCGGCTACATGCACGAGTACGACAACCGCTACCTGTGGATGAACCTCAAGCGGATCATCTCCTCCCACTTCGCCAACTACCGCGAGTCGTGGGAGGCCAACCGCCTGATCGCCAAGGGCATGATCCACCCGACCCTGTCGCGCACCTACGCGCTCGACCAGGTCGGCGAGGCTGCGCTCGACGTGCACCACAACAAGCACCAGGGCAAGGTCGGCGTCCTCTGCCTCTCCCCCGAGGAGGGCCTGGGCGTCACGAACCCGGAGCTGCGGTCCCAGCACCTGGACAAGATCAACCGCTTCCGCGGCGTCTGACCGCTCAGTCCGCCCACCCGTGGGAACTTCTTATCTCCACGGGTGGGTGGCGCCTGGGTTTCGTCGCCCGGATCGGGGATCATGGCCAGCGCCACCCCCAAGCGATACGAGGACCACTTCATGAGTGACCAGGGCCTGTCCATCTTCGACCAGGATCCCGACGAGGCCGATGTGCGCCCCGCACGAACCGACGCCGACTCCGACACCGGTGTGGAGTCGACCCAGGTGATCCCAGCACTCCCCAAGCAGCCGGCACCCGCAGCCGGCGCGCCCGCCTCGAGCGCCCCTGCCCAGCGCCGACCGGTGCTGCCTCCCCAGCCTCGAGGCCAGCAGGCGCCGACTCCTCCTCAGCCCGCCCATGGCGGCGCATCCGGTCCTGCGCGGACGTCGACGGCGTCCCCGAGCAGCACCGACGCCTTCCCCGTCGTACGACGCAACGGTTACGACCGCGCCGCGGTCGACTCCCGGGTGCACCAGCTCAGCAGCGAGAAGGCCGGCCTCAGCGCCAGCCTGACGCAGTCCGAGACCCGGGTGCGCGAGCTCGAGGCCGCTCTCGAGCAGAACGCCTCCGACATGGCCGAGATCAAGTCGCCCTCCTACGCCGGTCTCGGCGGGCGGGCCAGCACGATGCTGCGGCTGGCCGAGGAGGAAGCCGATGAGATCCGCGAGGTGGCGCAGGCTGATGCCGCGGAGATCCGCGCGCAGGCCGACCGTGACGCGCGGGCGATCCGTTCGGACGCCACGCGCGAGGTCGAGGACATGAAGGTCGTGCAGCTCCGCGAGCTCGACGAGACGCGCTCGCGCATGGTGGCCGACGCCGAGCAGGAGCGCACGCTCGCCCAGGGCGAGGCGGCCGACCTGGTCGCTGCTGCCCAGCGCGAAGCCGACCAGACCCGGCTCGCCGCCCAGCAGGAGACCTCGGAGATGCGCACCGGCGCCACCCGTGAGGTCGAGCAGGCCCGAGCCGCAGCCGACCGAGAGGTGCAGGAAGCCCGCCGCACGCTGGCGGTCGAGAAGGAGCGCCTGGCTCGCGAGGCCACCGACCACCACAACACGGCCGTCTCCGAGACCAAGCGCCTGGTCGACGAGGCCGAGCAGCGCGCGAAGGCAGCCGAGGAGCGGGCGACCGCTGCCGCCCAGCAGGCCACGGCCAACCGGGCCGCGGCCACGACGGAGTCCGAGGCCCTGGTCAATCGCGCGCGCCGCGAAGCCGAGCAGATCGTGGCGGCCGCCCAGCACAAGGCCGAGCAGGTCACGACGGCCGGCGACGATGCCGCCCAGCGCGAGATCGCTGCCACCAAGGCCGAGCTCGACCGACTGGTCAAGCGTCGTGACGCGATCACCGCCCAGCTCGCCTCGCTCCGCGACGTCGTCGCCGGGTTCGCTGAGGACGAGAGTTGAGCCCCGGCCCGGACCCCGTCGACGAGGCGGACCGGGTCACCCCCGCTGAAGAGCCCGACGAACACGAGGAGCACGAGGAGCCCCACGACCACGTGGGGATCTTCGTGGCCACCGAGGACCTCGGCGAGCCGGGAGAACGGTTCTCCCGGCGCAACCCGTTCTACATCGGGTTCGTCGGTGCGACCGGCGCCCTGTTGGCGTGGTTCCTGTTCCAGGCGATCACCAGCATCGCCTCGGTGCTGCTCCTCGTGGTCGTCGCGCTGTTCCTCGCCGCCGGGCTCAATCCTGCGGTCGAGTTCCTCGAGCGGCGTGGACTGCCCCGACCCGCCGCACTGACGGCTGTCATCGTGGCGGCGCTCGGCGCCGTCGCCCTCTTCGTGGTGGCGATCGCACCGGTGATCACCGAGCAGGTCAACGCCCTGAGCGGGAACGTGCCCGACTGGCTCGACCAGCTCCTGGCCAACCGGCGGGTGCAGCAGTTCGACGACGAGTACCAGGTCATCGACAAGATCAAGGACTACGTCGCCGGGGGCGATTTCGTCGGCAGCCTCTTCGGCGGGGCCCTCGGCTTCGGCCTGAAGATCCTCTCGGTCCTCTTCAACGCCTTCATCGTCATCGTCTTGACGCTCTACTTCCTGGCCTCGCTCGAGCTGACGAAGAACGCCTTCTACGACCTCGCCCCGGCCTCACGCCGCGATCGGGTCACCAAGCTCGGCGACCGCGTCATCCGCAACATCGGCGGCTACGTGTCCGGGGCCTTCATCGTCGGGCTGACCGCCGGGCTCTCATCGCTGGTCTTCCTGTTCGTGATCGGCCTCGGCGAGTACGCCGTGGCGCTGGCCTTCGTCGTGGCGCTGCTCGACGTGATCCCGATGATCGGGGCCACGATCGGAGCGGTCATCGTGACCGCGATCGCCTTCGCCACCGACGTCCAGACCGGCGTCATCTGCGCGATCTTCTACATCGCCTACCAGCAGATCGAGAACTACGTCATCTACCCGCGCGTCATGGCGCGCTCGGTCGACATCCCGGGCGCGGTGACCGTGATCGCGGCCCTCGTGGGCGCGGCGCTCCTCGGCGTCGTCGGTGCTCTCCTGGCGATCCCGACCGCTGCGGCTGTGCTGCTCGTGCTTCGCGAGGTCGTCGTCAAGCGCCAGGACCAGCGCTAGCGGCGGCCCCGCCGCGGGAGTGGTCGGGTCGTCACGCAGGGATCGGCTCCGGGTGCGCGACCGCCGGCTCGCCGAGCTTGACGCCCACGACACCGATCAGGACGAGGACGCCTCCCCAGAGCTGGACGGCGCCGGGGAGCTCGCCGAGCAGCAACCACGCCCAGAACACTGCGCAGACGACCTCGCTGAGCGCGACGAATGAGGCCAGCCGAGAGCCGAGTCGCCGGGCGGCAGCGATGCCTGTCACGTAGGAGAACGCAGCCGAGACCAGCCCGAGCAGCGCCAGCGGAACCCACCAGGCGGTCTCGATCCCGGCATACGACACCGCCGAGCTCGTCGCCCGGAGCGGCATGAGCCCGACCAGCCCGAACCCCGCCAGCACGACGGCGCCGACCACGAGCCCACCAGCCGCGAGGGCGAGCGGCGGCAGCCCGGTGCTCTCGTCGGCACCCAGGACGAAGTACGCCGCCAGACCGACCATGGCTGCCAGCGCCCAGAGGACCCCGACCAGGCTCAGGCCGGCTCCGGAGAACAGGTCGAGCACCAGGACCAGCCCCAGGGCACAGACTGCACCCCCGGCCAGCGTGACCAGGCCGGGTCGTTGCGCGTGGCGCAGCCACAGCCACACGACCACAGCCACCGGGGCGGTGTACTCGATGAGCAGCGCGGGCGCGACCTGCATGTAGGAGACGGCCGAGAAGTAGCAGAACTGGGCGCCGGCGACTGCGAGCACCCCGTACATGACGATGAGCCGGGCGTTACGACGCACCGGAGCCCAGTTGCCGCGCAGCGATCGGATCCCGAACGGGACGACGATGAGCGCGCCGAGGGCGATCCGCACCAGGACGATCGCCCCGGGGCTCCACCCGGCATCCAGCAGCGGGCGCGCCAACGCTCCGGCGAGACCGAACGCGACAGCGGAGGCCAGGGCCAGCACGAGGCCCGAGGTGGCCCGGGGTGCACCGTGCTGAGCCACCGGAGTGTCATTCGTCAACGTGCTCATGGGTCATGACACTAAGCGGCATACAGTAATCTGTCAAAGTGGTATTCAGTCATGACGTCGAGCTCGCCCTCCAGTCCGCCGCGGTCCTCGTCAACTCGGCCCTCGAGCCGGACACCCTGACCACGGTCGCGCAGCTGTCGGAGCTCTTCGAAACCTACGACTATTCCGGTCGCCACGACGCAGACGTCGCCGAGCTCGAGGCTGTCCGTGCGCTTCGAGGGGAGCTCCGGACGCTGCTCACAGCAGGGCGGGAGGAGGCTGCCGGCCTCGTCAACCAGATGCTCCTCGAGGAGCAGGCCCTCCCCCAGCTCCAGCGTCACGACGGCTTCGACTGGCACCTGCACGCGGTCGCCTACACCGAGGCGCTCCCGAAGCGGATTCGGGTGGAGACGGCGATGGCGATGGTCGACCTGATCCGCGCCGACGAGCTCTCCCGGCTCGGCCTCTGCGCCGACGACGAGTGCGACGGAGTGGTCCTCGATCTCTCCCGCAACCGCTCCCGCCGCTTCTG
Organism: uncultured Actinomycetota bacterium; assembly: GCA_963761285.1. GTDB lineage: Bacteria > Actinomycetota > Actinomycetes > Propionibacteriales > Nocardioidaceae > Nocardioides. The sequence continues at coordinate 570,016 of CAVXGJ010000016.1, read as the reverse complement.
CTCGACCACGTGCGGCAACCGCAATGCGGTGGCGGCCTACCGGGCCCGGCAGGGACAACAGGCCTGAGCTCAGATCATCACGACCTGGTCGCCATCAGCCGTTGGCGTCGGCGTCCCGGGCGGTCGATACTCCAACGGCCGATCAGCGCCGCGAGTAGTCCCGGAAGCCGCGCTTCGTCTTGCGGCCGAGGTAGCCGGCCGTGACCAGGTGCTCCAACAGCGGGGCCGGGGCGAAGCCGGGCTCGCGGAACTCCTTGTAGAGCTCGCGCTGGATCGCCAGCGACACGTCGTTGCCGACGACGTCGAGGAGCTCGAAGGGGCCCATCGGAAGGGCACAGCCCTGCTTCATCGCCAGGTCGATGTCGTCGGCAGTCGCGTAGTGCGCCTCGAGCATCTTGACCGCGTCGTTGAGGTAGGGGAAGAGCAGCGCGTTGACGATGAAGCCTGCGCGGTCGCCACACGAGACTGCGACCTTGCCGACCTTCGCGCAGAGCGCGCGCGTGGTCTCGGTGACCTCGTCGTCGGTGGAGACCGTGGAGACGACCTCGACCAGCTTCATGACCGTCGCCGGGTTGAAGAAGTGCATGCCGATGACGTCCTGCGGACGGTTGGTCACCTTCGCCATCGAGATGATCGGCAGCGACGAGGTGGTCGTCGCCAGGATGGCGCCGGGCTTGCAGATCTCGTCGAGGTTCTCGAAGAGAGTGGTCTTGATCTTGAGGTCCTCGGCGATCGCCTCGACCACGATGTCGACGGTCTTGAGGTCATCGAGCGAGGTGGAGCCGGTCATCCGGGCCAGCACCTCGGCCTTGCCCTCCTCGGTGGCGCGACCGCGCTGGATCTGCTTGTCGAAGTTCTTCGTCACCGTGGCGACCACGCCGTCGACCTTCTCCTGCGAGCGTCCGACGTAGAGCACGTCGAAGCCGGCCTTGGCGAAGACCTCGGCGATCCCCGCCGCCATCGTGCCGGTGCCGACGACGCCGACCTGCTTGATGTCGTGCTTGAGCTGCGGCGCCTCGTCAGCCGAGGGGGTCTTGTCGTCGGCGACGATCGCCGAGCTGTCCGGGCCCTCGTAGGTGTAGAAGCCCCGACCGGTCTTGCGGCCCAGCAGACCCGCAGTGACCATCTGCTTGAGGATCGGCGTCGGGGCGTGCAGGCGGTCGCGGCCCTGGAGGTACATCGTCTCCAGGATCTCGTACGCCGTGTCGAGGCCGATCAGGTCGAGCAGCGCGAGTGGGCCCATCGGGTAGCCGCAGCCGAAGCGCATCGAGGCGTCGATGTCCTCGCGGGTGGCATAGCGGCCCTCATACATCGAGGCCGCGTGGTTGAGGTAGCCGAAGAGCAGGGTGTTGGCGATGAAACCGGCCTTGTCGCCGCACACGACCGGGCTCTTGCCCAGCGTGCCCAGGAGGGCCTGCACGTCGGTCAGGACGCTCGGCTCGGTGACCACGGTGCGCACGACCTCGACGAGGTCCTGCACGGGCGCGGGGTTGAAGAAGTGCACGCCGACGACACGGCCGGGCGCCGAGGTGGCCGAGGAGAGCTCGGTGACCGAGAGGGAGGAGGTGTTGGTGGCCAGGACGGCGTCCGGTCCGACGATCTTGTCGAGCTGACGGAAGATGGCCTTCTTCGTCTCCATCGACTCCACGACGGCCTCGACGACGAAGTCAGCGGCCGAGAGGTCCTCGAGCGCGGTGGTGAAGGTGACCTTCTCCAGGAGCTCGGCCTGCTCGGCCTCGCTCATCTTCTCGCGCTTGACCGCCCGGTCGGTGGAGTGGGTGAGGTGCTGACGACCGCGCTCCACGCCCTCGTCGTTCTGCTCGACACCCACCACGGCGTAGCCGTTGCGCGCGAAGACCTCGGCGATCCCGGCCCCCATGGTGCCGAGCCCGACGACACCGATCGTGGTGAAGCTGCGGGTCTGGTGGTCAGCGGTCTCGGAAGTCTCAACACTCATGGCGCGCATCATTCCACGCGCACGCCGAGCACTCGCGACATGTTCACTCGTCGGTAACTTAGCGGCGCCGGAGTGGCGCTGACATCACGATCCGGGCGCCGATCTCATCGAGCCCCAGCGACGTCTCGACCGCACGTAGACGCGCCTGGAACGGTGCGAGCACCGACACCTCCGCGAACCCCAGCCCGGCATAGAAAGGGCCGTTGAACGGCACATCGGCGAAGGTGCACAGGGAGATCCGATCGTGACCGGCCCAGCGCGCTTCCTCCATCGCGGCGCGCACCAGCGCCGTCCCGATCCCCTGACGTCCGGCAGCCGGCAGCACCGAGACCTGCTCCAGGTGCGCATGCCCGTCGGGTGTCGTGAGGTGAGCGAAGCCGACGAGGTCCTTGTCGACCAGCGCCACCAGGAGCGTCCCGCTCAGATCGCGCTCGAACCCGGACGGCGCGGGCGCCGAGAGCGGACCGCACCCGACCGGCCCGAAGTAAGGCTCGAACAACTCACCACCTGCGTCCTCGATGGCGGCGAGGTGGCGCAGGTCGGAGGGACGAGCGAGGCGGATCGTCGGAAGCACGAGCCCAACTGTAGGTTCGGGAACTGTGAGAATCGTCGTCGCCCGCTGCCAGATCGACTACGCCGGACGCCTCACGGCGCACCTACCCCTGGCCACCAGGGTGTTGATGATCAAGGCCGACGGTTCCGTCCTCGTGCACTCCGACGGCGGTTCCTACAAGCCCCTGAACTGGATGTCGCCTCCGTGCACGCTTCGCGAAGGCATCAACGAGGACGGACAGGCCGAGTGGATCGTCACCTCGACGAAGACCGACGACACCCTCCGCATCCTCCTGGAGGACATCGTCACCGACTCCAGCCACGACCTCGGGGTCGACCCCGGGCTCCAGAAGGACGGCGTCGAGAAGCACCTCCAAGCGCTCCTCGCCGAGCACCCGGCAAGCCTCGCCGAGGGCCTGACGCTCGTACGCCGCGAGTTCCCGACCGCGATCGGACCCGTCGACCTGATGTGCCGCGACGCTGTGGGCGCGAGCGTGGCGGTGGAGATCAAGCGCCGCGGTGACATCGACGGCGTGGAGCAGCTCACGCGCTACCTCGAGCTCCTCAACCGCGACCCGCTCCTGACCACGAACGGCCCCGTCCGCGGGATCTTCGCCGCCCAGGAGATCAAGCCCCAGGCGCGCGTGCTGGCCACCGATCGCGGCATCAGCTGTGCGGTTGTCGACTACGACGCCCTGCGCGGGCTCGACGACCCGACCCACCGATTGTTCTAGGCTGCACGCGATGCGCATCTTCCACCTTGCTACCGCTGCGGACTGGCGAGCCGCGCGCGCCACGGGCACCTACACCATCTCCACGCGCGGGCGCACCCTCGCGGAGGAGGGCTTCATCCACGCGAGCCGCGGTGATCAGTGGCAGGGGGTACGCGAGCGGTACTACGCCGACCTCGACGAACCGCTCGTCCTGCTGTCGATCGACACCGACCTGCTGCAGTCCCCCGTGGTCGACGAGGCCGTGCCGGGCAGCGACGAGACCTTCCCCCACATCTTCGGTCCCATCCAGGTCGCCGCCGTGACGCATGTCCTGCCCCTCGAGGCGCTGCCCGGAGGAACGCCCCGCACGCCTCCCGCCGACGCAGGTGCCGGCCCACTCGAGGCTGCGCCCGTCTCCGACGCGGAGTCCTTCAGCCGCCTCTTCCTCGGGGAGGTCTTCAAACAGCTCCTGCTCGCCAGCGTGGTCCTGGCCTGCGTCGTCGCCGCGACCCTCGTCGGGCAGTCCACCGGACGCGACTGGGGCCCCCTCCTGGGTGCCTTGCTGGGCCTCCTGCTCGGCGTGCTGGCCGCCCGGACGCTCGCTGCGCGACGCGCAAGCTGACGACAAACCTCCCGCCGTGAGGCTAGGTTGGCGATCATGTCTCTCCTCTCCGCCCAACGTGCTCGCCCCGTCCTCGTGCTCGCTGCTCTCGTCCTGGGAGGCTCCCTGAGCGCCTGCGGCGAGAGCTCAGGTGACACCACCTGCGGGGAGTTCTCCTCGATGTCGACCGACGAGAAGCGCGACCTGATCCGGGAGGGCGTCGCCGAGTCCGATGACGAGGACACCAAGGCGGCCCTGGAGGCCGCCAGCGACGATGACCTCGACCAGGTCGCCACGTTCGTCGCGACGGCCTGCGCCGGCGCGGACGACGACACGAAGCTCGACGACCTCGACGACTGACTCAGGCCCGCCCGGCCAGCTCGACCACCTCGTCGGCGCAGCCCCAGGAGAGCGTCACCCCCGAGCCGCCGTGACCGTAGCAATGGATCACCCGGCCCTCCCGCTCGAGCCGTACCGACGGGCGTACCGGCCGGAGACCGACCTTGTGCCGGAGGACCTTCGCTCCCTCGAGCGCCGGCACGAGCAGCGCCGCCCGACGCAGGATCGCCTCCGCCGTCTCCGGTGAGGGTGTGCGACTCCACTCCCCCTCCTGGGCCGTCCCGCCGACCACGATGTCGCGCGACCGCGGGACGACGTACGTCGGCGCCGCACCGTCGAGCCACCAGTGGGTCAGCCCGACCTGCTCGACGTAGACGACCTGACCGGCGACGGGGACCGTCGAGGTGTCGTCTCCCAGCAGCCGCGATCCGAGACCACTGGCATTGACCACGAGGTCGCCGCCCGTCGGCAGCGCCGCCAGGTTCAACCGGGTCAGCGTGCCGCCGAGCGCCTCGACGCGCCCCAGCAACCACCGCAGGTAGACCGGCATCTCGACCACCGGCGTCCGGAAGGTCCAGGCGTCGCGGTAGCCGATCGGCGCGGGGCTCCTGGTCAGTCCCGGCACCGCGGCGGCCCACCAGGGGTCGGGCGTGACATCTCGAAGCACCTCGGTGCCCGGCACCAGCAGCACCCCGTGCTCATCGCCGTCTCCCGCCATCGCGGCGAAGACCTCGAACGTCCGGGCCGACCAGCCGAGCACTCGCTCGACGGGCCAGGCACGGTAGGGATACCAGAGCGCGGCGGCCGTCGCGGACGTCGTCTCCAGCGGCAGGTCGCGCGCGACGACGTCGACCCGGTGGCCGGCCTCGAGCAGGCGCACCGCGCAGCTCAGTCCGACAACCCCGGCTCCCACCACCACGACGCGACTCACGGCATGGAGCCTGCCGCACCGTGGGCCCGGAAGCCAGGGCCGAGGGTCACGTCGTGGCGCGTTCGTCTACCGGGACCTCGACGATGGTGCCGTCGCGCCGGCCCTTCAGGAAGTCCTGCAGCTCGGCCTTGACCTTGGGCAGCAGCAGGTAGCAGGCGATGAGGTTGACCACGGCGCAGACGAAGAGCATCGCGTCGGCGAAGTTGAGCACCGAGCCGAGGTTGACCACGGTGCCGACGACGGTGAAGACGCAGAAGACGAGCCGGAAGGCGTTCTCCTTGAAGGCGCTGCGGCCGACGAGCGTCGTCCAGGCCTTCTCCGTGTAGTAGGCCCAGGTGATCAGCGTCGAGAACGCGAAGAGGGCCACGGCCACGGCCAGCACGTTGTCGAAGCCCGGCAGGAACGTGTCGAAGGAGCGCGAGGTCAGCACGACGCCGGCGTCATTGGTGATCTTCTCGTCGGCGGCCGCCCTGTCGCGCAGGTCGCCGTACAGCTCGACGTCGGCGATGACGATCGTCAACGCGGTCATCGTGCAGATCACGACGGTGTCGATGAAGGGCTCCAGCAGGGCCACGAAGCCCTCGCTGACGGGGTGCTTGGTCTTGACCGCCGAGTGCACGATCGGGGCCGACCCGACGCCTGCCTCGTTGGAGAAGGCAGCGCGGGTGAAGCCGACGATCAGGACGCCGATCGCACCACCGGCGACACCGGTGGGGTTGAAGGCGCCGGAGATGATGGCCGAGAAGGCCGCCGGGATCTCAGGGACGTTGCTCAGGACCACCAGCAGGCAGGCGGCGACATAGATCAGCGCCATGATGGGCACCAGTCGGGAGGTGACCTTCGCGATCGAGGTCACCCCGCCGAGGATGACGACCCCGACGAGACCGGCGAGGATCAGACCGAACACCAGCGCCGCGCCGTCCGAGCCGAGCGCGCCGTCGGGGCCACCGGTGATCTCCTGGGCCTGGGCGAAGGTCTGGTTGGCCTGGAAGGCGTTGCCGCCGAAGGCCCCGAAGGCGATGAGGGCGACCGCGAAGATGCCCACCGCAGCGCCGCTGACGAAGGAGCCGGCGCGCTCGAACGCCACCGGCATGTAACGGAACGGCCCACCCGTGATCGTGCCGTCCTCGTGGATCTCGCGGTACTTCACCCCGAGCGTGCACTCGACGAACTTGGTGCACATGCCCAGGAGCCCCGCCAGGATCATCCAGAAGGTCGCTCCCGGGCCGCCTACGGTCACTGCGACCGCCACACCGGCGATGTTGCCGAGACCCACGGTCCCGGAGACCGCAGAGGAGAGGGCCTGGAAATGGGTCACTTCGCCCGGGTCGCTGTTGCGGGAGAACTTCCCCCGGACCAGGTCGAGCGAGGTCTTCAGCCCGGTGAACTGGATCCCGCGGAAGTAGATCGTGAAGACGCTGGCCGCCAGGACGAGCCAGAAGACGATGAGCGGGAACGACGCCGACCCGATCGTGATCTCGAAGAAGACGATGTCTTCGACGAACGTCGCTATCGGCTCGAAGCCGCTGCTGATCGACTCCTCGAGGCGACCGATCCACCCGGGGTCCTCGGTGGCGGCCAGTGGCGTGAGCAGGTGTCCCGACATGGGGAACTGACTTCCCCGTGTCGAACGCTCCTAAACCAGCATCAGGTCAGGTCGTTGGCGGCCCGGATGACCTCGACGATGCCGCCCATGATCTCGGTGAGGCCGAAGTCCTTGGGCGTGTAGACCGCAGCGACCCCCAGCTCGAGGAGCCGCTTGCCGTCGGAGTCGGGGATGATCCCGCCCACGATCACCGGCACGTCGTCGAGTCCTGCAGCACGGAGCCCGTCGAGCACGTCCGGCACGAGCTCCATGTGGGAACCCGACAGGATCGAGAGCCCGACGCAGTGCACGTCCTCGGCCACGGCGGCCGAGACGATCTGCTCGGGCGTGAGCCGGATGCCCTGGTAGATGACCTCGAAGCCGGCGTCGCGAGCACGGACCGCGACCTGCTCGGCGCCGTTGGAGTGTCCGTCGAGCCCGGGCTTGCCGACCAGCAGCCGCAGCCGACCACCGAGCTCGTCGCCGGTCGCCTTGACCCGCGCACGTACGTCGGTCAGCTCGGCGCCCGCCTCGGCGACGCCCACGGCGCCGCTCACCCCCGTGGGGGCACGGAACTCGCCGAAGACCTCGCGCAGCACACCTGCCCACTCGCCGGTGGTCGCACCGGCCCGGGCGGCCTCGAGGGTCGCGGCCATCAGGTTGGTGTCGGTCTTCGCCTCGTCGGCCAAGCGCTTGAGCGCCGCCTCGACCCGCTCGGAGTCGCGCTCGGCCTTCCAGCTGCTCACCGAGTCGAGGGCCGACTTCTCGGCCAGCGGGTCGGCCGCCATGATCGCGCCGTCGAGGTCGGCCGTCAGCGGGGACGGCTCGGTGGTCTCGTAGCGGTTGACCCCCACGATGATCTCGGCGCCGCTCTCGATCCGGCCGCGACGAGCCGCGTGGGCCGAGACCAGCTCGGACTTCATGTAGCCGGACTCGACCGCAGCGATGGCTCCTCCGAGAGCCTGCACGCGGTCGATCTCGGCGGTCGCGCTGGCGATGAGCTCAGCAACCTTGGCCTCGACCACGTGCGAGCCGGTGAAGATGTCGTCGTACTCGAGCAGGTCGGACTCGAACGCCAGCACCTGCTGCAGCCGCAGCGACCACTGCTGGTCCCACGGCCTCGGCAGCCCGAGGGCCTCGTTCCAGGCGGGGAGCTGCACGGCGCGGGCGCGGGCATCCTTCGACAACGTCACCCCGAGCATCTCGAGCACGATGCGCTGCACGTTGTTCTCCGGCTGTGCCTCGGTCAGACCGAGGGAGTTGACCTGCACGCCGTAGCGGAAACGGCGCATCTTGGGGTCCTGCACGCCGTAGCGCTCCCGGGTGATCTGGTCCCACAGCTCGACGAAGGCGCGCATCTTGCACATCTCCTCGACGAACCGGACGCCGGCGTTGACGAAGAAGGAGATCCGACCGACGACCTTCTCGAAGTCGTCCTCGGAGACCTGCCCGGAGGCCTTGACCTGGTCGAGCACGGCGATCGCCGTGCAGAGCGCGTAGGCGAGCTCTTGGGTGGGCGTCGCGCCGGCCTCCTGCAGGTGATAGCTGCAGATGTTGATCGGGTTCCACTTGGGGATCTCGTGGACGGTGTAGGAGATCATGTCGCTGATCAGCCGCAGCGAGTGCTGGGGCGGGAACACGTAGGTGCCCCGCGACAGGTACTCCTTGATGATGTCGTTCTGCGTCGTCCCGGCCAGCTGGTGGGCGACCTCCGACGGCGCCAGGTCGGGGTTCTGCTCCTCGGCTGCGACCTGGTACATCGCCAGCAGCCACATCGCCGTCGAGTTGATCGTCATCGACGTGTTCATCCCGGTGAGCGGGATGTCGGCGAAGAGCTTGCGCATCTCCCCCAGGTGCGGCACCGGGACGCCCACCTTGCCCACCTCGCCGCGCGCGAGCGGCGAGTCGGGGTCGTAGCCGGTCTGGGTGGGGAGGTCGAAAGCGACCGAGAGCCCGGTCTGCCCCTTCGCCAGGTTGGTGCGGTAGAGCGCGTTGGACGCCTCCGCGGTCGAGTGACCCGCGTAGGTGCGCATCACCCACGGGCGGTCCTTCTGCGGTCGCTCCGGCTGGGCCACGTCCTTCTCCGTCATGCGTCGAGGGTATGACCTTCCCTACTGCTTGGTAACTCGTCTCGGGTGTGGTTTATCCGACAACCCCCGAAACGGGTTTCTCCACAGGTCCGGTCCCAGGGGGTGTACGACGGTCTCCTCGCGGGTAGTTTCGGGGTCGACATCGGTTCTCGGAAGGCACCCTTGCGATGCATCATCGACACTCCCGCCCCACCACCCTCAAGGGCCTCATGGCCGTGTGCGTGGTCCTCGCGGGCCTGACCGCCTGCTCGAACGACCCGACGCCGATCATCGAGCCGGCCCCGTCGCAGACCCCGACGGCTGACCCTCCCGACTCCCCCACCACGACGCCGACCCCAGAGCCGGAGTCGGCCAAGGCGTTCATCCGGCGGTGGCAGGACTGTCAATCTGCGCGATGCAGGTCACGGGCGACACTGCTGAGTATCGCGCGCATGACCGTCGGAATGCCGTTCGTGCTGACCAGCTTGCCGATCAGGTCGATGAGATCTACGCCGACGGCGGGGAGATCGAGGACGCGGAGCGTCCGGTTGTTCGATGTTCGACAAGTTGGACGAGGCGACGGGTCGACTGTCTTCGAGTTCAGTACCCAATTCAGGCCGAACCGAGTACGTGATCGGATTCGAACGGCGAGCGAAACCGAGATCTTCGCCGGAGGCGCGTGAGCGATTTCCAGGTCAACTGTCGCGGCAGGTTGCCGACGGCTGGCGGGTTCTCAGCGATCTCGAGGCTGACGTCATGAGCACATCCTTCGACTGCACGACGGGTGGCTATTGCTGCGCCTGAGCTGCGCTGGCCAACACACCGGCATCGGCTGACGCCGACGGCGACCCTCCACCTCGTCGTCGTAGATCGATCTCTCACAGGTGTCGAGCGGACGCCGAGGTCTCGGTAGGCGAGCAGCTCCCGACGCTCCACCACGCCGGCGGATCTGGCCACATCGCCACCGACTTCGTTCCGGCGTGCGGCGCTGGTCAGGCGAGCTACGTCTGCTACGGCGCGGACCTATGCGTCGCTGATGGCGTCGAGGGCACCCTGTACGACGTGTTCCTGCCGACGACGAACCGCTCATTGGCGAGTCCTGCGTCACGCCCCAACAAGCCACCCCGCAGCAACCCCAGGTCACCCCCGGCCGCGTGCTCCGCGCATTCCGCAGCCTGACCTGGCCGCAGAGCGACCTGACGATCCAGCCTCCGGGCGGGACCACCCTGGTCAACTTCGCCACCAACTTCTACACCGACAACACCGCACCGAGCACCCAGCGCATCACGCTCCTCGGCCAGGAGGTCCTCATCGAGGCCACGCCGTCGACCTACACCTGGCTCCACGGCGACGGCACCGCGCAGGACACCGCCGTGCCGGGTCGCCCCTACCCCGCGCTCGACGTCACCCACGACTACCGCAGCGTCGGGACCTTTGCCCCCCGGCTCGACACCACCTACTCCGGTCGCTACCGCCTCAACGGAGGGCCGTGGATACCCATCCCGGAGACCCTGACCGTGACGGGCACGACCCAGTCGCTCGAGAGCATCGAGGCGCGACCCACCCTCGTCGACTACTGACACTCACTAACACGTGAATTACCCGCAGGTGGTGCCGGTGATTCACGCGCTAGTGACCGGGACCCGGCTGGTAGGCCCGGAGCACCCGTAGCGCACGGAGCGTGACCCATCGATTCGCCGTCCCGGCCCGCGGGGGCGCCACGTGGGTCTCGCCGGGATAGCCGCGGTTGACGGGCCACCGCCCGTCGGGTGACCGCCTGCCCTCGAGGAGGTCGAGCGCCTCTGCCAGCCGAGGGTCGTAGGGAACCCGCGCTTCGACCAGGGCCGCGAGGCACCTCAGGGTGTCGTAGTACCACCGGGTCGGCTGGTGCAGCCGGAGGAACTCCGGTCGGATCACCTCTCCGTCCCGCTCGCTGCGGAAGAGCCGGTGGCGCAGGAAGAACTCCACCCCGTCGGCACGGGCTGAGCGCAGGTCGTCGATCCGGTACGCGTAGCCGGCTCGCTCGAGACTCGTGACCGCCTCGATCACTGAGAGCGTCGTGTGCACCGAAGAGTGCCTGACGTCTCGACCACGGCGGCAGTTGAACCCGCCGTCGAGGACCTGGTGCGCGAGCAGGCAGTCCACGATGCTGACCAAGTGCGCCTGGTCCGCACCGAAGTACGCCGCGTAGTTCAGCACCATCGCGCTCACGCAGTCGTCGCTGAAGTGGGTCGGCTCGTTCCTCGGATCGATGCCGCCGTCCTCGCTCTTGTGGTGCGCGAGGATCAGCGCCACGGTCTCGCGGGCTGCTGGGTGGGTGGGGTCCAGCCCGAGGTTGCGCAGCTCGAGGAGCGAGTAGTGGCTGCAGGTCCACTTGGGCTGGTAGAACCCTCGCCCCCAGTGGCCGCTGCTTCCCCGCGCCGCGAGGATCGCGGCTGCGTCGCCGTCGACCTCGATCTCGGCCTGCAGCGAGGTGTCCTCCGAGCCGAGCAGGTCGCGGGTTGTCTGGAAGCGCACGGCCGCGTCCCCAGTGAGAAGCCACTCCAGCACCGCGTCCTGCGCCATGCCTCATCCTGACAGGACACCGGCCCTCGTGAAGGTCACGCAGAGGCTGACGCCGATTCCATCTCCACCAGGCGCATCAAGTGGGTCAGATGGAGCAAACGGCGTACGGCGCCGTTGCAGCCCCGCAGACGAATGTGCTGTCCGTCGCGGAAAGCGACGCGCGAGGCAGCGGCCAGCACTCGTAGCGCGGTGACGTCCACGGCGCCGACTTCGGTGAGGTCGACCACGACTTCGTCGTGATGAGCGAGCCGATCGTAGAGCGCGTCACGGACCTGGAAGGTGCTGCGGACGTCGAAGTCGCCCGTCAGGACCAGCTCCGGTCCATCCGTGACGATCCGCATCAGTGCTCTCCCAAGATGTCGTGTCCGCTCTACTCTTGCCCCCTAAGACGTCGTGGGACGGGCAAAGGTTGCGCGAGTCGCCGAACTTTCGGCCTCAGGCTCGCGGGACTCCCCGATCCAGGCCAGGTAACCGGTCGTCAGTCCGATCGTTGCCATGCCAAGCACTCCCAACGGGGAGAAGATGTGGTCCGATCGGACCAGCCATGCGGCGGGCAGCAGCGCGAGAGCCACCAGGGCGACCCGGCCCCGCCTTCGCACCTGGTCGACGACGACGGCGAGGCAGGTTGCCAGGAGCGCCCACTCCCCCACGTCGCCGATCGGTCGCCCGATGTCGAACAGCGCACGGATCTCGTCCGAGCGAGGGGTCTCCGGGCCCATCGCGCGGGTGACGTAGCCGGCGGCGATCCCGTTGATCACGTCCAGCGCGCTGTAGAACGTGGCGTAGGTGTACGCCGCCAGCCTCACCACCCAGGCCAGCGTGTCGCTGCGCCCTCGGACGAGGTGAGCCAGAGCGAGACCGACCAGGGGAAACACCAGCAGGCCGGGAACGTGCAGGGCCCACCATTGCACCGCGGTGTCGTAGGTGAGGCGGTGCGGGTGGAAGAAGCCGGCCAGCGCGAGCGTGAGTCCGGGCAGTGCCACCAGGACCGCTGTGGTGTGTCGAGAACGCATGGTGGCTACTGTGCCCCCATGGTCAACCTCACCCGGATCTACACGCGCACGGGCGACGCCGGCGAGACCCGTCTCGGCGACATGAGCCTCACCACCAAGAACGACACCCGCCTGCACGCCTACGCCGACGTCGACGAGGCCAACGCCCACCTCGGGCTCGCCGTGGCCACGGGCGGGCTCGACGAGGACGTCGTCGCGGTCCTGACCCACGTGCAGAACGACCTCTTCGATGTCGGTGCAGACTTCTGCACCCCGGTCGTCGACGACCCCGAGTACCCCCCGCTCCGCATCGAGCAGGCCTACGTCGACCGACTCGAGCAGTGGTGCGACCACTACAACGAGGCCCTGACGCCGCTGCGCTCCTTCATCCTCAGCGGAGGTACGACGGGAGCAGCCCAGCTCCACGTCTGCCGCACGGTGATCCGGCGCGCCGAGCGCTCGGCCTGGGCCGCCCACGAGGAGTACGCCGCGAGCATGAACCCGCTCGCGATCACCTACCTCAACCGGCTCTCCGACCTCGTCTTCATCCTGGCCCGCCACGCCAACCGGGCCGAGGGCGACGTGCTCTGGGTCCCTGGAGGCGAGCGCTGAGCCACCCCTGTGGAGAGTCGGTCGCCGAGCCCGGTTGTCGCTGACAGACTGGACAACGATGATCCTCAGCCACCTGACCCGCGAAGCGATCGGGCGTCACTTCGACCCCCGCACGATGGAGCGCGCCGGTCTCTACGCCACCGACGGATCCGTCTCGACACCGTCCATCCAGCTGCTCGAGCCTGACCTCATCAAGGCCGTCTCCTACGTCACCGGCTCCGCCCACGCGTCGTATGTCGTGTCGTTGCGCGCCGAGATGGTCGGGGGCTCGGGTGGCTCGGGGCTCGACCTCGAGACGCGCTGCAACTGTCCGGTCGCCTTCCGCTGCAAGCACGGCGCCGCCGTCGCGCTCGTGCTCGGCCGCAGCTTCTCCCGCTCCGAGGGTGGCTTCCAGACGCTGTCCTGGGAGCAGCACCTTGCCAACCTCGTCGACGACCTCGGCGACCTCGCCCCTCCCCTGAACGACCTGCCCGGGGTCGCGCTGAGCTTCACCTACCAGGCGTCGTCCCCGCGCAGCTACTACTACGAGAAGCATCCCCGCCTTCGCCTGCGCCCGCTGCGACCCGGTGCCCGGCAGCCGTGGGTCAAGTCGGGCCTCGAGTGGGCCGAGGTGCCATCGGCTCTCGCGCGACAGGCCTATGACCTCGAGCAGCTCTCCGCCCTGCGCGACCTCGCGGAGTGCCTGACCAGCCGCAGCGCCTACGGCTACCTCGACTCCGACCCTGCCCTCGAGGACTTCGGACCTGACGTGATCCCACTGCTCCGACGTGCTCGTTCGGCGGGCGTGGTCTTCGTGCCGACCGCGCCCCTGGGCGAGATCCGGGTCCTCGACGAAGCGCTGGAGCTCGTGGTCGACGCGGTCGCCGGGTCCGACGGCACCGTGCTCACCACGGGCCTGGCCCACGACGATCGGTTGTGGCGTGGCGACGAGGTGCTGCTCTGCGGCGAGCCCGCCCATTCTGTGGGTCTGCTCGACGAGCAGGGGCTCAGGCTCGGGGCCCTCGCCCGGCGGTTGCCCGCCGGTCCGATGCAGGCACTGCGCAGCGGCGAGCCCATCGTCATCCCGAAGGCCGAAGCGGCACCCGACCATCTGCGCCGGCTGGGCCGCCTGGTCCCGATCACGTCCCACGACGCATCGGTCGACCTCCCCGAACCCCTGATCCCCACCCTCCAGCTGAGAGTGACCTGGGCCTCCAGCCAGCAGGCGACGCTCACCTGGCACTGGACCTACGGCGAGACCTGCCTCGGCGCCCAGGAATCGCACCCGTTGCGCGATCCCGCGGCCGAGCGCCCGATCCTCCAGCGGCTGCCCCAGCAACCCGACCTCGCTCCGCGCACCGTGACCGGCGTGGACGTTCTCCACCTCGCACTGCTCGAGCTGCCGGTCTGGCGGGAGCACGACGACGTCGAGGTCGTCGAGCTCGACGCACCGGACTTCCGGGAGTCACTCGAAGGCCCTTCCGTCTCGTTCCTCGCCGCCACTGCGCCGTCCGACCGGGCCCCGGACGCACCCACCGACTGGCTGGACCTCGAGGTGGCGATCAGCATCGAGGGTGAGCGGATCCCGCTCGCCGACGTGCTCGCCGCGCTCACGCTCGGCCACGAGCACGTGATCCTTCCGAGCGGCCTCTTCGTCCGCACCGACCGACCCGAGTTCGCCCAGCTGCAGGATGTCGTGCGTTCTGCGGCCGAGCTCCACGACCTCGACGGTGACCAGATCCGGGTGGGCGGCGCGGACCTCGGGGTGTGGGCCCAGCTCGCCGACCTCGGTGTGGTCGACGCCCAGGCCAACGAGTGGGTCGTGCGGGCCCAGGCCCTGCGCGACCTGGTGGAGCTCCCCCGACCCACCCCCACCGGCATCACCTCGACGCTCCGCAGCTATCAGCTGGACGGCTTCCACTGGCTGGCCTTCCTCTGGCAGCACCGCCTCGGCGGGATCCTGGCCGACGACATGGGGCTCGGCAAGACCCTGCAGGTCCTGAGCCTCGTCGCCCACACCCGCACCACCACCGACGCTCCGTTCCTCGTCGTGGCGCCCACCAGCGTCGTCTCGGCCTGGGAGAGCGAGGCCCGGCTGCACGCGCCCGGACTCCGGGTGCGTGCCATCACCTCCACCCGCGCCCGTCGCAAGGAGTCCATCGCCGAGGTCGCCGCCGAGGCAGACATCGTGGTCACGACCTACACCCTGCTCCGCCTCGACTCCGACGGGTTCGCTGACGTCGCGTGGGCAGGTCTGGTGCTCGACGAGGCCCAAGCCGTCAAGAACCACCAGAGCAAGGCCTACGCCGCCGCGCGGCTGCTCCAGACGCCTTTCCGCCTCGTCGTCACCGGCACTCCGTTCGAGAACAGGCTCCTGGAGTTCTGGTCGCTGCTCTCCATCGCGGCCCCGGGTCTGTACCCGCATCCCCGCACCTTCACCGAGCACGTCGTCCGACCGGTGGAGAAGCTCGGTGACGAGGCGGCGCTCAGGCGGTTCACCCAGCGGATCAAGCCCTTCATCCTGCGCCGCACCAAGGAGGTCGTGGCTGCCGATCTGCCTCCCAAGCAGGAGCAGGTCCTGCAGGTGGAGCTCAACCCTCGACATCGCAAGATCTACGACACCCACCTCGCCAAGGAGCGGCAGCGCATCCTCGGCCTCGTCGACGACTTCGACCGCAACCGGGTGGCCATCCTGGCGGCGCTCACCAAGCTCCGTCAGCTGGCCCTCGACCCAGCGCTCGTCGACCCCGACCACGACCGGGTCGGTTCGGCCAAGCTCGATCTGCTCGTCGACCACCTCGCCGAGATCACCGCCGAGGGCCACCGCGCCCTCGTCTTCAGCACCTTCACCGGCTATCTCCGACGCGTGCGCGATCGTCTCGAGGCGGAGTCGATCACCACGACCTACCTCGACGGCACGACTCGTCACCGTGCGGAAGTCATCGAGGGCTTCCGCAGCGGCACGGCACCGGTGTTCCTGATCAGCCTCAAGGCCGGCGGGGTCGGGCTCACCCTCACCGAAGCCGACTACGTCTTCGTCCTCGACCCCTGGTGGAACCCAGCGGCCGAGGCGCAAGCCGTCGACCGGGCCCACCGGATCGGACAGAAGAAGACCGTGATGGTCTATCGGATGGTCTCCAGCAACACGATCGAGGACAAGGTCGTCGACCTCAAGACTCGAAAGGCAGCGCTCTTCGCCAAGGTCATCGACGGCGACGGAGCCGGCTCAGCGGCGATCACCGCGGCCGACATTCGAGCGCTCTTCGACTGATTTCCGATCGATCCGCTCACAGAGACCACACCCTGCTCAGCGGTTCCAGTCGGTGCCCGGTGGGCGCGCCTCCAACCACGACTGGAAGCCGGTCAGCGATGCCGTGCTCAGCGCGAGCTCGACCTCACCATCGCGGGACTGGCAGTGGATCACGACGTGGTCGGGGTACAGCGACATCCGCTCGGCACCGAAGGCGTCCCTACTGCCGTCGTAGCTGAGGGATTCGCGCGCCCAGGAGCGCATCGGCCGGGGCGCCAGCGAGAACACCCGGAACCACTCGAGGCGCTCACCCGAGTAGCGGCCGAGGCCGAGAACCCAGCCGCGTCCGTCCCCATGGGGACGGACGCGGTAGCTGAGCTCGAACGTGCCACCGTGGCGGCAGATGAAACGACGGCGCACCACGAGGGCGAGACCGTAGAAGGCAACCAGGAGCAGCAGCGCACCGGCGGCATCGAGCAACCACTGCCACCACGCCACGCGCCCCACCCCTTCCTTGGAGCACGAACCCTAATGGGTTCTTGTCAGGACGCCTTCTCCACGGCACGGATCCGCGCGCTCGCACGTCGGATCCGCATCTCGCGCTCGTCGCTCGTCGGCAGCCCTTCGGCTGCCTCGAGCTCGGCCTTGACCTCGTCGATCTTGATCTCCTCAGCGAGCAGCGCGTGCTCGGAGAGGATCGAGACCCGGTCGGCCGCCACCGAGATGAAGCCACCGTCGACGGCTGCGTGCACGACGCCACCGGGGGTGGTGATCTCCACCGCAGCGTCCACGAGGAGCGAGAGCAACGGGGCGTGGCCCGGCAGCACGCCGAGGTCGCCCTCGGTCGTGCGCGCGATGACCATGGAGGCCTCGCCGGACCACACCACGCGGTCCGCCGCGACCATCTCGACCTGTAGGCCGGTCCCGGTGTCCCCAGCCATCAGAGGTTCTTCTGGATCTCGGCCCACTTGGCCTCGACGTCGTCGAGCCCGCCGCACATGAAGAACGCCTGCTCGGCAACGTGGTCGTAGTCACCGTCGGCGATCTTGTTGAACGCATCGATCGTGTCGGCGACCGGGACGGTCGAGCCTTCGAGGCCGGTGAACTGCTTGGCCACGTAGGTGTTCTGCGACAGGAAGCGCTGGATCCGACGTGCCCGCGAGACGATGATGCGGTCCTCCTCGGACAGCTCGTCGACACCGAGGATCGCGATGATGTCCTGCAGCTCCTTGTTGCGCTGCAGGATCCGCTTGACGCGGATCGCGCAGTCGTAGTGCGCCTGCCCGATGTACTGGGCGTCGAGGATCCGCGACGTCGAGGTCAGCGGGTCCACGGCCGGGTAGATGCCCTGCGAAGCGATGTCTCGCGACAGCTCCGTGGTGGCGTCGAGGTGGGCGAACGTCGTAGCCGGCGCGGGGTCGGTGTAGTCGTCGGCCGGCACGTAGATCGCCTGCAGCGAGGTGATCGAGTTACCACGCGTCGAGGTGATGCGCTCCTGGAGCTGACCCATCTCGTCGGCCAGGTTGGGCTGGTAACCCACGGCGGAGGGCATGCGACCCAGCAGGGTCGAGACCTCGGAGCCGGCCTGGGTGAAGCGGAAGATGTTGTCGATGAACAACAGCACGTCCTGGTTCTGGACGTCGCGGAAGTACTCCGCCATCGTCAGCGCCGAGAGCGCGACGCGCAGCCGGGTCCCCGGCGGCTCGTCCATCTGGCCGAAGACCAGCGCGGTCTGTCCGAGGACGCCGGCATCCTCCATCTCGGCGATGAGGTCGTTGCCCTCACGCGTGCGCTCGCCGACTCCGGCGAACACCGAGACACCACCGTGGTCCTTGGCGACTCGGGCGATCATCTCCTGGATGAGCACCGTCTTGCCGACGCCGGCACCGCCGAAGAGGCCGATCTTTCCGCCGTTGACGTAGGGCGTGAGGAGGTCGATGACCTTGATGCCGGTCTCGAACATGGTCGTCTTCGACTCGAGCTGGTCGAAGGCCGGAGCCTTGCGGTGGATGCCCCACCGCTCCTTGACCTCGTACTCCTCGCCCTCCTTGAGGTTGAGCACGTCACCGGTCGCGTTGAACACGTGACCCTTGGTGATGTCACCCACGGGGACCGAGATCGGGCCACCGGTGTCGGTGACCGTGGCGCCGCGCACCAAGCCGTCGGTGGACTTCATCGAGATGGCGCGAACCATCCCGTCACCGATGTGCAGGGCAACCTCGAGGATGAGCGTGATCGTCTCCCCGCCCAGCTCGACGGGAACCTCGAGCTTGTTGTACATCTCGGGCATGTTGTCGACGGGGAACTCCACGTCGACGACAGGCCCGGTCACCCGGGCGACGCGGCCGGTGCTACCGGTGGTCGAACCGGTGGTGGTCTCTTCAACAGTGGTAGTCATGTCTCTCTCACTCACAGGGTTCAGTCGTTGGCGGCGTTGGCATCGGCAAGCGCGTTGACGCCACCGACGATCTCGCTGATTTCCTGGGTAATGCCGGCCTGGCGGGCCTGGTTGGCGATGCGCGTGTACTTCTTGATCAGTTCTTCGGCGTTGTCCGTAGCCGACTTCATCGCCTTCTGGCGAGCCGCCAGCTCCGAGGCTGCGGACTGCAGCAGGGCGAAGAAGATCCGGCTCTGGACGTACTGCGGCAGCAGCCCGTCGAGGACCGACTCCGGAGACGGCTCGAACTCGTAGAGCGGCAGGGCCTCCGACGTCTCCGACGGTGCCTCGCCCTCGATGATCTCGAGAGGCAGCAGCCGCACCGCGGTGGGCTCCTGCGTCAGCATCGAGCGGAACCGGGTGTAGACGACGTGGACCTCGTCCACGTCACCGTCCTGCGCCCTGCTCCTTGAGGAACGCGGTGATCAGCGCTTCGCCCATCTCGGCTGCGACCTCGTAGGAAGGCTGGTCGGAGAAACCGGTCCAGGCCTGCACGATCGGGCGGTTGCGGAACTTGAAGTAGGCCTGTCCCTTGCGCCCGCCGATGAAGATGTCGACGTCCTTGCCCTCGGAGCGCAGGCGCTCGAAGAGCCTCTCGGCCTCCTTGAGCACGCTTCCGGAGTACGCCCCGGCCAGACCGCGGTCGCTGGTGATGACCAGCACTGCGGCCTTGACCGGGTTCTCCTCTTCCTTGGTCAAGGGGTGGTCGACGTTGGAGTACGTCGCCACCGCGGACACCGCACGCGTCAGCTCACGCGCGTACGGCGCTGCCGCCTGGGCCCGCTGCTGCGCCTTGATGATGCGCGAGGCAGCGATGAGCTCCATGGCACGCGTGATCTTCTTCATCGACTCCGTCGACTTGATCCGCGCGCGATACTCACGCAGCGATACAGCCATGAGTGGTCAGCCCCGCTTCTGCTTGACGATCTGCTCCTGCTCGACCTCGTCGTCGCCGAGAGCCTCAGCGGCCGCCTCGTGACCGATCTTGATCGAGTTGCCGTCGCTCGTCTCGAACTGGTCGAGGAAGGAGGTGTAGGCGTCGGAGAGGGACGACTCGGTGTCGTCCTCGAACTTCAGGGACTCCCGGATGGCCGAGAGGATCCCCTCGTGCGAGCGGCGCAGGTAGTCGAGGAACTCGTTCTCGAAGCGCAGCACGTCGTCGGCAGGCACCTTGTCGAGGCGACCGCTCGTGCCGAGCCACAGCGAGACCGTCATCTCGTCGATCGGGTACGGCGAGTAGGCCGGCTGCTTGAGCAGGGCCATGAGGCGCTGACCGCGGGCGAGCTGCTGACGCGAGGCGGCGTCGAGGTCGGAGGCGAACATCGCGAAGGCCTCCATCGCGCGGAACTGCGCGAGGTCGACCTTGAGCGAACCGGTCACGGCCTTCATCGCCTTGGTCATGGCCGCACCACCGACGCGCGACACCGAGACGCCCACGTCGATCGCGGGCCGCTGGTTGGCGGCGAACAGGTCGGACTGCAGGAAGATCTGACCGTCGGTGATCGAGATGACGTTGGTCGGGATGAACGCCGAGACGTCGTTGGCCTTCGTCTCGATGATCGGCAGGCCCGTCATCGAACCCTTGCCCATCTCGTCGGAGAGCTTGGCGCAGCGCTCGAGGAGGCGGCTGTGCAGGTAGAAGACGTCACCCGGGTAGGCCTCACGGCCCGGCGGACGACGCAGCAGCAGCGACACGGCCCGGTAGGCCTCGGCCTGCTTGGTGAGGTCATCGAAGACGATCAGGACGTGCTTGCCCTCGTACATCCAGTGCTGGCCGATGGCCGAGCCGGTGTAGGGGGCGAGGTACTTGAAGCCGGCTGAGTCGGAGGCAGGCGAGGCGACGATCGTCGTGTACTCGAGCGCACCGGCCTCTTCGAGCGCTCCACGCACGGCGGCGATGGTCGAGCCCTTCTGGCCGATCGCGACGTAGATGCAGCGGACCTGCTTCTGCGGGTCGCCGGTCTCCCAGTTCTGCTTCTGGTTGATGATCGTGTCGATGGCGACGGTGGTCTTGCCGGTCGCGCGGTCACCGATGATGAGCTGACGCTGGCCACGCCCGATGGGCGTCAGCGAGTCGATGGCCTTGATGCCGGTGGCGAGCGGCTCGTGGACCGACTTGCGCTCCATCACCGAGGGGGCCTGCGTCTCGAGGTTGCGTCGACCGGACGTCTCGACCTCACCCAGTCCGTCGATCGGGTTGCCGAGCGGGTCGACGACGCGACCGAGGTAGCCGTCACCGACGGGCACCGACAGCACGTCACCGGTGCGGCGGACCGCCTGGCCCTCCTCGATCCCGTCGAAGTCACCGAGCACGACGGCGCCGATCTCGCGCGTGTCGAGGTTGAGGGCCAGGCCACGGGTGCCGTCCTCGAACTCGAGCAGCTCGTTGGCCATGCACGAGGGGAGACCGCTGATGCGCGCGATGCCGTCGCCGGCCTCGGCGACGTGGCCGACCTCTTCCTTGCTGGCCGCGTCCGGCTGGTACTCGGCGACGTACTTCTGCAGCGCGTCGCGGATGTCGTCCGGACGGATGGAGAGCTCCGTCATTGTGGTGCCTTCTCTCTTGGGTCTACTGGTGCGTCGGGGTGAGTCGGGGTGAACGGGTGCGTGAAGAGGGTGGTCGATCAGCCGGAACGGCTAGCCGACCAGCTTGCGACGAGCGTCATCAAGACGGCTCGAGACCGTCCCGTCGATGACGTCGTCGCCGATCTCCACGCGGATGCCGCCGATCACCGAAGGGTCGACGAGCAGGTTGAGGTGAACCGGACGGCCGTACTGCGCCGTCAGAAGTGCTGCCAACCGGTCACGGTCGCCATCGGGCAGCGGGCGCGCCACGCGAACGGTGGCCACTCCCTGCGACTGCACGTCGGCGACGACCTTCTGGTACTCCTTCAGGGCCACCCCCACCGTGCGGTGGCTACCGCTGATGGACTGGCTGGCCAGGGCCACCGTGGTGGGAAGCGCCTTGTCGGCAAGCAGGCTCGCGATGAGCCGACGCTTGTCGGAGGCCGAGCGCACCGGGTCCGCGAGGGCGTCGCGAAGCTCCGGGGCGTCCTTCACCGCTTGGGCGAAGGCGAAGAGCTCGTCAGCCAGCCGCGGGGTCTGCGACCCGGCTGCCTTGACGTAGGCCACGACCCCGAGGTGCTCCAGGGCATCAGCCAGGTCCCGACCGGCAACCCAGCGACGGGAGACGGCCGAGGCCAAGATGCCCAGCGTGACCTCGTGGACCTTGCCACCGAAGACCTCGTTGACGAGGCCGGACTTGGCCTGCCCCGCGATCGAGGAGTCGGTGGCGAAACGACGCAGGGCCGCCTCGGCTCGCAGGGTCGAAGCCGCTGCGAACAAGTCGTCAGCAACCGACGCCGCGATGTCGGCGCTCGAGGCGCCTGCCTCGAGCTCCTGGCTCAAGGCTGCGACGGCGTCGGCTGACGCTCCACGGAAAGCCATCAGTTCTGTCCCGGCGTGCCGGCTTCGAGGTCGGCGAGGAAACGCTCGACGACCCGACCCTGACGAGCATCGTCATCGAGGGACTCGCCCACGATGCGACCGGCGAGCGTGGTGGCAAGCAGGCCCACCTCGGCACGGAGCGAGGTGACCGCCTGCTGGCGCTCTGCCTCGATCTGGGTCTTGCCGTGATCGACGATGCGAGTCGCCTCGCTCTGCGCCTGCTCACGCATCTCGACGACGATGGCCGCCCCTTGCTCACGCGCTTCCTCGCGGATGCGCGCAGCCTCGTGACGGGCGTCGGCGAGCTGCTTCTCCAGCTCGGCCAGCTTTGCGTCGGCCTCGGCCTGCTTGGTCTCGGCAGCGGCTAGGCCGCCTTCGATGGCCGTCGTGCGCTCGGCAAAGGTCGCCTCGAAGCTGGGGACGACGAACTTCTTCACAGCGAAGAAGAGCAGGGCGAACACCACGATCGACAAGACGAGCTCGACCGGGTGCGGGAGGAGCGGGTTGAGCTCCTCGGCCGCCCGCAACACGGGTGGTGCGGTCAGTGCTTGCATAGCAGGTCCTTCCGGGGTCCTACGTCAGTCTGGCTTTGAGCCTCGGTCAGAGGACGAACGCGAGAGCGATACCGATGATCGCGAGCGCCTCGGCGAGGGCGAAGCCCAGGATGGCGATCGACTGCAGGCGGCTCTGGGCCTCCGGCTGACGCGCGACACCACTGATGTAGGCGGCGAAGATCAGACCGATTCCGATGCCCGGCCCGATTGCGGCCAGGCCGTAGCCGATCATGTTGAGGTTGCCGTCCACGGCTGTTTCCTTTCGATGGGTTCTACTTCAGATGAGGTGAAGCTGTGGTGAGTCGAGCTGGATGGTGCTGACTCGGGTGGTGCAGGTGTTACCGGTGGAGATCAGTGCTCGTCAGCCAGAGCGCCCTGGATGTACATGGCGTTGAGGAGGACGAAGACGTAGGCCTGGAGGAACTGGATCAGCAGCTCCAGGAAGGAGACCAGGATGAACAGGATCCAGGCCAGGATGCCGACCGGGGCGTAGCCCAGCGGCTGCTCGAGGATGAGGTACTCGCCACCGAGGGCGAAGAGGATGAGCAGCAGGTGGCCGGCGAACATGTTGGCGAAGAGACGCAGCGCCAGCGTGACCGGTCGGACGATGATGTTCGACATGAACTCGAGCGGGATCAGCAGCAGCAGGATCGGGCCGCCGACGCCCGCGGGCACCGACTGGAGCTTGAAGTAGCCGCCGAAGCCGTGCTTGTTGATGCCGACGATGTTGTAGACGAGCCAGCTCATGATCGCCAGCGAATAGACCATCCCGGAGCGCGAGAAGGTCGGGAACTGGATGAACGGGATCGAGCCCATCAGGTTGTTGAAGAGCACGAAGAAGAACAGCGCGAAGAGGTAGGGCGTGTAGCGCGCGAAGTCCTTGCTGCCGATGATGTCGCGGCCCATGGAGTTGCGGACGAAGCTGTAGGCCTCCTCGCCCACGAACTGCGCCCGACCGGGCACCATCGCCCGCTTGCGCGAGGCGTAGTAGAAGAGCGCGAAGACCAAGATGCCGGCCAGCACGATCTGGATCATCGGCTTCGTGACGCCGGCGACCTGGGCCTGGCCGAGGAACTCGAACGTGCCGCTGCCCGTGCCGGGGATCGCCGGGTAGTCGAAGTCCGCGGGTCCGGGCGGCGCGAAGGGCTCCTCGCTGAGGATGATGAGGCTGCTCACCGTGTCTCCTGTGTCTGCACTACCGCTGGGGTTCGGTGGGATGGCTGGGGGAATCTGTGGACGTGGGGCTGATCTCGGCGTTCTTGGCGGCGTCGGTCTCGTCGGGCGGGGCCTTGAAGCGAGCCCAGGTCATGTACAGGCCCAGAACGGCACCCACCATGATTCCCACGGCCACCATGAAGCCGGTGCCCCACCAGAGGTCGAGCCCGAAACCGATCAGGCCATAGGACAAGACGCCGGCCACGATGTATCCGAAGGCGTTCCAAGGATCGCCTCGAGGTGCTCGGTAGGGCCGGGTCATTGCGTCCCGGACAATAGCAGTCACGCGAGGTCATCGCGCACCCCCCTCCGCGCCGGAGGCCGCCTCGGATGGGGACGCGGCGGCGACTACGGGATCGGGGAGGTCGTAGACGGGGATACGGACGCGGGTGGCGAGCAGCACCTGGGCGACGGTCCAGACCAGGGCGCCCGCAATGACGGCCGCGGCGAGCCAGGGAGCCTCGAGGTGCGCGGTCGCCCAGGCGGAGCGCGACAGCGGAATGAGCACCACCGCGAGCACCACCATCTGCAGCGTGTAGGTCATCAACGCGACCAGGAGCGAGGCGTTCGGCATCAGGTCGGCGACGACCGTGACGATCAGGGCCCCGCTGAAGAGAACGACGACGACCACCAGGGTGCCGATGAGCGCTGCGCCGAGGCCGGCCACGCCCGAGAAGCCGAGGGCCACGACAGAGACGACGGCCCCGGTGACCAGCGCCGCGGCGCTCGATCGGACCAGTGTGCGCACGCCGGTGAGGCGGGCATCCTGCCTGGTCTCGGTCGTCATCGTCGGCGGCCGTTCTGGTCGAGGGCTGTCACGGTTTCTCAGGGTATCTTCACCCGCTCGTGAAAGTTATCACAAAGTCTGGGGCGGGACGGAATCGTCCGCCGGGAGGGCTGTGAACAGCTCCGGAGAGGGCCGTCCGGGCCGGTGGAGCACCGGGAGGACGAAGGTCAGCAGCAGCGCGAGGGTGAAGCCGAGCGACACCGCGATCCATACCCGCGGCCCCGTGTAGAGGCTCGCCAGAACCGTGGAGAAGGCGATGACCCCGGCCCAGACCCACATGATCACCACGGCGCGTCGGTGCGAGTGCCCGATCTCCAGCAGGCGGTGGTGCAGGTGCTGCTTGTCTGCGGCGAAGGGCGAGCGACCCGCACGGGTCCGTCGTACGACAGCCAGGACGAGGTCCATGAGGGGCACGATGAGGATCAGGATCGGCAGCGCCACCGGGAGCAGCATCGGCAGCCAGCTGGCGCGAGCGCCATCCGCGCCGAGGGCGATGTCGTCGCTGGAGAACTGCGTGGTCACCGTGATCGCCGTGGCCGAGAGCACCAGGCCGATCAACATCGAGCCGCTGTCGCCCATGAAGACCCGGGCCGGATGGAAGTTGTGCACCAGGAACCCGACGCACGCCCCGGCCAGAGCCGCACTCAGCAACGCCCCCGTCGTGGCCCGGTCGACGTCGTTGAGGCGGGTCAGCTCGTAGCAGTAGACGAAGAAGGCCAGGGCGCTGATGCCGACCACTCCCGCAGCGAGGCCATCGAGGCCGTCGACGAAGTTGACGGCGTTGACGGTCGCGACCACGATCAGCGCCGTCAGCAGGGCACCCTGCCCCGGGTCGAGGGAGAACTGCTCGTCGTTGGGAGCGAAGAAGAAGCGGAACTGGATGCCGTTGTAGATCAACAGCCCGACGGCCAGCACCTGACCACCGAACTTCGTGAGGGCATCGAGGTCGAAGATGTCGTCGAGGACGCCCACCCCGCACACCAGCGCCCCCGCGAGAAGCACGGCCTCGGCGTCAGGAAAGGTGAACTGGTTGCTGGTGGACAGGAACGGCAGCTCCTTGGCGACGAGGTAGGCAGCCACCATTCCGCCGAGCATCGCCAGCCCGCCGAGATAGGGCACCGGTTCGGCATGCACGTCTCGGTCACGTACGGCGGCGACCGCCCCCGTGCGCAGGGCGATCTCGCGCGCCACGACCGTGAGCAGGTAGGTCACCGCCGCGGCGACGAGGAAGACGACGAAGTACTCGCGCATCCTTCGGCCTCAGTCCTGGTCGACGGTGGTCTCGTCGGTCAAGGTGGCTCCGAGAGGCTCCAGGACGTCGTTGAGCGTGCTGAGCGAGAGTGCACCGAGGCGCAGGATGCGTCCCTGCCCGCTGGTGGCATCGACGATCGTCGAGGATTCGCCGCCGGTGGACTCGCCGGCATCGACGATCACCGAGACCACGTCGCCGAGCATCTGCTCGGCCTGGTCGGCGTCGGTGGCTGCCGGCATCCCGGTGCCGTTGGCGGAGCTCACGGCCAGCGGACCTGTGCGCTCGAGGATCTCGAGGGCGATCTCGTCGGCGGGCATCCGTAGGGCGACGGTGCCACGGGCATCGCCGAGGTCCCACTGGAGGGAGCCCTGCTGGCGGCAGACGAGGGTGAGCGGTCCGGGCCAGAACGCCTCGACCAGTGCTCGGGCGAAGGCCGGGACATCGGTGGCGAGCGCATCGAGGGTGCTGGCGTTGCTGATCAGCACCGGTGGCGGCATCGATCGCCCGCGTCCCTTCGCCACGAGGAGGTCGGCCACGGCGTCGGCATCGAAGGCGTCGGCGGCGATGCCGTAGACGGTGTCGGTCGGCATCACGACGAGGTCACCGCCCTGGAGGGCCGTCGTGGCGGCCTCGATGGCCGCCTCGCGTGCCTCAGGGGTGTCGGTGCGATAGCGCTCGGAGGTCACCGGGCCATCATCGCAGCCTCGCGGTGACATAGCGCGGACGCCCCGCGAGGTCGCGATGATCCTCCACCTCGGTCCACAGGCCGTTGTGCGTGAAGATCTCGGGAGCAGTGAGCCCTTGGGCGTCGGCGTGCTCGGCGCCGACCACTCCCCCGGGCCGCAGCAACCGTCGGGCCACCTGCTCGAGGACCCGGAACGCGTCCAGGCCGTCGTCCCCCGAGAAGAGCGCCAGGTGGGGGTCGTGGTCACGGGCCTCGGGGGCCACCGACTCCCACGCGTCGAGCGGGATGTACGGCGGGTTGCACACCACGACATCGACGCTGCCGTCGAGATCGTCGAACGCATCGGCCATCGACCCGTGCCGCAGGTCGACCAGCGTGCCGGACAGGTTGCGTCCCGCCCAGTCGAAGGCCGCCTCGTCCAGCTCCACCGCGTGCACCCGCGCATGCGGGACCTCGTCGACCACCGACCGCGCGATCGCCCCCGAGCCGGTGCACAGGTCGACCACGACCGGGTCCGCGACGCTGAGCGCCCGCTCGATCGCCCATCCCGCCAGCAGCTCGGTCTCGGGACGCGGCACGAACACGCCCGGCCCGACGATCAGCTCGACGTGACGGAAGCCGACCACGCCCGTCAGGTGCTGCAGTGGCTCGCGTCCAGCGCGGCGGGCCACCAACGCGCGGAACTGCAGCGCCAGCGGCTCCTCCACCTCGTCGACCAGCAGCAGGCGTGATCGTGAGGTCCCCAGCACGTGCGCCAACAGCTCGTCGGCGTCGTACGCCGGGCTGGCGACCCCCGCCGAAGCCAGCTCGACCACAGCGAGGCGCAGCAGGGCGCGACGGTCGGCGGCGGGCACGGCGCCTCAGTCCTCGAGGGCGGCGAGCTGCGCCGCGAGGTCGGCCTCGAGACAGGAGTCGATGACGGGCTGGAGGTCCCCGTCGAGCACTGCGTCGAGGTTGTAGGACTTGTAGCCGGTGCGGTGGTCGGAGATCCGGTTCTCGGGGTAGTTGTAGGTGCGGATCCGCTCGGAGCGGTCCACGGTGCGCACCTGGCTGCGCCGCACCTCGCTGGCCTCGGCATCGGCGACCTCCTGGGCCGCGGCGAGGATGCGCGCCCTCAGGATGCGCATCGCCTGCTCCTTGTTCTGCAGCTGGCTCTTCTCGTTCTGGCAGCTCGCGACGATGCCGGTCGGGACGTGGGTGATCCGGACGGCGGAGTCGGTGGTGTTGACGCTCTGCCCACCCGGACCGCTGCTGCGGTAGACGTCGATGCGCAGGTCGTTGTCATCGATGGAGATCTCGATGTGCTCGGCCTCGGGGACGACCAGCACGCCGGCGGCGCTGGTGTGCACCCGGCCCTGGGACTCGGTCACCGGGACCCGCTGGACCCGGTGGACGCCGCCCTCGAACTTCAGCACCCCGTAGGGGGCGGTGCCGGGCTCGCCACCGGCACCCTTCGCCTTGATCGCTGCGGTGACCGACTTGTAGCCACCCAGGTCGGACTCCGCGGCGTCGAGGAGCTCGACCGACCAGCCCTTGCGCTCGGCGTAGCGGGTGTACATCCGCAGCAGGTCGCCGGCGAAGAGCGCGGACTCCTCACCGCCCTCACCCGACTTGACCTCGATCAGCACATCCTTGTGGTCGGCTGGATCGCGCGGCACGAGCAGCCGCCGCAGCCTCTCTTCCGCGACGGGCAGGCGGGCGGCGATCGTCTCCGCCTCCACCGCGAAGCCCGCGTCCTCCCCCGCCAGCTCGCGAGCTGCCTCGAGGTCGTCGGTGAGCCCCGTCCAGTCGCGCCAGGCGCCGATGATCGCGCTCAGCTCGGCGTAGCGCCGGTTGAGCTGCTTGGCCAGGCGCGCGTCCGCGTGCGTCTCCGGTGCGGCCAGCCGCCCCTCGAGCTCACTGTGCTCGGAGAGCATTCCTTCGACTGCCTCGAACATGGGTCCTGCTTCCTGGATGGCTCGGGGTGGTGACCGGACGGCCGGCAAACGAACCGACGCCGGCCCCCGCCTGAGGCGGGAACCGGCGTCGGTCAGGTGGCTACTTGTCAGCGGCCTCGGGCTCGGCGGCCTTCGGCTCGACAGCCTTCTTGGCGTAGCGGGCCTGGAACCGGGCCACGCGACCGCCGGTGTCGAGGATCTTCTGCTTGCCGGTGTAGAACGGGTGGCACTGCGAGCAAACGTCGGCACGCATGGTGCCGGATGCGAGCGTGCTGCGGGTGGTGAACGACGCGCCACAGGTGCAGGAGACCTCGGTGGCGGTGTAGTCGGGGTGGATGTCCTTCTTCATGGCGTACCTCGCAGATAGTCCCATTGCTGGGAGAGTGCCGGGTCGCCCACGCGCGGGATGCGCGAGACGTGAACCGGTACAACGTGTCGATCGTACTAACCACGGACGGGGCGGCCCAATTCCGGGGTCAGGGTCGTGAGGTCAGTACGCCGGCTCGTCGGCGCGGTCGAGGACAGGGCTCTCGACCCGGCTG
The DNA here is from genome assembly GCA_963761285.1 of uncultured Actinomycetota bacterium. GTDB lineage: Bacteria > Actinomycetota > Actinomycetes > Propionibacteriales > Nocardioidaceae > Nocardioides. The sequence goes on along the minus strand of CAVXGJ010000016.1, from coordinate 541,015 downwards.
ACGCGCTCCCCGTGAAGTCGCAGCCTGACGAAGACCGTGGTGCCCTCTCCCTCGGCCGATTCGATGATCACGTCGCCCGCGTGCCGGTCGACGATCGTCTGCACGATCCGCAACCCGAGGCCGGTGCCGGCGATCTCGTTGGTCATCGCGTTGGAGGCCCGGAAGAAGCGGGTGCCGAGCCGGTCGAGCTCTGCCTTGGGGATCCCGATCCCGTGGTCGCGCACGCTGACCTCGACCCGGTTGCGCACCCGCTTGACCATCACCTCGACGGAGTCGCCGTCGTGGCTGAACTTCACCGCGTTGGTCAGCACGTTGAGGAAGGCGCGGTAGAGCATGGCGCGATCGGAGACCACGAGCATCGCCTCGGCCGGCACCACCACGTCGACCGAGATGCCCCTCCGCGCAGCAGTCATCCGGATGTCGGTCACCGCGTCCATGACCATCTCGTTGATGTCGGCCGGCTCGAGATCGCTGGCTCGTTGCTCGGCCTTCGACAGGGCGAGGAGGTCGTCGATCAGGGTGCGCAAGCGGGTGACGTTTCGGCGGGTGGCCTCGAGCATGCGTTCGTGGCGCGGCTCGAGCTGGCCCTGGAACTCGTCGACGACCATCTCGAGATAGCCGCTGATGGTCGTCAGCGGTGTGCGCAGCTCATGGGAGACGTTCGAGACGAAGTCGTCCTTGGCGCTGTCGAGGACGTGGAGCTCGTTCTGGATCCGGCCCTCGACCGCCCGCGCTCGCGACTGGGCGTCGGCGAAGTCGTTGAGTGCGCGCGCGATGGCACGCACCTCCCTGGGCCCGCGGTCGTCGACGGCACGACCCTCGGGGTCGTTCTTGAGCATCCGCTGGACGACCCTCTCCAGCTCGAGGAGCGGTTCGGAGAGCTCGGACAGCAAGGTGGAGCGAGCGCGCCCGAGAAGGATCCACGACAACCCCATCAACAGCAGCGTCGCGACGATCGTCACCTGCAAGCGCAGCAGCGCTGCGGCGTGGGCCTGGTCCCCTGCCACCTCGAGCACCCCGTCGGTGTCCGTGCGGGCTGCGGTGACATCGACGAGCTGCTCCTGCCCGGCCTCGAAGGCCACCTGGTCGTAGGTGCCCGGACCGCCGGGCGAAGCCATGCCGGGGTCCGCCGAGGCCTCGAGCCAGGTGCGGATGAGCGCCACCTCGGCCTCGACCGCGGGCGTGGCATCGGGGAGCCGGCCCGCCGTCTGCTCGAGGGTCGACAGCGAGCCCTCGAGCTCGATGCGGGCGAGGTCGAAGTCGGTCTGGAAGTCCCTCTCGCCGGCGAGCTGCCATCCGGCGAAGGCGGTCTCGACGTCCTGGAGGTCACGCACCACCTGGCCGTGGGCATCGGCGACCGGTTGGACGACGTCGCCGGAACGCCCGAGGGCGATCATCGAGACCACGACGCCCATCACGCAGACCGCCGCCATCATCCCGACCAGCACGCCCAGGCGCCAGATCACGGGCGCGAGCATGCGCGAAACGGGGCGTCCGGGGACGACCACGCTGGAAACTGCCATCGCGTCTACCCCCTTGCCTCGACGCCATGCCCGCAGGCTCACTCGAGCGTACCCGTACCCATCCCCGCGTCAGGCATGTACTGCCGGGGCCGAGGGGATCAGGTCGAGCGCGCGAGAAGGGCCTCCACCCGCGAGGCCAGCTCTCGGGGGCTGAAAGGCTTGGTGATGTAGTCGTCGGCGCCGGAGTCGAAGCCGGTCTCGACGTCGGACTCCTGGGCACGGGCCGTGAGAAGGATGACCGGGAGGTCCAGCAGGTCCGGGTCCGCGCGGATCATCCGGATCGCATCGAGCCCCGAGACCCCGGGCATCATGACGTCGAGAACCGCCAGATCCGGCTTCTGGAGTCGACAGGCGTCCAGGGCTGCGCCCCCATCACCGACGGCGACGATGTCGTGCCCCATGGTCGAGAGCTTGAACTCGACCAGCTCTCGGATGTCGACGTCGTCGTCGGCTACCACGATGCGCGCCATGTCACTCTGCCCCTCGTCGGGTCGTTGCGGACTTCTGCAGCTTGGTGAGCAGCTCGATGTTGCTCTGCGACGACCTCAGCCGCTCGAGGAGCAGCTCGGTGGCTGCGACCGGCTCGACGGCGGCCAGCTGGCGACGCAGGGTCCACACGATGGCCAATTCCTGCTCCCCCATCAACAGCTCTTCTCGCCGGGTGCCCGATCTTACGACGTCGATCGCCGGGAAGACGCGCTTGTCGGCAACATCGAGGCGCAGGCGCAGCTCCATGTTGTCGGTGCCGTTGAACTCCTCGAGGATCACTTCATCGACCCGCGAGCCGCTCTCCACCAGCGCGGTGGCGATGATCGTCAGCGAACCGCCGTTCTCGACGTTGCGGGCGGCCCCGAAGAACTTCTTCGGCGGATGCACGGCTGCGGCATCGACACCGCCCGACAGGACCCGGCCCGACGAGGACACCGTTGCGTTGTAGGCGCGCCCGAGTCGCGTGATCGAGTCGAGCAGCACCACGACGTCGTGGCCGAGCTCGACGAGCCGCTTGGCCCGCTCGATCGCGAGCTCGGCGACCAGGGTGTGGTCGGCCGACTGACGGTCGAAGGTGGAGGCGATGACCTCGCCCTTGACGGAACGTTCGAAGTCGGTGACCTCCTCGGGACGCTCATCGACGAGCACCACCATGAGGTGGCACTCCGGGTGGTTCACCCCGATCGACTGGGCGATCGACTTCAGCACCATCGTCTTGCCCGCCTTGGGCGGGGAGACGATCAGTCCGCGCTGACCCTTGCCGATGGGGGCCGCCAGGTCGATCGCGCGCCCGGTCAGATTGGCCGCGTCGGTCTCCAGCCGCAACCGCACTTCCGGGTGCACCGGGGTGAGCTTCTCGAATTCCGGCCGTGAGGCCGCCTGCTGCGGGTCGCCACCGTTGACGGTGTCGATCCGCACCATCGGGTTGAACTTCTCCTTGCGCTCACCCTCGCGGGGCTGGCGCACCTGTCCGACGATGGCATCACCACGACGCAGGCCGAACTTGCGCACCATCGACAACGAGAGATAGACGTCGTCGACGCCCGGCAGGTAGCCGCTCGTGCGGACGAACGCGTAGTTGTCGAGGACGTCGAGGATGCCCCCGGCCGGCACCAGGACGTCGTCCTCGAGGATCGTCGTGTCGGGCTCGTTGCGCTGAGGGCCACCACCCTGGGGCGAGCCTGCCGGGCCGGTGCGGGTGCGATCACGATCGCGGCCACGACGGCGGCGGTTGCGGCCGCCACGGCCGTCGTCCTCGCCGGGGTCGCCCTGCTGGCCCTGGTCGTTCTTGGGGCCCTGGTCGTTCTTGGGGCCCTGGTCGTTCTTGGGCCCTGGTCGTTCTTGGGGCCCTGGTCGTTCTTGGGGCCCTGGTCGGCCTTCGGGCTCTGCTGGGCGTCGTCGCCGGACTTTCGCTTGGGCTGCTGAGCGCCGTCCGCCGGCGCCTTCTTGGCCTGCTGCCGGCCGTCGTTCGCGGCGGACTCGGGGGCGCTCTTGGAGCCGTCCTTCGCGCCGCTGGCCGACGTCTCCGGCTGGTCGGTCACCGGCTTGTCGGCGGGCTTCTCCGTCGACTGCCCAGGCTGCTCGCCCTCGGACCTCTCGGGACGGCGTCGGCTGCGCGTGGTCCTGGTTGACGGCTCCGACGGCTCCGACGGCTCCGCTGCAGGAGCCGCGTCGGCCGCGGGACGGCTCGCCCGCGCCGGCGGGGCCACCGGACCGCTGGCCTGGGCCGCCTTGATGGCCTCGACGATCTGAGCCTTCTTCATCGAACCCGCGCCGGCGATGCCCATGCCGCCGGCCATCGCCTTCAGGTCGGCGAGCAGCATCGAGTTGAGGCCACCAGCGCGCTTCTTGGGTGCTGCCGCGGGGGCCTCGGGCGGGGAATCGAGGGTGTCGGTCACGTGGGGTCCTTAACACGTTCGCTGAGCCGGCTGCCCACAAGGCACCGACATCTGATGGAGTGCATGTCCCGCCGAAGTGGAGTCCCCCGACGAGATCGTCGAAGCGGGGATGTGACTGCGTGCCCTGGTGAGATCACCGGCACGGCGCGGACTCCTGGCGCGCTGGTCAACCTACCACCGCTCCACGCTCGCCTCGCGCGGCCTCGACCCCGCGGTGATCCACCGCCAGATGAGCTGCCTTCCAGGTGGGCGGGCAGGACCCCAGGAGGTCACGGGTGCTCGCCGAGTCGGGGCCGTCGGTGAACGCCAGCACCGTCGGACCCGCGCCGGACACGATCGCCGGCACCCCGCGCGCGCGCAGGATCTCGACGAGATCGATCGTCTGCGGCATCGCCGGACGGCGGAACTGCTGGTGTAGGAGGTCATGGGTGCCGCGGAGGAGCTGGTCGGGGCGTCCGGCCAGAGCTGCCACCAGAAGCGACGCCCGCCCCGCATTGGTGGCCGCGTCGGCGTGCGTCACCTCCGCGGGGAGCAGCCCCCGGGCGATCTCGGTCTCGACACCGTCCGGCGGGATGAGCACCACGGCGCTGATCCCAGGCGCGACGTCCGAGCTCACCGCATAGAAGCAGGCGTCGTCGCCGACGTCGCGACCAGAGATCACGAAGCCGCCGAAGCAAGCCGGCGCGACGTTGTCGGGGTGGCCCTCGATCTCGGCGGCGAGCCGGAACAGCTGGTCGTCGTCCATGCGGTGCGGGCCATCCGCCACGAGCTCGCGGGCCAGCGCCAGTCCGCCGACGATCGCCGCCGACGACGAACCCAGTCCGCGGGCGTGGGGGATCACGTTGTGGCACGAGAGACGCAGCCCGGCCGGCTGCTCCCCCAGGAAGTCGAAGCCGATCCGCATGGCGCGCACGACCAGGTGGCTCGCGTCGCGGGGCACCGTCTGGCTGCCGACTCCCTCCACCTCCACGACCAGGCCCTGCGGCAGCACCTCGGCCTCGAGGCGGTCGCGCAGGTCGAGGGCCAACCCCAGAGAGTCGAAGCCCGGGCCGAGGTTGGCTGAGGTCGCAGGCACCGTGACCCGCACCGAGCCGTCGACGAACGCCATGATTCGGCGCCTAGGCCAGGCCGGCAGCCGCTGCGGCAGCAACGACGTCGGCATCGATCACGGTGTCGACCAGTGGGCCGACTCCCTCCAAGGCGGTGGCGGTGTCCTTGAGCCCATGGCCGGTGACGGTGATCGCGACCGTGCTGCCGGCATACGACTCGCCCGCAGCCAGCTCCTGGAGCAGCCCTGCGATGCCGGCCGCCGAGGCAGGCTCGACGAAGACCCCGTCATGAGAGGCGAGGAGCCGCTGGGCGGAGAGGATCTGGTCGTCGGTGACCGAGGCGAAGCGCCCAGCGGACTCCTGGGCTGCAGCTTCCGCGAGCTTCCACGAGGCGGGGTTGCCGATCCGGATCGCGGTGGCCTTGGTCTCGGGGTCCGGGAAGGGCTTGCCGGTCACCAGCGGCGCCGCACCGGCGGCTTGGAACCCGCGCATCACCGGGGTCTTGGTGGCCATGCCCAGCTCGGCGTACTGCTGGTAGCCGAGCCAGTAGGCCGCGATGTTGCCGGCGTTGCCGACGGGCAGCAGGTGGTAGTCGGGGGCGTCGCCGAGGTAGTCGACGATCTCGAAGGCAGCGGTCTTCTGACCCTGCAACCGCACGGGGTTGACCGAGTTGACCAAGGCCACCGGGTAGGCGTCGGCGAGGCCGCGGGCCATCATCAGGCAGTCGTCGAAATTGCCGCGCACCATGATCACCTGGGCGCCGTGCACGATCGCCTGGGCCATCTTGCCTGCGGCGATCTTGCCCTCGGGCACCAGGACGAGGGGCTTGAGACCCGCCTTCGCTGCGTAGGCCGCCATCGACGCCGACGTGTTGCCGGTGGAGGCGCACACCACGGCCTCGGCGCCCTCGGCCTTGGCCACGGAGATCGCGGCCGTCATGCCACGGTCCTTGAACGAACCCGTCGGGTTGTTGCCCTCGACCTTGAGCCAGACCTCGGCACCGGTCATCGTGGAGAGCCACTCGGAGTAGACCAGCGGCGTGCCCCCCTCGCGAAGGCTGATGGCCGCGATCCCGGCTGGGATCTCCAGCAGGTCGCGGTACTCCTCGATGATCCCGCGCCACTGATGAGTCGGCTTGCGGGTCTTGTCGGACGTCGCGGACGTGCTCATTCGTCGCTCCCCTCGACGCGCATCACCGAGGTGATCTCGCGGACGATGTCGAGGCCACGGAGGTGCTCGACGGTGGCACTCAGCTGCGCATCGGTGGCCCAGTGCGAGACGACCACGAGCTGAGCGTCGTCGTCGCGCCCTTCCTGGCGCACCGTCTGGATCGAGACCCCGTGCTCGGCGAAGGCCAGCGCGACGGTCGCGAGCACACCCGCGCGGTCGTCGACGTCGATCGAGACGTGGTAGCGAGTGCGGGTCTCCCCCATGGGCAGCACCGCGCGATCGGCGTATGCCGACTCGCCGGCGCCGCGGGTGCCTGCCAGGAGGTTGCGGGCCGCCGAGACCAGGTCGCCGAGGACGGCGCTGGCGGTGGGGGCACCGCCGGCTCCGGGGCCGTAGAACATCAGCTCGCCGGCCGCATCGGACTCCACGAAGACAGCGTTGTAGGCGCCACGGACGCTGGCGAGCGGGTGCGTCAGCGGGATCATCGCCGGGTGCACCCGCACCGACACAGCCTCGCCGAGCTCGGTGCTGTCGGCCTCGTTGAGGCCGGTGCGCAGCTCACAGATAGCCAGCAGCTTGACCACGCACCCCATGGCCCGAGCAGAGTGGACGTCGGCGGCGGAGACCTCGGAGATGCCTTCGCGGTGGACGTCCGAAGCGGTGACCCGCGTGTGGAAAGCCAAGGAGGCGAGGATCGCGGCCTTCGCTGCGGCATCGAAGCCCTCGACGTCGGCCGTCGGGTCCGCCTCGGCGTACCCGAGGTCCTGCGCCTCGGCGAGCGCCTCGGCGAAGCCCGCGCCCGAGGAGTCCATCTTGTCGAGGATGAAGTTCGTGGTGCCGTTGACGATGCCCAGGACCCGAGTCACCCGGTCGCCGGCCAGCGACTCGCGCAGCGGCCGGAGGATCGGGATCGCACCGGCGACTGCAGCCTCGTAGTAGAGGTCGCGGCCCGCCTTCTCAGCGGCCTCGAAGAGGGTGGGTCCGTCCTCGGCGATCAGCGCCTTGTTGGCGCTGATCACGCTCGCGCCGTGCTCGAGCGCCGAGAGGATCAGCCCGCGAGCGGGCTCCAACCCGCCGATGACCTCGACCACCAGGTCGACGTCGTCGCGCGCCACCAGGCCGGCGGCGTCGGTGGTGAGCAGTCCGTCAGGCACCTCGACCTCGCGCGGAGCATCGATGCGGCGCACCGCGACCCCGGCGAGCTCAACCGGGCAGCCGATCCGCGCAGCCAGATCATCGGCCTGCTCCAGGAGCAGGCGCACCACCTGGGAGCCGACGACACCACACCCGAGGACAGCAACTCTCAGGGTCCGTCGATCGGCAGCTTCGCGCTGATTCATCTCGCACCCACGTCCGTAGCCAACAAGTCTTCCTCAGTCTCTCGTCTCACCACGACGCGCGCGACGCCGTCCCGCACCGCGATCACCGGCGGCCGCAGGGAGTGGTTGTAGTTGGAGGCCATCGAGCGACAGTAGGCGCCCGTGCCGGGTACGGCGATGAGGTCGCCCGGGGCGACATCGCCGGGGAGGAACTCGTCGCGCACCACGATGTCGCCGGCCTCGCAGTGCTTGCCCACGACCCGAGCCAGCACCGGTGCCGCGTCGGACCGGCGAGCCGCCAGGGTGCAGGAGTAGTCGGCGTCGTAGAGGGCGGTGCGGATGTTGTCGCTCATCCCACCGTCGACCGAGACGTAGGTGCGCACCGCTCCCCCGTCGAGCGCGACGGGCTTGACCGTGCCGACCGTGTAGACGGTGCACACGGCCGGCCCGACGATCGCGCGACCGGGCTCGATCGACAGTCGCGGCTCGTCGATCCCCAGGGCCCGGCACTCGTGCTCGACGATCTTGGTCATCTCGGTGGCCAGCTGGGCGGGCTCGGAAGGGTCGTCCTGGGTCGTGTAGGCGATGCCGAAGCCACCGCCGAGGTCCATCTCGGGCAGCACGACGGACAGCTCGTCGCCGACCCGGGCGTGCAGGGCCAGGACCCGACGGGCGGCGACCTCGAAGCCCGAGGAGTCGAAGATCTGGCTGCCGATGTGGCTGTGCAGGCCGAGCAGCTCGAGGCCGGGGGCCGCGAGCACCCGGCGTACGGCCTCGAAGGCGTCGCCGGAGGTGATCGAGAAGCCGAACTTCTGGTCCTCGTGGGCGGTGGCGATGTACTCGTGGGTGTGCGCCTCGACGCCGGCGGTGACCCGGATCATCACGCCCTGGACCGTCCCGGACTCCGCAGCGATCGCGGCGAGGCGCTCGATCTCGACGAACGAGTCGAGCACGATGCGGCCGACCCCCGCCTCGACCGCGCGCCGCAGCTCGGGCTCGGTCTTGTTGTTGCCGTGGTAGCCGATGCGGGCGGGGTCGAAGTCGGCCCGCAGCGCGACCAGCAGCTCACCGGGCGAGCAGACGTCGAGGCACAGCCCCTCGTCCTTCACCCAGCGCGCGACCTCGGTGCACAGGAACGCCTTGCCGGCGTAGTAGACGTCATAGGCCGCGAACGCGTCACGGAAGGCGCCGGCCCGCATCCGGAAGTCGGCCTCGTCGAGCACGTACGCCGGCGAGGAGTGCTCCTCGACGAGGTCGCGCAGCGCGACACCGCCCACCACGAGGTCGCCGTCGATCTTGCGCGCGGTGCTCGACCACAACAGCGGGACCAGCTCGTTGGGGTCGGCCGGAGCGGCCAGCCAGGACGGGCCACGCAGGGCACCGGGCGCGTGGGCCCAGCCTGCTTCGTGCGTCATCTGTCAGCGCCCTTCACATGCGCTCGGGGGCGGAGACCCCGAGGAGGTCGAGCCCGTTGGCGAGCACCGTGCGCGTCGCGTGCACGAGCACCAAGCGGGCGAGGTTGGCCGGCGTGACGGCCTCGTCGCCGTGCGGGAGCATGCGGCACTCCTTGGTGTCGTACCACCTGTTGAACACCGAAGCGGTGTCCTCGAGGTAGCGGGCGATCCGGTGCGGTTCGCGCAGGTCAGCAGCGCTCGCGACGACCCCCGGGAAGTCGGCCAGCGCACGCAGCAACGCCCGGTCACGCTCGTGGTCGAGCAACGAGGCGTCGAAGTCCTCCGGCAGCGCCATGCCCAGGTCGGTGGCGTTGGCGCTCATCCGACAGGTGCGCGCGTGGGCGTACTGCACGTAGTAGACCGGGTTGTCGGCCGAGGCCCGGGTGATCTCGGCGACGTCGAGCACCAGCGGCGAGTCGGCCGGATAGCGGGCCAGGGAGTAGCGCAGCGCATCGACGCCGATCTCCTCCACGAGCTCGTCGAGGGTGACGATCGTCCCGGCCCGCTTCGAGAGCTTCATCTCGACGCCGTCCTTGAGGATCTTGACCATCTGGCCGATCAGCACCTCCAGCGTCTCGGCGGGGTCGTCGCCCACGCAGGCAGCCATCGCGCGGAGCCGACCGACGTAGCCGTGGTGGTCGGCGCCGAGGAGGTAGATGCAGCGGTCGAAGCCGCGCTCGCGCTTGCTGAGGTAGTAGGCGGTGTCGGAGGCGAAGTAGGTGAGCTCGCCGTCGGACTTGATGAGCACCCGGTCCTTGTCGTCGCCGAAGTCGGTGGTGCGCATCCACAGCGCCCCGCCGTCGGTGAAGACGTGCCCGAGGGTCTGGAGACGATCGAGGGTCTGCGGGACCGAGCCGGACTCGTGCAGCGAGAGCTCGGAGAACCACACGTCGAAGTGGGTGTTGAAGGTCTCGAGCGAGCGCTGCTGCAGCCCGAGCTGGATCCGGTAGCCGAGCTCGCGCACGGCACCGCGCAGCTCATCGGCCGGGAGCTGGAAGATCCCCGGGCTCGGCGTCCTCGACGGCCGCGGCCAGGTCGGTGATGTAGGCGCCGACGTAGCCATCGGTCGGCGCCGGCTTCCCTTGGGCTGCCGCGATGATCGAGTCGGCGAAGTGGTTCATCTGGACGCCGCGGTCGTTGATGTAGAACTCACGGGTGACGGTCGCGCCGGCCGAGGCGAGCACGCGCGCGATGGCGTCACCCAGGACCGCCCAGCGGGTGTGCCCGAGGTGGAGGGGGCCGGTGGGGTTGGCGGAGATGAACTCGACGTTGATCGCCTGCCCGGCAAGCAGGTCAGTGCGTCCGTAGGTCGCTCCCGCCGCCACGATGTCGGCGGCGATCTGGCCCTGCGCGCCGGAGTCGACGGTGATGTTGACGAAGCCCGGTCCGGCGATCTCGGCCTTGGCGATGCCGTCGGTCTCGGTCAGCCGTGCGGCCAGCAGCTCGCCCAGTGCCCGGGGGTTGGTCCCGACCTTCTTGGCCAGCTGGAGCGCGACGTTCGTGGCGTAGTCGCCGTGGCTGGGGTCGCGGGGACGCTCCACCGTCACCGTCACCTCGAGACCGTCCGGCAGGACCAGGGTTCCGTCGTCGACGAGCGAGGCAAGGGCGCCCTGGACTGAGGCGGCGAGCTGATCCGGATTCACCCCGCAACCCTATCGGCGGCCACCGGTTTTCTTTCCATCAGTTGCCACCGGTAGTCTCCCCTTCGCACCTTCGGGTGCGGGCCTCCGTAGCTCAGGGGATAGAGCACTGGTTTCCGGTACCAGGTGTCGCAGGTTCGAATCCTGCCGGAGGCGCCCTCTTGTCAGCACCGGTCGATGACGGCATCCGTTCGGGCGTCGTCGCCGTAGCGCCTGGCTTGCTCGGTGTAGGGCAGCACCACGCTCGCCCCGTTGATGGTGGCGATGCTGCCCTGCACCACACAGCCGGTGATCTTGTCGGCCTGGACCTGCGAGATCGCGACCGCGAGCCGGAACAGCTCCGCCGCGCCGACGCCGCGCACGTCCATGTGCTCCAGCACGGTCAGCACGCCCGAGGCCAGGAAACCGCTCTCGGAGGCCTTGGCCGCGATCTGGGCCTGGATCCCGCCCAGCACGATCTGCTGGTTGGCGGAACGGTCGAAGTCACCGCCGGGCAACGTCTTGCGGATTCGCGAGAACGCCATGGCGCCGTACCCGTTGAGCCGGAGCCTGCCTTGGGCGAAGCCCTCGGGCTTCAGGTCGGAGTCGGAGAAGTAGCGCGGGTTGACCACTGAGATCCCGCCGATCTCGTTGATCATGTTCTCGAAGAACGGAAAGCGGGTCACCATCACGTAGTCGGGCTCGATCCCGACCAGGTCGCCGACCGCCTCGCCCATCAGCTGAGGCCCGCCGTAGAAGAGGGCGGCGTTGATCCGGTCGCTGCCGACACCGGGGATCGAGACGTAGGAGTCGCGCGGGATGCCGATGGAGGTCGCGGCCCCCGTGACGGTGTTGAGCCCGATCAGCTGCAAGGCGTCTCCGCGAACCCGGGTCATGTCCTCACCGGGACGCGCATCGCTCCCGACACCGAGGATCCACACGGTGTCCTGGTCGAGCGCCACCGCCTCGGCGTGCTCGACCTTGACCAGGGAGACCTGCGTCGAGGCGCGGCTGCTGTCCGGCACGAGCAGCCCCGTGAGGGCGAGCACCAGGACGAGGGTGAGCATCCGGCGGACGGTGCGCATCATTTCTCCCTACGGTTCAGGTCGTAGCCGAAGACGCGCCAGCCCGGGGAGTCACCGGATGCGGCGCGTGGCCGTTCGTACGTGAGGTACAGCTGCCCGACGATCGCGTCACGGCGAGTGATCTCGCCGCTCAGCTCGAACGCGAGGTCGACCCGGGCAGTCACGGCGACAGCGGCCCCCTCGACAGCGAGGACCTCCAGCCGGATCCGACGCCGCACGGCCTGCACGTCGTCGACCTCGAGACCCACCGACGCATTGCTCAGGATGTCCTTGTCCCGGTCGGCACGACGGGCGGCACGCTGGGTGAAGCCGTCGAAGGCACCGGAGAAGTCGTCGCGCGGGTAGGACCCGCCGTAGGCGCCGTCGATCCAGGTGTCGAGGGTCGAGACGACGCGGGTGCGCAGCCGGGCACGGGCATCCGGAGCGAGGCGACCATCGACGCGGTCGATGCTGGCGGTGGTGACCAGCGGTGTGGCCGCGGGCTGGTCCGTGGCGGCCGAGGACGTGCTCGTGGGCGCGGTCTCGTTCGACCCGGGCTCCTCGCCGGAACAACTGCTCAGACCGGCGACGAGCACAAGTGCAACGCCGACGAGCGAGAGGGAACGCATGCTTCTCCTGGTGGTGCGTGGGGCCCGGGTGCGGCGCTCCCGGCGACTTCGAAGCGCCCTGTTGACGCCTTCGGGAAGCCCTGCCGAGGCCGGGGATGACGTGCGCGAATGTGGTGTGGCTGACAGAGTGCCCGAAAGTGGACCACAGAGCGCGCATTTGCTGGCGTGTGGGTCTAGCCTTGAAGTAGCGCCGGGGTTGCGCTCGTTCGAGCACGCCCCACGGACGATCCATTCGTGTCATTTGTCACCATCCCCCATCAGCACCTTCCCGGAAGAGGCGAAACCAGCCGTGCCGCAGTCCTCAGGCCCCTCCACCAGCTCCACCGAACCCTCGGACACCGACTTCGGTGACAACGAGTGGCTCGTTGAGGAGATGAGGGAGCAGTACGCCAGCGACCCGGCGAGCGTCGATCCCGCGTGGAAGGCCTACTTCGGCGCCGAGGGCGGCTCGTCGTCCAGCAACGGCGGGTCGGGCTCGTCGAACGGTGCGACCCCGAAGCCCGCTGCCAAGGACGCCGCGCCCGCAGCAAAGGCACCCGCGAAGACCCCCGAGAAGGCCCCCGAGAAGGCCACCGAGAAGGCGCCGGAGAAGGCCCCCGAGAAGCCCGCCGAGAAGGCGCCGGCCAAGCCGGCCACCGAGGTCGCTCCCAAGGCCGAGCCGCGCGCTGCGGGCAAGGCTGCCGAGCCGGCCCGCACCACCACCAACCCGACGCCCAAGGACGCGAAGCGACCGGAGCCGGCCGAGGCCAGTGACGAGCCGACGTACACCGTGCTGCGCGGTGCCCCGGCTCGGGTCGTGAAGAACATGGACGACTCCCTCACCGTCCCGACCGCCACCTCGGTGCGCTCGGTGCCGGTGAAGCTGCTCTGGGACAACCGCATCGTCATCAACAGCCACCTCGCCCGCGCCCGCGGCGGCAAGGTCTCCTTCACCCACCTCATCGGCTACGCCCTGGTGCGTGCGGCGCGCTCGATGCCCGAGATGAACGTCGGTTTCGGCGTCGTCGACGGCAAGCCCAACCTGATCACGCCGGCCCACATCAACCTCGGCCTGGCGATCGACGTCCCCAAGCCCGACGGATCCCGTCAGCTCCTCGTGCCGGCCATCAAGGCCGCCGAGGACATGGACTTCGCCGCGTTCTGGACCGCCTACGAGGACGTCGTCCGCAAGGCCCGCGACAACAAGCTGACCGTCGCCGACTTCCAGGGCACCTCGATCAGCCTGACCAACCCCGGTGGCATCGGCACCGTCCACTCCGTTCCCCGCCTGATGGCAGGGCAGGGCGCGATCATCGGCGTCGGCGCCATGGAGTACCCCGCCGAGTGGCAGGGTGCCTCCGACGAGGCGATCGCCCGCAACGGCATCAGCAAGGTCATGACGCTCACCTCGACCTACGACCACCGGGTGATCCAGGGCGCGCAGTCGGGCGAGTTCCTCAAGCGACTCCACCAGCTCCTGCTCGGCGCCGACGGCTTCTACGACGAGATCTTCCGCTCGCTGCGGATCCCTTACGAGCCGATCCGTTGGGGCAACGACATCGCGACGTCGCACGACGACGAGATCAGCAAGCAGGCGCGGATCCTCGAGCTCATCCACGCCTACCGGGTCCGCGGCCACATGATGGCCGACACCGACCCGCTCGAGTACCGCCAGCGCACTCACCCCGACCTGCAGATCGAGTCGCACGGCCTGACGCTGTGGGACCTCGACCGCGAGTTCGCCACCGGCGCCTTCGGCGACGGCCGCCGCTTCATGAAGCTGCGCACGATCCTGGGGATCCTGCGTGACTCCTACTGCCGCACCACCGGCATCGAGTACATGCACATCATGGATCCCGAGCAGCGGCGCTGGGTGCAGGAGCGCGTCGAGCGTCCCCACACCAAGCCGCCGCGCGAGGAGCAGCTGCGCATCCTGCTCAAGCTCAACCAGGCCGAGGCCTTCGAGACCTTCCTGCAGACCAAGTTCGTCGGCCAGAAGCGCTTCAGCCTCGAGGGCGGAGAGACCACGATCCCGGTGATCGACGAGGTCTGCGAGGCAGCCGCCGAGGTCGGCCTCGACGAGGTCGCCATCGGCATGGCCCACCGTGGGCGGCTCAACGTGCTGGCCAACATCGTCGGCAAGAAGTACTCCCAGATCTTCCGCGAGTTCGAGGGCAACATCGATCCCCGCACCGTGCAGGGCTCCGGTGACGTGAAGTACCACCTCGGAGCCGAGGGCGAGTTCGTCGCCGACTCCGGCGACACGATCAAGGTCTCCGTCGCAGCGAACCCGTCGCACCTCGAGGCAGTCGACCCGGTGCTCGAGGGCATTGCCCGCGCCAAACAAGACGTCCTCGACCAGGGCGAGACGTTCCCGGTCCTGCCGCTGCTCGTCCACGGTGATGCCGCGTTCGCCGGCCAGGGTGTCGTCGCCGAGACGCTCAACCTCTCCCAGCTGCGCGGCTACCGCACCGGCGGCACCATCCACGTGGTCGTCAACAACCAGGTCGGCTTCACCACCTCCCCCGGGTCGTCGCGCTCCTCGCTCTACTGCACCGACGTGGCCCGGATGGTCCAGGCCCCGATCTTCCACGTCAACGGCGATGACCCCGAGGCATGCATCCGCGTGGCCCGGTTGGCCTTCGAGTACCGCCAGGCCTTCAAGAAGGACGTCGTCATCGACCTCGTCTGCTACCGCCGCCGCGGACACAACGAGGGTGACGACCCGTCGTACACGCAGCCGCTGATGTACGACCTCATCGAGCAGAAGCGCTCGGTGCGCAAGCTCTACACCGAGTCGCTCATCGGTCGCGGTGACATCACGATCGAGGAAGCCGAGCAGGTGCTGGCCGACTACCAGCAGCAGCTCGAGCGGGTCTTCACCGAGGTCAAGGACGCCTCTTCGAAGCCGCCGGAGTGGACCACGGTCCCCGACTACCCCAACAAGCCGTCCGGCGAGACCCGCACTGCGATCGACCGGGAATGCCTCAAGCGGATCGCGGACGCCTACGTCACCCCGCCCGATGGCTTCACGGTGCACCCCAAGGTGATGCCGCAGCTGCAGCGTCGCGCCAACGCGATCACCGAGGGCCCCATCGACTGGGGCACCGGTGAGATCCTCGCCCTCGGCTCCCTGCTCATGGACGGCCGTCCCGTGCGCCTGGCCGGTCAGGACTCGCGCCGAGGCACGTTCGTGTCGCGCTTCGGCACGATCATCGACCGGAAGAACGCCGACGAGTGGACTCCCCTGTCGGCCCTGACCGAGGACCAGGCGAGGTTCTACATCTACGACTCCCTCCTCTCCGAGTACGCCGCCCTCGGCTTCGAGTACGGCTACTCCGTGGCCCGGCCCGACGCGCTGGTGCTGTGGGAGGCGCAGTTCGGCGACTTCGTCAACGGCGCGCAGACGGTGATCGACGAGTTCATCACCTCCAGTGAGACCAAGTGGCGCCAGAACTCCGGCGTCGTCCTGCTGCTGCCGCACGGCTACGAGGGTCAGGGCCCCGACCACTCCTCGGCCCGCATCGAGCGCTTCTTGCAGATGGCGGCCGACGACGCGTTCGTGGTCGCACAGCCGTCGACGCCTGCGTCGTACTTCCACCTGCTGCGCAACCACTCGCTCGGCGAGAAGCACCGTCCGATGATCGTCTTCACTCCGAAGTCGATGCTCAAGCGCAAGGAAGCCGCCTCGCAGCCGGGCGACTTCACCGAGGGGACGTTCCGCCCCTTCATCGCCGACGCCGACGCCGACCAGTCCAAGGTCGACACCCTGCTGGTCTGCTCGGGTCGAGTCACCTGGGACCTGATGGTCGAGCGCACCAAGCGCGAGGACGGCCACCGCTTCGCCGTGGCCCGTGTCGAGCAGCTCTACCCGCGTCCGATCGACGAGATCAAGGCCGAGATCGCCCGCTACCCCCACCTCAAGCAGGTGCGCTGGGTGCAGGACGAGCCCGCCAACATGGGTCCGTGGCCCGACTACGCGCTCAACGTGTGGCCCGAGGTCGACGCCAAGGTCGAGCGCATCACGCGCGAGCAGTCGTCCTCGCCGTCGGTGGGCACGATCAAGCGGCACCAGGCCGAGCAGAAGGACCTGCTCGACCGGGCGTTTTCATGAGCAGGAGCCGCTCGAGGGACGAGAGCGGCTCCGCAGCTCAGGAGGTCGAGCAAGCCGAGCGAGTGAGGAACGAGCTCGCTACCGGCGGGTCGAGACCCGGTGAGCCGAGCGCCGACGGCAACCACGGCAGAGGATAGGGACCATGTACTTCACCGATCGCGGTATCGAGGAACTGGTCAAGCGCCGGGGTGACGAAGAGGTCACCCTGGCGTGGATCGCCGAGCAGCTGCAGGGCTTCGTCGACACCCATCCCGACTTCGAGACGGCCGTCGAGCGCTTCGCCACGTGGCTGGCGCGTCTCGACGACGAGGACGACTGAGCCTCAGCCGAAGGGCAAGGGCTCCGAGGCCAGCGAGACCGCTTGCGCACGGGCAGCGGTGAGCGTCCGTCGGTGGTGCTGGCGACAGAGCACCTCGTAGGCCACCTCGGCCGGCGGTCCCTGCTGGGCGGCGATGTCCTCGACATCGCCCACGACGATCACCTCACCCTCGGTGACCATGACGCCGTCCTCGGTGCGGGCATTGTGCGTGGCGCGCTTGCCGCACCAGCACAACGCCTCGACCTGGAGCACCTCGGTGCGGTCGGCCAGCTCGACCAGCCTGGCGGCACCGGGGAAGAGCTTCGTGCGGAAGTCGGTGAGGATGCCGAAGCAGAAGACATCGATCTGCAGCTCGTCGACCACCTTGGCCAACGCATCGATCTGGGCCGGGGAGTAGAACTGGGCCTCGTCGCAGATCAGGTAGTCGATCCGCGACCCCTGCGTGAGGGCGTCGACGACGTAGCGCCAGAAGTCGAAGTCGGGACTGACCTCGAGGGCATCGTGCGTCAGTCCGAGCCGTGAGGAGATCAGCGCGGCGCCTGCGCGGTCCTGGGAGGTGAAGATCCGCCCGAGGCGGCCGCGCGCCGCGTGGTTGTGATTGGTCTGCAGGGCCAAGGTCGACTTCCCGGCATCCATCGTCCCGGTCCAGAAGGTCAGCGCAGCCACGGGTGGATCCTCTCATCCCAGCCACACCCTTCGACGTCGCCTCGCACCCTTCCCTTCCGGTGCTCGCTCCCACTAGGTTCACGGGTGATCCGTGTCACATCCCCCCGTCGCCAGGAGATCCCCCTTCATGTCCCGAGCCCTCACCGGTCGACGTCGCCTCACGCTGACGACGTCTGCCTTCGCCCTTGTCATCGGCCTGCTCAGCGCCGTGGCGCCGGTCATCGTCGCCTCACCGGCTGCTGCGGACGGGCCGGGTGTCGGCGCGCCGTACGTCGTGACCCTCGGCGACTCCTACATCAGCGGGGAGGCCGGTCGGTGGGCCGGCAGCAGCAACGACTCGAGCACGCGCGCTGACGCCCTGGGCGCGAGCGCCTACTTCGACAATCCGACGCACACGGCGGAGACGATCAACCGCTGTCACCGCAGCAGCTCGGCCGAGGCCTTCATCGGTGGCGGGGTGCTGGGGCACAACCTCGCCTGCTCGGGCGCCACCACGGCCACCACCAACGGCGACAACTTCAAGCCCGGCCTCGATTTCGCCGACCTCGGCGGTGGCAAGATCGGCCAGGCCAAGGCGCTGCAGCAGTTCGCTGCGACGCACAACGTCAAGATGGTCGTCGTCTCGATCGGCGGCAACGACTTCAACTTCGCCTCGATCGTGGCGACCTGCGTCGCTGACTTCCTCGGTTCCCCCAGCTGGTGGAAGGACTACTGCTACGACGACAGCTCGGTGACGGCCAACTTCACCACCGCGAACGTCACGGCCGTCCGGGCCCGCATCGCTACTGCCTTCCAGAACGTCCGCACGGCCATGCGCAACGCCGGCTACTCCGACTCCTCGTGGAGCCTGGTCGCGCAGACCTACCCCTCGCCGATCCCCCGGGCGAGCGGCTTCCGCTACTCCCAGAGCGGCTACACGCGCCAGTCGACCGGTGGCTGCGGCTTCTGGGACGCCGACGCCGACTGGGCCAACGACTACGCCCTGCCCACCATCAACACCGCGGTGCGTGGCGCAGCCACTCAGTCCGGGCTGAGCAACATCAAGATCCTCGAGCTGGCTTCGGCCTTCAACGGTCGCCGGCTGTGCGAGAGCGGTGTGGGCCTCTACGAGGAGAAGGGCGTGGCCAACTGGACGTCGGCCGGGGCCGTCGACAAGACCGAGTGGGTCAACCAGATCCGCACCGTGTCCACCTGCTGCAGCAACAGCCCCTACTACGTGCAGGAGTCGCTGCACCCGAACTACTGGGCCCAGCTCGCCACCCGGTCGTGCGTGCGGCAGGCCTACAACTCCGGGGCCATCAGGGGAGGCACCTGCCGGATCGCGGGCACCGGACTGAGCGCCGGCGAGCCGCGCATGACGCTGCAGTAGTCAGCCGCGAGGCAGCCTCACTCAGTCGACGATGATCGGGATCAGCATCTCGTCGGCGGTGAGGCTGCCGTGCAGGCCGACGAGGGTGGTCTCGTAGTCGAACTTCTCGCTCGCGAAGACCCCGTGGTCGCCACGGCAGGCCACGACGACGTCGCCGAGGCGTGGGAGCACTCGGGCATCCACCGGACCGAACCACCCACGGGTGATCGCCTCCCCACGCGTCAGGATGTCGGCGTTGTCGCCGAGGGCTTCGCGCCAGGTGGCCAGGACGTCGTCCACCGCGCCGCTGCGGCAGTAGAGGTGCCGGAAGCGGGCCTCGCCCCCCAGCAGCGCCACGCCGTCGAGCAGGTGGGTGTCGGTGTCCACGTCGGTGCGGTTGTCGAGCGGCGAGTCCACCATCCCGTGGTCGGCCACCACCACGAGGCGAACCTCGCTCGGGAGCGTCTCGCGAAGCTGCTCGGCCTCGGCGTCGATCATGGCGAGCTGCTGGAGCCACTGGCTCGAGGAGACCCCCCAGCGGTGACCGGTCCAGTCGAGGTCGCTGTCGTAGAGGTAGGTCATCGACGGCCGGGCCGCGGACGACGACACCGCCGCGGCGATCCGCTCCCCCACCTTGTCGGCGCCCACGAAGGCCGCACCGCGCGACGACGCCACGGTGAGGCCCGAGTCACGGAACTCCCGCTTGTTGACCACGGTGACGTCGATGCCGGCCGCGGCGAGAGTCGAGAACGACGTCGGATGGGGTTGCCACTCCATCGGGTCGACGTTCTTGTCCCACCAGAGGTGGTTCAGCAGCGACTCGGTGCCGGGGATGCGCGCGGTGAATCCCACGAGCCCGTGCGCGCCCGGGACCAGCCCGGTGCCGAACGACGTCAGGCTCGTCGCCGTCGTCGACGGGACGCCGGCGGTGCCGGGCTCGTTGTCGATCAGCAGCGAGGAGAGGTAGGGCGCGGCATGGGCGTAGCGCTGCAACAACCGGGCGCCGAGTCCGTCGATGAGGAAGACGACATAGGCCGGCGCGTCGGGCAGGCTGAGCCCGCTCGGCGTGTGCGCCAGCGGCGAACCGAGGGCGCGCGCGACGGCGGGCATCACGTCAGCGAGCGATCGGCGTCCGTAGGCCGGTTCGACGAAGGTCTCGGACGGGCCGTTCATCAGGCTCATCTCAGTGCTGAGTGCTGGCCGACAGCGCGGCAGCGAAACCCAGGAGACCGCCCACGGCGTCGACGCCGTCGGCCGCAGCCGAGACCCGGAGCGAGAAGTCGTCGGAGGCCAGCACACCGGTGTAGCCGTGGTCGGCATCGCACTGCGGGTCGCTGCACCCGGCCGGCTCCAGGTCGAGGCGGCTCACTCCGCCCCACCCGATGGTCATCACGGCCTCGGCCGGCGGCCGGGGGCCGGCGGTCGGGTTGGCGGTCATGCGGGTGACCACCACCGACTTGACCGCCGTCAGGCTGACGGCCTCGGTCGAGGTCGAGGTGTAGGGCTCCGGCAACAAGTCATCGCCGGCGTGCTCGTCGGTGTGGGCCAGGATCAGACGGGTGGGCGTCAGCACCACGACGCTGAGGTGACGTCGTACCTCGTCGCGCTCGAACGTCGGCTCGTGGTGCACGTAGAAGGCCCGCACCGGCTCCGCGGCGACGGCGCCGTTGACCGCGTCGGCCACGACTTCGGGGTAGTAACCCGTGTGGTCGATCGCCACGCGCAGGTCGCGTGTCTGGTCGAGATCATCAAGGGGGCGTCGCACGCGGTCAGTGTGCCACGCGAGTCAGTCGGGCACCGTGTCGCCCGGGTGGTCGGGCAGGCGCCGGACGAAGTGGTCGGACCGTGGGTCGGCCACGGGGGCCACTCGGGCCGAGGCTGTGAGCACCGAGGCCGAATCGGTGCCGGCCAGCACCAACGAGAGCTCGAGGGCGGCGAGCTGAGGCAGGTCGTTCTGCATCTGCGAGACCTTGCTGATCAGCTCTTCGATCTCGCGTACGTCGACCGGTTGCGCGCCGCGGTAGCCGAACAGGATCGGCGAGCTCTTCACTTCCCGGACCATCGCCGAGACGTCGCGCGCCCCCAGCGGGGGGATCCGGTAGGACCGGTCGGCGAGCAGGTCGATGATCGGGCCGGAGATGCCGAAGGAGACAACGGGGCCGAAGAGCGGGTCCTCGAGGCTCTTGATGGCGACCGGCACCCCGGCCGCGGCGTTCTTCTGCACCACGAAGTCGGCCAGGGACGGGTCCTTGACCAGCTCGGAGAGAGAGCCCCAGGCGCCGACCATCTCCTCGGCCGTGTCGATGCTGCGCCACACGTGAGCCAGGTCGGGACGCTCGCGCAGGCCCTCGGCGGTGGCCTTGAGCACGACGTCCCAACCAAGGCGTTCGCCGGCAAGCTGTGCTTCCTCGATCGTCGAGACCGGGGAGGTCTCCCAGAGCTCGATGCCGTAGGTGTGCAAGAGGTCGGTCACCTGCTCGCGATCGAGCTGGACGCCCTCGGGGTGGGCCGACAGCGCCTGGTTGAGGATCCGCTTGGCCGCAAACGTGTCGAACTCACCGGGGTCCGGGACCGGGCCGTCCGGGGTACGCAACCAGACTGCGTAGTCCACGACCCGGGCCAGGGCCCGCACAGCAGCCTCGACAGCCGGGTAGGACGGCACCGAGCCACGACCGGCGTCGGAGCCGGCGACGTCGGGCACCCGCAGCAGCTCCGGCACCCCTTCTGCACCGAGGAACGAGGAGACCAGGGGCTTGTCGGACTGCTCGCCGACGGCGGCGAGCACGTTGGCGACGTCCTCGCCGGAGACGTTGAGCGGCGGGATGTAGACCGCGACCACCGAGTCGATCTCGGGGTCGTCGATCGCCTCGTCGAGGGCATCCTCGAAGTCCTCGGCGCTGGGCTCGGCGCTGAGGGTGACGGTGCGCGCGACCACCAGCCCCACGGCGGCCGCTGCATCGGCGGCAAGGAGGCCGAGCGCGTCGGAGTTGCCGACGATCGCCACCCTCCGGCCGCGCGGCAGCGGCTGGTGGGCCAGCAGCTGGGCGACGTCGAACATCTCCTCGAGAGTGTCGACCTGGATGATGCCGGCCTGCTTGAACATCGCGTCGAGCGCCTCCGGCGGCGCGACGATGCGTCGTACGGCGTGACCCATCGGCACGCCCTGGGTGGTGCGTCCCGAGCGCACCGCGATGATCGGCTTGCGCAGCGAGACCCGGCGCGCGATGCGGGAGAACTTGCGCGGGTTACCGATCGACTCGAGGTAGAGCAGCACCACCTCGGTCGCGTCGTCCTCCTCCCAGTACTGCAGGAGGTCGTTGCCCGAGACGTCCGCACGGTTGCCGGCGCTGACGAAGGTCGTGAGGCCGAGCCCACGGTTCTGGACCTTCTCCAGGATCGCTGAGCCCAACGCACCGGACTGGCAGAAGAAGCCGGCCCGACCTCGGGGCGGCATCACCGAGGAGAGCGAGGCGTTGACCGACACCGCTGGGTCGGTGTTGATGACCCCGAGGCAGTTGGGACCGATCAGGCGCAGACCGTAGGAGCGCGAGAGGCCGACGAGGTGACGCTGGCGCTTGCGACCCTCCTCACCGGTCTCGGCGAAGCCGGAGGAGATCACGATCATGCCGTGCACGCCCTTGGCGGCGCAGTCGAGCACGACGTCGTTGACCGACTCGGCCGGGACCGCGACGATCGCGACGTCGACGTCGTCCGGGATGTCGGTGACCGACTTGTAGGACGGCAGCCCCGAGACCGCCGGGGCGCTGGGGTTGACGGCGTAGATGCGGCCGGTGAAGTCGTTGCTGACCAGGTTGCGGACCAGCACCTGCCCGATCGTGTCCTGGCGGCGACTGGCGCCGATCACCGCGATCGAGCGCGGGTTGAAGAAGCGCTCGATGGAAGCGGCCTCGGCCCGATGCTCACGACCTCGCATGACCCCGATGGAGGTGTCGGTCACGTCGATCGAGAACTCCAGGCTCAAGACACCGTCCTCGTACTCCGTCGCCACCCGGTAGCCGGCATCGCGGAAGGTGTGGATCATTGCCTGGTTGTCGGGCAGGACCTCGGCGGTGAACCGCTCGATGCCGCGCTCGCGGGCAGCCTGGGCGAGGTGCTCGAGCAGCAGCTGGGCGATGCCGCGCCCGTGGTGGAGGTCCTCGACGAGGAAGGCGACCTCGGCCTCGCCGGCCCCGATGACGTCGTAGCGCCCGACCGCGATCATTTTCCCCTGCAGGATCATCACGAGCGCCACGCGGTGGTCGTGATCGACGACGGTGAACCGCTTCACGTCGCGGTCGGACAGGTTGGGCATCGGGCTGAAGAACCGGTAGTACTTCGAGCGGTCGGAGACGCGCGAGTAGAACTCGACGAGCAGATCCGCGTCCTGAGGGCCGATCGGCCGGATGTGGGCGGTCCGGCCGTCACGGAGCAGGACGTCGGCTTCCCAGTGCCGAGGCGCTTGGGCGGTCTCGGCCACGCTGGGGGGCTCCGTGGTCACGGATCAGACCTTACCGGGGTCCGCAGCACCGATGCGCCAACGATTGCCCCCGTGCCCTCGGCGTGCCCGGCGCACAGGCGTCGGCGCCGACCGCGACAATGACGCCATGGCTCGCCGTTCCACGAAACAAGACCTCCCCGACGACTTCGAGGAGCACATCCTCGACATCGATATCGGGGAGGAGATGCGCAACTCGTTCCTGGAGTACTCCTACTCCGTCATCTACTCCCGCGCCCTGCCCGACGCGCGCGACGGGCTCAAGCCCGTGCAGCGCCGGATCCTCTACACGATGAACGACATGGGTCTGCGGCCCGACCGCGGCCACGTCAAGAGCGCTCGAGTGGTCGGTGAGGTGATGGGTCGTCTCCACCCCCACGGCGACAGCGCGATCTACGACGCCCTGGTGCGGATGACCCAACCGTTCGCGATGCGGGTGCCCACGGTCGACGGTCACGGCAACTTCGGCTCGCCCGACGACTCCCCTGCTGCGATGCGCTACACCGAGTGCCGGATGGCGCCGTCAGCCGTGGCGATGACGGCCGACATCGACGAGGACACCGTCGACTTCCGCCCCAACTACGACTCCCGCGAGCTCGAGCCCTCCGTGCTGCCCGCGGCCATCCCCCACCTGCTGGTCAACGGTGCCACCGGGATCGCGGTCGGCATGGCGACCAACTGCGCACCCGCACAACCTCGTCGAGGTGATCGCCGCGCTGCGCCACCTGATCAAGCACCCCAAGGCCTCGCTCGACGACCTGATGCGCTTCGTGCCGGGCCCCGATCTGCCCACCGGCGGCAAGATCGTCGGCCTCGACGGCATCCGCGACGCCTATGAGACCGGTCGCGGGTCGTTCCGGATGCGCGCCACCGCTCGGATCGAGACGATCGGGCGCCGCAAGGCGATCGTGGTGACCGAGCTCCCCTACACCGTCGGCACCGAGAAGGTCGTCGAGCGGATCAAGACCCTCGTGCAGGGCAAGAAGCTCCAGGGCATCGCCGACGTCAAGAACCTCCAGGACCTCGACAACCCGCTGCGTCTGGTCATCGAGATCAAGAACGGCTTCGTGCCCGAGGCGATCCTCGAGCAGCTCTACAAGATGACGCCGCTGGAGGATTCCTTCGGCATCAACAACGTCGCCCTCGTCGACGGTCAGCCCCGCACGCTCGGCCTTCGCGAGCTGCTCGACGTCTTCCTCAAGCACCGCTACGACGTCGTACGACGCCGCTCCCAGTTCCGCCGTACCAAGAAGGCCGACCGGCTCCACCTCGTCGACGGGCTGCTCATCGCCCTGCTCGACATCGACGAGGTCATCCAGGTCATCCGCACGAGCGACGACGCCGCGACCGCGCGCGAACGACTCCAGAGCGTCTTCGAGCTCTCCCAGCCCCAGGCCGACTACATCCTGGAGATGCAGCTGCGCCGGCTGACGCGCTTCAGCAAGATCGAGCTCGAGAAGGAGCAGGAGCAGCTGCGCCGCGAGATCGAGGAGCTCGACGCGATCCTCGCCGATGACAAGCTGCTCCAGAAGGTCGTCTCCGAGGAGCTGGCCGAGGTCGCCAAGACCTACGGCACCCCGCGCCGCACGGTCCTGCTGCAGTCGGCCGGCACCGCGGTGTCGGCCGCCACCACCCCGCTCGAAGTGCCCGACGACCCCTGCTTCGCCCTCATGTCAGCCAGCGGTCTGCTCGCCCGCACCACCGGCACCGAGGTCGGCTACGGCGGCGACCGGGCCAACCACGATGTCATCACCTCGGTGGTGGCCACCTCTGCCCGCGGCGAGATCGGCATCCTCACCTCGGCCGGACGACTCCTGCGCCTGGGTGTGCTCGATCTGCCGGCGCTGCCCCCGTCGGCCAACGACCCCAACCTGTCGGGCGGCCTGCCGCTCAGCGAGGTGCTGCCGCTGGAGACCGGCGAGCGTGCCCTGGCGCTGTGCACCTTGAGCGGCGAAGGTCCCGGCCTGGCTCTGGGCACCCGCGACGGCACCGTCAAACGGGTCAACCCCGAGGTCCTGAATCGCGACGAGTGGGAGGTCATCGGCCTCAAGGACGGTGATGAGGTCGTCGGCGCGGTCGAGCTGGTCACCGGCGAGGAGACGCTCTGCTTCGTCTCCTCCGAGGCCCAGCTCCTGCACTTCTCCGCTGCCCTCGTTCGCCCGCAGGGCCGCGCCGGGAGCGGGATGGCCGGCATCAAGCTCGCGGCCGGTCAACGGGTCACCTGGTTCGGGGTCGTCGACCCCGCCGCGCCCGAGGGCTCCGTGGTCGTCACCGTCTCCGGGTCGTCCACCGCCCTGCCCGGCACCGAGCCGGGGTCGGTGAAGGTGACGTCCTTCGACGAGTACCCCGCCAAGGGCCGCGCCACCGGCGGCGTGCGCTGCCACCGCTTCCTCAAGGGCGAGGATGCCCTCGTCTTCGCCTGGGTCGGCGCCGCCCCCGCCCGCGCCGCTGCGACCAGTGGCGCTCCGGTGTCGTTGCCGGCGGCCGAAGGCCGCCGCGACGGGTCCGGGGTTCCTGGCAGCCAGCCCATCGCGGCGTGCTCGGGCCCGGTGGCCAGCCGGGTCCCGTCCGGCACGCCGGCCCCACCCAGCGAGTCGTCCAGCGCGGCACCCACCGGCCCTCCCGACGACGAGCCGCTCTTTGACGTCGATGTGTCAGGCTGACACCCATGACCTTGACGCGCCGCCTCGCAGCGGGGGCCGCCTCGGCCCTGCTCGCCTTGAGCGTCGCTGCGTGCAGCAGCGACGACACCTCCCCCGCCGGAGCCACAGGCTCGAGTCCCGAGCAGGTGATGGCGGAGGCGAAGAGCGCTCTTGACGAGACGTCCGGGGTCGAGCTCACCCTGTCGACGCCGGACGAACGCCCCGAGGGTGACTTCCTCAAGCGGGCTCAGGGCGTCATCACCGACGAACCGGCCTTCCAGGGCACGGCCGGCGGCAGGTTCCTCGGGTTCAATGCCGAGGACGTCGAGGTCCGCTCGGTCGACGGTGACTTCTACGTCAACGCCCCCATCATCGGCTGGGACACCTACGACCCCGCCGAGCTCTGCGCGCCCGACCCGGCCACCCTCCTCGATCCTGACACCGGGGTCTCCAGCGTGCTGGTGGCGGCCACGGATCTCGTGGAAGGCGACCAGCGGCGCGCAGCCGATGACAACGCCGTGATCGTGACCCCCTACACCGCCACCGTTCCGGGCACTGTCGTCAAGAGCTTGCTCCCCTGCGCCCCCGGAGACTCCTTCGCGGCGGTCCTGGCCATCGACGAGGAGGGACGGTTGCGTTCGGCCGACCTCACCGGCGAGTTCTTCTCCGGTGGCGGTGAGATCACCTACACGATCGTCATCACCGCCTACGGGATCGCGCAGGAGATCACGGCACCCGAATGAGCCCGAATGTGCCCGAGTGAGCGGGTGAGGCGATGAGTGCCCCGCCCCAGGCATCGCAGGTGGACCGGCGCTCGCGCGCGCTCCTGACCTTCGGGGCAGTTGCAGTCGCCTTCGCGGCGATCGACACCTACGTCGTCGTCCTGGCGCTGCCGGAGATGATGACCTCGGTCGCCATCAGCGCCCAGGACCTCCAGCGGGCTGCCCCGATCATCTCCGGGTTCCTGCTCGGCTACGTCGCCATCCTGCCGCTCATCGGTCGCATCGCCGACCTGCGCGGTCCGGTGCCGGTGCTGGTGGCGTCCTTGGTCACCTTCACCGTCGGGTCCATCATCACCGCGGTCGGCTACGACCTGGCCTCGGTCGTGCTCGGTCGGTTCCTCCAGGGTCTCGGTGGAGGAGGCCTGGTGCCGGCCACGATGGCGCTCGTCGCGGCCCTCTACCCCGTCGAACGGCGCGGTCTGCCGCTGGGCATCGTCTCGGGCGTCCAGGAGTTCGGCTCGGTGCTGGGCCCCCTCTTCGGGGCGCTCGTGCTGTCGGTCTCGTCGTGGCGGGCCATCTTCGCCATCAACGCCGCCGTGGCTCTGCTGCTCGTGGTCGTGGTTCGGGTCCTCCGCGCCGGCACCGGCACCGACACCGACACCGAGCTTGCGGCCCATCGTCCGGGGACCACGCCGTCCGACCGCGCTCGCGGCTTGCCCGACCTCCTCGGCGCCGGCGCGCTCGTCCTGGCGGCGGTCTGCGCGCTGCTGGTGGTCTATCCGCCCGACAGCCTCTACCTCGACCTCACCTACGGCGGCCTGTTCACCCCGGTGGTCGGTTCCGGGCGGTGGCTCTCGCCCCTCGGCCTGATCGCCGCCGCAGGGCTCCTGGTCTTCAGCGTGCGGTGCTTCGTGGCGACCAGGCCACTCGTGGACGCCCGCTCCTGGGGTCGCAGCCTCGTCGCTGCCGACCTCGCCGGAGCGGCCTACCTCGCCGTCGCACTGGGAGGCATCGTCCTGGCTTTCGCCACCTCCGACCCCGAGGTGTCGGTCTTCTCGCCGCAGGGTCCGTGGCTGCTCGCCGGCTCGGCGCTCGCGGTCGTCGGGCTCGTCCTCCACCTGCGACGCAGCCCGAAGCCGCTCGTCCCGCGCGGCACCCTGCGCGCACGCCCCGCCTGGGGCTCCCTCGTGGTGAGTCTGCTCGTCGGGTGGGCCCTGATCGCCGCCCTGGTCGACATCCCCCTGTTCGCCCGCACCACCACGTACGACACCCAGCTCGGCGCAGCGCTGGTGCTGCTGCGCTTCCTGGTCGCGCTGCCGATCGGCGCTGTGCTCGGCGGCTACCTGGTGCGTTCCTTGCCTGCAGGGGCCATCACGGCGGTCGGGATGCTGCTCTCGGCCGGCGCGTTCTGGTGGATGTCGACCTGGGGCGCCACCAGCCTCGACTCGCCGCTCTCCAACATCCCCCTCGTCGCCGGCGGCCTCGGTTTCGGCCTCGCTCTCGCTCCGGTCAATGCCGCGATCCTGGCCACCACCCGTGATGACACCCACGGCATCGCCAGCGCGCTGGTGGTGGTGGCCCGGATGGTCGGCATGCTCGTCGGCATCTCGGTCCTCACGACGTGGGGGCTCGCCCGGCTCTACGACGCCGGCGAAGCGAACCCCGATCTCACCGTCAACGAGCTCGGCATCCTCCAGGAGCAGGCCGTCTTCGAAGGCGCGGCCCTTTTCGCCCTGCTGGCGGCCATTGCGGCCCTCCTGCTCTTCCGCGGTGCTCCGACCCGGGACAGCGGACGTGATACGCCCACCCGCATTGCCTCCTGAGTCGTTTACTCTTTCCCCGTGTCCGACTTCGATGACCTTCTCACCGCCAACTCCCGCTACGCCGAGAGCTTCTCCGACGGTGGGTTCGACGGCATCGCCCAGGCAGGTGTGTGCATCGTGACCTGCATGGACTCCCGGATCGAGCCGCTCGAGATGGTCGGCCTCAAGATCGGCGACGCCAAGATCCTTCGCTCCCCCGGTGGCCGGGTCGACCACAACACCCTGGAGGCGCTGGTCATCGCGGTGCACCTCCTCGGGGTCGAGCGGATCCTCGTCGTCGGTCACACGCGCTGTGCCATGGCCAGCAGCACCACCCAGGAGCTGCGCGACCGGATCGAGGAGTCGGCCGGCCAGGACGCCTCCTGGCTCACCATCACCGCCACCGTCGACCAGATCGAGTCGCTCGCTGACGACGTCCAGAAGCTCCGCACACACCCGCTGGTGCCCGAGACCGTGACGGTCGGCGGCTTCATCTACGACGTGGACACCGGGGTCCTCGAGCAGAAGTACTGACTGCTCAGAAGTCGAGGTCGTCCTCGGTCAGGTGTCCCCCACCGGCCACGATGAACTCCTTGCGGGGCGCCACCTCGGCTCCCATCAGCAGCTCGAACACCTCGGACGCCGCGTCGGCGTCGTCGATGGTCAGCTTGCGCAGGGTGCGGTGGCGCGGGTCCATGGTGGTCTCGGCCAGCTGGCTGGCGTCCATCTCACCGAGACCCTTGTAGCGCTGGACCGGGTCCTTCCACTTGGTGTTCTTCTTCTTCAGCTCTGCCAGCTTCCGGCGCAGCTCGTCGTCCGAGTAGGTGTAGACGTACTTCGGCTGGCCCTTGCGCGGGTTGGAGATCTCGATGCGGTGCAGCGGCGGCACCGCGGTGTAGACCCGCCCGTCGGCGATCAGGTCGGGCATGTACTTGTAGAACAGCGTCGCGAGCAGACACCGGATGTGAGCACCGTCGGAGTCGGCATCGGCCATGAAGATGATCCGGCCGTAGCGCCGAGCATCGAGGTCGAAGGTGCGACCCGAGCCGGCCCCGACCACCTGGATGATCGAGGCGCACTCGGTGTTCTTCAGCATGTCGCCGACCGAGGCCTTCTGCACGTTGAGGATCTTTCCCCGGATCGGTAGGAGCGCCTGGAACTCGGAGTTGCGGGCGAGCTTGGCGGTGCCGAGCGCGGAGTCACCCTCGACGATGAAGAGCTCGGTGCGGTCGTTGTCGCCGGAGCGGCAGTCGGCAAGCTTGGAGGGGAGCGTCGAGGTCTCCAGCGCGTTCTTGCGGCGCTGCGTCTCCTTGTGCTGACGAGCCGCGATCCGCGTCTTGGAAGCGCCCACGACCTTGTCCATGAGCAGCCGCGCCTGCGCCTTCTCGGCCCGCTTCGTCGACGTCAGGAACGTCTTCAGCTCGGTCGAGACGACCTTCTTGACCACGCCGAGCACGGCCGGCGTACCGAGGATCTCCTTGGTCTGTCCTTCGAACTGCGGCTCGGCCAGGCGCACGGTCACCACGGCTGTCATCCCCTCGAGGATGTCTTCCTTGATCACGTCGACGTCGTTGACCTTGAGCACCTTGGCGGCGCGCATCGCGTCGTTGAAGGTCTTGGTCAGCGCACCCTCGAAGCCGGAGACGTGCTTGCCGCCCTTGGGGGTGGCGATCACGTTGACGAACGAACGCAGCTCGGTCTCGTAGCCGGTGCCCCACCGCACCGCGATGTCGACGCCGAGGTCGCGCTCGACGTCCTGGGGGGTCATGTGACCCTTGGCGTCGAGCATCGGCACCGTCTCGGTGAAGGCCCCCGACCCTTGGATGCGCAGGACCTCGGTCACGGGCTCGTCGGAGCAGAGGTACTCGGTGAACTCCGCGATCCCGCCGTCGTGGCGGAACTTCTCCTCCACCGGGGTCTCGCCGCGCAGGTCGCGGATGACCAGCTCCAGGCCGGGCACGATGAAGGACGTCTGGCGGGCCCGCCCCAGCAGACCCTCGAACTCAAAGTGCGCGTCCTTGGTGAAGATCTGACGGTCTGGCCAGAAGCGGATCCTGGTCCCGGTCTTCGTCTTCGCGACCCGGCCACCCTTGCGGGTCAGTCCGCTGCGGGGCTCGAAGGCTGCCGTCGGCCCGTCCTCGGCGAAGACACCGGCGGCTCCGCGGTGGAAGCTCAGGCCCTGGGCGCTCGGCGAACGGTCGACGTCGATGTCCATCCGGGCCGACAGCGCGTTGACGACCGACAGGCCCACCCCGTGCAGACCTCCGGTCGCGACGTAGGAGCCGCCGCCGAACTTGCCGCCGGCGTGCAGCTTGGTCGCCACGACCTCGACCCCGGGGAGCCCGGTCTTGGGCTCCTTGTCGGTGGGGATGCCGCGCCCGTCGTCGTAGACCTCGGCCGAGCCGTCGGGATGCAGGGTGACCTCGACCCGCTGGGCCGCGCCCGCCAGCGCTTCGTCGACGCCGTTGTCGATGATCTCCCACAGGCAGTGCATCAGCCCCCGAGTGTCGGTGGAACCGATGTACATTCCGGGTCGCTTGCGCACCGCCTCCAGGCCCTCGAGCACGAGGAGGTGAGCGGCGTTGTAGGTGTTGTCAGAGATCGTGAACTCCTGCGACATCGATGTCGTGGTGCTGGTGGGACGTGTGGGTCGGAAGGGAGGCCCAACCAATCCGGGCTCCCCGTCGACAACGAATCTACCCGCGACACGCCGAGCTTGAGTGCAGGCTCGCCTGCATCTGAAACGTCACGATGAGGACACGAATCACCGCCCTCACCCCATTGTGCAACCGGACTCCCGAACCGGACGTCACACTTGTTCCACGTCACCCGATAGGCATACGGCACCTGATCATTCCCGGCACCAGAAATGGCCACAAGGATGTGGCCGGCACCACCCGGATCGGGGAATCTTGAACCACTTGGCTACGTTGACATCAGTACCGACCGAGATGAGAAGAGGCCGACATGACGACTGCGACCGCCCCCAGCACCTCCTTGACTGCTGAGGACCGCTGCGACCGCTGCGGCGCCCAGGCCTACCTGCGCGTCGAGCTCCAGACCGGCGGCGAGCTCCTCTTCTGCGCCCACCACGCTCGTGAGCACGGCGACAAGCTCGCCGAGGTCGCCGAGATCGTGGTGGACGAGACCCACAAGCTCTCCGCCACCCCCAACCGGTCCGCCGACAACGACTGAACCGAGTCACGGCGCACCACTACAGACCTACCAACCGATCCCGGACCCCAGGCCCGGGGTCGGTTGCTTTTCGACCGTCGTACGACGTCGCGGCCCCGCGTGATCGGTCGGCCTCCCAGCGTGCGACATTCCATCGTGTGAGCGTTCTCTTCTCCGTGGCTGCGGCGCTGGTCTACGGACTCTCGGACTTCGTCGGCGGCGTGCTGTCGCGCCGCCTCAGCCCGTGGCCCATCGCCTTCACCGCTCAGCTCGGCGGGGCGGGGCGGGGCGATCATCGTCATCGGCACGATCGTCGTAGCGCTGCTGGCCACCGCCTCGCACCAGACCTTCTGGCCGCGCGAGAGGCTGGCCGTGCTCGGCCTGATCCCAGGCTTGCCGGGGGCCAGCGCGACCGTACTGTTCCTGATCGCCACCCAGACGGGGCTGCTGACCATCTCGGCGGTGATCTCGTCGCTTTACCTCGCGTTCACGGTGCTGTGGGCCGCGGCGGTGCTGCGCGAGCGGATCCATCGCGCTCAGGGCGTGGGACTGACGCTGTGCGCGGTCGCCGTCGCCTCATCGCGCTCTCCTCACCGGCGTTCGGAACCCCTCAGAACTCGTTGCTCCGACGCAACCGTCGTGCTCGACCGTCGGGGTCGTGGAGGTGCACGTACGGCCACACGGCGACGCGCGCGGGCGAGGGGGCCGAGCTCGGCGGCGTTCATCGCGCGGAGCCGCCCCGGCGGACGGAGGGCCATCTCTGCCGCTCTCGTGCCAGGCGTCCAGGCCGGCGGCGGCGCGGCGTACGTCGCCAACATGTCGGCAGGGTCGCCGCAGTCAGCCACCGGCCCGAACGAGTCGTCGAGCTCCCGGTCGAGGTGCTCGGCAGCCAGGTGAGCCGCAGCCTGCGCCCGTAGTCGCCGGCGCGGTCGACGACCACGGCCGAGAGCTCGGAGTCGTGGGTCCACGACCGGCGGTTGAAGTTGTCCGAGCCGATCGTGGTCCAGGAGTCATCGATGACGCAGGCCTTGGCGTGCACGTAGACCGGGGTGCCTGCGTGATTCTCGAGTCCGTAGAGCGCCACCCGGTCGGGCGCTGCCTCTCAGGAGGTGTCGCATCGCCCGGCGCCGGCCCTCCAGCTGCGGCCAGCGACCGAGCGTCCCTTCGAGATCGGGATGCAGCGGGGTCACGCCGATGATGTGGAGCCCGGGTTCCGCTCCAGGGCGCGGCCGAACATCTCACCGACGTGCTTGCCCCACAGGTACTGGTCCTTGACGTAGACGAGCCGGCGGGCGCGCCTGATCGCCTTGGCGTACGCCGCGCGCCACGCTCCGCTCGCCGCCGGGGCGAAGGCATAGTCCCGCTTCGCCGTCAGGTGCGGGTAGGCGCGCAGCAGATGCACCGCGTGGCGTCCCACCTGGGACTGGGGGTGGCGGTGGCAGTTTGGCAGCGAGAGCCGTCGGGTGTCGCGATGCGGGCCCTCGCCTCCGCGGTCACTACGGTGACCCGAGCCGCCGTCGAGCGGCGCCGGGTCCTCCCACCTCTCCCGGAACTCCGTCTCCACGTCGTGCACCGCAGGCTCCGCTGATCTCGGCCTGGACGTCTTGCCACGGCGGGGTGTCGCCGTACTCCTTCGTGACGTCGTAGCGCTGCGGGTCTCCGCGAGTGCTCTGCATCGTCGCGACGGGAGCGACACAGGTCGATGCCCCCGACGAACGCGACATCGCGCTGCGGGGCGTCGCGGTGGCGCAGCGCGACGAACTTCTGATGGTGTGATCCGCGGGGTCGGACCCGCATGTCGACGCCAGGCTTCGACACCCTGAGCGCGCAGCAGGGCACTGAACTCCTCGTTGTCGCCCAGCTCACCGGCGGCGGCCGCGGGCCGCGAGTGCCAGACAAGACCGCGTACGTCGACACCTCGAGCTGCCGCCCTCCCCAGGACCGCCAGCACCTCGCTACCCGGCTCACCCGTGAGTCGTTCGTCGGCATCTCCTTGCCAGTCGGCGAAGACGATCACGCTCGCCGGCTCCGGTGGCCTCGATGCGCGTGTACAGCTCGGCGAAGTACGAGGACCGTGGATCAGCGGCCGCATACGATTGCCCTCGGACCAGGCCATGCCCGGGTGGGCGTCGTCGAGTCGCGTCTGCGTCGTTGCCGCGCTCGGACGCCGTCAGGAGCCACACGTCGGGCCGTCTGGAGGGGTCGTCCGGTCTCGGTCACTCCCCCACCCTGCCCGACATCGAGCTGAGCCGGAGCGACGCGACGTACTTCGGCTCGAGCAGGTGGCCCGTGCTAGGTTTCCCCCTGCTCGCTTCGGCGAGCACATGCGGTGGTGGCCTCGCAGGAGGCGCCCGGGCTTCCAGCCCGGGAGACGCAGTTCGAAACTGCGACACCGCTCCAGACTTCTGGCCCGCCCGCCCCCATCGCAGGGTGGTCGGCCGCACCTGAGCCGGCCGGCGGTGCTGTGGCCACCATCCACCGCCGCACATCAGTGGCAGACGCACCGCTCGGCGCCCGCGGGAGAGCAGTACCTCGCTTCGTCGGGGTTCAGGTGATCAGGTCGAAGGTGCAGGTAGATCCGGTGGCCGCGACGAGCCTGGCATCACAGGTGATCAGCACGGCGTCCAGCCGCTCGGCCAAGGCGACATATGCCGCGTCGTAGGCCGTGATGTTGTAGCGAAGAGCCCACATGCGCTCAAGCAGCGGGGCCAAGGGCATCCGTCGAATCGGAAACCCCTGCCAAGTGTGCGAGCGCGCCGGGAACGATTCGATCCAGGCCTGGGTTGCCTCGTGCCATGCCCCGCAGCGCGAACACGATCTCGGCATCGAGATGCGCTGGGGCGAACAGCGCGTCCCCTACCTTCAAGCGCTCGGTCACGAGGGCATGACGCGGGTCGTCGGCGGTGTAGAAGACGGCGAGAACCGAGGCATCGATGACCGCCAGCTCACGACGCCTCACGCACTTCACGGACCGCGGCTACAGCGTCATCGGCCGATACTCCTGTTCCACTAGGCGTCGGGTAGGTCGAGACGTACTCAGCGACGCGCACCGAGCGCGCCACCTCCACGAGCCGATCGACGACGAACGAGCTCAGCCACTGCCGGCTGTCCTCGGCCGCCGCGACCAAGGCGTCATAGACGTCGTCGGGTACATCGCGCAGATTCATTCGCTTCATGGTGCCATGATGGCACCATGGGCGCGCGGAGGCCAGTGCTGATCCATTGCCTCCGGGCCTCTTGTCTGCGACCGTGGGCTGACGCCACTTTGGAGGCTCCATGCCGTTGCACCGCACTTACACCCGAACCCTCTTCTCCGAGCTGGGCTACCGCGCGACCTGGCTGCCCGGGGCGGCCGTGGCGCTGGGCCAGGTGGCGTCCTCGACGCGGATCGCTCACGCACGAGACCAGCCTCGAGGCGCTCGGGATCGACGTGCCAGTGACCGAACAGGGCGTGCCGGAGGGATCGCTCGACGTAACGAGCAACCAGGGCGTCTCGATCTCGTTCAAGGCCGCCGGTTCGCTGGACGAGCGCTTCAAGGCCGTGGGCACCGCGGACGCGGGGGCGCTGGTGCAGTTCTCCCGCGAGAACGCAGTGGCGGTTGAGCTGAGGGGGGTGCGCTCGCACCGTTTCGTCGACCTGCGGGTGGTCAAGGAGGCCCTGCTCGACGCGGTGGTTGCGGCGGACGACCAGGCGCGATGGGATCGCGATTGGATGGTGGTGACCGAGCTGGTCGTGGCAGAGACCGCGACCGTGCTTGTGTCGAAGTCGTCGCATGCGCGGGTGGAACTGCGCGCGAAGGGCTCGGTGACCCCTCAGGGCCTGGCCGACGCCGAGCTGGAGTCGACCCCCGCAGACCGGCGCGACGTGGAGGCCCTCGTGGGCGGCAGAGCGGGGCCTGACCCCGTTCTACAAGGCGCTGCGGGTGCGGCGGAACTTCTGGTGGCTCTACGACGAAGTAGTCCCGGCCTCCGGCGAGGTCCCCGACGCTGAAGACCTCTTCGCCGAGGCCGACCCGGCCGAGGACCTCGGGGACTAGCGAGGGTGTCGTCCCTGCTGGTCGTGTTGCGCGGCGACAGCCGTACGCTGCGGGATTCACTGGCCGCCTCTGCCCGATGCGCTCAAGCCCTGGCGCCGCCTACCGATCGTGGCGGTGCGCCCCGGGCATCCCTGGGAAGACGGTCCACCAGCCGAGGTGGGCGTGCTGCACGAGGTGTCCCCCACGGTGTTCGGCCTCGCCGCCGGCATCGACACGGTGCTGTGGCGCGCCGACCTGCTCGAGCGCGGCACCGCCCGCAACGGCAATCCTTGGGTGTTACGCGATCTGCCCGACGGCGTGGCCACCCCTCACGTGATCCCCACCCATGCCGACGACGGCTCCCTGGCACTGGCGCTCAATCCAATGCTCGCGGTGCCGGGGAACGTGGGCCAAGTGGCGGTCCTCAACCTGAGCGTCGCCCTGCAGCCGGGCCGGGTCATCGCGCCGGAGGAGCCCCTCGGAGTCGCCTTGCGCCGGGCCACACGGCGTCTGCCCGTCGTGGTGGCCGCGGGCAACTGGGGTCGGGCCGGTCGACTCGACACGCTCAGCCCCTTGCTACGGGTCCCCGGGTGTCTGTCGGTGGGCGCCGTGACCGACGCCGCGGGGACCAGGCTGTGGCCGAAGTCCTCAGTCGGCTCCCCCGCGCTCGACGACGACCCGCTCCGCGCTTCCGGCCCGACGCTGGTGGCTCATGGCGTCAACTTTTTTGACCCCGAGGGCGGGGTCGGCACAAGCTTCGCCGCGCCCGTCGTGGCCGGGCTCGTGCTCAGCGCAACAGCGTTCCTGCGCGGCCTCGCCGAGGCTTCGCAAGATGGCCTGTACGCATCGCCGGTGCTCGAGCGGGCCGCGATCGACACGGGCTTCAAGGACTTCAGCAGGTTTCCAGGAACAGCCGCTGCCGCACCTGCCGTCGATCGGGGTGCGTCGCACCGCGGTCCAGTCCGCGGCGCGGCTGCTCACCGCGACCGGGATCGACGTGCGTCGTCCTCTCGGGCCGTGGCCGGTCCAACGGCTCCTCGAGGGCGTGGCCCGGCCCGTGCCCGGTCAAGACGCGCACGCGGTCGGGGCCGGCTTCGTCGACAACGCCCTCCTGCGCGACCATCTGCTCGGCTTCACCGGGCGGGACTGGGCCCACCTCCTCGGCCCAGACCGCGACCCACCCGACGCCCCCGAGCTCGACATTGCCCTGGCCGACCCCGACGAGCTGCCCACGCTGTTATCCCTCGGCGCGACCTCGATGCCTTTCGGCTACGACTACCGCCGCGGCCGGTCCTACGGCACCCTCGTGCGCACCGACCGCATGCAGGATGACGCTCGGATCACCTGGGTCCCCGACTCATTTGTCTGGCCCGGTTGAGGCCGCGTACGTGTGCTGAAAACTCTAGTGATGTTCGTCCCTGCTGATGACTCGGTTGCTCGCATAGGAACTACGTACGACGCCGTACCATCGCGGGCGCCGGTACAGCGGACTTGGGTCGCGGTGGTGCCCTGCCCAAGCCGGCGTCCGGGCGGCCATCGAAGCGGTGCTCCTAGGGCGACAGATCTCAGTCGAGGTAGTCGCGCAGGACCTGCGAGCGGCTCGGGTGCCGCAGCTTCGACATCGTCTTCGACTCGATCTGGCGGATCCGCTCGCGGGTCACGCCGTAGACCTTGCCGATCTCGTCGAGGGTCTTCGGCTGACCGTCGGTCAGACCGAAGCGCATCGAGACCACGCCCGCCTCACGCTCGGAGAGCGTGTCGAGGACGGCGTGCAGCTGCTCCTGGAGCAGCGTGAAGCTGACGGCGTCGGCCGGGACGATCGCCTCGGAGTCCTCGATGAGGTCACCGAACTCCGAGTCACCGTCCTCGCCGAGGGGCGTGTGGAGGGAGATCGGCTCGCGGCCGTACTTCTGGACCTCGATGACCTTCTCGGGGGTCATGTCGAGCTCCTTGGCGAGCTCCTCCGGGGTCGGCTCGCGGCCGAGGTCCTGGAGCATCTGGCGCTGCACGCGGGCGAGCTTGTTGATGACCTCGACCATGTGCACCGGGATCCGGATGGTGCGGGCCTGGTCGGCCATGGCGCGGGTGATGGCCTGGCGGATCCACCACGTCGCGTAGGTCGAGAACTTGTAGCCCTTGGTGTAGTCGAACTTCTCGACCGCACGGATCAGGCCGAGGTTGCCCTCCTGGATCAGGTCGAGGAACAGCATGCCGCGACCGGTGTAGCGCTTGGCCAGGCTCACCACGAGGCGCAGGTTG
The DNA here is from genome assembly GCA_963761285.1 of uncultured Actinomycetota bacterium. GTDB lineage: Bacteria > Actinomycetota > Actinomycetes > Propionibacteriales > Nocardioidaceae > Nocardioides. The sequence continues at coordinate 503,265 of CAVXGJ010000016.1, read as the reverse complement.
GCCTCGAGCAGGTGGTTCTTGGCGCGCTTGCCGTCCTCGGAGATCCACTGGAGCTCCTCGAGGACCTTGGGCGTGATCTTGCCGCCCTTGGCGAGCTTCTCGTCGGAGAAGAGGCCGGCCTCGATGCGCTTGGCGAGCTCGACCTCCATCTCGGCGTTGAGCAGCGGGACCTTGCCGATCTGCTTGAGGTAGTCCTTGACCGGGTCGGCGGTGGCGCCGGCCACCATGACCTGCTGGGCCGGCTCGTCGGTGTCGTCGGCCGCGGAGACCACGAACGAGGATGTGGCAGTTGCCTCTTCCTCGTCCTTCTTGATCGTGGGGTCGGCGACGACGTCCTTCTCGAACTGCTCGTCGGGGAGGTCGGGAAGCACCTTCTTGCCATCGGCACCCAAGACGGCCGCAGCCGCCTTCTTGGCAGCCGCGGTGGTCTTCTTCGCTGCTGCGGTCTTGGCAGCGGGCGCAGCCTTCTTCGCCGGCGCCTTCGCCGCCGCCTTCTTCGCCGGAGCGGCCTCGGCCGGCTCGGCCGCGGCAGCCTTCTTGGCGGGCGCTGCCTTCTTGGCGGGCGCCTTCTTCGCGGTGGCGGTGGTGGTCTTGCGGGTGCCGGTGGCTGCAGCTGCCCGTGCCTCGACGGGCAGCGCGACGCTGAGTCCCAAGGAGCTCAGGTGCGCGAGGAGTGACTTGAGGTGGCGTGGCTCCACGCCGGCCTCGTCACTGGCGCGTCGTACCTGGTCCGGGCTGAACGATCCGGAGGCCGTCGCCTCCTCGATCAGCGTGAGGACGGCGGGGTGCTCGAGCACCTCGGTGGGGATCTTGCGTGCGTTCGAGGACACGAACACCTCTCGTGAAGCTGAGCTGGGGATACGGTCTGATCTGCGTGCTGCGAACTTGTGGGCGCGGCAAAGGCCGCTGTCGTCAAGAGCCGCGGCTGTCATTCTGCCACGGGCAGGAAACGGGCTCGGCCCCGGCCGTGGACGTTGCCGTCACTCGGCTGCTTGCGCCTTGGCGGCGGCCTTCTTCTCCTTCTTGAAGTCGCGGACCTTCTGCAGGCTCGCGGGGTCCACGACGTCCGCCACCGAGCGGTAGCCGTCGAGGGCGTAGTCGCCCACGAGCGGCTGCCACCCGTCCTTGCGCACGTCGAGCTGCTTGGCGAGAAGGGCCACGAAGATCTTGGCCTTCTGGGCGCCGAAGCCCGGCAGCGCCTGCACCCGCTTCATCAGGTCCTTGCCGTCGGTCGCCTCTTCCCACAACCGCTCGGTGCGGCCGTCGTACTGCTCCACGACGAGACGAGCGAGATCCTGGAGACGGGCAGCCATCGAGCCCGGGAACCGGTGGATCGCCGGCGTGGTGGCGCACAGGGCCGCGAACTCCTCCGGGTCGGCCTCCGCGATCACCCGCGGGTCGAACCCGCCGAATCGTTCCTGGACCTTCGCCGGACCACGGAACGCGTGCTCCATCGGGTACTGCTGATCGAGCATCATGCCGACGAGCAGCGCGAAGGGATTGTCGGTCAGGAGCTGGTCGGCCTCGGCGAGACCGGTGATGTGGATGGCCATGACGCCATCTTCCACCACCCCTGCTTCCCGAGCCGTGGTCGAGACAGCTCCGCGCACCGGCGACGCCTCTTCGGCCTCAGCGCGGACCTTGACGCAGATCAAGCCGCAGGAGCCTGCCGGCCAGGCCCGCTGCCGGCCCGAGGACGAGGACCACGGCGATCGTTGCTGCTCCCACGGTGGCGCCGAGGAGCCACCCCACCAGCGCGCCGCTGCCTTGGACGAGGCCATAGCTCCAGCGGAACGGCAGGGGCGGATCCCAGGCCAACGCCGCTGCCTCGGTCGGCCCGGCACCCGTCTGACTACCGAGGTAGGCCGCGATGCCGAGCGCCAGCACCGGGACCGCTGCGACCAGCAACGCCACCTGCCCCAGCAGCGACCCGGGGGTCGCCAGCACCTCGAGCACCACCGACACCGTGAGCCCGACCACGACCACCTGGATCAGCGTCCCCGGCCCGGGGTAGACCCCGCGCAGGGCGGCGAGGAGCAGGAAGAGGACCCCCACCACGGCGTTCGCGGCCCAGAACGACACGTCCAAGCTCAGGGCGACGCCGTTGACGAGGGTCGAGTAGCCGTCCGAACCGAGGTCCGCCGACAAGAGCATCGCGACGCCCACGCCGAGGACGACGCACCCGCCGACCACCAGGACGGAGCGCGCCACGAGGCTCTCAGGTGGTGCAGCCATCCGGACCGCAGACCTCGCCTCGCTCGCCGTCGCCGATCCCCGCCATCTGCAGGATCGGGTGGGCGTCGTCCCAAGCTTGCTGAAGGGCTCGCGCGAACACCTCGACGGGCTGAGCACCGGAGATGGCGAACTTGCTGTCCAGGACGAAGAACGGCACTCCCGAGATGCCGTAGTCAGCAGCCTGGTCGAGGTCGGCGTACACCGCGTCGCGGTGCTCGTCGGAGGCCAGGATCCGAGTGACGTCGCCGGCGTCCAGCCCGGCCGCGACCGCGACCCGGGTCAGCGTGTCGTGGTCGGCGATGTTCTCGCCCTCCATCATGTAGGCGTGCAGCAGCGCCTCCTTCAGGGCGTCCTGGTGCTCCCCTGCCGCGTGCAGGAGCCGGTGGGCATCCAGCGTGCTCACCCGCTGAGCCTGGCTGAGCCGGTAGAGCAGACCTTCCTCCGCAGCGACAGCCTCCATCCGGTCGATCATCTGCTGCCCTGCGCCCGGGCCACCGCCGTACTTGCGTCCGAGGTGCTCGGCCATGGACGTGGAGGGGTCGGGCTGCGGCGGGGAGCCGGGGTCGAGCTGGAAGGCACGCCACACCACCTCGACCTCGTCACGGTGCTCGAAACCAGCGAGTGCCTTCTCGAGGCGGCGCTTGCCGATGTAGCACCACGGGCAGGCGATGTCGGACCAGATGTCGATGCGCATACGTGCTCAACCGCGCAGAGGCCCCCGTCTGTTCCCGCGTGCCGTCGACCCCACAGAAATATGTGTCGTGCATCACGTTGTGACACGACCGGCGCCACCCGCCTAACTCCACGACGATGGGGTACGGACAATCGGTGACGATGAAACGACGAATCAGTTGTCTGCTGACCGCGCTCGCGACCGGATTGACCATGTTGGCTGTTGTGGGGGCCTCCCCCGGCGTCTCGGCACAGAGCCAAGCATCCTCGCTGAGCATCACCCCCAAGGTCTTCGTGGGTGGGCAAGCACTGCGATTCGTCGGCAGGATCAAGGGCGCTGCGAACAAGCCGCTGCGGATCCAGACGCGCACGAACCGGTCCGGCGACAACTGGATCACCCGCTCGGGCACCGTCGGGTCGACCAACGGGCAGGGGAAGTTCAGCTTCGTCTACCAGGCACCCAACAACTTCGGCATCTCCTACCGGGTCCGGGCGAGCAACGGCAGGACGAGCCCGCTCAAGGTCCTCGAGCCGCGCCAGCAGGAGGTCGTGCTGTCGCTCAACGGACGCGACCCCCAGCAGTCCGGCGCAGTCGCGGCAGGGTCGCAGTACAAGATCCACGTCGACACCACGCACAAGGGTCGCGGCGACCTGGGACGACCTGCCCCGGCGTTCCCCGGGCGTGAGCTCGCCCTGCAGCAGCGCGTCAGCAGCACCGGGTGGACGACGGTCGACGTCGCCTACGCCTCGGCCAAGGGCACGGCGACGTTCACCCGCACCGCTGGTGAGCCCGGAAGCGTCGTCTACCGAGTCCGGCAGGACGACATCAGGTCCGGTGGCAACCAGATCGGCTGGTTCCCCTCGTTCCCGCTCACGGTCCGCGTCGTCAACGGCCGAGCAGCAGCGCGCGCCGCGGCGCCGCCCACGACACCTCCCGCTCCGCCACGTACGGTCCGCAGGTCGCCGCACGCACCTCGCAGCACACGAAGACGCCGACCACGTCCGGTCGCTACAAGTGGGGCCAGCCCGCCTTCGACTTCGCCTGGGTCGACGGGGAGTCGCTCACCGACCCGCCCTACCGCGGCACGCGTCGCACCGGCGGCTGGATCGGGGCTTCCAACGGCTCCGGCCGGGCGTCCCACTACAACGGCGGCATGGCGCTGAGCACCAACGTGAGCAACTTCGCCGGCCGCGGTGACTTCGGTACGACGTCCGCGACGCTCCAGGGCAACGCCCTCACCTACGGCCGCTGGGAGTTCCGCCGTCGCATCGACGTCTTCGAGAAGAAGGGGCGCAGCTACCGGGTCAAGATCGATCTCGTCCCGGAGCGCCCCGAGGACCGGCACTGCGGCGCCACGATCATCAACGTGGCCAGCGTCGGCTACAACTCCCGCAAGGCCACCGTCGGGGTCAAGAACTTCAGGTCCGGGAAGTCGTGGTCGGGGTCTCGCCGGATCCCCAAGCTCCGCGGCGGCCCGCACTCCTTCGGCGTCGAGGTCACCCGCAGCCACATCAACTGGTTCCTCGACGGCCGGACCCTCGCCACGGTCAAGAACAGCAAGGCCATCCCGAACGTCCCGCTGACCCCGCGGCTGAGCCTTGTCGGCAAGGGCAGCAAGGAGATGCAGCGCACCCGCGTCCTCTACGACTGGCAGCGCGGTTGGCCGCTCAACAAGCGGGCCAAGAAGGCCAAGCGGGGCCCCGGCCTGAACGCCAAGTCACTCAAGGGCGGCTGCTAGAGGCCTTCACTGGGTCTCTACTGGGCCTTGACGGCCAGCACCGGGCAGTGCGCGTCGAGCAGCACTCGCTGCGCGTTGGAGCCGAGGACCAGCTTGCCCACCGGCGTACGCCGGCGTAGCCCGATGACGATGAGGACCGCGTCGTGGGCCTCCGCTGCGCTCACCAGGTCCTCGGCAGCCTCGAAACCGCGCGTGAGCTGCCGCAGGTCGTAGTCGACACCGGAGGCGTCGAGCCTCTTGCGGACGTCGTCGAGGTCCGGCTCACCCTCGTCACCGCGCGAGCGGTGCGAGTTGATGACGATCAGATCGGTGCCGCGCAACCGCGCCTCCGCGATCGCTGCGGCGAGGGCAGCCTCGCCCTCCGGTTTGGGTACGTATCCGACCACGACGCTTGACATGGCCCCCACGCTACCCGCCAGCGCCCGTCGTGGCACCTGTGGAGGAGCGCGGCACGGCCGATCCGGCTGCGGCACCCTTGCGTGATGGTGCGCTCGAGCGGTGGTACGACGGTCACTCGGCCGGGCCTGATCGACCCCCTCGACCCTGCCCTCCATCTCCTCCTGCGCCGGGCGGTGCTCGACCACATCACCTCCGAGCACCGCCGGGTCCATCCCGCGGTCCTCCACGCCGGCCTGCCCGGGGTGCCCGGTCACAACGTCGCGTTCACCCTGGACGGCGGCCGGCTCGACCACGCCCTGTGCACCGATGCGGTCGAGGCCATGCTCCGCCGGGTGCGGCCTCCCGGCACCGTGGAAGGCGTCTCCGCGTGGAGGCTCCCCCTGGTCTGGCTGACCCGCCGAGGCGCGCTCGAGGCACTTCAGGACATCGACGTCGCGTGGCTGTCGGCCACCCGGACCGCGGCCGCCGAGCTGGGTCGCGAGGTGCCGATGGTCGTGGTCACCCGCGAGGGGTGGCGCGATCCCCTGACCGGCACCACCCGCACGTGGCGTCGGCTACGCCCGACGCGGTCGTGAGTCGCGGGGGCCGCCGGTGAGGATCACCAGGTGTGAACAGGCTCGTTGGTGTGCATCCGCGAGCGGTAGTCGAGCAGCGTGCCGCGCAGCGCGTCGAACCGGTCGGACTCCGGGCGCTGGGCCATCGCCCGCACGAACCACTCGGCGCCGTTGGTGCCCAGCAGGCAGCGCTGCTCGATGATGCCGAGGAGTCGATCGGCGGTCTCCTGCTCGACGCCCCAGGAAGCCAGGCCCTCGTAGGCAAGCGGAAGCAGTCGGCGCAGCACGAGCTCGGTGGCGGCCACCTGGCCCACGCCTGGCCAGTAGACCTGGGCCTCGATGCCGTACTGCGCTGCGGCGTGGAAGTTCTCCTCGGCAGCGCTGAACGACATCTGCGACCACAGCGGCCGCTCGCTCTCGGCCAGGGCCCGCACCAGCCCGAAGTACAACGCTGCATTCGCCATCGTGTCGGCGACCGTGGGTCCGGCTGCGAGCACCCGGTTCTCGACACGCAGGTGCGGGACGCCGCCGCTCACGTCGTAGACCGGGCGGTTCCACCGGTAGATCGTGCCGTTGTGGAGCCTCAGCTCCGACAGCGCCGGGGTGCCTCCGGCCTCGAGGACGGCGAGCGGGTCCTCATCGTCAGTGATCGGCAACAGAGCCGAGAAGTAGCGGACGTTCTCTTCGAAGAGGTCGAAGACCGAGGTGATCCAGCGCTCCCCGAACCACACCCGGGGGCGCACGCCTTGGGTCTTCAGCTCCTCGCTGCGGATGTCGGTGGCCTGCTCGAACAGCGGGATCCGCGTCTCACGCCAGAGCTGCTTGCCGAGGAGGTAGGGAGAGTTCGCGCCCACGGCCAGCTGGATGGCCGAGATCGCCTGTGAGGCGTTCCAGTAGGCGCCGAACATGTCCGGCGAGGTCTGCACGTGCAGCTGCGTGCTGGTGCAGGCGGCCTCGGGCAGGATCGAGTCCGAGGTGGTGTCGAGGCGCTCACCGCTGCCGGCGCCCGTGATGGCGATGACCAGGTCCTCGCCCCTGGCATGCAGGATCTGCTCGCTGAGCAAGCGGTAGCGAGGGTTGCCGCTGATGCTCTGCAGGCCCATGTGGCCCTCGGCCAGGGTGGGCAGCACCCCGATCATCACCAGGTGGGCCCCCACGTCGGCCGACTTCTGCTCGGCATCGTTGAGGCTGCGACGCAAGTTGTCCTCGAAGCGCTCCAACCCGCGCTCGCGCAGCTTGGCCGGCGGCACGTTGATCTCGATGTTGAACTGACCCAGCTCGGTCTGGAAGTCGGGGTCGGCGATCGCCTCCAGGGCCTCGGCGTTCTTCAGCGCCGGGTCACCTAGGTCATCGACCAGGTTGAGCTCGACCTCGAGGCCCGTCATCGGGTCGTCGGTGTCGAAGGCCTCCTCGCGGAGCATCCTGGCGAACACGTCGAGGCAGCGCCTGACCTTCTCCCGGTGCCGAGTGCGGTCCGAGGGGGTGAATTCCTGGAGGTCGACGTCTTCGCCCATGAGGCAACACTAGTGCGACTCATCCTGCTCGCGACGTCTGATCCAGCCCGGCGCGCCAGTCGAGCGATCCCTCCCACGACGAAGGCGGGCGCGCTTGCTCCAGCAGGGCGCTGACGATGCGGGCGAGCCCGTAGCCCGGCGCGGCGTCCTCGCAGCGATCGAGGGCGCACCACGCCAGCGCGCCGTTGCCGTGGAGCCAGGCCGACCAGGCCAGCAGGGCAGCCGGCGCGGCCGAGAAGACTCGGGGACACCTGGTCAGGGTGTGCGTCCACCACCCGACAGCCGCTCGTGCGTGCTCCCGGGTCAGCACGCTCCACGCGGCGTCGCGCAGGCGCAGGTCACCGAGCGCAACGAGGATGCGGGCCAGGTCGTCATCGCCAGGAAGTCGCTCCTCGACCAGGCCCCGACGAATCGTCGTCGCGACCCACTCCCCCTCGGCCAGCAGGTCGAGCGCGGGCTCGCGCTCGGCCATCAGGTCGAGCATCCGCGCCGCAGCCTCTTCGTCGCGAATCAGAGTCGCAGCCAGGTCCGACCGCGAGCCGTGGGTGACCCGCCCCTCGACCACGGCCCGCACCAGGAAGGGGTGGGACGAGATGTCGAAGGGAACACCCGCGGTGCTTTCGCGCGGCGCCCCGTCGTTGAGGGGGAACCAACGCGCGTCCTCGACCCGGAGCGCCTCCACCACGCCGATCCCGGCGCGGGCGAACCCTTCCTCGAGGCCCAGCCAGAGCTGGGCGGACAGCGCGTCGTCAGTGCTGTAGATCAGCAGGACGACCTGCGCCACCCTGTGGCGACGGGCGGGCTCCACCAGGAGATCGACGATCTCGACCACCTCGGCGACATCGCTCGGCAGGTCGACGCGGGCATGGAAGGCGTTGGCCGCGCCGAAGGTCAGCATCACCACCGACTCGGCCGGGAAGAAGCCGAGCACCACCGGCGCGAGGGCGATCAGGTCTTCGGTGGTGCGGGCGGTCAACGACAGGGGCGATGCACTGGTGCTCGGGCCTGGATCAGGGGAGGTCATGGCGAGGACTCTCGTCGTGACGACGGGCCGGCGGGTCCCTCGACGTACGCCCTGTGGAGGGGGGTGCGCGGTCGCTGCGCTGTGCACGACAGATGGGTAGCCGCGGCACGCCGCGGGATAGGTTGCCGGGGTGCGCAAGCAGGCCTCGGTGCTCCATCTCGACCTCGACGCCTTCTTCGCTGCCGTCGAGCAGCGGGACAAGCCGTCATTGCGCGGTAAGCCGGTCGTCGTCGGTGGGGTCGGCGGCCGCGGGGTGGTGGCGACTGCTTCCTACGAGGCCCGCCGCTACGGCGTACGTTCGGCGATGTCGACCCGCGAGGCCCGATCCCGCTGTCCCCACGCGGCGTTCCTCACCGGCCGGTTCCACGCCTATCGCAGCAGCAGCGCGATCGTGATGGGGCTGCTCAAGGAGGTCTCACCACTCGTCGAGCCACTCTCGCTCGACGAGGCCTTCGTCGACCTCGAGCAGGCCGACCTCCCCGACCTCGAGGTCGCAACGGTGACGGCCTTCGCCGAGACCCTCCGTCAACGGGTCCACGACGCCACCGGCGGGCTGAACGCCTCGGTCGGCCTCGGTACGTCGAAGTTCATCGCCAAGGTGGCCAGCGACCTCGACAAACCCGACGGTCTCGTGGTCGTCGCCCCTGGCACCGAGCTCGAGCTCCTGCGCCCGATGCACGTCTCCATCATCCCCGGGGTCGGCCCGGCCACCGCCGAGCGGTTGCGCCGAGCAGGCCTCCACACCGTCGCCGACCTCGAGTCGGCCGGGCTGGAGGAGCTGATCGGTCTCGTCGGCAACGCCCATGGCACCGGGCTGCACCAGCTCTCCCACGCCCAGGACGATCGACCCGTGGTGGCCGAGCGCGAGGCCAAGTCGGTCAGCGTCGAAGGCACCTACGAGACCGACCTGACCAACCGGGCGCTGATGGAGGGGCTGCTGACCAAGCAGGCCGGCGAGGTCGCCGCCCGGCTGCGCAAGCACGGCCTGTCGGGTCGCACGGTCACCATCAAGGTGCGCTCTCACGACTTCACGACGCTGACTCGCTCGACCACGCTGTCCGAGCCGACCGACAGCACCGCCGCGATCGGCCGCCTGGCCCGCGGGTTGCTGGGCGACCTCGACACCTCCGGTGGGGTCCGGCTGCTCGGGGTCGGCGTCTCGGGGCTCGCCGACTGGGTCCAGGACGACCTCTTCGGGGAGAGCGACACCTCGGCCGAGACCGAGCCGTCTCCTCCGACGCCCGAGGTCGAGGCCGCCTCGACCCGCTCGAGCGGCTGGGCCCCGGGGCAGGACGTCGTCCACGACGAGCTGGGTCGCGGGTGGGTGTGGGGGTCGGGGCGCGGCGTCGTCACCGTCCGCTTCGAGACCGCCGAGACCCCGGCAGGCCCGGTGCGCTCCTACGCCGTGGACGATCCTGCGCTCCACCGCTGGGCGCCCGAGGAACCGAGCGAGGAACCACCGGCGCCCGAGGCATCAGCGGCCGAGAATTCGGTGGCCGAGGAGACGACCCGTCCGTAGCGTGGCCGGTGTGGAGATCTCTGAGCTGGACAGCACCGATGACATGGCCCTGCGCGCTGCCTACGACGTGCAGCGCCGCGCAACGCTGCTCGACCGCGAGGATGCACCGCACTGGTCGTGGCAGGAGATGGCCGGCGCCGTTCGCCGACCGGACCCCGGCGAGCGTCAGCACCTCGTCGTCGGCCGCGTCGACGGTCGCACCGTGGGCACCGCGACGGCGTACCTGAGCCTGCACGACAACCTCGACAAGTGCTGGATCGACGTGACGGTGGATCCGTCCGAGCAGCACCGGGGCCACGGGCGAGCTCTGCTCGAGCACGTCTGCCAGGTGGCGACCCGGGACGGTCGCACCACGGTGGTGGGCGAGACGGTGCTCCCGTTCGATCGGGTGAGCGACCACCGCCACCGTCGTTTCGCCGAAGCCGCCGGCTTCACGCTGTCCAACGTCGAGATCATCCGCCACCTCGACCTCCCGGTGCCGCTCACACGACTCGACGAGTGGGCGGCTCGCGCCGCCGCCAAGGGAAGCGGCTACCGGATCGAGACCTTCGTCAACGAGATCCCGGAGAACCTCGTCCCGTCCCTGGTGGTGCTGATCGGCCAGCTCGCCGTCGACGCCCCCACCGGAGAGGTCGACTGGGAGGAGGAGCAGATCAGCCCGGACCGCTTCGTCGAGAACCGTGCTTCCCTGGTCGCTGCGGGCCGGACGATGTACGAGACCGTCGCGCTCGCTCCCGACGGCACCGTGGCTGCGCAGTCGACCATCTCCGTCCCCCCTGCGGGTCGCGCCGACGTCTCGCAGTGGGGGACGTTCGTGCACCGCGAGCACCGGGGTCGTTCCCTCGGACTGGCCGTCAAGACGGCCAACCTGCGAGCGGTCCAGGCTGCCCATCCGCAGATGCGCCGGGTCTACACCCAGAACGCCGAGACCAACGACTGGATGGTCGCGATCAACGTCGAGATGGGCTTCGAAGCGGTCGAGGCCTCGGCGGAGTTCGTCAGGCGTTTCTGAGGGGCGCGAAGCGCACGGGGTCGCCTGGCCGGAGCTGGGCGCACCGGCCGAGGTCGGTGAGGTCGACGACGGCGATCACCGGATAGCCGCCGGTGGACGGATGGTCGGCGAGGAAGACCACGGGCATTCCGTCCGGGGGGACCTGCACGGCGCCGAGCACGATCCCCTCGCTCGGGAGCTCGTCCTGACGGACCCGGGTGAGGGCGGCCCCGTCCAGGCGCAGGCCGACCCGGTTGGAGTCCGGCGTGACGAGGTACTCCCCTGCGCAGAGCTGCTCGACCGCGCTGTCTGCAAACCAGTCGGAGCGTGGGCCCGGGGTGATCCGCAGCGGACCTCGCCGCTCGGGCACGGCGACATCGGCGGCCGCGGGGGCGCCGTACCTGCTGCCCAACGGCAGCGTGGAGTCGGCGACCACTCGGGGTGGCCCGACCCAGGCCAAGGTGTCGGTGGAGCGGGAGCCGAGCACGGCCGGTACGTCGACGCCCCCCGCGACCGCGAGATAGCTGCGCACCCCGTCGAGCGCCGGACCGAGGAGCAGCTCAGCTCCCGGGGGCACCCAGACCGGGTGGCCGTGGTCGCACGCGACGCCGTCGACGAGCACCCGGCACCGCGCACCGGTCACCGCTGCCCAGCGACCGGCTCCGCGGTGCCGCAGCCGGAGTCCGCCGAGCACCTCCAGGAGAGCCTCGTCCTCGGCGTTGCCGACGAGTCGGTTGGCCAGCGTGGCGGCCGTGTGGTCCAGCCAGCCCGCTCGCGGCACCCCCAGATGAGCCAGCCCCGGGCGACCCCGGTCCTGGACGGTCACCAGCCCAGCGGCGTCGACCACCTGCCAGGTGGTCTCTGCATCGGGCTCGGGCGTGCGGGTCACCTGGCCACGAACCTGACCCGGGTGCCCGGAGCGAGCAGGGCCGGCTGCGGGCGCTCGACCTCCCACAGGGGCGCGTCGGTGTGCCCGATCAGCTGCCAACCGCCGGGTGAGGCCGTCGGGTAGACCCCGCACCACGAGCCGGCCAGAGCGACGGACCCCGCAGGCACGCGAGTGCGCGGGGTGGAGCGACGCGGCACCGCAAGCTCTGCGGGGAGCCCGGTCAGGTAGGCGAAGCCCGGGGCGAATCCGCAGAACGCCGCCACGAACTCGACCTCTTGGTGACGTCGGACGACCTCCGCGGTGTCGGTCCCCCAGGACTCCGCCACCGCCTCCAGGTCGGCTCCGTCGTACGTCGTCGGGAGCTCGACCAGGGGGCCGACGACCTCCTCGACGCCGGGGGTCCAACGGTCGATGAGCGACCTCAGCGCTCCGTGGTCGGCGACCCCGTCGAAGAGGACGGTGCGCGCGCCGGGGACGACCTCGAGCGCGGGGGCCCGTGCCGCGCGGGCGTAGGCGGCCAGCGACAGCGCCTCGCCGGCGTCGCGCACCTCGACCAGCAGGGCGTCGCGGCCGACCTCCAGCAGGTTCACAAGCCCTCCAGCGTGTAGCCGGCGCCTTCGAGCGAGGCCCGACAGGCCCGCGCATGCTCGACCGCGCCGGGGGTGTCGCCGTGCACGCAGACCGACCTCACCGAGGCGGCCAGGAGGACCGCTCGACGGGCGATCTCGGCGCTGTCGTCGAGCACCGCGCCGGGCAGTCCCCGCGACAGCAGCCGGCCGTGCTCGTCGTACTCCCGGTCGGGGAAACCCTCGAGCAGCACGACGCGGCCCGAGCCGTAGGCCTGATCGAGCAGCGCGCCCGGCATGCCGAGCACGGGGAGCGAGCCCGAGCCCGAGAGCACGGCGGCCGCCTGCTCCTCGTCGTCGATGGTCCGGTGGTAGAGCGCGCCATGGGCCTTGAGGTAGCGGACGTCAGTGCCGGCGGCGCGGGCGATCTCGGTCAGGACGCCGACCTGGTGGGCGACCTGCTCACGCAGGATCTCGTAGGCCACGTCGACGGCCGCGCGCCCGAAGTTGGCACGGTCGGCGTAGGAGACCTGGGCCCCGACGGAGACGCCGCCGGCCGCAGCGGCTTCGCACACCACTTGCATGATCGCGGGCGAGCCTGCGTGATAGCCGCAGGCGACGTTCGCGCTCGTCACGACCGCCAGCAGGGCGGCATCGTCGGTCACCTCCTCCCCGAGATCGGCGTTGAGGTCGACCCGACGCTCAGTACTCATCGCCGGTCTCATCGCCGGGCACACCGCCAGTCCCGACCAGGTGCGCCAGGAAGGTCTCGATCACGTCGTAGCCGAGTCGGTCGTACAGAGCCTTGGCGGCGTGGTTGTAACCGAACACGTTCAGCCCGAGCGCGAGCGCACCGTGGTCGCGGGACCAGCTCGCGCCGGCGCGCATCAGGGCGGCACCGTAGCCACGGCGCTGATGCTCGGCAGCGATCTCGATGTCGTAGACGAAGGCCGTCGGGCGCTCGGTGCCCAGCCAGAGGACGCCGATCCGCTCGCCACGCACCATCCCGTGGAAGAAGTGGTGTCCGGCGGTCTCCAACCCCTGCGGCAACAGGGCCGCCATCTGCTCTCGCGCCACCTCGCGCGCCCGCTCCCGCGTCTCCCCTGCTTTCTCGCGCGCCACGGCGTACTCCTCGGTGCCGTAGGCGAGGTACTCCTCGAACGCCGCCCGACCCATCGGCTCGAGGTCGACACTGACCTCGTCGGGAGGTCTGTCATCGAGCTCGAGACGCATCTGGAAGGCGCCGATCTCGAAGGAGCCTCCGTGCACGAAGCGCTCCAGGACGGTGTCCTCCGGCGTGATGCCCACCGTCAGCCGTCGGCAGCCCTCCGCGCGCGCCAGGTCCAGGAGGAGAGCCCGTACGTCGGGCGCCAGCTGCACGTCGTCGAGGCTCAGCGTCAGCACCCCGAGGTCGTCGCCCTCGGCCAGGACCCACACGTGCCCGTGCTCGTCTCCGCTCGCCTGCGCCCGGATCCGGAGCAGCCGGGCGTGCGGCAGGACCCGCTCCGCCCAGGCTCGACCGGCCTCCGCGGCACGCTCGGGATCGCCGTACTCACCGAGGAAACGGCGACGGGTGATCGTGCGCACCAGCTCAGCCGCGCCTGCGGCCGGGTGAGGGTCGGCGTACAGGGCGATGGCAGGCATGGTCCGACCCTCTCACCCGGCTAACGTTCCTTCCATGAACCTCCCCCAACCACCCATCGCGCCGCGCCGACCGGTCACCACCGAGCACCACGGTCACGTGCGCGTCGACGACTACGAGTGGCTGCGGGAGAAGGAGTCCCCGGAGGTGGTGGCGCACCTCGAGGCCGAGAACGCCTACACCGAGGCCCGCACCGCCCACCTTGCCGACCTGAGGGACCAGATCTTCGGCGAGATCAAGGCCCGCACCCGCGAGACCGACCTCTCCGTCCCCACGCGAGTGCGCGACCACTGGTACTACGGGCGTTCCTTCGAGGGCCGCGAGTACGGCGCCTCGTGTCGCGTGCCGACCACGGGGCCGGATGACTGGACCCCGCCCCGGCCGGCCGAGAACGCCTCTCCCGACGAGCCTGCGCTCCCCGGGGAGGAGGTGCTCCTCGACCTCGACGCCCTTGCCACCGGCCATGACTTCTTCTCCCTCGGTGGCTCCAGCATCAGCCCCGACAGCACCCTGCTGGCCTACGCGATCGACGTGGTCGGCGACGAGCGCTACACGATCCGCATCAAGGACCTCACCACCGGTGACCTGCGTGACGACGAGATCGTGGGCGCGATCGGCGGCGCCACCTGGGACCGCACCGGAACGCATCTCTACTACACGACCGTCGACGAGAGCTGGCGTGCCGACAAGATCTGGCGCCACACCCTCGGCAGCACGCAGGGCGACGACACGCTGGTCTTCCACGAGCCCGACGGTCGGTTCTGGGTGGGCGTCGGACGCACCCGCAGCGACCGCTTCATCATGGTGGCCTCCGGGTCCAAGACGACCACCGAGTACCACGTGCTCGATGCCGAGGCCCCGGAGCTGGGCCTGCGCTGCTTCCGCGAGCGCGAGGAGGGGCTGGAGTACTCCGTCGAGCACGCCGTGATCGCCGGGGAGGACCGGTTCCTGGTGATGCACAACGGCGCCGGCGCCGACTTCGAGCTCGCCGTGACGCCGGCCGCGCCGACCGCGAGGGAGCACTGGTCGACCCTGATCGCCCACGACCACGCCGTCCGGCTCGAGGACGTCGATGCCTTTGCGAGCCATCTCGTCATCCACCAGCGCAGCGAGGGGCTGACCCAGCTGCGCATCCTCGAGCTGGGGCCCACCGGCATCGCCGACGACTACCTGATGGAGTTCGACGAGCCCGTCTACACGGTCGGGTCGGGCGGCAACCCGCGCTTCGACCAGCCGACCGTGCGACTGGGCTACACGACCATGGCGATCCCCTCCTCGGTCTACGACTACGACGTCCGCACCCGCGAGCTGACGCTGCTCAAGAGGGCCCCCGTGCTCGGCGGCTACGACCCGGCCGACTACGAGGAGCACCGGCTGTGGGCGCCCTCGACCGATGGCGCATCGGTCCCGATCTCGGTCGTATGCCGGCGCGACGCCCGCGCCGCCGGTGAGCCGCTGCCCTTCCACCTCTATGCCTACGGCGCCTACGAGATGTCGATCGACCCGTCGTTCTCCATCGCTCGGCTCTCCCTGCTCGACCGCGGAGTGGCCTTCGGCATCGCCCACGTGCGCGGCGGAGGTGAGATGGGCCGACACTGGTACGACTCCGGGAAGCTCGCCGACAAGCAGCACACCTTCGACGACTTCGTCGCCGCTGCCCGCTACCTCGTCGACGAGGGATGGACCACCGCGGATCGACTCGTCGGTGAGGGCGCCAGCGCCGGCGGCCTGCTCGCCGGAGCGGTCGCCAACCAGGCCCCGGACGACTTCGCCGGCATCATCGCCGGCGTCCCCTTCGTCGACCCGCTCACCTCGATGCTCGACTCGACCCTGCCGCTGACGGTCACGGAGTACGACGAGTGGGGCAACCCGGAGGCCGACCCGGCCGCCTACGCGACCATCGCGGCGTACGCGCCCTACGACAACATCGCTGCGCGCCGCTATCCGGCGATCCTGGCCGAGACGTCGTTCCACGACACCCGCGTGCTCTACGTCGAGCCGGCCAAGTGGGTGGCCCGGTTGCGCGAGCTGGTGACGGCCCCTGACGTGATCATGCGAATCGAGATGTCTGCAGGTCACGGCGGCGTGTCGGGGCGCTACCAGGCCTGGAAGGACCGCGCTTTCACCCTCGCCTGGGGGCTCGACGTGCTCGGCCTGGGCCCGGACCGCGACGGCTCCGGCACCTGAGAGGTCGCCGCGGCTCCTGAGAAGTCCCTGAGATGTTGTTGAAGCAGCAACTCCGAGGCAATCCGGAGCGTCCTTACTGTCGAAGACGTTGTAAGTCTTCGGGGTGAGGTGGGAATCCATCGCTACCCGTCACCGTTGTAACAGACGAGGCCACACAGCTGGCCAATGACGTAAGGAGGGTCCCCATGGCAACTCGGACCGCAGTCAGGACGAGCGTCACCCGTGAGATCGAAGGACGCGACAGCGTCGGTCTCTACCTCGACGAGATCGCCCGCAATCCCCTGCTCGACGCAGCCATGGAGGTCGAGCTCTCCAAGACCATCGAAGCAGGCCTGATGGCGGAGGCTCTCCTGGCCGAGGGCCGGGTCGGGCGCCGCAAGGGCGGCGCCCCGATGCGCGCCTCCGAGGAGGAGCTGGAGTGGCTCGCCGAAGAGGGTCGACAGGCCGTCAAGACCTTCATCAACGCCAACCTGCGTCTCGTCGTGTCCATCGCCCGCAAGTACGGCCGGGCCCAGATGCCGATGCTGGACCTGATCCAGGAGGGCAACACCGGTCTGATCCGTGCGGTCGAGAAGTTCGACTACACCAAGGGCTACAAGTTCTCCACCTACGCAACCTGGTGGGTGCGTCAGGCCATCACGCGGGGCATCGCCCAGCAGGCCCGCGTCGTCCGGCTCCCCGTGCACGTCGTCGAGGAGCTCAACCAGGTCGGCGGCGCGCGCCGCACGCTCGAGCGTCAGCTCGGTCGCGACCCCGACCCGACCGAGATCGCAGCCGAGCTCGGCCTCACGGTCGACCGGGTCCTGGACCTCATGGCCTGGGGCCGCGAGCACATCAGCCTCGACACTCCGGTCGACGAGGACGGCGACACCTCGCTGGGAGACCTGATGGCTCAGGAGACCTCGCCGTCGCCCGACCTCACCGTCCTCGACGTGGAGGCTCGCGATCGCCTCAACGCGCTCGTCGGAAACCTCGACGACCGAGCCGCCGACATCATCCGCTCGCGCTACGGGCTGGTCGACGGCCGTCAGCACAAGCTGGCCGACATCGGCGTCAAGCACGGCATCTCCGCCGAGCGGGTCCGCCAGCTCGAGCGGGAGGCCCTGCAGAAGCTGCGCCGCATCGGCGACCCCGACCTCGCCGCCTGATCCCGCGGCCGGACCCCGCCCACCCGGGACGGCTGCGCACCACCGAGAGCCCCCGCCCAGCCACGGCGGGGGCTCTGGTGCGTCATCCCCCTCGCACTAACCTGCTGTCCGTGCTCATCATCGACGGAGACCTCGACGACCCCGAGGTCGTGGCCTTCCTCGACGAGCACGTCACCCAGCTCCGCTCGATGGGCCCTCCCGAGTCGACCCACGCCCTGGACCTGGCCGGGCTGAGGGCCGCCGACGCGCGGTTCTACGCGGCCTACGACGCCGGTGAGCTCGTCGGCTGCGTAGCGTTGAAACATCTCCCCGACGGACAGGTCGAGCTCAAGTCGATGCGCACGGCTTCCCACCGGGTACGCGAAGGGATCGCCGCTCGCTTGCTGCTCCATGTCCTCGAGGAGGCGCGCTCTGCCGGCGCCGCTCGAGTGAGCCTCGAGACGGGGGCCGAGGCGTTCTTCGCCCCGGCGCACGCGCTCTACCTGCGCCACGGCTTCAGCGACTGCGAACCCTTCGGGTCCTACCGCCCGGACCCGCTGAGCAGGTTCATGACCCTGGAGCTGTGAGCTCCTCGTAGATCTCGACGACCCGGGCGCGCAGGTCCGCGAGCGACCCGGTGTTGTCGACGACGTACGTCGCTATGGCCAGGCGTTGCTCGCGGGTGGCCTGGGAGGCGATCCGCGAACGAGCATCGGCCTCGGTCCAGCCCCGGTCGCGCAGCATCCGCTCGACCTGCAGCTCCTCGGGAGCGTCGACGACCACGATCTCCTCGAACTCCCCCGCGCGGCCGGACTCGGCCAGCAGGGGGATGTCGTGGATGACGACATCGTCAGGCCCGGTGGCTCCCTCGAGCTCGGCGTAACGCTCGAAGACCAGCGGGTGCACGATGCTCTCCAAGACCTTGCGCTTGGCTTCGTCGTTGAAGACGATCGCCCCCATCGCGGCCCGATCGAGGTCGCCCTCCGCCGTCAGCAGCTCGGGGCCGAACGCGTCGATGACCGCCGCGAGCCCAGGCGTACCCCTCTCGACGACCTCACGGGCGAGTTTGTCACCGTCGATGACGACGGCTCCCAGCTCGGCGAAGACGGCCGAGACGGTGCTCTTGCCCGAGGCGATGCCACCGGTGAGTCCTACGCGCATGCAGCCAACCGTAGTGTCAGGCTCGTGGGAGTCGCGATCGACCACGCTCGGCTACGTGGGCACCACCGATCGAGAAGGCGATGAGCCTGCGTTCGCTCTTACCGCCGATAGGTCTCAGAGATGACGTCTCCGGCTGGACTGGTGAACTGGAAGTCCACAGTGGTCTCCGTGACGGTGTAGGCCACGGTCCCGACCTGGTCGTCGATCGTGTACTCGAGCACGTAGGAGCCGTCGCCGAGATCGTCGAACCCGGTGATGGTGGCACCGGGCAAGGGTTCCCCGGCTTCACGGAACGCAGGGGTCTGAGGTTGTGGCTCGACCTGGTCGGAGACCTCGACCACGCCCACGAGGCCACCGTTGATGTAGGGGTAGGTGGTCGTGCCGTGGTAGTGGTAAAGGCCGTCGGCCCCAGAGTGGCCGTTGTACTCGTCAAGTCCTGCGACGGCGCTGCCATCGGGCTCGACGGACCCATGGATCGCATACCCGTCGAGGGCATAGGCAATGGGACTCTCGGGTCCCACGGCGTCCTCGAGATGCAACGGCGCCGCGTGGTAGTGGTAGTCGTCGCCGCGACCACAGTGACCACCGAACTCGTCGAGCTCGCCGGCCAGGAAGGCGTCGTCCCCGCGATTGTTGAGCGCGTTGAAGACCGGGACCCCGTTCGCGGCGATCGCGATCGCTCCACGGAACAGTCCGGTCTTTGCCGAGATCGGCTCGTCGGCCATCTCGGGTGTCACGGGGAACTGCCACGCGTTGGCACCGACGTACGGCTGCGCCACCGGGACCTGCTGCTGCCAGCTGGTGATGCCCACCATCATCTGATGTTCCGGGAGTCCGTTGGACTCGACCAGCCACAGGTCGCCGGTGGTGAAGGTCTTCACCGAGCCGGCGAAGGCAGCGAAGCCGGCAAGCGCCGCCTCGGTGGCGCCTGCGGTGAGGTCCACCTCGTCAGTGGCACCAGAAGGGACCGCTGGTGGGCTCGGCGACGTGGTGGCGGAGGGGCTGGACGACTGGGAGTCACCCGAGCTGCACGCCGCAAGCAGCATGACCCCGAGCCCGAAGGCCCCGGACTGGAGGAGCGCGCGCCGGTCCAGCGAGCCCGAGATGTGCGCATGGTGGTGGGGGTGCTGCGGACTGGTGTTCACGACACCGTCGTGCGCAGCAGGATGGTGTTGTCGACCTCGAGATCGGTCCCCCAGATGAGTTGTGCCGAGGCGTCCCAGGTGATCTCGTCGTAGCCCTCCTTGGTGCCGACCTCGGCCGCGCTCCATTCGACGGCCGACGCCCAGGCGCTGTCGTCGAAGTCGGGCGACGTCCAATCCGCAGGGACCTCGACCGTCGCGGACTCACAGGTCGCATCGGGGTCGGGATCATCGGCGCACTCCGTGTTGAGCGGTGCTTGCTGGACGACCAACGACTGCCAGTCCGCGTCCGTGGCCGCTACGATTTCTCCGGTCCCCAGGTCCGTGATCTGGGCGATGATGCCCCCGTCACCCATCTGCTGGTTCGGCTCACCGATGTATTCGATCCCCGAGTCGGTCTCCTTGAAGTCCTTGGCCTCGATCGAGACCGTGAACGGCAGCTCCGCGTCAAAGGTGTACGTCTCGGCGTTGAACGAGCGCTCGGTCGTGATCGGGACCGAGTCTTCTCCGACCAGTTCGCCGTCGACGTAGACCGCGCTCCAGTTGTCGGCCCAGACCTCGATCTGGAACCCGGTCGCGGCGCCGGACGGCTCGGCCGTCGTCGGGTCATCCGTGAGCTCGGGAGCGGCCGCGCTCTGGCTGGCGCTGGAGTCCTGAGCGGTGGTGTCCGCTGCACAGCCCGCCGTGAGCAGCCCAGCGGCAGCGACGACAAGGAGACTGGCAAGTCGGGAGTTGATTGGCACGATGTCGGCTCCTCGGATGGTGGTTCCTTGAATACTTCGAGAACCTACGACGGCCGCCTGTCGCGGCCCTGTCGCGACCCTGTGCCTTTCGGCTGCGCCCACGAGCGAGACCACGAGCTGGCCATCGACACTCCTCGACTTCCTGTGCAGAACCTGGAACGCCTCGACGTATCTGACGCTGTCCCCGCGCCTCCTTCGTAGGAGCCATCACGGTGATGGACGCGCAACAGGCAGGGGACGATCATGGCCAAGTACGTGGGGTCCTGGTGGATCCGGGACGGCATCGACGGGCGTCGACTAGAGGCTGAGGGATTCGCCTCGACGCTCGGGGGGCTGTCCGAGTTCGACTGGACCCAGAACCACGGAGAAAGCGATGTCCGCGAGTCGGACTTCGTGACGACGAGCGGCACTACCCAACGCACGGACAGCGTCGACGCGATGCAGATGTCGTCGCACGGCTGGACCGACGGGTTCCTGGTGTGGGGCGGCAGCGTGACCACGAGCGAAGCCGTCGACTTCGGCAAGAGCGACCTCGAGATCTTCGCGACGCACGCCTGCTACCTGCTGGAGCACTCCTCGACCAACTCGGTCGGACGATGGATCCCGGCGTTCGAGCGGCTGCACTACATGCTCGGCTTCCACAACAGCTCCTACTCGGGCGGCGGTCAGAACTCCCGCGGCACGTGGTTCGCGATGTATGCCGCGTGGCTCTACTACGGGCCGACGAGCTGGCTCTTCCGCGTCGACATCCCGGTGCGCGAGGCGTGGGCCGAGGCCAACGAGATCGTCGAGGGAAGCAACGTCCAATGGGCCTACCTGCGCGCCGAGTCGCCGGGCGTCTCGACGTACAACGAGCGACTGCGCGTCGCCGAACCCACCGACCCCACCACGAGCCGGTCCTTCTGGACCGCGCGCGGCACCTGCTGAGGAGCGCGCCATGACACTCAAGTTCAGCGATATCGACTTCAAGGTCGAGCTGCCAGACATCCCTTCGACCACACCGGTCGTCAGCCACACCCCACCCTGCGCTCGGGACCGCGTCGACACGACGCGAGCCCTCGCCGAGGTCCTGCAGATCGACCTCAAGGGCACCGCCCAGGTGCCGCACGGGTACGCCGTGGGAAGCGACCGCGGACAGGTCGAGGTCTTCTCCGCCAGCGGCGCGGTCCGCGCCCGTGACGCCAAGCGGCTCTCGGCCTTCCCGGACGAGCGGCGCAAGTGGAGCGAGGTCGAACGCGGCCGCGACGGCACCTATCGTCTCGGCGACCGACTGACCCGACTTGTCGTGGGGAACGCCCGTGAGCTGCTCCAACGCGTAGGTCTGGGCGAGGAGTCCTCAGGCATCGACGTCAGCCTCGGGCAGTGGGCTCAGCTCAACGACGACGGCAAGGAGGTCGACAGCGGCCCCGGTCGGGCCACCGTCCGGCTCTCGTACGCCGCCGAGGGTCTCGCGCTGATCGGGCCCGGTGCGAAGACCAACCTCCACTTCGACCCGGAGCGCGACGGACAGACCGTCGCGCTCGCGCGGATGTTCCACGTCCACCGCGGCGTAGCCGCTGTCGGCGAGGTCGCCACGCACTCAGTCGAGGAGGCCTTCGCCGGTCTGCTCGCCCAGGACTGGTCCAGTCACGGCGTCCGCGAAGGCGAGGGTCGGATCACCGTCACGGCCGCTACCTTCGGGTTGCTCGCCCTCCCGGCCGACGTCGTGCAGACGTTCGCCGCGCCGGCGCTGATGGTCGAGGGGGAGGTCAGCGGCGTCGAGGTCGGCAAGGACGAGACAGTGACCGTCCGCTTCGGGCAGTACCTCCCGCTCGCCGGGCCCAAGGCGCTCGCCGAGGTCGGCTACGCCGGCGGCCCGCTCGAGCCCGGGACCGTGGTGCGTCGGCGTAGCAGGGGCAACTGAGCCGCACCCGCATCGCAGATGCGGGCGCCCCGACACCTTCGGGGCGCCCGCATCTGCGCGCTTTGAGGCTCGTCAACACCTGCCGACAGGAGTAGCGTCGATCCATGGCGACCATGACCATGAACAAAGCCATCCACTGCGCTGTACGGCGCGACCTGCGGCGTTTCCTCGACGCCACCGCGCGCTTCGACGACGGCGACCGCGCCCGCGCAGCGGCCCTCGGCCTCGCGTGGGACAACTTCGACGAGCAGCTGACGCACCACCACGAGGGTGAGCACGAAATCGCTTGGCCGGCCATGCTTGCCGTCGGCATCGACCAGGCGCAGATCGACACCTTCGACGCAGAGCACGAGGCGATGGCCGCGGCCCTCCGCGGCGCGCGCTCGGCCATGGCGACCTTCCGCGCCAGCGCGACGGCGACCGAGGCGGCCGCGCTCCATGCAGCGATCGTCGAGCTGGATCAGGTGACCACGACGCACCTCGCGAACGAGGAGGCTGTTTCGGAGACCGTCATCCTCGACCACGCTGACCACCCGGCGATCAAGGAGATGGGCAAGAAGTTCGCGAAGGTCTCGCCCAGCGTCGGCGGCACGTTCTTCGTCTGGGTCCAGGACGGAGCCGAGCCGGACGCTCAGGCCGCCATCGAGGCCAACGTCCCCAAGCCCGTGCGCGCGATCCTCGGAGGCATCTTCGGCCGCCGGTATCGACGCACCGTGGCGCCGGTCTGGCGCGACTGACAGCGGCCAGGCCCTCCACCGCACCACCGGGGCGCACCCGCACCTGGGTCGAGACCCCAACCCGGCACCTGGACCCTCATCACCTGACGCGCGGTGGCACGATGACCGGGTGACTGACGTGGTGCGCGACGGCGATCGGGTCGCCCTCCTGGTGCCCGGATCGCCGGCCTATCTCGACGCCGTCCACTCACTGCTGGCTCGTGGGATCTTCCCGATCCCGCTCGACCCGAGGCTGACCGAGCACGAGCGGCGCCGGATCCTCGCCCCCCTCGCACCCACCGTGGTCGTCGAGACGGGTGAGCAGCTGGCCGCGGTCACCACCTCCGACCGAGGGCTCCCCCGCGCTCGCCCGCTGCACTGCACCAGCGGCACCACCGGGACGCCCAAGGGCGTCGACAGCGGCCTCCTGTCGGCACACGACGCGGAGGCGCTGGTCGCGGAGGAGCGCGACCTGTGGGGTTTCACCGACAGCGACGTCAACCTCGTCCTGAGCCCGCTCTATCACTCTGCTCCCCTGCGATTCGCGCTCGGCACCAGGCTCGCCGGTGGTCGCGTCGTCATCCCCGGCGCCTTCGATCCAGCCGCCGTCACCCGGGCCATCGACACCGAGCGCCCCACCACGATGTTCTGCGTGCCGACCCACCTGCAACGTCTCTTCTCCCACTGGGACGAGGTCGGGGCGCCGGACCTGTCCAGCTTCCGTCTGGTCGCCCATGCCGGGGCCCCGTGCCCGACCGACGTCAAGCGCCGGCTCATCGACCTGTTCCCGGCCCACTCCACGTGGGAGTTCTACGGCTCCACCGAAGGCCAGTTCACTGCGTGCCGCAGCGAGGAGTGGCTCGCGCGTCCCGGCACCGTCGGTAGGGCGCGCCCGGGTCGCTCGCTGCGCCTCGACGACGACGGCACGATCTGGTGCACGGTGCCGCGGCATGCCCGGTTCGAGTACGTCGGCGCCCCCGAGAAGACTGCCGAGGCGTGGCGCGGGGACGCCTTCACCGTCGGTGACCTCGGCCGCCTCGACGCGGACGGCTACCTCTACCTCGACGGTCGCCGCACGGATCTGATCATCAGCGGCGGCGTCAACGTCTACCCGCTCGAGGTCGAGCAGGTCCTCGGCGAGCACCCCGGCGTCGACGACATCGCGGTGTACGGCGCCGACGACCCGGCCTGGGGGCAGCGAGTGTGCGCAGCAGTGGTCGGTGACGTCTCGGAGGCCGAGCTGGCGGCCTACGCGCGCGAAAGGCTGGCGCCGCCGAAACGGCCCAAGACCTACCTGTTCAAGGACGAGCTCCCACGCACCCTGACCGGCAAGGTCCGTCGCCAGGAACTGTGAGGCACGAACGCCGAAGGCCCGGCCCCCTTTGCGGGGACCGGGCCTTCGGTCGTGGTGCTGTGGTTCAGCGGTGCCAGAGGGCTACCGGATCAGCTGGCGCCGCCGGTGAGCTTCTCGCGCAGGGCCTGGAGGGCCTCGTCCGAGGCGAGCGAGCCGCCATCGGTCTGGGTGCTGCTGCCACCCTCGACCTCCTCGTCACCACCGGTGGCGGAGGAGTACGACGTCGCCTCGCTGGCCTCGATGTCGGCCTGCTTGGCCTCGGCCTGCTGCTTGACGTGCGCCTCCCAGCGCGTGTGCGCCTTGGCGTACTGGTCCTCCCAGACCGCACGCTGGTCGTCGAAGCCCTCGAGCCACTCGCCCGTCTCGGGGTCGAAGCCGTCGGGGTAGACGTAGTTGCCGGCCTCGTCGTAGGTCGCGGCCATGCCGTAGAGCGTCGGGTCGAACTCCTCGACGTCAGCGGCGGTCGCGGTCTCGTTGGCCTGCTTGAGCGACAGCGAGATCCGGCGACGCTCGAGGTCGATGTCGATGATCTTGACCATGACGTCGTCGTTGACCTGGACGACCTGCTCGGGGATCTCCACGTGGCGCTCGGCCAGCTCGGAGATGTGCACCAGGCCCTCGATGCCCTCCTCGACGCGGACGAACGAACCGAAGGGCACCAGCTTGGTGACCTTGCCGGGCACGATCTGACCGATCTGGTGGGTCCGGGCGAAGTGCTGCCACGGGTCCTCCTGGGTCGCCTTCAGCGACAGCGAGACGCGCTCGCGGTCCATGTCGACGTCGAGGACCTCGACGGTGACCTCGTCGCCGACGGTGACGACCTCGGAGGGGTGATCGATGTGCTTCCAGGACAGCTCCGAGACGTGCACGAGGCCGTCGACGCCACCGAGGTCCACGAAGGCACCGAAGTTGACGATCGAGGACACGACACCCTTGCGGATCTGGCCCTTCTGCAGCTGGGTGAGGAAGCCGTGGCGAACCTCGGACTGGGTCTGCTCGAGCCAGGCGCGGCGCGACAGGACCACGTTGTTGCGGTTCTTGTCGAGCTCGATGATCTTGGCCTCGAGGACCTGACCGACGTAGGGCTGGAGGTCGCGAACGCGACGCATCTCGACGAGCGAGGCGGGCAGGAAGCCGCGCAGGCCGATGTCGAGGATGAGGCCGCCCTTGACGACCTCGATGACGGTGCCCTCGACGACGCCGTCCTCTTCCTTGACCTGCTCGATGGTGCCCCAGGCGCGCTCGTACTGTGCGCGCTTCTTGGACAGGATCAGGCGGCCTTCCTTGTCCTCCTTCTGGAGGACCAGGGCCTCGACCTCGTCGCCGACCGAGACGACCTCGGACGGGTCGACGTCGTGCTTGATGGACAGCTCACGCGAGGGGATGACGCCCTCGGTCTTGTAGCCGATGTCCAGCAGAACCTCGTCGCGGTCGACCTTGACGATGGTGCCGGAGACGATGTCCCCGTCGTTGAAGTACTTGATCGTCAGATCGATGGCGGCGAGGAAGTCCTCTTCGGAGCCGATGTCGTTGATCGCGACCTGGGGCGCGTTGTCGTCATAGCTGGACGGAAGAGGGAAGTTGAGGGTGGATGTCATAAGGGAATTGATTCCTTGATGGGCAGAAGTTGTACGGACACGTCTGTTGTCCTGTTTCACCACCACGACAACGCGTCGGAACGACCTTGTCGAGCAGCGAGCCATGGTCCGCTCCGGATGGGTCCCGGCAGACAGCAGTCGCAACGACCAAGACTACGCGGCCCCCGGCGACGGCGTCCAACTGGCGTCGCGTCAATGACAGCGGCCATGAGCGCGCATGACTGCAGAGCGCACGGGTACGGGCCGGACAACGAGTGACTCCGGGTCCCCTCATCGGCCCGTACCCCCCGTACTCCCCCCTCCGATGCCCGGGTCGCTAATCGGAGCCCCACCATGTCTTCTTCCACCACGAGCGCCGGTCGGCGCAACCCCGGAGGCCGACGACGTCGTGCCTCGGCGGCGCTCAGCCTGAGCACCCTGGCGGCGTTCAGCGTCGTCCTTCCCCAGGCAGCGGCGGCCCAGGCCGCAGATCCCGCCACCGACTACGCCGCCGCCACGTCCGCAGGACTGCTCGACGCGACCTTGCTCGGTGTCGCCGGCCTGAGCGCCGGAACCATCAGCGTCGCCGACTCGCGTGGCGCCCTGGACAGCTCCTCGCCCACGACAGCGCAAGCCTCGGCCACCAACCTCGACGGCACCCTGCTCACCGCGGTCCCGCTGAACGTGTTGTCCACGACGCAGCAGGCCGCGCCGCCCGACAACCCGGACGGCGCCGCCGAGGACATCGTCCCTGCCTTCACCACCCCGTTGCTCGGGCTCGGGATCTCCAACGCCGAGGCCGCCGCTCGGGCGCGTGCCGACGGCGCCTGCCTCGAGCCGTCCGTCGCCCTGACCCGCTCCACGGTCTCGACGGCGAGCGCGTCGGTCGTGCCGATCCCCCTGGCCGGAGGTGGCGCCCTGGTCGACCTGCCCGGCGAGGTCGCGGTCTCCCAGTCGACCTCGCTCGTCCCGACCACCCCCGGCTCGGACCGACGCTCCGTCGTGGCCAGCGCCGAGGGCACCGCGGTCGACCTGAGCCTGCTCGGTCAGATCGCGGTCAAGGTCACCGGCGCACCGAACCTCACCGCGACTGCCTCGGGCGCGCCGGGTGGCGCAGACGTCACGTGGGAAGCGCCGCTGGTCACCGTCGAGGTCGCCGGTACGCCGTACACGCTGCCGGTTGACGGGTCCCCCCTGGACCTCGTCCTGCCCAGCAACCCGCTCCTCGAGCTCGAGCTGGGTCTCGGCCAGGTCCGCGACGTCGTGGAAGCCGCCGACGGCACCGCCGCCAGCGCGACCGCATCCGTCCTAACGTGCGGCTCTCGCTGCTGTCCGTGCTCGGCGGCGGCGTGGAGGTCGCTCGGGTGGACCTCTTCCCGATGACCGTCTCGGCCACTGCGCCCACCAACGGCGTGGACTGCGCAGCACCGGGCGACGTCGACACCGACGGCGACGGCCTCACCGACACCGAAGAGACCACCGGCTCGGAGAACACCTTCCCCAACCCGCCGACCGACCCCACCGACGCCGACAGCGACGACGACGGACTCACCGACGGCGAAGAGACCTCCGGCTCCGAGAACAACGGCGAGCCCACCGACCCCAACGTCGCCGACACCGACGGTGACGGCATCGACGACGGCGACGAGGTCGACAACGGCACCGACCCCAACGACCCCAGCGACCCCGGTACCCCCACCGACGTCGACACCGACGGCGACGGCCTCACCGACACCGAAGAGACCACCGGCTCGGAGAACACCTTCCCCAACCCGCCGACCGACCCCACCGACGCCGACAGCGACGACGACGGACTCACCGACGGCGAAGAGACCTCCGGCTCCGAGAACAACGGCGAGCCCACCGACCCCAACGTCGCCGACAGCGACAACGACGGGGTCAACGACGGTGACGAGATCGCAGCCGGCACCGACCCGCTGGACAACGACAGCGACGACGACGGACTGATCGACGGACTCGAGGACCTCATCGGCTCCGACCCGCTCGATCCCGACAGCGACGACGACGGTCTCGAGGACGGTTTCGAGTACTACCAGAGCGAGACCGACCCGCTCGACCCCGACTCCGACAACGACGGCCTGAACGACGGCGACGAGGTCCAGGGTGCTGCCAACACTGCCTACAGCTCGGAGGCGACCGACCCCAACGACGCCGACTCCGACAACGACGGTCTCAGCGACTCCGAGGAGATCTCGGGCGTGGTGGTCGACGACGGCGTCGCCGACTGCAACCGCGTGGTCACCCCGATCGGCTCGGTGCGCACGAACCCGAACGACAAGGACACCGACGGCGACAAGATCAGCGACGGCCGCGAGGTCAACGGCTACGTCATCGACCAGGTGGTGATCGCCAGCAAGAACGGCAAGCGGACCTACACGATCGGCAAGGTCCACTCCAACCCGCTCCTCAAGGACACCGACAAGGACGGGCTGACGGACCGTCAGGAGCGCAAGGGGCTCAAGAACAAGAAGTTCGGTCGCGACCGGACCGACCCGCGCAACTGCGACACCGACCTCGGTGGCGTCAGCGATGGCGTCGAGATCAAGCGGGGCTCCAACCCTGCTGACCGGGCCTCCTCCCCGAAGAACCCCCACCCGAAGAAGAACAAGAACTCGCGCTCGGTGATGGGCGGCTGATCCCGCAGCACTGACGTACGACGAAGCCCCGCCCGGTCCCGGACCTGGCGGGGCTTCGTCGTTGCGCAGGGCAGACGTCAGTCGCGCAGGTCGCCGGCAGCCACGTCGACCCGCGTGCCGGCGCCGTCGACGACGCTCACCGAGGCGAGGGCCTCGGTCGGTGCCAGGACGAGGTAGAGGCGGCCGCTCCGGCCCGTGACCGTGATCGGGTCGACCACGGTCCGGTCCCCCGCCGCATCGCGCCACGACACCTCCACGAGCGCGCCGTCGCGATCGTGCACGGCCACCAGTCGCTGAGCCGGATCGACACCGACCACGTCGTCGGGATCAGCCAGCAGCTGGGTGAGGTCGACCGGACGCGAGGTGGCCGGCAACCGGGTCCGCAGGACCGTGTCGCCTCTGCTGCCCGCCTCGAGACACAGCCGGTCGTCGCACTCGTAGGCGAGGACCCGGATCCGCTTCACGAGCCCGGCGACGTCGTAGGTGAGGCGATCGGCGATCACCACCGCGTCGGGGGCGACATCGCGCGGACGCAGCAAGGACGACGTCTCGGGTAGGCCCTCGCTCACGAGCGGTGGCGGAACGGCGCCGAGCGGCTGCTCGTTCACGCACTTCGTCACCGAGACGCGGCGGTAGTCGTCGCCCTCGAGCTCGAACGTCGTGACGCTGGCCAGGGTGCCGTCGGCATTGCCGACCCGTAGGAGCGCGGTGCTGCCGGCGACCTCCACCGTGTGGAGCGGGGGCTCCTGCTCCTCCCATCGGGGCGCTCCGCCCGGCGCGAGCCCGGGCAGGAAGGAGTCGTCATCTGACGTCGCGAAGTCGGTCGTCCCCTGGACCGGGCAGGTGAATTCTTCGTCCACCCCACCGGCCGGCGAGGTGTTCTCATCGGCGAAGAGCCGGTCGGCGATGGTCGGACTCGCCACCCCGATGCCGGACACGACAACGACCGAGGCCGCGGCGAGCAGCAGGGTCCGAGCGGTTCCACGCTTCCTCGAGCGATCGGCCCGGGCCTCGCCCAACCGCAGCCGCGTGGCGGCATACATCGCTGTCACGTCGACGTCGTGCTCCGCAGCAGCCTCGCCAAAGGCCGCTCGCAGCTCGTCGGTGGCACTCATCACCGCTCCTCCTCGTCGGGGTCGATCTCGGTCAGGGCCGCCCGCAGGCTGTCGAGCCCACGCGAGACGTGTGACTTGGCTGTGCCGGTCCGTACTCCCATGGTCGCGGCCACCTCGGCGAGCGGCAGGTCCAACCAGTAGCGCAGGACCACGGCTTCCCGCTGGCGTGGCGGCAAGGTCGCCACCGCCCGACGTACTCCTAGAGGCTCACTGCTCACCCCGTCCGTTGTGACTCCGGCGGGCGCGAGAAGGTGCACCTTTCCCTTGGCCACGCGGGCCCGTCGATGGCGGTCCCGGACCTCGTTGACCACGGTGCGATTGAGATAGCCCGCCGCCGCCTCCCCGTCGCCGAGGAGCCGCGACCGACCGGCGAACACCTTGCAGTAGGCCTCCTGCACGACGTCCTCGGGATCGGACGCGCCGAGAAACCCAGCAAGGCGGACGAGGCGGGTCACATGGGCGAAGAACAGGCGCTCGAAGTGATCGTCGTCCACTGCGTCGTCCACTCCTGGTCGATCGGTCATCGTGCTCACACCTCCTCCTACGCGCCGCTCCCCGGAAAGGTTGAGTCGTGCGACCTATTCGCCCTCAGCGTGCAGTCATCGGCTCCAACGACGCCAGCAGCAGCGACTCCGCCTGATCCGCGACCGGATCCTCCCCGGCTCGGCCGGCCAGGTCGACGAGGGCCCACAGGTCGGCGGCGCGGACCGCAGTCACGTGGGCCGGTGAGCAGTCAAGTCGACATATCTTCGACGCATAACGCCAGCGACACCGGGTACGCCCCAAATGTCGTGCTGAGCAGTTCTCTCGGGTTCGACCCGCGATTTCCCGTGGATCACGTCGGTCTCTGCTTCTTCGACTCCCCCGACCGGTCCTACCCCCGTGGACCGCGATAGAGAAACGGAGCACCCCCCATGCCCCTATCCACCTCCGCGCGCCCGGCGTCGCGACGACCGCGTCCCCTGTGGCTCGATGCCGCTCGGCGTGGGGTAGCCCCGGTCGCCGCCTGCACCGCCGTCGCCGTCATCGGCAGTACCGCGACCTTCGCGGTCACTGCGTCCTCGCAGGCCGCCTCTGCCTCCCCGACCGCCGCGCCGCTGGCTGCCTTCTCGGCCAGCTCGGAGTCGGGCGTCCTCGACCTCATCGCGATCGCCGCCGCCGGGCTCTCTGCCGGTGACCTCAGCCTCGGCGACGCCGTCGGCTCCACCGGCACGGCAGCGGACCCGCGCTCGTCGGCCTCCGCCACCAACCTCGACGGCACGCTGCTGACCGCACTGCCTCTCGACGTGCTGGCCTCGACGTCCCAGACCGCACCGCCGGACAACGCCGACGGCGCTGCCGAGGACATCATCCCGATGACCACGAGCCCCGTGCTCAACCTCGGCGTGTCCAACGCGACGGCCTCGGCCCGCTGGGCCGGCGACGACACCTGCCTGCCGGGTGACGTGCCGCTCACCCGGTCGAAGATCACGACCGCCGACGCCTCCGTCCTGCCGATCCCCGATGTCGCCGCTCTCCTCGACCTGCCGGACGAGGTCTCGGTGACCCAGTCCACCAGCCTGATCGAGGCACCGTCGGCCACCAACCGCAGCGTCGAGGCCAAGGCCGAGGGCTCGGCCGTCGACCTCGAGCTGCTCGGCAACGTCGCCGTGCGGGTGCTCGACACCCCGGTCCTGACCGCGACCGCGAGTGGCACCGACGGCGGCGCCGTCGTCTCGTACGCCGCTCCCCTGGTCACCGTGTCCTTGGCAGGTGAGGAGTTCGACCTCCCCGTCGACGGCTCGCCGCTCGACTTCGCAGTGCCGGCGAACCCGCTGCTCGGGCTCGAGCTGCGGCTCGGCCAGGTCGATGACCTCGTGGAGGCCGCCGACGGCACCGAGGCCAGCGCCTCCGCAGCCGTGCTCGAGGTCGAGCTCGTCCTGCTCCCGGGCGTGGCCGACCTCACCGTGGTGGATCTCGACCTCTTCCCGATGAAGGTCAGTGCCAAGGCACCGGTCGGCGGAGTCACCTGCCCGACGCCGACCCCGACGCCGACGCCCACGCCGACGCCCACGCCGACCCCCACGCCGACCCCCACGCCGACGCCCACGCCGACGCCCACGCCGACGCCGACCCCGACCCCCACGCCGACCCCCACGCCGACCCCCACGCCGACGCCGACCGTCGCCCAACCCGACGTCCGACACCCGCACCGTGGGCGTGGCCATCTCAACCAAGGGCTCCCGTCAGGCCTACCTGAAGGCAAAGGTCCGGGTGAAGGGCAGCAAGGCCGTCCCCGCCGGCATGATGCGCGCGACCGTTGTCAAGAAGAAGAACGGCAACAGCAAGCGCATCGCCCGCCTGAAGTCCACGTTGAACGACAAGGGTGTCACCAAGTTCAACCTCGAGAGCCTGAAGAAGGGCAAGCACATCGTCATCTTCAAGTTCAAGGGTGACAAGGGTTTCAACAACTCGCAGAACGGCGCGAAGTTCAGGATCCGCGGAAAGCGTCCGTGACTCCTTGACGACTGACCAGGCGACCCGGGGCACCGCCCCGGGTCGCCTTGTCATTCCCGCAACCCGGCCACATCCCACTTGACGGTGATTGCAGGATCTCCGCTGTGTCAGGGGGTGTCAGCCCGGCGCGCCCGAGAGGTCGCCCGAGCGGACGATCTCCAGCAGCAGGCGCTCCGCACGGTCCGCGACCGGGTTCTCCCCGGCCCGCGCAGCCAGGTCGACGAGCGCCCACAGGTCGGCGGCGCGGGCGAGCTCGAGCGCCTCGGCGGCCGGCGTCCCGCGAACCCGCTCGTAGGCGTCGAGGACCGCCGCCACGTAGGTCGGCTCGCGATCGAAGCGCAGCACGTTGCCGAGGTCGGTGAACGGGTGGCCCGCGTGGGCGTACTCCCAGTCCACAAGCCCGGTGATCTCGAGTGTCCCGGGATCGACCAGCAGGTTCTTCGGGTTGAGGTCGCTGTGGACCAGGCAGGTGCGGGTCACGGTGTCGAGCACGTCCTGGGCGTGGGTCGCTACCTCGACGAGCGCTGCCCGCGCCTCGCTCGACCAGTGCTGAAGCCCGTGAGCGAGGGTCTGCTCGGCGTACTCCGGCAACCCCCCTGGGAGGTCCCAGCTGCGGACCCCGAGGTCGCCGTCGACGAACTGCCCCGGACCCGGCAGCGGCATCCCCCCGAGGGTGGCGACCAGCTCACCGACGTGGGCGCCGAGCACCGCCTGGTCGGGGGCGCCGAGTCCCGGCAGGACCAGGTCACCGCGCTCCCCCGGCAGGTACGACGTGACGAGCAGCGCCGGCAGGTCACCGGCGGCTCGGCGCGCCTCCAGCACCTCGGGCACCGGCACCAGCCCTCGCACCAGGCGGAGCAGGGCAGCATCGACCTCGGCGCGAGCGGGGTCGCGGACGTAGATCCGGACCACCTGTCGCTCGCCGTCGGGAAGCCCCGCCACGAAGGTCTCGCCGGACCAGCCACCGGGCAGGGGTTCCAGGTCCGTGAAGTCCATGGGTGTCACGCTACTGGCCGGGATAGCGTGACCCCATGGCCTCACCCGTGCACGCGCACCTCGTCGGACCGACCCTCACCGAAACCCTCACCGAGGCCGCCACACTGCCGCTGCGCATCGCCGTGGCCGCCACGCGTGCCACACTCGCGGTCGGCACGCTCGCCGCACCCGACGGACCGATCCGGCGCCCCGGTGGCTACGCCGAGCTGATCCTTCAGGTCATCGGTGAGCGCGGCTACCTCGCCCAGCTGATGGACCTCGTGCGCGAGGAGAGCGGTGCCATGCGC
Organism: uncultured Actinomycetota bacterium; assembly: GCA_963761285.1. Taxonomy (GTDB): domain Bacteria; phylum Actinomycetota; class Actinomycetes; order Propionibacteriales; family Nocardioidaceae; genus Nocardioides. The sequence goes on along the minus strand of CAVXGJ010000016.1, from coordinate 470,060 downwards.
CTGGTCGCCACCCTGACCGACCTCACGGCGCTCGATCGCCCGCTCGGGCGACTGCTCGCCCGCGACGGCGTGCTCGACCGGCTGATGGAGGACGACGGCCCACTCCTGCGACTGCTCGCCCGCGACGGCGCACTCGAGCGGTTGCTCGCCGACGGCGGCGCGCGCTCGACCGCCTGGCTCGCCCAGGAAGGCGTGCTCGATCGGCTGCTCGCGCCTGGCGGCGCCGTCGACCGGCTCACCGCGTCGGACGGCCTGATCGACCGGCTGCTGACCGAGGACGGCTTCGTCGAGAAGCTCGTCGCCGAGGGCGGGACGCTCGACCAGCTCGTCAGCCTCGGGGACACCCTCGAGCACATCCAGCCCCAGCTCAACTCGATCGCTCGCCTCATCCCCGCGCTGTCGGACTCCGCCGACTCGCTGCACCGCGCCGTGGGACCCCTCGGCGATCTCGTTGCCAGGATCCCGGGCGGTCGACGCCGCCCGGCGACTGCTGTGGTCGGGTCGTGAACGAGCAGCTCCCGCCCACCGCCCCCGACTCCCGCGACCACCCGCCGATGGCGGCGGTCAGCGCCCACCGCCGCGACGTCACCGAGGAGGAGTCGCGCCGGGCCAACGGCCCCGACTGGGACCGGTATGCCGACGAGTACCAGGCCACCCACGGCGCCTTTCTCGGCGACATCGGGTTCGTGTGGGGTCCGGAAGGCCTGACCGAGTCCGAGGCCGGCCTCCTGGGTCCGCTCGCCGACCGCGACGTGCTCGAGGTGGGTTCCGGAGCGGGCCAGTGCTCGCGCTGGGTACGCGCCCAAGGTGGCCGCGCCGTCGGCCTGGACCTCTCCCACCGCCAGCTCCAGCACTCCCGGCGCATCGATGCCGAGACCGGCGTCGAGGTGCCGGTGGTCCTCGGCACCGCCACCCACCTGCCGTTCGCTGCCTCGACGTACGACATCGTCTTCTGCAGCTTCGGCGCGCTCCAGTTCGTCCACGACATCGCCGCTGCCCTGGCCGAGACCGCTCGGGTGCTGCGACCCGGTGGTCGATTCGTCTTCTCGATCACCCACCCGACGCGGTGGATGTTCAACGACGACCCCTCCGAGGGAGGCCTCGTGGCGGCTCAGTCCTACTGGAACCGACTGCCCTACGTCGAGGTCGACGACGACACCGGAGAGGTCTCCTACGTCGAGCACCACCGGACCCTGGGTGACTGGGTCGGTCTGCTGACGAAGGCCGGGTTCGCCCTGACCGACCTCGTCGAGCCCGAGTGGCCGGAGGGGCACGACCGGATCTGGGGTGGCTGGTCGGCCGTGCGCGGGCAGCTGACACCGGGCACCGCCATCTTCGGAGCCGACCTGCGCTGAGCCGCGTGCTGTCGCCATACTTGGCGGCGTGGACGAGGACGAGATCCGGAAGTCGGCAGCGCTGGAGCACAAGCACTGGTGGTACGCCGAGCGGCGAGCGATGGTGCGTCGGCTGGTCACGCCGCTCACCCCCGGCCGTGCGCTCGACGTCGGCTGCGGCGGGGGCGGCAACACCGCGGTGCTGCGCGACCTCGGCTGGCAGGTGAGCGGGCTCGAGTACTCCCCCGCGGCCGCCGGCCTGGCCTCGAGTCGCGGCCTCGACGTCGTGCGCGGCGATGCCCGGGTGCTGCCCTTCGCCGATGCCTCGATGGACCTGGTCATGTCGACCGACATGTGGGAGCACATCGACGACGACGAGGCCGTGGCCCGCGAGACGTTCCGCGTGCTCAAGCCGGGCGGGCGACTGCTCGTCGCGGTGCCGTGCAGCATGTCGCTGTGGAGTGGTCACGACGTCGCCCTCGGGCACGTACGGCGCTACGAGCGGCCCGAGCTCATCGCACTGATGGAGCGGGTCGGGCTCGAGGTCGTCGACGTGCGCTCCTGGAACGTGCTGCTGCGACCGGTGGTGCGCGCGCGACGCAAGAAGAACACCAGCGAGAGCGAGATGGAGCACGTGCACCCGGTGCTGAACGCCGGTCTGCGCGCCGCCGTGGCGGCCGAGCGGATCCTGCCGCTGCACCGCCTCCCAGGGGTCTCGCTCGTCGTGCGCGCCGTCAAGCCCCATGCCTGAAGGAATCGGACCCACGCCACCGGGCACCGCCTGGGTCGCCGACCCGCTGATCGCGTGGCGCATCGTCCTGACCGCCGATCTCGCCGCGCCCGTCGCTGAGCAGGACGTGCGCGAGCGCCTCACCCGGCTGCACGCCGATCAGGGCTGGCCCGGACCCGGCGTCGTGCGGGTCGCCCCAGACCTGCACGACCTGCGCCGCGAGCTGGGCGACGAGCGCGAGGGCGTGGTCTCCCTCGGATTGAGCCCCGACGGGAAGCACCTCGTCGTCTCGGCCCACCACAGCGCCGTCGACGGACTCGGTCTCCTGGCCGTGCTGGCGGCGGTCACCGGTGGCCCGGTCAGCTCCTCGGCTCGTGGCGTCGGCGAGCGCCCCGACGGCTCGGGCCCGGTCGGCACCATCGCGAGACGACTGGCCGAGGTCGCCGTGCGCCCACCGGCCGGGGTCACCGCCCGCCGACCGTTCATCACCGACCCGCTGGACGTGTACGTCGAGCGCGGTGTCCCCGGCACGATCCGCACCGCGGACCTCGTCGTCGCCGGCGCCCGCGGTGTGGCGGCGTACAACCGGTCGACGCCCGGCCGGCGTCGTACCCGTCACGTGGCCGTGGCGGTGGGCGTGACCCGCGACGCCGCTCCTGGCCCGGATGGGCTGATCGCCGATCGCAGTGCCCTGCTGCGGCTGCGCGACGTCGAGAGCCTCGACCTCGAAGCGGTGAGCGCGGCCCTGCGGGAGCACCCCACCCAGCGTGCGGTTCAAGGAGCCGGAGGCGGGGCAGGGCTGCTGCGGCTCGGCCTGCGCCTGCTCGCCCCACGGCTGGGGTCGACGCTGCTCGTCTCCCACCTCGGGACGGTCACCGCCCCCGAGGTGAAGTCGCTGACGTTCCACCCGGTGACTGCCGGAGGCACCGGGATAGCGCTCGGAGCCGTCTCCCTCGGTGGCACCACTCCCCCCACGACGAGGCTCACGCTGCGAGCGCGCGGCTCGGACTGGACGCACGACGGCCTCGAGCAGCTGCTCGAGGCCGTCGTGACACAGCTGCACCCCTGAACGGGGTCCGAGCTCAGGCGGTGACGAGCTCGCGGTCGGGCTTGTGGTTGCCCTTGGCTCCCCGGGTGCCACGACGCAGTGCCAGGCCGCCGAGGATCGCCGCCAGACCGAGCCCGATCATCACCAGCGGGAACAGCCAGACCATGCCGCCGAGCAGGAAGCTCTGCGACTTGCCGTCGGCGATCAGGTCGGAGACCGTCTCCGGGGTGTACTCGACGGTGCCGACGAAGGCGTCGACCTGCTGGCCCTCGAAGTCGAAGTACTGGTTGCGGTTCTCGGACCGCTTGATGGGCGAGCCGGTGGTCGGCTCGAACCAGATCGTGCGGACCATGCTGTACATGGTGGCCGCGGTGACGGTCGGGTCGGTGACGCCGAAGACCGTGCCCGGGAGGTCCTGGGTGCTGATCTGGGTGGGCTCGATGGTCTGGACGTACTTGTAGGTCTCGAGCCCGTCGAGGTCCTCGGTGCCGACATACTTCATCGTGGTGGCCTCGCCGATCGAGGAGTCCCACCACTGCATGTCGTCGGTGCTCATGTCGAACGGCGCCTTGTAGATCTGGCCGGAGCGGGTGACGTCGACCTGACGCACCGCGTAGCGGTCGCCGTCGACGTAGGACTGGTCGACGTAGGAGCCGCAGTCGGGGCACGGGGCGGCAGCGCCCGTCTGGGTGTCGAACGGCACCCGCTCGGAGCTCTGCTGGAAGCAGCCCGGCAGCGCGGCGTCGACGGCCGGGTCGCACGTCGCCCCCGGGACGCCGGTGTTGACGATCGACGTGCGGTTGACCCACACGACCGTGTCGGCCGGCTTGGCTACGTCGCTGTCGGCGATGGTGTAGGAGGAGATCGCCAGGTCGGTGGTGATCGGCGAGAGGCTGGCGGCATCGAAGATCGTCGCCCCGTTGGCCTGGAGCGCGGTGGTCGACTCGTAGTTGGTCGGGATGGTGGCCAGGTTGGGGTGGGCGTAGAACTTGACCAGGAGCGCGGCCATGATCAGGAACGCTCCGAGTCCGATGAGGACGGTGCTGAAGACTCGACGCATGGTGATTACCTCTCGATGAACGCGGCGGGTGCCGCGGATGGAGCACGGGGTGATGACGTTGGTGCGGTGCCCTGCCGGGCTCGGCGCTCGTCGACCACGAGATCGACGGCGTCATGGTGCATGCGTGCCCAGCTGAAGCCGGACGCCCACGTCGTGCAGGCCTTGATGAAGAGACGTTGGTTCTCGGACGCTTCGAGCTCGACCAGCGCCGTCCTGATGGCGCCGGTGAGCCGCTGCTCGACCTCGTCGAGGTCTTCGGAGTCCGGCACGAGGAAGCCTGTCTCCCCGTCGCGGATCGAGTCGCGCAGGCCCGGGACGTCGCGCGCAACGGTCGGGATGCCGTAACCGGCCGCCTCGATGACGACCTGGCCCCAGCCTTCGATGTCGGAGGCACACACGTGCAGCGCGGCCCGACGCAGGATGGCTTCCTTGGTCTTCTCGGCGACGTAGCCGTGGAAGGTCACCCGGTCGGCGAGGTCGAGATCGGCGGCGATCCAGCGCAGCCGGTCGAGCTCGGGACCCTTCCCGCAGACGTCGAGGTGCAGGCCCGGCCGCTCGTCGCGCAGCGCGTGCAGCGCCCGCAGCACCAGGTCGACGCGCTTGTGGGGCACCAGACGACCCAGGACGACCATCCGGTCGAGGTCCTTGTCGACCAGCGCCTCCGTGGGGTCGGTCCCGAGGCCGCGCTCGGCCTCCGGGGCAGAGGTGCCGTTGGCGATGATCTCGACCGAGGTCTCCCAGCCGAGCTGGGTGACCATCTCGTCGCGGGTGGATTCCGACACGGCGACCGTGCGGCGCCGGCGATAGATGAATGGCATGGCCACCCTCTCCATCCACTGCCCCACACGCGCGAGCGGCGCCGGGAAGTAGGTCGCGAACTGCTGCTGGTGGACGTGGTGCACCACGAGCACGACGGCGGTCGAGCGCGCGACATACAGGGGCGAGAACGATGGGATACCGCACTCGGGGTCGATGACGATGTCGAGTGATCGACGGCGCTTGAGCAGGGAGTAGGCCGCGAAGGCGTAGAACCCGAACGCACCGCCGCCTCGATGGATGGCGATCCCGTCGCGCTCGCCGTGACGGGCCTGCCCGCGATCGCGTGCGGTGATGAACTCGACCTCGGCCCCCGCCGCGAGCAGCGCCTTGGCGAACTCCCAGGCATAGCGCTCGGACCCGCCGGCGAGGCTGTGCTCGAGGTCGCGCCAGTTGACGACGACAGCACGAGTTCCGGCCAGGGGAAGGGTGCGAGGTGATGCGCTCATGTCAGGCCTCGGCAGCCAAGGGCGTCAGAGCAGCGGAGAGAGCGGGTGCGGCCAGGACACGCGGCGCTGGAGCGGCGCGCAACTGCCAGGCGATCCCCGCGAGGTTGAGGAACGCTCCCGCACCGTGGCGCAGCGGCTCGAACGTCGAGCCGGGCACATCGGCCCACTGCACGGGGAACTCGACGATCGAGGCACCACCACGCTGGAGCCGAGCGAGCAGCTCGACGTCGAACGAGAAGCCCGCTGTACGCAGCTCGGCGAACGTCCGTCGCGCCAGGTCGCCGCGCAAGACCTTGAACCCGCACTGGGTGTCTCCGACGCCCGGCACGATCCGGGCGGTCAGCGCGCGATAGCGACGCGCGCCGGACTCACGGAGTCGACTGTGGCGAGCGGCGGTGTCGGAGCCGAAGGCGGCGCGCGAACCGATGGCGACGTCGGTGCCGAGCGCCATCAGACGCAGCGACTCGAGCAGGGCGTCGAGGTGCGTGGCACCGTCGGCGTCCATGAAGGCCACCACGTCGGCGTCGGTGACGGCGATCCCGGCGGCCACGGCCGCACCTTTGCCCCGGACGGGGCACGACAGGACCCGGACCGGAAGCACGGTCGAGTCGGCACGGCGAGCGACGTCAGCGGTCGCGTCGCTCGAGGCGTTGTCGACGACGATCACCTCGACGACGCCGAGGCGCGCCCGGTTCTCACGAACGAACCGACGCAGCTCCCGCAGCGTGCGGGGTAGCCGGTTCTCCTCGTTGTACGCAGGTATGACGATCTGCAGCATGTAGGCCCTCCCAAGCCGTCAACAGCACAGGTCCCCACCCTCCCGGGGAGACCTCGATCAGCAGTCGTGCGCGACGCCGTGGCTCTACGAGCGACGAGCGCGCTTCGCGACTACTGCTCGGAGTACTGGATCAGCTTGGACTCGGCGACCGGCGTCTGGTCGCCCTTGTAGGCGTTGACCCCGCCGACCGTCAGTGCGGTGGCAGCCGCGGCTCCGACGAGCGCTGCGACGATCACGTTGAGGGTGTTGCCCAAACCTGTGGATGTTCCAGTCATGTGCTCGGTCCCCTCCCAAAGACCTCGCGGATCCCGCCCCGTCAGCACTGACGGCGGCGTCGTCCAGAACGGAGTATGTACGCCCCCGAGGCGATCAACAAACTGATCGCCCACAAGTGGCCCGAAATGACTAGGCCGGAATAGTTACTTCGGGTTGGGTCAACGCCCGTAAGACTTGCGGCGCGACCTCCCGGGGATAGATCGACCAGCGCGAGCACGGGGCCATCGAGCACCACTGTCCCGGCCGGGACCTCTTGCTCCAGCTGGCCCTTCTCGACCACCACCCACCGGATGCCCTGGGCCTCGAGCGCTGCGGCTGCCTCGCTCGGAGAACCGGCCTCGAGGGCGCGCGCGACACGTTGCACGCGTGGGTCCTCGGAGGCGATCTCTGCCCCGTCGACGAAGGTGCGATCGTCGATGAGGACGTCTCCGGGGAAGTAGCGTGGCGCCGGATCGAGCATCGCGCGACCGTCGGCCCAGTCGAACGTGCGGTAGCTGCCGGCCCAGGGCAGCACGATCGTCCCCATCGCTGAACCCTGCTCTGGACCGATCGCCTGCTCCGCGGCCAGCCGTTCGGCGACGGCATCCCAGTCGGCCGGGTAGGACGAGCGTTGGAGGCCGCCGGCACCCCAGGCCAGGCTGGGCAGGAGCAGCACCGGGGCGATCACGAGCAGGGCGACGACCGCCCAGGCGGACTCCCGTCCGGGCGCGACCCGGGCTCGGGTCCAGGTGACCGCCGAAGCCACCCCGACTGCCAGGAGGAGCCCGGCGGGGGCCAGGAAGCGCTGGGCATCGCGCAGCAGCGCGACACCGGGCGCCCGCTCGCCCAACCGACTCAACAGCTCGGCTCCGCCGAGGGCCGGCACCGCGGCCAGGACGAGGGCACCGGCCGCGACCACCGCGAGCCGCCGTACCTCTGCACGAGCGTCAGGGGTGCTGGCGTCGCGCTGCAGCCGCCAGGCACCGAGCAGGGCGACCGCCGTGAGCGCACCGGCCAGGATGATCACGACGACGCTGCTCCGCTCCCCCGCCACGATGGACGACTTCCACGTGCCACCCATGGAGATCAGGCTCGCCAAGGTCCCCAGCGACGACTCGGCCCGAGGTGCGAAGAGGTCGAAGACCGCATCGGTGGTGACGCTGCTGGAGCGAGCGACGAGTGAAGGCAGCAGCCACGGGAGGTTGGCGACCAGCGACAGCCCTGCCAGCACGACCCACGACGTCCAGGACCGACGGAGCCCGAGGACGGCGAGCACGAGCACTGCCATCACCCCGCTCGAGGGGCTGCAGAGCGCCGAGACCGTCAGGGCGAGGGCAACGGGCGCCCAACCTGTGCGCGGGTCGGTGCGGAAACGCCGTGCGGCCAGCGCCACCCAGGGCAGTGCCAGGTAGCCGCTGAGGATCGCCCACTGCCCCATCTGGAGCCGATCGTGGACCCACGGGTTCCACACGAAGACGCTGATCGCCGCGGCTCGGGCGTACCACGCGCGATCACGCACGAGCCGGCTGATCCCCATCCCACCCAGGAGCAGCGCCCCCACCAGGAACACTCGCTGCACCACCCAGCCCGGCACCACCTGGGTGAGCAGCGAGATGAGGGCATCCATCGGCACGGCCCGGGGCAGGGAGCCGTCGAGGCCGAGCCAGGCGGATTTCCAAGGCTGCTGCGGCACGAAGACCATGTCGCCCACGAGCCAGTAGCCACCGCCGAGGAGGAGTGGTCCGGTGACCGCGAGGGCGAGCAGCGTCGACCAGGCCAGGTCGACGCGACGCTCAGGCCGCATGCGGTCCGCCGCGGCCACGTCGTACGACGCACGAGGCAAGCGCCAGGGCCAGCCCGAACCCGGTTGCGAGGTCGATCGCGTCGAGGGGGAACTGGCGCTCTCGTTGCACCTGGACGACGAGGGCCACCACCGCGCCCAGGAGCACGGTCGCGGCCAGGGTCTGCGCCCACCGTGGTCGGGTCGCCAGCACGGTGCCGATGAGCGCCCCGAGCGCGACGAGCGGTCCCCCGACGGCGTACCCGACGAGACCGACGCCCAGGGCTCCCGCCCCGGTGCCGAGCAACCGACGACGCCGATGCCGCCCCACCGGCGACGCCACGACCGGCACGGCAGGTGGCGTGGGCGTCGCGAGGGCCGGGCTGAGCCGCGTCGTCGCAGCGACCACGACCCCGGCGAGCACGATCAGCGCGAGGACCGCGATGCCCGCGATCAGGAGGACGAGGTAGCGCTGTTGCGGGTCGTAGGTGAGCACGACCTCCCCGCTCGCTTCTTCAGGCACCAACCAGCCCTGGGACCAGCCGTCGACCTGGAGCGGGGTGAGCACGGTGCCGTCGAGACGGGCGGTCCAGCCGGCGTTGAAGCTCTGGGGCAAGGACAAGATCGCCTCCTCCCCCGCTCCGACCGAGATGACCCGCTCGGTCTCGCCCTCCTCGAGGACCTCGAACGTGCGCGAACGCTCGATGGAGCGAGGGTCCTCGACACTGTCGAGCTTGAGCTCGACCGGCTGGAACTGCGGGCTCGACCTGAGCTCGATGTGGTGCTCGCCGGCAGCCAGACTGATCCGGTTGCGGATCCCGCACGCACGGACGGCGAGCTGACCCTTCGCCACCACGGAGCCGATCTGACCTTCCACCCTGGTCGGGATGACCCGGCCGTCGACAACGAGGTCAGGCCCGAAGCCACACAGCGCTCCGGTGGACCCGGCCCCGTCGAGCGGCCGCGTCAACCGGGCGTTGTCGAGCTCGACCTCGCCCAGACCGAGGAGCGTGAAGTCGTCGTCCGGGCGCGAGAAGGTGATCGTGAGCTCACGCACCCGCAAGGGCTCGAAGGACCCGTCGCCCTCCAGGTCGACGGTGCGCGTCAGCCCACCCGAGCGCAGCACTGCCTGGGTCGGAGGTTGGGCGATCGGGGCGGGAGCGGTGATCCGCAACGAGCTGAGCGTGCGGCGGCGACCGAGGTCGAGGCGCAGCGACGGCTCCCGATCACGCGGGTCGGCCAACCAGGACGTCGCGTCGTCACCGTCGAAGGCCATCCGCGGCAGGACCTGGGGATCCTGGCCGAACCACGAGCTCCCGCGGACCTGGGGCCCGGTCTGGGCCCGCAGCAGCTCCGACGTCGACTGGGTCGAGCGCGCGACCGCCAGGCCGGCGACCTGCCACTCGCCTGCGGCGGGGATCGTCACGGTCCGGTCGATGCCTGACGCCTCCTCGCTGACTCGCTGGCGCCCGAGGTCGCAGTCCGGGCCGAGGAGCGTGGTGATGCACGCCCGCCTCTCCGGAAAGGCGTCGAAGATCAGGTCGGCGGCGTCGTCGAGCTCGACCTCGGGGAGCACCAGCGTGCGCGACGGCGTCAACCCGTCGAGGTCGACCTCGGCGAGCCCGACCGGATCGGTGGCGTTGTCGGTCGTCAGGACCTCGAGGCTCAGGTAGCGACCGCGCGCCCCGTCGAGATCGGCCACGGCGCGGCCGGTGAACGCATCGGACGAGGCGACGACCGAGGCCTCACCGAGACGCACCCGCCACTCCTGCACGCTCTGCAGCCCCACGGGCGCGACGGCTTGGTGCAGCACCACGTCGTCGAGTGCACGCACCTCACCCAGGTCGATGTCGATGGTGGCGCCGCGCGGATCGACGAACGGTGCGCTCTTCCAGAAGGTGTCCGGGTCGCCATCCAGGGCCGACCAGGGCGCGTTCTCGGGGCGCAGCTCACCGATGATGTCGGCGTACCCGGCGGAGGTCGAGGCGGTCACGCCGAGGATGCCGTCGTAGCGAGCGACCACCGGTTCGGCGCCGGGCGGTCCCGGATAGTTGGGCAGCACCCGACCGCCGCGGTAGTCGTCCTGGGCAGCCATCACGTTGCTCTCCGCTTGGTGCACCCGCCCGAATGCCCGTTCACGTCGACGCAAGCCGTCACCCTGGATGTCGGCCGGTGCATCCCACGCCTCGTCGCCCTGGACGAGCACGGCCTGGTCGTCGCCGACGAGCCCGGCGCCCACGGCGGTGACGGCGTCCTCGACGGACGAAGCCACCGTGACGCTGTCGGCCACGTCCCGCAGCTGATAGCCCTCTGTCCCCTGGACCCCCTGGCCACGATCGCCGACCAGATCGAAGACCTGGATGGCCGGACCGAAGTCGAGGCGACCGAAGGTCTTCACCTGCACGATGCCCGGGGAGCGGGCCAGCGCCACCGCCACCAGGTTGGCCGGCGTCGACTGGGCCACCCGCTGGTCGAGGTCGTTGCGCAGGACGATCCGGTCGATGCCCACGCGTCGCAGCATCTGAGCCAGATAGGGCGAACCAGCACCGGTGGTGAGGTAGAGCTCGAGACTCGAGAGCATCCGGATCGTGGCGGACGGCACCAACGGCACCTGCGACCTGGTGACCCAGGACGACGAACCCAGCACCTGCATGGGCTCCTCCATGGTCCAGCCCCAGGTCTGGATACCGAACCCGGAGCCAGGGACGATCCAAGCCGCACCCTCACCCTGGGTCTCGTCGAGGTAGTCCGAGGTCGCGGTCCAGTAGTCGGGGAAGGCCTCCCAGCCTGGGGTACGCAGGTTGCCCGACGCCACCGGCGACCCCAGGGCGGCGATCGCCGCCACGAGCGCCCCGACCAGCACCCCGGCGGAGAACTGCCGCAACCGGGGCTGGAAACGCAGCCGCAGCATCACGATCAGCTCGGTGAGCAGGACGGCGATCCCGAGGCTCACCGGGACCCGGAGCACGGGGTCAGCCTTCGGCACGTTGCGCAGCGGCGCCAGCGGGCCGTCGAGGAGGTCCTGGAGGCCCTGGCTGAACGGGCTGCTCAGCGGGCCCGTGTGCGCGATCGAGATCGCGGCGATCCCGACGAACGCCGCGACGAGAAGCGGCACCCGCAGCACCCCGCGGTAGCGCACCAGCCCGAGGATCCCCAGGGCTGCGACCACGCCGCTCGCCAGGACGATCCAGATGTCGTAGGAGACGTCGTAACCGGCCGGCCACCACCGGCGACCACCCACGACGATGTAGTCGACCCAGTTGCTGGTGCCCCGCAGCGTGTTGGAGAAGCCGGCGGTCTCGGTCGTCGTACGCGCATCCTCGACATAGTCGAAGAACGGCGGGCTGTAGGCGCCGAACTGCACCAGAGCCAGGGCCCACCAGGCGTTCACCGCGACCATCAGGCCCGCCCAGCCGAGGCCGAAGCGCCAGCTCAGTCGACGCGAGATGACTGCCCAACCGACAACGATCGCGAGCAGGACGGCGGGCGCGAAGGTCGCCGTACCGTTGACCCCGCCGCTGAGGGAGAACGCTGCGGCCGAGAGCACCGCAGCCCGCCAGGGTCGTAGCCGTCCGGTGACGGCGAGCACCAGCGGCAGCAGCGCCCACGGGAGCACGGCTCCCGGCAGGATCTCCGCGCTGCGCACCCCCAGCTCTGCCACCATCCGCGGGCTCAGCCCGTAGGCAAGGCCCGCAAGGGCGGCGGCCCACACGTCGAGCCCCAGCGCCAGGGCGACCCGACGCAGCCCCTCGCACGCCACGACCAGCACCAGCACCGACCACAGCCGCTCCGTCACCCACCCGGCGACGCCGGCCTCGGCGAGGCCTGCGAAGAACGGCCCCTGGGGCCACAGGTAGCCGTAGGCCTGGTTCTGCAGCTCCCCCAGGGAGACCTGCGAGTTCCAGAGCGTGAAGGTGTCCCGTAGGAATTGTGTGGGCGCGTTGGTGAGGTCGAGGCGGGTGTCGGAGGTCGTCTGCCCGAACTTCTCGGTCATGATCAGCACCGCGAGGACCAGGTAGGTGGTGAAGGTCAGCGTCGATGCGCGGCGGGCGTCCTCACGTACGACGTGGGAGCCGCGAGGATCCTGGTTCTCGGGCATGGCGCGCCCACTCTACGTGCGAGGCCCTCCTCGCCGACGCGCCCTCCGCTCGCTGTGGAACACTCCGCGAGTGCCTGAGGTGAACTCGCGACGAGCCGTGTCCAACGGTGGTGTGATCGCCATGGCCATCGGGGTCATGAACATCGCGACCTACGGCTTCACCATCATCGCGGCCCGAGCGCTCGGCCCCCAGCAGTACGGCGCCTTCGCCGCAGTGATGAACCTGCTGATGGTGGTCAGCGTCGCCCAGCTCGCCCTGCAGGCCACCGCCGCTCGCCGGATCTCGGCCACCCCGGGCGACGTGTCGGTCATCGAGAGCGGCATCCGCCGGCTCACCTGGCTGACCGCTCTCACGTTGGGAGCGGGCCTCCTCCTGGCCGCGCCCCTGATCAACTACCTCCTGAGGCTCGAGAGCCTGTTCACCGCGCTCCTCGTCGGCGTGATCGCGGTGCCGCTCACGGTGATGGGCGGCCAAGCCGGGACTCTCCAGGGGGAGCGACGCTGGCGACCACTCGCACTGCTGTACGCCGCGGCCGGTCTCCCCCGCCTTCTCGTCGGGACCGCGCTGATCCTCTGGCAGCCCGAGGAGTTCACCGCCATCCTGGCCGTCCTCCTCGGCGCCCTCGCACCGGTGGCGGTCGGGGCCCTGGCGCTCCGCGACCGGGTCCACCACGTGGTGCCGCCCTCGGCGGAGGACCACGGCATCCGGGAGCTCATGAAGGAGCTGGGCCACAACTCCCAGGCCCTCCTCGCCTTCTTCGCCGTCACCAACGTCGACGTGATCCTGGCCCGCGGGGTCCTCGACAACGACGACTCCGGCCTCTATGCCGGCGGGCTGATCCTCACCAAGGCCGTGCTGTTCCTGCCGCAGTTCGTCGTGGTCGTCGCCTTCCCCAACCTCGCCGACGACGGCCAACGGCGCCGTGCCCTGAGACTCAGCCTCGGCGCGGTCCTCGGCCTGGGCATCGTCGGGGTGGCTGCGAGCTTCGTGCTGTCCCACGTCGCCCTGGTCTTCGTCGGCGGCGATCAGTACGGCGCCATCGAGGACCGGCTCTGGCAGTTCGCGATCCTGGGCACCCTGCTCTCGATGATCCAGCTGCTCGTCTACGCCCTCATCGCCCAGCGCGGCGGACGGGCAGGCTGGCTTCTCTGGGCGGCCCTGCTCGTCATCGTCGTGGGCGCTCAGTTCGTCGGCTCGATCGGCGAGCTGTTGGCGCTGGTGCTCGTGGTGGACGCAGTGCTGCTGGTCGGACTGTTGGTGCCGGTGGTGTTCCTGGATCGGCGCAGCGAGGCCGCGCAGTCGTAGGTGGTCGAGCCGTGAGCGCAGGAGCCGCCGAGCGCAGCGACGACGCCCCAGGTGGTCGAGCCGTGAGGAGCGCCAGCGACGAACGTGTCGAGACCCCTGCTACCTGACAGCCGCTTGTCCCCGCGGTTGTCGCTCGGCTCACGGGGTTTCGACGCGTCCGTCGTGAGCTCGTTCCTCGCTCACGGGACTTGCTCAACCTCGTCTCGCGACGCAGCCCGCTCGTTCCTCGCGGCCTGCTGCTCGCTTGATCAGTGCGCGGCTTCGTGCCAGGTGCGACCGGTGCCGACGGAGACGTCGAGCGGGACGAGGAGGTCGGCGGCACTGCCCATCTGCTCACGCACCAGCGCCTCGAGAGCCTCGGTCTCGCCGGGAGCGACGTCGAAGACGAGCTCGTCGTGGACCTGCAGCAGCATGCGTGAGGCCAGGCCCGCCTGCTCGATCGCGGCCTGGGTGTTGAGCATGGCGACCTTGATCAGGTCGGCGGCCGAGCCCTGGATGGGAGCGTTGAGCGCCATCCGCTCGGCGATCTCGCGACGCTGGCGGTTGTCGCTGGTCAGGTCGGGCAGGTAGCGGCGGCGCCCGAGGATGGTCTCGGTGTAGCCGGTGCGACGCGCCTCGACGACGACCCCGGCAAGGTAGTCGCGGATCCCGCCGAAGGTCTCGAAGTACTCCTCCATCATCACCCGCGCCTCGCCGGGCTCGATGCCGAGCTGGCCGCTGAGACCGAACGCGGACAGCCCGTAGGCCAGGCCGTAGTTCATCGCCTTGATCTTCGCGCGCATCTCGATGGTGACTTCGTCGGGTGCGACCTCGAAGACCCGAGCCGCGGTGATCGAGTGGAAGTCCTGCCCCGACTTGAAGGCTTCGATGAGCAGCTCGTCCTGCGAGAGATGCGCCATGATCCGCATCTCGATCTGGCTGTAGTCGGCCGTCATCAGGCACTCCTGGCCGGCTCCGACGACGAAGCCCTCACGGATCCGTCGCCCTTCCTCGGTGCGGACCGGGATGTTCTGCAGGTTGGGGTCGGTCGACGACAGCCGGCCGGTCGCGGCGATCGTCTGGTTGAACGTGGTGTGGATCCGACCGTCGCCGGCCACTGTCTTGAGCAGGCCGTCGATGGTCTGGCGCAGCCGGATCACGTCGCGGTGGCGCAGCAGATGCTCGAGGAAGGGGTGCTCGGTCTTGGCGTACAACGACTGGAGCGCATCGGCGTCCGTCGTGTAACCGGTCTTGGTGCGCTTGGTCTTCGGCATCCCGAGCTCGTCGAAGAGGACGACCTGGAGCTGCTTGGGGGAACCGAGGTTGATCTCTTTACCGATGGTCGCGTACGCCGCTGCCGCGGCGTCGCGCACCTCGGTGTCGAACTGCGCTGACAGCAGCTCGAGATGCTCGGAGTCGACGGCGATCCCGACCTGCTCGAGACGGGCCAGCAGGCTCACCAGCGGCAGCTCGACCTCCGCCAGCAACCGGGTGCCACCGTGCTCCTCGATGACGATGTCGAGCGCGTCGGCGAGGTCCAGCACCGCCCGCGCCTGCAGCATCGCGGTCGCCGCTGCTTCCTGTCCGTCGTCGAACAGGGCCTCCTGCTCGGCGGCTTCCTCCTGCTTCAGCTCGCGCTTGAGGTAACGCAGGGTGAGGTCGGCGAGGTCGTAGGAGCGTTGATCGGGCCGCACCAGGTAGGCGGCCAGGGCGGTGTCGGAGGCGACCCCCGCGAGCGTCCAACCATGAGCGGCCAGCGCGAGGGCCGGGCCCTTGGCGTCGTGCAGCACCTTGGGTCGCTCGGGGTCGGCGAGCCAGGAGCCCAGCGCCGCGTCGTCGTCGGGATCCAGCACTGTCGGGTCCAGGTAGGCCGCGCGTCCGTCGCCGGTCGCCAGGGCGATCGCGTCGACCTGGCCGGTGCCGGCACCCCAGGAGCCGTGCACGTGCAGCCCGACGCGGGTGTCGCCGGCCGCCGCGAGCCACGCGCCCACCATCCCGGTGCCGAGCTCGGTGCCGTCGAGGTCGAAGCCGGTGCCGTCGACATCCTCCTCGCTCTCGAGGGTCTCGAAGAGCCGGTCACGCAGCACCCGGAACTCGAGGCCGTCGAAGAGCGTGTGCACCTCGTGGCGATCCCACGGGCGCAACGACATCTCGGCGGGCACCAGGTCGAGCTCGAGGTCACGCACCAGCGCGTTGAGCCGCCGGTTGCGCATCACGTCGCCGAGGTGCTCGCGCAGGGACTCCCCCTTCTTGCCGGTGATCTGGTCGGCGTGGGTGATGACGTTGTCGAGTCCGTCGAACTGGTTGAGCCACTTGGCGGCGTATCCCTGTCCGACTCCCGGGACGCCGGGCAGGTTGTCGGAGGTCTCCCCCACGATCGCGGCGAGCTCGGGGTAACGCCACGGGGGTACGCCGTACTTGGTCTCCACGGCCTCCGGCGTCATCCGGGCCAGGTCGGAGACCCCGCGCATCGGGTAGAGCACCGTGGAATGGTCCGTCACGAGCTGGAGCGCGTCACGGTCGCCGGTCAGGATCAAGACGTCCATGTCGTCGGCGAGTGCCTGGGTGACCAGGGTGGCGATGATGTCGTCGGCCTCGAAACCGGGCTTCTTCAAGAACGGGATGCGCAGCGCGTCGAGGACCTCCTCGATCAGCGGGAGCTGGCTGCCGAACTCGTCGGGCGACTTGTTGCGCTTTGCCTTGTACTCCGGGTACTCCTCCATCCGGAACGTCTGGCGCGAGACGTCGAACGCAACGGCGACGTGGGTGGGCTGCTCGTCGCGCAGGACGTTGATCAGCATCGAGGTGAAGCCGTAGACGGCGTTGGTGTGCTGCCCTGTGGTGGTGGAGAAGTTATCGACGGGCAGCGCGAAGAACGCCCGGTAGGCCAGTGAGTGTCCGTCGAGGAGCAGCAGTCGCGGGCGTGCCTCAGCGGCGGTCTCGTCAGTCACGCCGTCACCCTAGATCAAGGCGTCGACACCCTTCCGACGCGCCGTCGTTCCCTCAGCCGGTGGCCCGTGAGCGACGCAAGGAACGACGCGCTGCCACGACGCGCGTCACCTGACGTCCGCTCGACACGGCGCTCAGCGATCCAGCCCGCTGCCCCCGGAGCCGGGCCCGCACAGCGGAGGTCGGCGCCACCCGGTAGGTCGCGAGCGGGCTCAACGCGAGACGAGCCATGAAGCGGTTCGAGTCCCGGGCACCGGAGCCGACCGCCGTCGCCAGGGTCGCGACGCCGTGCTCCTCGGCGAAGGTGAGCGCGGCTTCCATCAAGGCCCTCCCCACTCCGTGTCGTTGCACGGACGGGAGGACACACGGGGAGAGGACTCGCACCGTCGGTTCGAGGTTGAGCGTGGAGACGGTGCCCACCTGGAGGAGGACGGCTCCCGCCGGCTGTCCGTCGTACTCCGCGATCACCAGGCGCTGCATCGGTGAGGCCAGGACGACGTCCAGGATCACGTGGAGATCGGCGATCCGGCGCTCGACCTCGGCCCGACGCAGGCTCGAGGACCAGAGGTCGGCGAGGAACGGCGCGTCAGCGCGCACAGCGCAACGGAGAACGACCGGTGAGCGACCCACGTGTGTACCTGCTTCTGCTACGACGTCACTGATCCCGAGGAAGAAGGCGCACACTACGCTCGGGGGCCGCCACCTGTCACAGAGAGTCCTCGAGAATGCACGTTCCTCCGTTGGTGCCCGCGTGATCCCCGGAGTCGGCACCGCCGTGAACGTCGCGACCGTGCTGGTCGGCGCCACCCTCGGCAAGCTGCTGGGCAACCGACTCCCCGAACGCACCCGTGACCTCGTCACCGACGGGCTCGGGCTGGTCACCCTGCTCATCGCTGCCCTGTCGGCGATGGCGGTCCTCGATCCCGCGCTCTCGGACGCTGTGGGGACGAGCGCACCGCTCCTCATCGTGCTCGGCTCCGTGCTCGTGGGCGGCATCATCGGTTCGTTGCTGCGCCTGGAGAGCCGGGTCGAGGGGCTCGGCGCAGTCCTCCAGCGTCGGCTGTCGAGCGGGTCCGACTCGGTCGAGCGGCAACGCTTCATCGAGGGTTTCGTGGTCGCCTCCCTGATCTTCTGCACCGGCCCGCTGACCATCTTGGGATCGCTCAACGACGGACTGGGCAACGGAGCCGACCAGCTCTATCTGAAGGCGACCCTCGACGGGTTCGCTGCGATCGCGTTCGCCGCCTCGTTCGGCTGGGGCGTCGCCGCGAGCGTCGTGACCCTGGTGGCCGTCCAGGGCTCCCTGACCCTTCTCGGAGTCGCCATGGGGGACGTGCTTCCGGCCGCCCACCTGTCAGCGATCACCGCCACCGGCGGGCTGCTGCTGGTCGGAGTCGCCTTGCGCCTGCTCAAGATCCGCGAGATCGCCGTGGCCGATCTGCTGCCCGCGCTTCTCGTGGCGCCTGGCCTGGTGGCGCTTCTCGTCGCCGTGCGCTGACGTCGACTGCGGCCACGAGACCCGACCTTGTTCGACTCGTTACCGGAGTTGCCGCACAAACCCCTCGTTTGGTCGTAAGGTGCCTCGTCGGGGTCTTCCGGGAGCAGCGCGAGTCTGGTTCTGTTGCTGGGGTGCCGTCGACCGACGCTGAACCAATCGGGACATCTCCATGGCGACAGGAGCTTCATGCGCACCGTCCACACCATCACACCCCGACCGCGGTCGCCGCGGGCTCGGCGGCCACTGGCGCTGACGCTGGTCGCGGCCCCGGTGCTCACTTTGCTGGCGCTGCTGGCTGTCGTCGGGCCGCTCTCCGCCGCCGGACACGCCGCGTCCCCCGGTCTTGCCGCCACCGCCGCAGCCTGCGAGGGCACCCCGATCGACAAGGTCGTCAAGGGGACTCTCGTCAACAACGCCGACGACGGCTCCCCGGTTGCAGGCGTCGACATCCTGGTCACGACCTGCGACGGCACGGAGTTCCCGGGCGTGACGGCCGAGGACGGCTCCTTCGAGATCGCGATCACCGCAGGCTTCGGCTCGGTGCTGGTGAGCCTCGACCCGGACACGCTGCCTGAGGGCGTGACCATGCGTGAGGGCGCCCGGACCACGAACACCCTGACGGGCAACTTGACCGTCCTGAACACCACGTTCCTGATCGGACCTGACAACCGTGAGCTCGAAGGCAAGTGGGATCGAGTCCCTGGACTGGTCTACTCCGGACTGCTCTTCGGCCTGATCATCGCCCTGGCCGCCCTGGGGCTGAACATGATCTACGGCACCACCGGGCTCACGAACTTCGCGCACGGCGAGCTCGTCAGCTTCGGCGCGATCGTGACGTTCTTCCTCAGCAGCGGAGTCGGGATCCCCTTCACCGACATCGAGATCAACCTGCCGTTCCTCGTGGCGGTCCCCATCACGGTCGTGCTCGCCATGGGCTTCGGCTATCTCCAGGACGCCTGGCTGTGGCGCCCGCTTCGCCGGAGAGGGACGGGCCTCATCGCGGCCATGATCGTCACGATCGGCCTCGGGTTCTTCCTCCGCAACATGTACGCCTACTTCACCGGATCGCGCTTCGAGACCTACGACGAGTACTTCACGCCGTCGGGGAAGTCCTTCCAAGGTCTGTTCACCTACACCGACCGTGACCTGCTGGTCGGCGCCATCTGCATCCTGACGCTGGGGGTGGTCATCGCCGGGCTGAGCTTCACCCGCTTGGGTCGAGCGACCCGCGCCGTGGCGGACAACCCGGCGCTGGCGGCATCGACCGGCATCAACGTGGACCGGGTGATCTCCCTGGTCTGGATCGTCGGTACGGCGCTCACCGCGCTCGCCGGAGTCTTCCTCGGCTTCCAGCTCGGCGTCACCTACCAGATCGGGCAGCTGACGCTGCTGCTGCTGTTCGCCGCCATCACCGTCGGTGGTCTCGGCTCGATCTGGGGAGCCGTCCTCGGCGCCGTCATCATCGGCCTGCTGACCGACCTCTCGACCCTGTTCATCCCCTCCGATCTCAAGAACGCCGGGGCCCTGTTCCTCCTCATCCTCATCCTTCTCGTCCGTCCCCAAGGCCTGCTCGGCCGCCGGGAACGGATCGGCTGAGGCGAAAGGACTGCTCATGCCTGACTTCATCTCGATCCCACTCCACGACGGGTTCTCGCCCATCGCCATCAGCTTCGTGCTGGCGGCCATGGGCCTCAACGTCCACTTCGGCTACGCCGGCCTGCTGAACTTCGGGCAGGCGGCGTTCTCGGCCGTCGGTGGCTACGCGATGGCCGTCACCATCGTCTCCTTCGACGTGCCCTTCCTCCTCGCCATCGTGCTCGGGTTGCTCGCGTCGGTGGCGCTGTCCCTGATCATGGGTATCCCCACGCTGCGCCTACGCGCTGACTACCTGGCGATCGTGACGATCGCCGTGGCAGAAGTGGTCCGACTGATCTTCACCACTTCGTTCAAGGACTACTTCAACGCTCGTGACGGCGTCAGCGGCTTCACCGGCACCTTCCGGTCCTGGAACCCCTACCCCACCGACATGGGTCGGTTCCTGACGTTCAACCGGGTCGACCTCTGGGTGATGACCGTTGGCTGGATTCTCGTCGCGCTCATCTGCCTCTTCCTCTTCGCCATCATGCGCAGCCCCTGGGGACGCGTCCTCAAGAGCATCCGCGAGGACGAGGACGCGGTGACCGCGCTGGGCAAGAACGTCTACTCCTACAAGATGCAGGCGCTCATCCTCGGTGGCCTGATCGGCTCGACCGGCGGCTTCATCGGCGGACTCGGCCTGGCTTCGGTCCAACCGGACACCTTCAACACCGAGTTCACGTTCATCGCCTTCACCATGTTGATCCTGGGTGGCGCCGCTCGCGTGCTCTCACCGGTTGCCGGCGCCGTCATCTTCTGGTCGCTGCTCTCGCTGATCGCCGTCGTGCTGAGCGACCTGTCCGCGCTGTCCTGGATGCCCGACGGCATCCTTGACAACACCCGCATCGGCAACCTGCGCTTCGCAGCCGTGGGGCTCGCCCTGATGCTCTTGATGATCTACCGCCCGCAAGGACTGTTCGGTGACAAGAAGGAGATCGCCCTCGATGCCCGCTGACACCGGCGACACCAGCCCTCCGACCAACGACCAGGTTCCGGGCGACACCACCCGGACCTCGGACAAGCGCGGCGCCGCGGCGCTTGCCGGGATCGACAGGACTCCGGGCGTCGCCAAGCCCGACCCCATCCTGATCGCCCACAACGTCAGCCGTCAGTTCGGCGGCCTCAAAGCTGTCGACGTCGAGCACCTCGAGATCCAGCGGGGTGTCATCACCGCGCTCATCGGACCCAACGGTGCAGGCAAGACGACCTTCTTCAACCTGCTCACCGGCTTCGACCAGGCCGACACCGGCGAGCGCAGCTTCAACGGGAAGTCCCTCAAGCGGGTGTCCTCCTCGAGGGTCGCCCGACTGGGCATGGTGCGGACGTTCCAGCTCACCAAGGTGCTCTCCAAGCTCACCGTCATCGAGAACATGCGTCTCGGTGCGACCAGCCAGGTCGGCGAGCGCTTCTGGGCTGCCCCGTTCCGCTTCCTGTGGCAGGGGCAGGAGGACGCGATCTCCGAGCGCGCCCGCGACCTGCTGCGTCGGTTCAAGCTCGATGCCAAGGAAGGCGACTTCGCCGGCTCACTGTCCGGTGGACAGCGCAAGCTCCTCGAGATGGCACGGGCCCTGATGGTCGAGCCCGAGCTGGTCATGCTGGACGAGCCCATGGCCGGCGTCAACCCGGCGCTGAAGCAGTCCCTGCTACAACACGTGAAGTCGCTGCGAGAAGAGGGCATGACCGTGCTCTTCGTCGAGCACGACATGGACATGGTCCGCGACATCTCCGACTGGGTCGTCGTCATGGCTCAAGGCCAGGTGATCGCGGAAGGACCGCCCGAGTCCGTCATGGGCAACCAGCGCGTCATCGACGCCTACCTCGGGGCCCACCACGACACCGACATCACCGAGCTCGATCCCGACGAGCTGATGGCAGAGGCCGAGGCCGAGCTCAAGGCGTCGGGGAAGCACAAGGAGAAGCATGACTGAGCCGAGCAGCACCGAGCAGTCCTTGGACGACCTGGAGTCGGCCGAGGTCGTCCCGACCGACAGCGCCGCCGAGGAGCGTGCCGCGGCGGCCCGCAAGGCCCACCTGGCGGCTGCCGACGGCGCCGTCCTGCGCGCCGACGATCTCATCGCGGGCTACGTGCCCGGGGTGAACATCCTCAACGGCGCGGACCTCTACTGCCAGCCCGGCGAGCTCGTGGCCATCATCGGGCCCAACGGCGCCGGCAAGTCGACGCTGCTGAAGGCACTGTTCGGCCTGGTCAAGATCCACACCGGGAAGGTCGAGCTTCGCGGTGAGGACATCACCAACATGCGCTCGGACGCTCTGGTCACCAAGGGCATCGGCTTCGTGCCGCAGAACAACAACGTGTTCCCGAGCCTGACCATCGGAGAGAACCTTCAGATGGGCTGCTACCAGGCGCCGAAGAAGTTCTCCGAGCGCTTCGACTTCGTCACGACGATCTTCCCGGCCCTGGGCACCCGCCGCGGGCAGCGTGCCGGGTCCCTCTCCGGCGGCGAGCGTCAGATGGTCGCCATGGGTCGGGCCCTCATGATGGACCCCTCCGTCCTGCTCCTCGACGAGCCCTCGGCCGGCCTGTCCCCCGCCCTGCAGGACGAGGTCTTCGTCCAGACCCGCGAGATCAACAAGGCCGGCGTCAGCGTGGTCATGGTCGAGCAGAATGCCGCGCGCTGCCTGCAGATCTGCGACCGGGGCTACGTCTTGGACCAGGGACGCAACGCCTACACCGCGACCGGTCGCGAGCTGTCGACCGACCCGAAGGTGATCGAGCTCTACCTCGGCACCCTGGCCAAGAAGGACTGACCGCAGACCCTTCTCGTCCCACGACACACGAGGCCCCCTTCCCGGTCGGGAAGGGGGCCTCGTCGTCTGTCAGCTCCTCAGGCGTCGAACCTCGGCGCTCGGACACAGCACAACAGGCCCCAGGCACGGATGCCTGGAGCCTGCTGTTGTGGAGCTGGGTGGTGCTGGGTGGTGCTAGGTGGTGATGATCAGTCGCCCTGACCGAGCCCGGCCTGGATGAGCGCCGGGATGATCTTCTTCGTCTCGTCGAAGGAGATCAGCACGATCGCGTCGGGGTCCTCGGCCGCGATGGCCTGGACCTCGGCGTTGTAGTTGGCTGCCTCGGGCGAGTAGAGCTGGTAGGACACGACGTTGCCGCCGGCCTCGGTGTAGAAGTTGCGCAGGTTCTCGGCCAGCGCCTCACCGTAGGAGTCCTGGCGGGCCAGGATCGCGATGTTCTGCTGACCGTTGCCGGTGATGGTCGAAGCCAGGACCTGGCTCTGCAGCACGTCGGACGGGGCGGTACGGAAGTACAGACCCCGGTCGGCGTAGGTGTCGAACGCGGTCGAGGTGTTGGCCGGCGAGATCTGAGCGATCCCGGCGCCGGTGATCTTGTCGATGACCGACAGCGAGACCGAGGAGGATGCCGCGCCGATGATGACGTCAGCGCCGCCGGCGATCAGCTTGTCGACCTCGGACGGAGCGATGTTGGGGGTTCCGTCACCGGAGTCACCCCGCACCTGCTCTGCGTCCTTGCCGAGCACACCGCCGTTCTCGTTGATCTCCTGCACGGCCAGGTCGACACCCGCGAACTCCGGGGGTCCGAGGAACGCGAGGTCGCCGCTGGCGGGCAGCAGGGTGCCGACGACGAACGTGCCGTTGCCCTTCTTGATGTCCTTGGCAGCGATCTGCTGGTTGGCCTTGACGTCGGACTGGTCCGGGATCTGACCGGTGATGTAGTCAAGGGGCGCGAAGGTGTTGTCGGCGGCGTACTCGAAGATGCCGATGGTCGCGGCCGACGGGCTACCCGTGGAGTTCAGGTCGAGCGGGCCGGACACACCGTCGTAGTCGATGTCGGTGCCGGCGTCGAGCAGCTCGACGCACGCGGCGAAGTCGGTGCACTTCTCGCCACCGCTGGTGACGTCCTGCATCATCGAGCCCACGCCGGTGCCGGAGTCGTTGCCCGCGGCGATCGCGGCCAGAGCGGCGGCGATGGTGGCGTCGTAGGACTCCGCACCGTAGGTGAAGTCCTTGAGGCTCTTGTCGACGCCGACGAGACGACTCTTGAAGTCGTCGTTGAGCTCGGAGCCCGGGTAGGTGGCCTGGACACCCTCGAGAGTGCCGGCGTCGAAGTCCTTGTCGTAGTTGGCGGTGTTGCCGTCCACGAAGTAGAGCTGCATTCCGGTGGTCTCGGGAGCGGTGCTCTCCGAGTCGGTGCTGTCGCTCGAGGGAGCAGACGTCGGGTCAGCGCTGGTGTCGCCGTCGTCGCTGCCACAGGCAGCGAGCACGAGAGCACTCGTGACGGCGACGATCCCGAGACGCGCCTTCTTGGAAATGGGATTCATTGGGCCTCCGGTTCATCGAAGTCGCCGACGCCCGCCGACGACCACGCACAACCTAGCCCGCGGAAGCGCCCTAATGTGGTCACTCCACGCTCGTTGCCAATTCGTGATCTTTGCGGGACTCGCCGTGACCGCGCCGTGATCGTGCTCCGAGCGTCGATTCAGCTGCTCGGATCGATCGGGACGGTGTGCGTGACCACGCCCTCGGCCACCTCGCGCATCGACAACCGCAGGTCCATCGCCGTCTTCTGGATCCACCGGAACGCCTCCGGCTCGGTCAGGTTCAACTTCTCCTGGAGCACCCCCTTGGCCCGATCGACCGAGGTGCGGGTGAGCAGTCGCTCCTGGAGGTCGTGCACCTCGCTCTCGAGCTGGGCCAGCTCGGCGAAGCGCGACAGCGCCATCTCGATCGCCGGCACGAGGTCGGACTGGGTGAAGGGCTTGACCAGGTAGGCCATCGCCCCGGCGTCGCGGGCGCGCTCGATGAGGTCACGCTGGGAGAAGGCCGTCAGGATCACCACGGGCGCGATGCGCTTGGCGGCGATCGCCTCCGCGGCAGCAATGCCGTCGAGCACCGGCATCTTCACGTCGAGGATCACCAGGTCCGGGCGGTGCTCCTCGGCGAGCTCGATCGCCCGAGCGCCGTCGCCGGCCTGCCCGACGACGTCGTAGCCCTCCTCGGTGAGCATCTCGGCGAGGTCCATCCTGATGAGCGTCTCGTCCTCGGCGATGACCACGGTGCGGCGCTGCGGTGAGGCTGCGGGCCGGGTGGAGGGAGTGATGGGAGCGTCGTTCACGTCTTCAGGCTAGTGGGCGCGACGACGTCCTGAGGCCATCGGCTAGTGTTTCGTCCGCGTTGGCCCCGGTAGTCCAACGGCAGAGACAATGGTCTCAAACACCATCCAGTGTGGGTTCGAATCCCACCCGGGGCACCAACGTTCGACTGTCGGTGCAAGCACCGATCATGCAGGGCATGCACAGCTCGGAGACACGAGAATCGGCCACTCGATTGCGAGCCGACGGACTCACGATCTCCGAAGTCGCTCGAGCACTCGACGTCAGCCGCTCGACGCTGCGTTCCTGGGAAACCGCGGCCGAAGCGCCCCGCTCGCCGGCGACGTGCCCGGCGGCAGCGGGCGCGACCCTGGACCACGGCGCCTACGCCGCTCTGCTCGGCTTCTACCTGGGCGACGGCTGTCTGTCGCGCGCGAGCAGCTATTACACGCTGCGCGTCTCGTGCGACTCGCGCTACGCGAGCGTCATTGAGGACGTCACGCGATGCGTACAGGCAATACGGTCCGGCGTCGTGTCCCACGTGTCGGCTCCAGGATGCACGGTCGTTCAGGCGCACTGGAAGCACTGGCCGTGCCTGTTCCCCCAGCACGGCCCCGGACGCAAGCACGAGCGGCCGATCGTGCTCGAAGCCTGGCAGCGCGAAGTCGTGGAGGCCCACCCTGCCGCGTTCCTCCGAGGCCTCTTCCACTCCGACGGGTGCCGGGTGCACAACTGGGCGCGCCGGCCGGTGGCCGGAGTGCCGAAGCGCTACGACTACCCCCGTTGGCAGTTCTCCAACGTCAGCGAGGACATCCTCGCGCTGTGTGGCTGGGCTCTCGACCTCGTCGACGTGCCCTGGCGCCGGAGCAGCGCCAAGCACGTCAGCGTGTCGCGGCGCGACGGGGTCGCTCGACTCGACCAGCTGATCGGGCTGAAGGCTTGAGCGCGTGCCTCAGAGCTGACGGTAGGCCGGGGCCGCACCGTTGATGGCATCGCCCATCTTGTGGATGCGCAGCGCGTTGGTCGAGCCGGGGATCCCGGGCGGGCTACCGGCCACGATCACGACCAGGTCGCCTTCCTGCACGCGTCCGATCTGGAGCAGCTGCTCGTCGACCTGACGCACCATCTGGTCGGTGTGCTCGACCGGGTGGGTGCGGAAGGTCTCGACCCCCCAGGAGAGGGAGAGCTGCGAGCGCACGCGGTTCTCCGGGGTGAAGGCCAGCACGGGGATCGGGCTCCGCATCCGGGAGAGCCGCTTGGCCGAGTCCCCGCTCTGGGTGAAGGCCACGACGTACTTCGCCCCGACCCGCTCGGCCACCTCGGCGGCGGCCTTGGCGATCACCCCACCGGTGGTGCGCGGGGCCCAGGCGATCGTGGTGAAGCGCCCCGAGTCGGTGCCGTCGAGGGCGTGGCCCTCTGTTGCGGTGATGATGCGCGCCATCGTCTCGACGGTGTGGATCGGGTGGTCGCCGACGCTGGTCTCCCCCGACAGCATCACCGCATCCGCGCCGTCGAGCACCGCGTTGGCGACGTCGCTGGCCTCGGCGCGCGTCGGCGCCGGGCTGGTGATCATCGACTCGAGCATCTGGGTGGCCACGATGACCGGCTTCGCATTGAGCCGGGCCTTCTGGACGATCTGCTTCTGCAGGAAAGGCACGTCCTCCAGCGGGCACTCGACGGCCAGGTCGCCGCGCGCGACCATGAAGCCGTCGAAGGCTTCGATCACCTCATCGAGGTTCTCGATGGCCTGCGGCTTCTCGATCTTGGCGATGACCGGGAGGAAGACACCGACCTCCTTCATGATCGCGCGTACGTCGTCGGCGTCGGCGGCGTTGCGCACGAAGCTCAGCGCGATGAAGTCGACGCTGAGGCTCAGCGCGAACCTGAGGTCGGCGATGTCCTTCTCCGACAACGCCGGCACCGACACCGCGACTCCGGGCAGGTTGATGCCCTTGTGGTTGCTGACCGCGCCTCCGACGAGGACCTCGGTGATCACCTCGGTGTCGTCCACCTCAGTGACCCGGAGCCGCACCTTGCCGTCGTCGATGAGGATCGGGTCGCCGGGACGGACGTCACCGGGCAGCCCCTGGTAGGTCGTGCCGGCGACCAGTGCGTCGCCGGGGACGTCTCGTGTCGTGATCGTCCACGCCTGGCCGCGCCGGAGCAGGACCGGACCGTCGTCGAAGGTGGACAGCCGGATCTTCGGACCCTGGAGGTCGGCGAAGATCCCGACGCCGTGGCCGGAGGCGTCGGCGGCCTCCCGCACGAGTCGGTACGACTCGGCGTGGTCGGCATGGGTGCCGTGGCTCATGTTGAGCCGGGCGACATCCATGCCGGCGTAGACGAGCTCGCGGATCCTCCGCTCGGAACTGGTCGCAGGGCCCAGGGTGCACACGATCTTTGCTCTTCGCACCTGTCCACCCTATCGGTTGTTGGAACGTTAAAAGCACGTGGACATAATGAGGAGGTGCCCTCATCTCGTGGCCGGCCCCGACCTCTCGTCGTTGCGGTGTGCCTGACCCTCTGCCTGGCGGGATGTTCCGACGATCCCGGCGACGCGGAGCCGGGCGACCCGACCAGTATCGCTGATGCCGCCCGCGCACAGTGCACCGTCGCGGACCCCGAGGGCGAGCTCATCGTGCACCCAGGGTCCGTGAAGGTCGACGTCGAGACCCGGCTGACCGACGTGGCCCTCATCGGTGCCGTGAACCTGCAGATCGTCGAGAAGGCCGTCACGTCGTTCACCGGCAACCCGGAGGTCCGCGGCATCATCCGCGACTACCCGCCCCTCAAGACGGCCGGACTGGCCGACTCGCTCGCTGACTGGGCCGATCGACGCCCGTTGTCCGACCTCGTGCTCGAGCCGGAGGACGGACCGCAGGCGATCCTCGTCGCCCTGCGTCTGATCGACTTCGAGGAGAGCGGGCACCTGACGGGCGTGGAGCTCTCCAGCCGGGGGTCGGCCGGGACCACCAGCCAGGACTACCTCCAACCTGTCCTCGTCGAGCCACCTGGTGCGTTGTGCACCATCGACGAGATCGAGGCCACCCGCGCCTGGACACCCTGACGGAGGGCGGCACCGGTCCGGCACCGCCCTCTCGTCACCGCGAAGCGATCTAGGCGATCAGTGGCCGGGCCGTCGGCGGGATCGGGCTGGGCAGCGTCGTCGTACCGGTGAGGTACTGGTCGACGGCGGCGGCCGCGGCGCGACCCTCCGCGATCGCCCAGACGATCAGCGACTGTCCACGCCCGCAGTCGCCGGCGGAGAAGACTCCGGTGACCGAGGTCATGTAGTCCTTGTCGCGTGCGACGTTGCCGCGCTCGTCGAGGTCGACGCCGAGCTGCTCGACGATGCCGGGCTTCTCGGGCCCGACGAAGCCCATCGCGAAGAGCACCAGCTGGGCCGGGATCTCGCGCTCGGTGCCTTCGATCTCGGTCAGCTTGCCTCCCTCGAAGACCACCTCGACCAGCTGGAGGGCGCGGACGTTGCCGTCCTCGTCTCCCAGGAACTGCTTGGTCGAGACGGCGTAGACCCGCTCGCCGGCCTCCTCGTGGGCTGAGGAGACGCGGAAGGTCATCGGGTAGGTCGGCCAGGGCTGACCTGCGGGTCGCTCCCCCGGCGGTTCGGGCATGATCTCGAGCTGGGTGATCGACCGGGCTCCGTGCCGGGTGGAGGTGCCGAGGCAGTCGGCGCCGGTGTCACCGCCACCGATGATCACGACGTCCTTGTCGGTGGCCATGATCTGCTGCTCGCCATCGAGCTGCTCGAGTCCGAGCGCCGCCCGGTTGGCCTGCGGCAGGAACTCCATGGCCTGGTGGATGCCACCGAGCTCGCGACCGGTCACCGGGAGGTCCCGGGCCTCGGTCGCGCCCATCGCGAGGACGACGGCGTCGTAGCGCTCGCGCAGCTTGGCGCCGGTCAGGTTGGAGCCCTCGCCCCCGACGTCGACGCCGGCGCGGAAGACAGTGCCCTCACGCTTCATCTGGTCGAGGCGGCGGTCGAGGTGCTTCTTCTCCATCTTGAACTCGGGGATGCCGTAGCGCAGCAAGCCGCCGATCTTGTCGGCCCGCTCGTAGACGGCGACCGTGTGCCCGGCGCGCGTCAGCTGCTGGGCGGTGGCCAGCCCGGCCGGACCAGAGCCGACCACGGCCACCGTGCGGCCGGACAACCACTCGGGTGCCTGAGGGCGCACGTAGCCCGACTCCCAGGCCTTGTCGATGATGGAGACCTCGACGTTCTTGATCGTGACCGGGTCCTGGTTGATCCCCAGGACGCACGCGGTCTCGCAGGGCGCCGGGCACAACCGACCGGTGAACTCCGGGAAGTTGTTGGTGGCGTGCAGGCGCTCGATGGCGCCCTCCCAGTCGTCGCGCCAGACGAGGTCGTTCCACTCGGGGATGATGTTGCCCAGCGGGCACCCCTGGTGGCAGAACGGGATGCCGCAATCCATGCAGCGTCCGGCCTGCTTGGTGATGATCGGCAGCAGCGCGCGGCCGATCCCCTCGGGGTAGACCTCGTTCCAGTCGTGGACCCGCTCCTCGACGGGGCGGCGGGTCGCGACCTCACGCCCGTCCTTCAGAAATCCTTTGGGATCAGCCATGGAGGGCCTCCATCATCGCGTGGGCGGTCTCGTTCTCGTCCAGTCCGTCGGCCTCGGCCTTGGCCTTGGCCTCCAGGACGATCCGGTAGTCACGGGGCATGACCTCGGTGAAGCGGGTCAGCGACGTCTCCCAGTCGGCCAGCAGCTCCTCGGCGACCGGCGAACCGGTCTCCTCGTGGTGCTCACGCACCATCTGGAGCAGCTCCTCGGCGGCCTCACCCTCGACGGGCGACAGCTCGACGAGCTCCTTGTTGACGCGGAACTCCTTGAGGTCGAGCACCCAGGCCACGCCACCGGACATCCCGGCGGCGAAGTTGCGGCCGGTCTTGCCGAGCACGACCACCCGTCCACCGGTCATGTACTCGCAGCCGTGGTCGCCGACGCCTTCGGTGACCACCCACGCGCCGGAGTTGCGCACGGCGAACCGCTCGCCGACGCCGCCACGCAGGAAGATCTGACCCGAGGTCGCACCGTAGGCGATGGTGTTGCCCGCGATGATCTGCTCGTGACTGTCGAAGGTCGCCGACCGATCCGGCCGTACGACGATGCGGCCTCCGGAGAGGCCCTTGCCGACGTAGTCGTTGGCGTCGCCCTCGAGCCGCAAGGTGATCCCGCGGGGCAGGAACGCACCGAAGGACTGGCCGGCCGAGCCGGTCAGCGTGATGTCGATCGTGCCATCGGGCAGTCCCTCGCCGCCGTACTTCTTGGTGACCTCGTGACCCAGGATCGTGCCGACGGTGCGGTTGACGTTGCGCACCGCCACCTGGGCGCGCACAGGCTCGCCGTTCTCGATGGCGGCCTTGGCGAGCGGGACGAGCTCGGTGACGTCGAGCGAACGCTCGAGGCCGTGGTCCTGCGTCGTGGTGCAGCGCTGGTCCTGCTCGGGGAACTGCGAGCGGTCGACCTGGTGCAGGATCGGGCTGAGGTCGAGTCCGGAAGCCTTCCAGTGGTTGACGGCGCTGAGCATGTCGAGGGAGCCGACGTCACCGACGGCCTCCTCGATCGAGCGGTAGCCGAGCTCGGCGAGGATCTCGCGCACTTCCTGGGCGATGTACTCGAAGAAGGTCACGATGTACTCGGCCTTGCCGCTGTAGCGCTCGCGCAGGACGGGGTTCTGGGTGGCGACCCCGACGGGGCAGGTGTCGAGGTGACACACCCGCATCAGGATGCAGCCCGAGACCACGAGCGGCGCCGTGGCGAAGCCGTACTCCTCGGCACCGAGCAGCGCGGCGATCACGACGTCGCGGCCGGTCTTGAGCTGACCATCGGCCTGGACGACGATGCGGTCGCGCAGCCCGTTGAGCAGCAACGTCTGCTGGGTCTCGGCCAGGCCGAGCTCCCAGGGACCACCGGCGTGCTTCAGCGAGGTGAGCGGGGACGCACCCGTGCCACCGTCGTGCCCGGAGATCAGGACGACGTCGGCGTGGGCCTTCGAGACCCCTGCCGCCACTGTGCCGACGCCGACCTCGGAGACCAGCTTGACGTGGACCCGAGCCGCCGGGTTGGCGTTCTTCAGGTCGTGGATCAGCTGGGCGAGGTCCTCGATGGAGTAGATGTCGTGGTGCGGCGGCGGGCTGATGAGGCCGACCCCCGGCGTGGAGTGACGCGTCTTGGCGACCCAGGGGTAGACCTTGTTGCCGGGCAGCTGACCGCCCTCGCCCGGCTTGGCACCCTGCGCCATCTTGATCTGGATGTCGTCGGCGTTCGTGAGGTACTCAGAGGTCACCCCGAACCGGCCTGACGCGACCTGCTTGATCGAGCTGCGGCGCTCCGGGTCGTAGAGACGCTCGGGATCCTCGCCACCCTCACCGGTGTTGGACTTGGCACCCAACCGGTTCATCGCGATGGCGAGGGTCTCGTGGGCCTCCTGCGAGATCGAGCCGTAGGACATCGCACCGGTCGAGAACCGCTTGACGATCTCGGAGACCGGCTCGACCTCGTCGATCGGGATCGACTCGCGGCCGGTGACCTCGGCGCCCTTGAAGCGGAACAGCCCGCGCAGCGTCATCAGCGCCGATGACTGCTCGTCGATCGCTGAGGTGTACTGCTTGAAGATGTCGTAGCGCTGGGTGCGCGTGGAGTGCTGCAACCGGAAGACGGTCTCGGGGTTGAACAGGTGCGGCTCGCCGTCTCGGCGCCACTGGTACTCGCCGCCGATCTCGAGCTCACGGTGGGTGGGCAGCACGCCGCCGCGGGGGTAGGCCGTCGCGTGGCGGCGGGCGACCTCCTCGGCGATCGTGTCGAGGCCGATCCCGCCGAGCTTGGAGGTGGTGCCGGTGAAGTAGGGGTCGACGACGTCCTGCGACAGGCCGACGGCCTCGAAGATCTGGGCACCGGTGTAGGAGGCCACGGTGGAGACGCCCATCTTGGACATCACCTTGAGCACCCCCTTGCCGAGGCCCTTGATCAGGTTGGCGACCGCCTCCTCGGGCTCGGACTTGACGTAGTAGCCCTCGCGGGCGAGATCCTCGACCGACTCCATGGCCAGGTAGGGGTTGACCGCCGCCGCGCCGTAACCGACGAGCAGCGCGACGTGGTGCACCTCGCGCACGTCGCCGGCCTCGACCAGCAGACCGACCTGGGTACGGGTCTTCTCCCGCACCAGGTGGTGGTGGACGGCCGCGGTGAGCAGCAGCGATGGGATGGGCGCGAGGTCGGCGTCGGCGTGACGGTCGGAGAGCACGATGATGCGCGCGCCCTCTGCGATCGCGGCGCTGACCTCGACGCAGATCTCCTCGAGGCGTACGGCCAGGGCAGCGCCTCCCCCGGCGACGTCGTACAACCCGCGCGAGACGTGGGTGATGAAGCCGGGCATGTCGCCGTCACGGTTGATGTGACGGATCTTGGCCAGGTCGTCGTTGGAGATCACCGGGAACGGCAGCACCACCTGACGGCACGAGGCCGGGGTGGGCTCGAGCAGGTTGGACTCCGGCCCGATGGTGCCGTTGAGCGAGGTGACGAGCTCCTCGCGGATGGCGTCCAGCGGTGGGTTGGTCACCTGGGCGAACAGCTGGCTGAAGTAGTCGAAGAGCAGCCGCGGCTTGTCGCTGAGCGCTGCGATCGGGGTGTCGGTGCCCATCGAGCCCAGCGGCTCGCCGCCGGTGTTGGCCATCGGGGTCAGCAGGACCCGCAGCTGCTCCTCGGTGTAGCCGAAGATCTGCTGGCGGCGGGTCACCGAGGCGTGGGTGTGCACGATGTGCTCGCGCTCGGTGATGTCGTCGAGGTGGATCAGTCCGGCGTGGAGCCACTCCCCGTAGGGGTGCTCCTCGGCAAGCTCGGCCTTGACCTCCTCGTCCTCGATGATGCGGTGCTCGTCAGTGTCGACGAGGAACATCCGGCCCGGCTGGAGACGGCCCTTGCGCACGATCGAGGCGGGGTCGAGATCGAGGACGCCGACCTCGGAGGCCAGCACGACCAGACCGTCGTCGGTGACCCAGTAGCGCGAGGGACGCAGGCCGTTGCGGTCGAGGACCGCACCGATCTGGGAGCCGTCGGTGAAGACCACGCAGGCGGGGCCGTCCCACGGCTCCATCATCGCGGAGTGGAAGGAGTAGAAGTCGCGACGGACCTGATCCATCTCGGTGTGGTTCTCCCACGCCTCCGGGATCATCATCAGCACCGAGTGGGGCAGGCTGCGCCCACCCATGTGGAGCAGCTCGAGGACCTCGTCGAACGACGCCGAGTCGGAAGCGCCCTCGGTGCAGATCGGGTAGAGCCGCTCGAGGTCGCCGGGGATCAGGTCGGAGTCGAGCAGCGCCTCGCGCGCGCGCATCCAGTTCCGGTTGCCCTTGACGGTGTTGATCTCACCGTTGTGCGCGATGAACCGGAACGGGTGCGACAGCGGCCAGCTCGGGAAGGTGTTGGTCGAGAAGCGCGAGTGCACGACGGCAAGAGCCGAGGCGATCCGCTCGTCGACGAGGTCGGGGAAGAAGGTGCCGAGCTGGTTGGTCGTCAGCATGCCCTTGTAGGCGAGCGTCCGCGACGACAGCGACGGGAAGTAGACATCGGTCTCGCGCTCGGCGCGCTTGCGCAGGCAGAACGCCAGGCGCTCCAGAGCCATGCCGCTGAGGCGTTGGCCGTTGGCCGAGACGAAGAGCTGGCTGAAGACCGGCATGACCGAGCGGGCGGCTGCGCCGAGGCTGCCGGGCTCGGTGGGGACCTCGCGCCACCCCAGGACCTTGAGGCCCTCGTCGGCAGCGATTGCCTCGATCTGGGCCTTCGTGGCGCCGACGTGCTCGTCGTCGCCCGGGAGGAAGGCGGTGCCGACGGCGTACGACGCCGGCGCGGGGAGCTCGAAGCCGGCCTCGACCGTGACCTCGCGCAGGAACGCGTCGGGCACCTGCATGAGGATGCCGGCTCCGTCGCCGGAGTTGGCCTCGGCTCCGGCGGCTCCGCGGTGGTCGAGGTTGCGCAGAGCGGTGAGCGCCTTGGCCACGATGTCGTGGGAGGCCTCTCCGGTGAGCGTGGCCACGAAGGCGACGCCACAGGCATCGTGCTCGTTGGCCGGGTCGTAAAGACCTTGGACTGGCGGGAACGCGTGCGGATAGGGCACTTAGTTCTCCCGTCGGCGTCGGTTGCAGCCGTGCTGCCCGGAGTGCGGGCGGACCGGTGACAACGGTGGGTCGCAGGGGACAACGTTGGCCCACGCGGCGGAAGCCTCAGATTACCACCGGGTCGCCGACTCCGAGGTCAGGGAACCCAGGCGGTGGACACGATCAGGTGCGTTCGGTCTCCGTGGCGGGACCCGGCTCGGGCTCGGCGGCTGCGTCATCGCTCACCGGAAGAGCGTCCGTGCCGGCCGTGGCGACGGGCTCGGCAGCGTCTGCGGGTTCGGCGGGCCGGGCGGGCCCGTGCCCGGCGCGGTAGGCCGAGTCCTCCCGGCCGGGGTGGCGACGGGCACTCCACACGAAGTACGCCGCCGCGGCCACGAACAACACGATCGAGGTCCACACGTTGAACCGCAGCCCTCCGACGTCGCTGAGCTCGACGGTGTCGATGCGCAGGTCCTCGATCCAGCCGCGCCCCAGGGTGTAGCCCATCACGTAGAGCGCCATCACCCGGCCGAAGCCGAGCTTGAAGCGGCGATCGGCCCAGATCAGCAGCCCGAAGACCGCGAGGTTCCAGAGGAACTCGTAGAGGTAGGTCGGGTGGAAGGTGGTGCCCGCGGCGAACTCGAGCCCGCCCGGGTAGTTCTGCGGGTCGATCTCCAGACCCCACGGCAGGTCGGTGGGCTTCCCGTAGAGCTCCTGGTTGAACCAGTTGCCCCACCGGCCGATCGCCTGGGCCACGATGACGCCAGGGGCGAGAGCGTCGAGCATCGGCAGGAGCCGGATGCCCTTGCGGCGCGCGCCGATGTAGATGCCGACGGCGCCCAGGGCGACGGCGCCCCAGATCCCGAGTCCGCCCTGCCAGATGTAGAGCGCCTCCACCGGCGACTTGCCCTCGCCGAAGTAGAGACCGGCGTCGGTTGCGACGTGGTAGAGCCGAGCGCCGACCAGACCGAAGGGGATCGCCCACACGGCCAGGTCCTGGACGTCACCGCTGCTGCCGCCGCGCGCGATCCACCGCTTCTCGCCGATGTAGATCGCCACGATGATGCCGAGGATGATCGAGAGCGCGTAGCCGCGGATCGGGATGGCGCCGAGGTACCAGACGCCCTGCGAGGGGCTCGGGATCGACAGCACGACCTGGTGGAGCGCCTGTTCGGCGGTGGTGAGCAGGGGCAAGGTCACGTCAGGATCCCTCGAGCAGTGTGTGGATGTCGGAGGCGAACTGGGCAGGAGTGGTCTCCTGCCCCCAGTAGACCGGAGCCTCGTCGGCGGCGTCGATGCCCATGATCTGGGTGGTGTGCCCGCCCGGGTCGTCGCGGTCGATGCCCACGGCCAGCGCCCGCCCTACCTCAGCCACGGTATCGAAGTCTGCCCGGGCACCGATGAACGAGGTGTCGTAGGCGTCGAGGTAGTCGCGGATGATCTCGTCGGTGTCGTGGTCGGGGTCACTGGTGACCATGACCACGTCGACCTGGGACCGGTCGTCCTCGTCGAGCCGGGTCAGGGCGGAGGCGAGGTGGCTGAGCACCGCCGGACAGACGTCGACACAGCGGGTGTAGCCGAAGAACACCATGGTCAGCCGCTTGTCGGTGTCGGCCGCCAGGGAGTAGTCGTTGCCGTCGGTGTCGGTGAGGTCGATGTCGGGCACCGAGTAGACGGGGTCGAGCGTGGTGCCGGCGAACGGCTGGGCTTCTCCCCCGCTGCCGCCGCCGCACGCGCTCAGGATGAGCGCCCCGCCTGCGGCCAACGCCACCAGGGCACGCTTCGACGCGCTAGGCACGTCGACGCACACCCTCGGCGAGGTCTTCGGTCAGAGCGGTGATGGCACGTAGACCGGCGAGCCGGTCGTCATGGTGGTCGAGGAGCACCCGGACGAACGCTGAGCCGACGATGACCGCGTCGGCGTACGCCGCGATCTCGGCGGCCTGGTCGCCGTTGCCGACCCCGAGGCCGACCCCGACCGGCAGGTCGGTCACAGCTTTGGTGCGCGCGACCAACGGAGCGGCCAGGTCGCTGGTGGTGGTGCGCGCTCCGGTCACCCCCATCACCGCGGTGGCGTAGACGAACCCGCGACAGGCGGCGGTCGTCATGGCGATCCGTGCGTCCGTCGAGGACGGCGCCACCAGGAAGATCTTGTCGAGCCCGTGCTCGTCGGCCGCCGCGATCCACTCCGGAGCGAAGTCCGGGGTCAGGTCGGGGGTGATCAGCCCGGCCCCACCGGCGCCGGCGAGATCGGCAGCGAATCGTTCGACCCCGTAGCGCTCGACGGGGTTCCAGTAGGTCATCACGACGGTGGGGGTCCCAGTGGCCGCGACCGCCTCGACGGTGCGGAGCACGTCGGACGTGCGGATGCCACCCGCGAGGGCCTGCTGGGCGGCCGCCTGGATCGTGGGCCCGTCCATGACGGGGTCGCTGTAGGGAAGTCCGATCTCGATCACGTCGCACCCGGCGTCGACCATCGCCCGGATGGCATCGATCGCGCCTGGTACGTCGGGGAAGCCGGCGGGCAGGTAGCCCACGAGCGCGGCCCGGCCGTCGGCCTCGGCCTTCTCGAAGGCGCTCTGCACGGTGAGGAGGCTCATCGGGTCTCCCCCAGGCCGAACCACGTCAGCGCGGTCTCCATGTCCTTGTCACCACGACCCGACAGGTTGATCAGCACCGTGGCATCGGGGCCTCGCTCGGCGAGGAGGCGTGGGGCGTCCTTGATGACGCCGGCGATCGCGTGAGCGCTCTCGATGGCCGGGATGATCCCCTCGGTGCGGCTCAGGAGCGCCATCGCCTCCATGGCCTCGGTGTCGGTCACCGGGGTGTACGTCGCCCGCCCGGTGCGCGCCAGGTGGGCGTGCTGGGGTCCGACGCCCGGGTAGTCGAGCCCGGCCGAGATGGAGTGTGACTCCACGGTCTGGCCGTCCTCGTCCTGCAGGACGAACGTGCGCGCGCCGTGGAGGACCCCGCTGGCGCCGGCGTGGATCGTCGCCGCGTGACGGCCCGTCTCGACCCCGTCACCGCCGGGCTCGTAGCCCCAGATCGCCACCCCATCGTCCTCGAGGAAGGCCTGGTAGAGCCCGATCGCGTTGGAGCCCCCGCCGACGCAGGCAGCCACGACGTCCGGGAGCACGCCGTACTGCTCGAGGCACTGGGCGCGGGCCTCGTCGCCGATGCCGCGTGCGAAGTCGCGCACCATGCTGGGGAACGGGTGGGGGCCGGCGGCGGTGCCGAAGAGGTAGGCGGTGTGGTCGACGCTGGCGACCCAGTCGCGCAGCGCCTCGTTGATCGCGTCCTTGAGCGTGGCGCTCCCGGAGTCGACGGTGACGACTGTCGCGCCGAGGAGCTGCATGCGGGCCACGTTGAGGGCCTGGCGCCGGGCATCGACGGCGCCCATGTAGACGGTGCAGTCGAGTCCGAAGTAGGCCGCCGCCGTCGCGCTGGCGACGCCGTGCTGGCCGGCCCCGGTCTCGGCGATGACGCGCTTCTTGCCCATGCGCTTGGTGAGGAGTGCCTGGCCGAGGACATTGCGGATCTTGTGGGCGCCGGTGTGGTTGAGGTCCTCGCGCTTGAGCAGGATGCGCACGCCGACCTGGTTGCTGAGCCGCTCGGCGAAGTAGAGCGGGCTCGGCAGGTTGGCGTAGTCGCGCAGGATCGCGTCGAACTCGGCGCGGAAGACCTGGTCCGCCATCGCCTCGTGCCACGCATCGGTCAGCTCGTCGAGAGCGGCCACCAGGGCCTCGGGCATGAACCGCCCGCCGAAGTCGCCGAACCAGCCCTGCTCGTCGGCGTCGAATCGTCCGGGCTGCGCCGGGGGCGCGGGCGTGCTCGTCGTGCTCGTCGTGCTCGTCGTGTCCGTCATGTCTGGGCTCCTGTCGTGCGTGCCGTCAGTCCCGTCATGGCCGCCACCGCGGCCCGTGGGTCACCGTCCTTGACCAGGGCCTCGCCCACGAGGACGGCCCGGGCTCCTTCGCCGACGAAGCGCTCGACGTCGTGCTTGCCGGAGATACCCGACTCCGCGACCGCCACCCGGTCGGCCGGCAGCATCGTGGCGAGGCGACCGAAGGTGTCGTTGTCGACGGCGAGGGTCTTGAGGTTGCGGGCGTTGACGCCGATCAGCTCGGCACCGAGGTCGACGGCACGCTCGGTCTCCCGCTCGTCGTGGACCTCGACGAGCACGCACAAGCCGAGCTCGCGTGCCTCGTCGTGGAGACGGCGCAGGTCATCGTCGTCCAGTGCGGCCACGATCAGCAGCGCCAGATCGGCGCCCGCGGCCCTGGCCTCGACGAGCTGGTAGCTCTCGACGATGAAGTCCTTGCGCAGGATCGGGGTGTCGACCGCGGCGCGCACCGCGACGAGGTCGGCCAGGCTCCCCCCGAAGCGACGCTCCTCGGTCAGGACGCTGATCGCGCCCGCTCCGCCGGCGGCGTACTCGGTGGCCAGCGCCGCGGGGTCGACGATGTCAGCGAGCTCGCCCTTGCTCGGGCTGCGTCGCTTCACCTCCGCGATGACGCTGGAACCGGGGGCGCGGAAGTGCGGCATCGGGTCTCGCGGGGCCGGTGCGTCGGCCAGTGCGGCGCGCACCTCCGCCAGCGGGCGCAGGGCCTCGCGTCGTGCGAGGTCGATCCGCACGCCGGCGACGATGTCGTCGAGCACGGACACGGACGGCTCCTGGGGTTGGTCGGACGAGCGTGCGCGAACGGCGTCCGCGCGATCACGGCAAGTCTGGCACGCGTGCCCAGCACCCGTGAGGTGAGGCCGACCCGACGCCTCGGCCCAGGCCACGGCTGCCCCTCAACGGCACCTCAGGGTGCCAACCAGCTCCCGAACGGGAGGTTGCGCAGCAGCGTGAACACGCTCAGCGCCACCAGTGCCGAGGTCGTGACCACGAGGTTGACGCGCTGGCTCAGCGGGGGGCGTGTCCGCCCCGTCCAGGAATCGAGCGCCCAGCGGGCGAGCACGAGCACGACCAGCGGGATGACCACGACGAGGAGCAGGTTGCTCGACACCGCGTCGCCGACCCGCAGATGGGTCAGGTCGTTGACTCCGCGCAGACCGCCGCAGCCAGGGCACCAGAACCCCAGGGCCGCCGACGGGCAGAGGCCCCACGACCCGCTCTCGTGAGGATCACGCAGGTGCAGCGCGGCGGTGACCAGAGTCAAGGCTCCGATGGTCGCCACTGGAGGGAGGACGCGGCGCGCCCGCCCAGCGCGAACCTCGGGCGGCGCGGCCTGCTGCAGCGTCATCGGGCCAGTCGCTGCAACATGGTCGGTGACCGATCAGCGAGTGATCAGTGGCCGGTCTCGTGGAAGCCGGCCTTGGCCATCACGACGAACAGGATGCCGGACACGACGACGAGACCCACGCCCACCCAGAAGATGGGGTAGCTGATCGGGCTCAGCATCAGGCCGGCGCCGCCGACGGCGAAGCCGATCAATGCCACTGCGACAGCGGTCCAGGCAGCCGGCGTGTTGCCGTGGTTGTCAGACATGGTGGCTCCTCAGGTGGCGTACGACATCGTGGCCGCAGGTGAAGGCGACGCACGCCCGACTCTAGTGGGTCGACTCCTCGGTCGGGTCGCGACCCTCGTCGATCGCGCGCCACAGGTCGAGGTTGGTCTGCTCCTCCAGCGGGACGTCGCTGCGACCCGCGGGCTGCTCGTCGCCGGGGGCGTCGTAGCGGCGGCCCATCTCCGGCCACTGGCGCACCGAGCGGACCGCAAGCGCTGAGGTGATCACCCCGGCGAGTCCCGCGACGACCCCCAGGTAGGACCAGGCCGTGCGCGTCGCTGCCAGGTCCTGCGACAGTCCTCCGTCGGCGAAGGACTCGGGCGCACCCAGCCACGCCGCGACCGCGAACCCGATGACACCGACCGCCGCCAGCAACCCCAACCACGTGACGACCCGGCGCGGCCACCCGCGCGAGACGAGCACCACTCCCCACGTCGCCAGCACCACGAGCGCCAGTGCCGTCACCGGCGGCGCACTGGCGTCGGTCCGCGCAGCCGCCGTGGCGAACGCGGCCTCGGCGGAGCCGCCACCGGCCTCGGCGACCGCCCAGGCCTGGTTGCCGGCGATCGCGGCGAGGGTGCCGGAGGCGAGGCCGCCGAGCACCACCGGCCCGAAACGCCTGCGAGCCTCAGTCACTCGAGAGCAACCCGTCGTCGAAGCAGGTCCGGGCGCCGGTGTGGCAGGCGACCCCGACCTGGTCGACCGTGACCAGGAGCGTGTCGCCGTCGCAGTCGAGGCGCACCTCCTTGACGTGCTGCACGTGCCCCGAGGTGTCGCCCTTGACCCAGTACTCCTCACGCGAGCGGCTCCAGTAGGTCGCTCGACCCGTCGTGAGCGTGCGGCGCAGTGCCTCGTCGTCCATCCAGCCCATCATCAGCACCTCACCGGTGCCCTCCTGCTGGGCGATCGCCGGCACCAGACCCCGGCCCTCGGGTCCAGCCTGGTCGGGGCTGCGCTTGAGGCGTGCAGCGATGGCAGGGTCGAGGGTGCTCACACGTCGAGTATGCCGGGACCGCTGGAGTGCTGCGTGTGCTGCGTGTGTTGTGACGTCCAGGAGGCGTGCAGCCCGGCATAGACCCCGTCGCCCTGGGCGACCAGGACGGAGTGCGGACCGCGCTGGACGATGCGCCCACGATCGACGACGACGACCTCGTCGGCGCCTTCGGCGGTCGACATGCGGTGCGCGATCGTGACCGACGTACGCCCGGACATCAAGCGCTCGAGCGCACGCCCGATGCGCATCTCCAGCTGCGGGTCGACGGCGCTGGTGGCCTCGTCGAGGACGAGCAGGTCGGGGTCCGCGAGGTGGGCGCGCAGCAGGGCGACCAGCTGGCGCTCACCCGCAGAGAGCGACTCGCCCCGTTGCCCGACCTTGGTCTCGAGTCCGCGCGGCAGTCCGGCCACCCAGTCACTCAGCCCGAGCTCTTCGGCGCTGGCCAGGATGTCGGCGTGCGTCGCGTCGAGCTTGCCGTAGCGGACGTTGGCCGTGATCGTGTCGTCGAACAGGAAGCCCTCCTGCGGGACGAGCACCACACTGCTGCGCAGCGACGCCTCCCGGATGTCGCGGACGTCGATCCCGTCGAGGACCACCGCGCCCGTCGAGGGATCCATCAGCCGGGTGAGCAGCTTGGCGAAGGTCGACTTGCCCGAGCCGGTCTCCCCCACGATCGCGATCCGCTGTCCGGCGGCGATCTCCAGGGAGACTTCTTCCAGCACGGGAGGACCGCTCGGGTAGGCGAAACCGACATCCTCGAAGCGCACGTCGATCGGTCCGCGCGGCAGGGTGTGGCCCTCGGCTCCCGGGTCGACCAGGTCGGCCGGCGTGTCGAGGATCCCGAGGACGCGGCGCCAGCCGGCGATGGCGTTCTGGGCCTCGGTGAGCACCTGGGTGCCCATCTGGACCGGGCCGACGAACAGGCTCACCAGGAATGCGAACGCCAGCACCGTGCCGGCGCTGATGTCGCCGGCGAAGCCGAGCCAGATGCCCACGATCAGGACGCCGGCGTTGGCCAGCCCGGCGGAGATCCCGCCGAGGGAGAACGAGAAGGCCGTGAAGCTCTGCGCTCGCACGCTGGCCCGCTGATGGCGTGCCACGGCCTCGTCGATGCGGGCCTGGGTGCGGGCTTCGACGGCGTAGGAGCGCACCACGGCGGCGCCCACCACGGGCTCGGAGATCGCGGAGAGCAGGAGCCCGACCTGGTTGCGCACCGTGGTGTAGGCCTCGGAGAGCTTGCGCTGGAAGAAGCGCAGCGACACGAAGAGCGGCACGAAGCACAGCCACACCACGATCGTGAGCTGCCAGGAGTAGACGAGCATCACGACGGTGGCGATCAGCACCTGCCCGACGCTGATGACGAAGAGCAGGCCGCCGAAGACGAGGAACTGGCTGACCTGATCGACGTCACTGGTCACCCGGGAGACCAGCGCACCACGACGCTCGGTGTTCTGGGTGAGCAGCGGGAGATCGTGCACGTGCCGGAACGCCTTGATCCGCAGGGTGGCCAGGCCCCGCTCCGAGGTGGCGAAGAGGCGGCTCGTCATCGCGAACGAGGCCCAGCCCGTGACCGCGATCGCGATCGTGGCGACCACCCCGAGCAGCACCGTGAACGTGACGTCCGGGCCAC
The DNA here is from genome assembly GCA_963761285.1 of uncultured Actinomycetota bacterium. Lineage (GTDB taxonomy): Bacteria > Actinomycetota > Actinomycetes > Propionibacteriales > Nocardioidaceae > Nocardioides. The sequence continues at coordinate 427,990 of CAVXGJ010000016.1, read as the reverse complement.
CGGCGCGGTCGAGCCCGCGGTCGAGCGTCTGCTGCACCGCGATCGGGACCACCACCTGGCCGGACGAGGCGAGGACGGCCAGGAGGAGGGTGCCGACCAGGCCGTCCTTGAGCTCGGGCGAGTAGTGGAGCCCTCGGCGGATCGTCTCCATGGCCTGCATGGACTCGCCCGTGGAGAGGGCGGTGGAGTTGCCCTGGTTGCGGCGGCGCGCAGGAGCATCTGGCTGCTCGGTGGTGGTCATGTGCTCACCTGCTCGCCGCTCTGCTGGTGGTCGGTGTGATCGGTGTGCTCGTAGGCGTTGACCAGCCGGGCATAGGAGGGCGAGCGACCCAGCAGCTCCGCGTGGGTGCCACGGTCGGCGATGCGACCCGACTCCAGGTGCACCACCTCGTCGGCCAAGCCGATCGTGGCCTTGCGGTAGGCCACCACGACCAGGGTCGTCTCGCTCCCACCGGCGCGAAGCCCGGCAAGGATCCGCTGCTCGACCTCGGGGTCGACCGCCGACGTGGCGTCATCGAGGATCAGCAGCCTGGGTCGGCGCACCAGGGCACGCGCCAGCGAGAGGCGCTGGCGCTGCCCGCCGGAGAGGGACGTACCCCGCTCGCCGAGGCGGGTGGAGAGCCCGTCGGGCAGATCGCCGACGAAGCCGTCGGCCTGGGCGGTGCGCAGCGCGGCCCACACCTGCTCGTCGGAGAAGTCCGCTCCGAGGGTGACGTTGCCGCGCACCGTGTCGTCGAAGAGGAAGGCCGACTGGGGTACGACGGACATCGTTGCGGCGAGCTCGCCGGGCGCCAACCGGCGCAGGTCGACCCCGTCGAGGCGCACCGCGCCGGAGTCGGGGTCGACGAGGCGGGTGAGCAGCAGGGTCAGGGTGCTCTTCCCCGAGGCCGTGGCGCCCACCAGGGCGACCGTGCGGCCGGGGGCGACTGCGAAGGAGAGGCCGTCGAGGAGGCGCTGGCCGGGCTCGTAGCCGTAGACCAGGCCCTCGACCTCCAGCGTGGCTCCGCCCTCGCGCAGCGGCAGCTGCTCGACCCCGTGCGGCATCTCCCCGGTCGTCTCCAGCACCGTCTGCACCCGCCGGAAGCCCACGACGCTGCGCGGGAACTCCCCGAGGAGCCAGCCGATGGAGCGGATCGGGAACGAGACGATCGTGAGCAGGTAGGCCACCGTGACCACGTCACCGGGCACCGCTGCCCCGCTGGCCACCCGGGAGACCCCGACGATCAGCACGACGAGGACGCCGAGGTTGGGCAGCGCCGCCAGGATCGGGTCGAAGGCGGCTCGGATGCGACCGACCCGGATGTTGGTCTCGCGCAGCTCGCGCGCCTTGGCGGCGAAGCGCTCGGTCTCCTGAGGCTCGCGCCCCAGCGTCTTGACGACCATGGCGCCGTCGAAGGACTCGTGAGCGACCTCGCTGACCTCAGCACGCAGCTCCTGGGCCCGGGTGGCCCAGCCTTGCGCGAGGTTCTGGTAGACGATGTTGGTGGCGATGATCGCCGGGAAGATCAGGAGCCCGACCAGCGCCAGCACGAGGTCGGCGACGATCATCTGGCCGACGGCGATCACCATCATCGCGAGCGTCCCGACGGCCATGGGCAACGGAGCGATCGGGCTCCACGCCGCCTCCACGTCGGAGTTGGCGTTGGAGAGCAGCTGGCCGGTGGGGTGGCGCTGGTGCCACTCCATGGGCAGCGCAAGGTAGCGCCGGGTCACGTCACGGCGCATGGCTGCCTGCAGCCGGAACTGCATGACCCCCGCCCCGACCCGTCGGGCGATGATCGCGGCGGCGCGGAGCAGCGCTACCCCGAGGAACAGCGCGAGGATCGTCCAGAGCAGCCCGGAGCCGATCTCGCCGTTGTCGAAGGCCGGCAGCACCACGTTGTCGGTCGACCAGCCGAGCACCCAGGCGTCGGCGACGGTCAGGGCCCCGAAGAGCACCGAGCCGATCGTGGAGACCGCGAAGACGCGCGGTTCGCGCTTGATCGCGATCCAGAGCACCCGGAAACCGGCGCGGGTCGAACCGCGCCCACGGTCTTTGGCCCGGTCGTCGGCCCGGTCGTCGGCCCGGCTGGCGTCGCTCACGGCTCTCCTCAGGTCACGGACCCCGATGCCCGAGGACGTCAGGCTAGAGCACGGCCCCCAACGCGCGTCACCACCCGGTCGGCTCAGGTTGCGGCGGGCGACGTCGGGACGAGCGATCAGCGCACCGGATGGCCGGCCGCGTCGAGCGCCGCCTTCACCTCACCGATGCGTAGGGTCCCGAAGTGGAAGACGGTGGCGGCCAGCACGGCGTCGGCGCCGGCGTCGACGGCTGGCGCGAAGTGCCCGAGCGCCCCGGCTCCACCGGAGGCGATCACCGGGACGGTGACCTCACGGCGTACGGCTGCGATCAGGTCGAGGTCGAAGCCGTCCTGGGTGCCGTCGGCGTCCATGGCGTTGAGGAGGATCTCGCCGGCACCCAGCTGGGCAGCCCGCGCGGCCCACTCGATCGCGTCGAGACCGGAGGAGCGACGACCGCCGTGGGTGGTGACCTCCCAGCCCGAGTCGGTGGCCGGGCCGTCGCTCGTCACTCGTCGCGCGTCGACCGAGAGCACCAGGACCTGGTTGCCGAACCGGTCGGCGATCTCGGCCACCAGCTCGGGCCGTCGGATCGCGGCGGTGTTGACCGCGATCTTGTCGGCGCCGGCGCGCAGCAACCGGTCGACATCCTCGACTGCGCGGATGCCGCCACCCACGGTCAGCGGGATGAAGACCTCCTCGGCGGTGCGCGAGACGATCTCCAGCGTGGTGGCCCGCCCCTCGTGGGAGGCAGAGATGTCGAGGAACGTCAGCTCGTCGGCGCCCTCGGCGTCGTAGGAGCGCGCCAGCTCGACCGGGTCGCCGGCGTCGCGCAGGTCGAGGAAGTTGATCCCCTTGACCACCCGGCCACCGTCGACGTCGAGGCACGGGATGACTCGGACCGCCAGGCTCACGGGGTGCCGCCGGTCCGGCCCGCGGGCAGGGTCAGGGCGAGGGCGTCCTCGAGGGTGAAGCGCCCCTCGTAGAGCGCGGTGCCGGCGATGGCGCCTTCGACCCCGTCGGGCACCAGGGCCATCAGCGCCTCGATGTCGGCGAGCTCGGTGACCCCGCCGGAGGCGATGATCGGGGCGTCGGTCACGGCGCACACGTCGCGCAGGAGCTGCAGGTTGGGGCCCTGGAGCATCCCGTCCTTGTTGACGTCGGTGACCACGTAGCGGGCGCAACCTTCGGAGTCGAGGCGGGCCAGGACGTCGTACAGGTCGCCGCCTTCGCGAGTCCAGCCCCGCGCGGCCAGCGTGCGTCCGCGTACGTCGAGCCCGATCGCGATGCGGTCGCCGTGCTCGGCGATGATCTTGGCGCACCACTCGGGCTGCTCGAGGGCAGCGGTGCCGATGTTGACCCTGCGACAACCGGTCGCCAGCGCCGCAGCCAGCGACTCGTCGTCGCGGATGCCACCGCTCATCTCGACCTGGATGTCGAGGGAGCCGACGATCTCGGCCTGGAGCTCGCGGTTGGACCCGCGACCGAATGCTGCGTCGAGGTCGACGAGGTGGAGCCACTCGGCGCCGGCGTCCTGCCACCGGTGCGCGGCGGCGAGCGGGTCGCCGTACACGCGCTCGGAGCCGGCCACCCCCTGGGCGAGCTGGACGGCGCGACCCTCGGTGATGTCGACGGCGGGCAGGAGCTGGAGGTAGGTCATGAGGCACTCACTTCTGGGAGATCAACAAGGTGGCGACGGGGGTCAGCAGGACGCTGAGGAGCAGGACGAGGGTGCGTAGCTCCCACCCCTCCGAGCTGAAGAAGACGATGACGTTGAGAGCGAAGACACCGGCCAGCACCATGCCGATCTGACGACGACGGCGCGCAGCCAGCGTGCCGCTCGGCGCCGGGGCCGGGCGCGGGATCCAGCCGACGAGGGTGTGCCGCAGGCGCTCGCGACGGGCATCGCGCTCGGCTTGCGCGACGCGAGCGGCCGCAGCCTCCGCGACCGCACGCTCGCGCTCGGCCCGGCGGTGGGCCCGCTCCTTGCTCACCGGAGCCGCCCTCGTCGACCTGTCGCGGCCGTCACAGCGAGGTGACCCAGTTGTGCAGCAGCGCGGCGCCGGCGTCACCGGACTTCTCGGGATGGAACTGGGTGGCGGTGAGCGGACCGTTCTCGACGGCCGCGACGAACCGGTCGCCGCCGTGCTCGGCCCAGGTGACCAGGGGGGCGCGGGTGCGATCGTTGGTCTCGAGCACCCACTCCCGCAGCCCGTAGGAGTGCACGAAGTAGAAGCGCTCGCTCTCGACTCCCGCGAACAGTGCGGAGCTCTCGGGCACCTCGACCTTGTTCCACCCCATGTGCGGTACGACGGGAGCCTGCAGGCGGGTGACGGTGCCGGGCCACTCGGCGCAGCCCTCGGTCGTGACGCCGTGCTCGACACCGTGCTCGAAGAGCACCTGCATCCCCACACAGATCCCGAGGACCGGACGACCACCCGCCAGGCGGCGCCCGATGATCCGCTCGCCCTTGACTGCCCTCAACCCGGCCATGCAGGCGGCGTACGCACCGACCCCTGGCACCAGGAGCCCGTCAGCCTGCAGAGCCGTGTCGAAGTCTGCGCTCAGGGTCACCTCGGCCCCGGCGCGCTCGAGAGCGCGCACGACCGAGCGGATGTTGCCCGAGCCGTAGTCGAGGACGACGACCGAAGGGCTCACAGAGTGCCCTTGGTGGAGGGGATGCCCGTCTCGCGCGGGTCGAGGGCGACGGCGTCGCGCAGCGCGCGGGCGAACGCCTTGAACTGCGTCTCGACGATGTGGTGGGGCTCGCGCCCGGCCAGCACGCGCACGTGCAGGGCGAAGTGGCCGTGGAAGGCGATGGACTCGAAGACGTGCTGGGTCAGCGAGCCCAGGTAGGACACGCCCGACCCGCCCAGCTGGACGTAGGCCTGTCCCTCGGGCTCGCCGGTGTGCACGCAGTAGGGACGACCGGAGACGTCGACAACGGCCTGCACGAGGGCCTCGTCGAGCGGCACGGTCGCGTCGCCGAACCGCCGGATGCCGACCTTGTCGCCGAGCGCCTGACGCAGGGCCTGACCCAGGGCGATCGCGGTGTCCTCGACGGTGTGGTGGGCGTCGATGTGCACGTCTCCCTCGGTGCGCACCGTCAGGTCGAGCAGGCCGTGGCGGGCCAGGGCGGTGAGCATGTGGTCGTAGAAGCCGACCCCGGTCGAGATGTCGTGACGGCCGGACCCGTCGAGGTCGACCTCGACGATCACCGTGGACTCGCTCGTGCGGCGCTCGACCCTGGCTGTCCGGGCGGGGCGAGCAGTGCTCTGGGGGCTGTCGGGCGTCGTCATGCGATCTCCTTGGTCACGCGCTCCAGCGCGTTCTTGAACGTCGTCATCTCGGCGGGGGTGCCGATCGAGACCCGCAGCCAGCCATCAGGTCCGGTCTCGCGGATCAGCACTCCCTGATCGACGAGGCCGCGCCAGACAGCATGCCGGTCGGGGAAGGTCCCGAACAAACAGAAATTGGCATCCGAGTCGGCGACCCGGTGTCCCTGCTCGCGCAGCCAGGCGACGGTCGCGTCGCGCTCGGCGCGAAGGTCGTCGACGCGGGCCAGCAGCTCGGGAGCGTGCCGCAGGGCCGCCAGCGCCACGGCCTGGGTGATCGAGGAGAGGTGGTAGGGCAGGCGCACCACCCTGATCGCATCGGCGATGGCCGGGTCGGCGGCCAGATAGCCCAGGCGCAGTCCGGCGGCGGCGAAGGCCTTGCTCATGGTCCGCGTCACCACCAGGTTGCGGTGCTCGGGCAGGAGCTCCAGCGCCGACGGAGTGCCGGCGCGACGGAACTCGCCATACGCCTCGTCGACCACGACGATCCCGCGCTCCCCCACCAGCTCGCACAGCGCGCCGATCGCGGCCGGCTCCAAGGCGGTGCCGGTCGGGTTGTTGGGCGATGGGAGGAAGACCACGTGGGGCTGCTCGGCGAGGATCAGCTCACCTGCAGCATCGAGGTCGAGCCCGAAGTCGTCGGCGCGTCGCCCGGCCACCCAGCGGGTGTGGGTGTCGCGGGCGTACTCGGGATACATCGAGTACGTCGGCGCGAAGCTGAGCGCCGTACGGCCCGGGCCACCGAAAGCCTGCAGCAGCTGAAGCATGACCTCGTTGGACCCGTTGGCGGCCCATACCTGCTCGGGGACGATCCCGTGCGGGGTGTCAGCGGAGAGGTACGCCGCCAGCGCCGTGCGCAGTGCGACGTGCTCCCGATCGGGGTAGCGGTGCAGCGAGGTCGCGGCTTCGCGGGCGGCTGTGGCGATGTCGTCGGCGCAGGCGGCGGAGGGGCCGTAGGGGTTCTCGTTGGTGTTCAGGCACACCGGGACGTCGAGCTGAGGGGCACCGTACGGCTCGAGTCCGCGCAGCTCTTCGCGAACCGGCGGGAAGGAGTCGCCCGCATCGGGGGTCACGGTGTGAACCGGACCCGGATCGCCTCGCCGTGACCCGGAAGGTCCTCGGCGTCGGCGAGCGTCACGACGTGGTCGGCCACCTCGGCCAGCGCCTCGCGGGAGTAGTCGATGACGTGGACCGACTTGGTGAAGGCCCGCACGGAAAGCCCCGAGGAGTGGCAGGCACACCCGCCGCTGGGCAGGACGTGGTTGGACCCGGCGCAGTAGTCGCCCAGGCTCACCGGGGCGTGGGGGCCGACGAAGATCGCCCCCGCGTTGCGCACGCGAGCCGCGACTGCGCCGGCATCAGCCGTGTGGATCTCGAGGTGCTCCGCGGCATAGCCGTTGACGACCTCGAGGCCCTGCTCGAGGTCGTCGACCAGGACGATGCTCGACTGGCGACCGGTGAGGCTCGTGCGGATGCGCTCGACGTGCTTCGCGGCGCCGACCTGCTTGTCGAGCTCGACATCGACCTCGTCAGCGAGCCGCTCGGAGGTGGTCACCAGCACCGACGCTGCCAGCGGGTCGTGCTCGGCCTGGCTGATCAGGTCGGCGGCAACGTAGCGGGCATCGCCGGTGTCGTCGGCGAGGATCGCGATCTCGGTCGGTCCCGCCTCGGAGTCGATGCCGACCTGCCCCTTGAGCAGGCGCTTGGCGGTGACGACATAGATGTTGCCGGGGCCGGTGACCAGGTCGACGCGACGGCACGGGCCGGTGCCGTAGGCGAACATCGCGATCGCCTGGGCGCCGCCGACTGCGTAGACCTCTTCGACCCCGAGCATCGCGCAGGCGGCCAGGATCGTGGGGTGCGGAAGCCCTCCGAAGTCGCGCTGCGGAGGCGAGGCGAGCGCCAGGGAGCGCACCCCCGCGGTCTGGGCGGGCACCACGTTCATCAGGACGCTGGAGACCAGCGGCGCCAGGCCGCCGGGGACGTAGAGCCCGACCCTGTCGACCGGAACCTTGCGGTGCGTCACCACGGCGCCGGAGCCCAGGTTGCTGACGGCGTCGTGCTCCAGCTCAGCGGCGCAGGTGACCCGCAGCCGACGGATCGACTCCTCGAGGCCGGCGCGGATCGCCGGGTCGAGGGCCTCCAACGCGTCGGACATGACCGCGACCGGCACCCGGATGTCGCCGTCGTGGGTGCCGCCGTCGAACCGCTCGTTGTAGTCGAGCACGGCCTCCAGGCCTCGCAGTCGCACGTCCTCGCAGATCGCATGAACAGCAGGAACCGCCGCCTCGATGTCGAAGTCCGCACGCGGAATGGCGGAGCGGTAGTCGAGCGAGCCGTCGGTGGCGGCTCCACGGAGGTCGATGCGGCGGATCATGGTGCCGATTCTAGGAGGGGCAGGCCTCCACCGAGGATTCGGTGTGCGGGCTGGACGTCCCTCACCACGACGCCACTAGGTTGGACCTGTGGCAACCGGTTCAGAGACGCTTCCGATGTTCCCGCTCAACTCGGTGCTCTTCCCCGGGCTGAGCGTTCCGCTACGCGTCTTCGAGGACCGCTACCGCGCTCTGGTCCACCACCTCCTGCGGATCGAGGACCCCACGGAGCGGCTCTTCGGGTCCGTGGCCATCCGTGAGGGCTACGAGGTCGGCGACCACGGCGCCCAGTCGCTGTTCCGGGTCGGCTGCAAAGCGCTGCTCACCGATATCGAGCCCCACCCCGACGGCACTTTCGACGTGGTCGCGGTCGGTCTCGAGCGGATCCAGCTCGATCAGCTGGACCGGGGCGACCTGTTCCCGATCGGCCATGTGACGTCGCGCCCCGAGGAGACCCCTGCGGTCGACGAGGAGATCCTCGAACGAGCCCGCGCGACCTTCACCGCCTACCGTCAGGCGCTCTCCGAGATCAGGAGCGATCCCTACTCGGGCAGCCTGCCGCGGGACCCGACCTACCTCTCGTGGACGCTGGCGGCCTGCGCCCCGCTGCCGCTGCCCGAGCGTCAGGCGCTGCTCGAGGCCGACGATGCCACCGACCGGCTCGTCCTGGTGACTGACCTTCTACGCTCGGAGCTCAAGGCCATGAACGTCATCGCCTCGCTCCCCGCCACCGAGGTGGCCCGCACCCGCTGGTCACCGAACTGAGCGAGCGAACAGCGCCTGCGCGAGGCACGAGCGCAGACGCGTGGTGAGCGAAGATTGAGCAAGCGACGCGGCTGAGGAACGAAGCCGCACGAGCGCGTCGAAATCCAGTGAGGCGAGAAGCAGCCGTCCCCGAGGCCCTGGCGAGAGTGACGAGGTCTCGACACGGGCTCGCTGGCGCTCGCCCGGCTCGACCACCTAGGGCCAAGCGCTCGCCCGGCTCGACCACCTAGGGCCAAGCGCTCGCCCGGCTCGACCACCTAGGGCCAAGCGCTCGCCCGGCTCGACCACCTGAGGTGCCGCCCTGTGCCACGATCACCCGCATGGCGAAGAAGCAGCCCGGCGGCACCCCGGCAACCGTCGCCCTCACGAAGGCCGGGATCGACTTCACCCTGCGGCCCTACGAGCACGATCCGCGCGCGGAGTCGTTCGGGCTCGAGGCAGCCGCAGCGTTGGGGGTCGCGCCTGCTCGGGTGTTCAAGACCCTGCTCGCCGGCGTCGACGGCACTCTCACCGTGGCCATCGTGCCGGTCAGCGGTCAGCTCGACCTGAAGGCGTTGGCTCGAGCAATCGGGGGTCGTCGCGCCGAGATGGCCGATCCGGTCGCTGCGGAGCGCGCCACCGGCTATGTCGTCGGCGGGATCTCTCCCGTGGGGCAGAAGCGAGCGCATCCCACGGTGCTGGACAGCTCGGCTCTCGACCACTCGACCATCCTGGTGTCCGGTGGTCGACGCGGCCTCGACCTCGAGCTGGCCGCGGCCGACCTGGTGAGGATCACTGCAGCGATCGTCGACCAGATCGGCCGTGCCTGAGGCCTAGCTCATCCGGTGGTGATGCGAAGGACCGAGTGGCTGACGCCGTCGTCGTTCCAGCCGGACAGGCCGAGCGCCGCCAGCGGGGCAAGATTCTCCTGCACCTCGCCCGGGAGGTCGTCGAAGCCGGTGAGCCAGCTGCCGGCGTCGAAGTTGACGAAGAAGACCGAGGCCGCCTCGCCGGAGTTGACCACGGCGTCGCGGTAGGCGTCGGTGTCACCGAGCCCGCCGTCCTCGAGCAGGGTCGCGCGGTAGGCCGCAGAGGGCCCGGCCACGACCATGTCGTCGTCGGTGTCATGACCCAGCAAGGTGCTGAGGTCGCGGTCATCGGCCGTGCTCAGGAGTCGGTCGAGGATCGAGGTGATCTCGTCGCCGTCACCGCGCACCTTGATGCCCAGCAGGAGGTCGGATGGAAGCTCGGAGGCACTGAGACCCATGAGGTCGATGTCACCGTCGATCACGATCGCGGTCGAGTCGCCGAGCAGGGTCTCGAGGTCATCGGGCAGGTCGAGCCCCGTTTCGGCCTCGGCGAGCGCGAGGAACTCCTCGGTCCCGCCCTCGCCCGCAAAGCTGTCCAGATAGGTGCTGACCTCGTCGAACCATCCGGCCTCAAGACCGACTCCGAAGGCCACAGCGGTGGTCTCGGGCAGCGTGGCCACCATGTCGTCGCCGGCGTCACCGCCGGCGGCGTCGGCTCCGAGGTAGGACGAACTCCCTGCGGTCTCCACCGTGAGGCCGCCATCCTCGAACCTGACGGTCACCGCAGCGCCCTCGAAGTCGTCGAACATCGAGGTGAACTGGTCGGTCATCCCGGGGGGCGCGGCGAGATCCTCCTCGAAGCAGGTCTCGAACGGGTCGTCACCGAACGGGTCAGCACCGAACGGGTCCTCCGGGTCGTAGGCCGTCGCCTCACACGAGACGGATCCGCCGCCGAAGGCACCGCCGAGGTCCGCGAGGCCGGCGACGGCCTCGGAGAGCAGCTCGCCGGCCTCGGGGGCGAGATAGGCGGTGAGGATGCCGGGGTCACCCGCCTCGCCGGTCCAGCGCTGGAAGTCCTCGTCGTCGGAGAGCGGCTCGTCGGCAGCTGCGTCGGTCACCTGCTGAGCGATCTCGGTGGTCTCGGCCAGCACGGCCCAATCACCTGCGACGGACCAACCGAACTGCCCGTCCGCTCCGCCGCAGGCGCTGAGGACGGCCAAGCCGTCCTCGGCCGCCGCCGCATCGTCGATCTGGAGGACTCCGACGGCCGTGACGCCCGAGCCTCCGGTGCCCTCACCACCCAGGTCGATGCCGGCGGCCGCGAACCGGTTGCCGAGCCAAGGGTCGATGTCCTCGGTGAAGTCGACGTCGGGGCAGGTCCCGTCGCTCTGGATCTCCTCGAAGAGCCGCAGCCGCAGGTCGTCGTCCTCGGTGAGGTCGATGTTGTCGGCGAAGGCGGGGAACTTCTCGAGCGTCCTCAACGCCGCGAGCTTCTGCTTGCCGCTGGGGTCGAGGTCGACCGAGACGTAGCCGACCGTGCCGACCGGCAGCGCTTCGGCAGGCTGGTCGCCCGTGGCCAGGAACATCGAGTACCCGGCCCAGGCACCGGCGCCGAGCACACCTACGCCGAGCAAGCCGGCCGCGGCCAGGAGCCCGACCCGGCGGCCTCCGTTCGCTCCCTGCCGCCTCGAACCGGACCTCGGCGGGACCGGACCTCCCGAGCCGCTCTGGAGCACCTCGGGCTGGCCTTGCTGCCACCCTGCAGGCGGCTGGCTCGGAGGCGGCCCCATGGGGGGCCCGGTCGGAGGCAGGTTGCTGGACATGTGAGTCATCCTCGCTTGTTCGCGTCGTTGGTGGGGGGTGGGGACAGTTCGACGGGCGCAGTCCAGAGGGGGCTACCCGACCGTGGGCCTACCCGATTCCTCGGGGGCTGAACCCTCGTCGACGAGCGGCGCGGTCCGCTCGAGCCAGCGCGGGTCGTCGCTCCCTCGCGCCTTCGGCTCGGTCGAACCCGAGGTGAGCAGGTAGGTGACGCAGAGCCCGACGAGGGCACCCAGCGGCCAGGCGATGAACGGGCTGGAGCCTTCGATCGTGAGGGCTGCGGGCAGCACGGTGGCGTCCTCGGCGCCCGCCTCCAGCATCGTGGGATCGATAGGACCAAGATGGGTGCCGAGGCGGTAGGCGATGAAACCTGCCAGCAGGGAGCCGCCGAGGACCGCGACGAGCATCACGATCTCCGAGCGGCGACCGAGCAGCGCGAAGAGCACGCCCAGCACCAAGCCGCCGGCCAGCCCGAGGACGACGTACTGGGCGGTGCCGTCGAAGATTCCTTCGAGGCTTGGGAAGTCGAAGACGAACTGGTCGCCCTCCATGCGATAGCCAGGCACCCAGGTGCCGTCGACGACCACTCCGAGCGTCGGGGTCCACCAGCGCTCCCACAACCATCCGGCGCCCGCGCCGGCTGCGGCGAAGGCCAAGAGCACCAGCAGTGGCTCGAGCACCTGGCCGAGCAGTCTCGGCCGCTGCAGCGCGGACGGATCTTCGTGCGGCGTCATCCCGTCAGACATCCTGGTCCCAACAGTTGCTTGAGGTCGGCGAACAACGCCGGGGTCGGCGTCACCCGGAGACGGTCGTCTAGGCGCATCACCTTCGTCGACTCCCGCGAGAGCAGTCGCAACCGCACCTCGGTGAGCCCGGGGTGGGTGCCCAGGACGTCCTTGAGCTGCTCGATCACGGGCGCGGTGCAGCGGGTCGACGGCAACGAGATCGTCACCGGTCCCGTCGGCCCACCCGGACCGCTGCTCAGGTCGGGCACCGTCAGCTCCTGGCCGCGCAGCTCGGGCTGCTCCTTGTCGCGCGACAGCGAGCCCTTGACCCGGACGATCGCGTCCTCGGTGAGGTAGGGGCTCGCCAGCTGGTAGGAGCTGGGAAACAGCAGGACCTCGATGGCTCCGTCCAGATCCTCGAGGGTGATCGTGGCCCAGGCATCCCCACGCTTGGTGATCTTGCGGTTCACCGACGTGATCAGACCGCTGATCGTCAAGATGCTGCCGTGGGGGCGGTCCTCGTCGAGCATGAGCTGCCCGATGGTGCAGTCGGTGCCGGTCGAGAGGACGTGCTCGAGTCCGAGCAGCGGGTGGTCGGACACGTAGAGCCCGAGCATGTCGCGCTCGTGGCCGAGGAGGGTCATCTTGTCCCACTCCTCGATGTCGGGGACGTCGACGCGGGTGCCGGCCGAGCCCACGTCGGTGGCGTCCAGCAGGTCGAACATCGAGTCCTGGCCGCCCTCGGTGTTCTTCTTGGCGTCGACGAAGCGGTCGACGGTGTCCTCGACGATGCTGACGATCGCCTTGCGCTTGTGCTTCATCTCGTCGAAGGCTCCGCCGCGCGCGAGCGAGTCGATGACCCGCTTGTTGCACGCCTGCAGCGGGATCTTGTCCATGAAGTCGTTGAAGTCCTCGAAACGGCCGCGCTCCGTGCGGGCCTTGACGACGAGGTCGACGACGTTGGCGCCGACGTTGCGGATCGCGGTGAGTCCGAACCGGATGTCGCCGCCCACGGGGGTGAAGGTGGCCGCCGACTCGTTGACGTCAGGAGGGAGCACCTGGATCTTCATCCGACGGCACTCGTTGAGGTAGATCGCCATCTTGTCCTTGTCGTCCTTCACCGACGTCAGGAGCGCAGCCATGTACTCGGCGGCGTAGTGCTGCTTGAGATAGGCGGTCCAGTAGGAGATCAGCCCGTAGGCCGCCGTGTGTGCCTTGTTGAAGGCGTAGTCGGAGAACGGCACCAGCACGTCCCACAGCGCCTTGATGGCAGCAGGCGAGTAGCCGTTGGCCTTCATCCCGTCGGAGAACGGGATGTACTCGGCGTCGAGCACCTCCTTCTTCTTCTTGCCCATCGCCCGGCGCAGCAGATCGGCCTGGCCGAGCGTGTAGCCGGCCAGCTTCTGCGCGACGGCCATGACCTGCTCCTGGTAGACGATCAGGCCGTAGGTCTGGCCGAGGATCTCCTGCAGCGGCTCCTCGAGCTCGGGGTGGATCGGGGTGCTCTCCTGCTTGCCGTTCTTGCGCAGCGCGTAGTTGGTGTGGGAGTCGACTCCCATGGGCCCCGGGCGGTAGAGCGCGAGCACGGCGGAGATGTCCTCGAAGTTGTCGGGTCGCATCAGACGCAGCAGCGCACGCATCGCGCCGCCGTCGAGCTGGAAGACCCCCAGGGTGTTGCCCGTGCCGAGAAGCTTGTAGGCGTCGGGGTCGTCGAGCGTGAGGTCCTCGAGGACCAGCTCCTCCCCCCGGTTGGCGCGGATGTTGTTGACGCAGTCGTCGAGGACGGTGAGGTTGCGCAACCCCAGGAAGTCCATCTTGATCAGGCCGAGGTTCTCGCAGGTCGGGTAGTCGAACTGCGTGATCATCGCGCCGTCGGCAGGACGCTTGAGCAACGGGATGATGTCGAGCAACGGTTCGCTCGACATGATCACGCCGGCTGCGTGCACGCCCCACTGACGCTTGAGCCCTTCGATACCGATGGCGGTGTCGACGACCTTCTTCACATCGGCATCGCCGTCGTAGAGGGTGCGGAACTCGCCGCCTTCTCCGTAGCGCTTGTGCTGGGGGTCGAAGATCTCCTGGAGCGGGACGTCCTTGCCCATCACCGCCGCCGGCATCGCCTTGGTGATGCGATCGCCCATGGCAAAGGGGTAGCCGAGGATCCGGCTGGAGTCCTTGACGGCTTGCTTGGCCTTGATCGTGCCGTAGGTGACGATGTAGGAGACCCGGTCGTCGCCGTACTTGTCGGTGACGTACTTGATCACCTCACCGCGTCGACGCTCGTCGAAGTCGATGTCGAAGTCGGGCATCGAGACGCGGTCCGGGTTGAGGAAGCGCTCGAAGATCAAGCCGTGCACCAACGGGTCGAGGTCGGTGATCCGCATCGCGTAGGCCACCATCGAGCCGGCACCCGAACCACGACCGGGGCCGACGCGGATGCCGTTGTTCTTGGCCCAGTTGATGAAGTCGGCCACGACCAGGAAGTAGCCCGGGAACCCCATCTGCATGATGACGCCGAGCTCGAACTCCGCCTGCTTCCGCGACGCCTCCGGCACCCCACCGGGGTAGCGCGCCTCGAGACCGCGCTCGACCTCCTTGACCATCCAGGAGTCCTCGTTCTCCCCTTCGGGACACGGGAACTTCGGCATGTACTTGCCCGGGGCCTCGGAGAACTCGACATCACAGCGCTCCGCGATCAGCAGCGTGTTGTCGCAGGCTTCCCTGAGGTCGTACTTGTCGACCCACAGGGCGCGCATCTCGGCGGCGGACTTCAGGTAGTAGTCGTTGCCCGAGAAGGCGAAGCGCTGGCCGGGGCCGTCGCCGGCAGGGATGTCCATCGTGGAGCCGGAGTTGATGCAGAGCAGGTGCTCCTGGGACTTGGCGTCCTCCTGCATCACGTAGTGGGAGTCGTTGGTGGCCAGCAGCGGGATCCGGAGGTCCTGAGCAAGGCGCAGCAGCCCGTCGCGGACCCGGTTCTCGATGTCGAGACCGTGGTCCATCAGCTCGAGGAAGTAGTTCTCCCGACCCAGGATGTCCTGGAAGTCGGCGGCCGTCTGACGCGCGGCGCCGTAGTTGCCGTGCCGCAGGTGGACCTGGACCTCACCGGACGGGCAGCCGGTCGTGCCGATGATCCCCTGGGAGTGCTGGGAGAGCAGCTCACGATCGGCCCGCGGGTGCTGGAAGAAGCCGTCGCGCCAGGCACCGGTCGAGATCCGGAAGAGGTTGTGCATCCCTTGCGTGGACTCCGAGAGGAGCGTCATGTGCGTGTAGGCGCCGCGGGAGGAGACGTCATCCGGGCCGCCGCCGTAGAAGTTGACCCGCTTGCGCTCGTGGCGGCTGATGTTGGGGGTGAAGTAGGCCTCGATGCCGATGATCGGCTTCACCCCGGCCTTCTTGGCCTTGGCGTAGAACTCGTAGGCCCCGAACACGTTGCCGTGGTCGGTCATCGCGACCGCCGGCATCCCGAGCTCGGCTGCGCGCTCGGTCAGGGCACCCAGTCGGGCCGCACCGTCGAGCATGGAGTACTCGGTGTGGACGTGGAGGTGGACGAAGGAGTCCTTGCTCCCCGTCGAGCTTCCGGTGGTACTTCCAGGGGAGCCGGCAGACATCGGTGGCGTTCCTCGTCGGGTCGTGTGCGGGGTGCTGCAGGGGTCTCGAACATGCCTCGAAAATGCTTGGTGAGCAGCCGAACGACCTACTGGGGGAAGAACGCTCAGCCTACGTCACCGGCACCGGTGATGGTGTCAGGTGGCGCCGACATCCATCCGCTCCCAGCGCATCAGGACGTCGGGACAGCGCTCCTCGTTGTCACGGCCGTCGGTGCGCTCCACCTCCACGAGGCCGCGTGCGGCGTAGAAGGCTCGCGCCGGCTCGTTGATCTCGAAGACCCACAGCCCGAAGCCGTCGGGCCGCACCGTCTTGGCGATCTCGAGCAAGGCAGAGCCGACCCCCTGCCCGACGAGCCCCGGGACCACGTAAAGATCGTCGAGCCACTCGTCGGTGAGACGCACGTAGGCAACCACCGCTCCCCTGGCCTCGGCCACCCAGGCGTCATCGTGCAGCAGTCGCTGTGCCAACCAGGGGTGGGCCTCGTGGTCCTCGTGGATGCTCGGCGGCATCACCCCGGCTCGCGCCGCCGCTGCGCGAGAGGCGAGATGCACCTCGGCGATCGCCGCGGCGTCGTCGACCGTCGCCGGCCGGAGGACCAGGTCAGTCGGAGTCGCGGATGACATCGAGGGACCGTGCAAGATCCTCGGGGTAGGGCGACTCGTACTCGACCTGTGCGCCGGTGTCGGGGTGCTCGAAGCCCAGCTTGACCGCGTGCAGCCACTGTCGGGTGACCTTGAACCGCTTGGCGAGCGTCGGATCGGCGCCATAGGTGAGGTCGCCGACGCACGGGTGCTTGAGCGCCGCCATGTGCACCCGGATCTGGTGGGTGCGCCCGGTCTCGAGGTGGACCTCGAGCAGGCTGGCGAAGCGGTGCGCCTCGAGCGTCTCGTAGTGGGTGACGCTGGGGCGACCGCCGTCGAGAACCGCGAACTTGTAGTCGGCACCGGGGTGCCGGGCGATCGGGGCGTCGATGGTGCCCTCGAGCGGATCCGGGTGTCCTTGGACCAGCGCGTGATAGGTCTTGTCGACGGTGCGATGACGGAAAGCGTTCTTGAGCACCGAGTAGGCGTGCTCCGACTTGCAGATCACCATCACCCCCGAGGTCCCGACATCGAGCCGCTGCACGATCCCCTGACGCTCCGAGGCACCACTTGTGGCGATCCTGAAGCCGGCGCCGGCCAGGTGCCCGACGACGGTCGGGCCGGTCCAACCCGGCGAGGGATGCACCGCGACTCCGACCGGCTTGTCGATGACGACGATGGAGTCGTCGTCATGGATGATCCCGATGCCCTCGACGATCTCCGGGCGCACCTGCATCAGGTCGACCTCGACGGGGATCGTGACCTCGAGCAGCCCGCCCGGGAGTACTCGCTCGCTCTTGCTCACCTCGCCACCGTCAACGGTGACGAGACCGCGCCCGATGAGCTCAGCAGCGCGGGTGCGCGACAGCCCGAACATCTGCGCGATCGCGGAGTCCACACGCTCTCCCGCCAGTCCGTCGGGTACGGAGAGACTCCGGTAGTCGGCCTGGCTCATTCCGAGTCCACCTCTAGGTCGTTGCTCGATCGGTCGGCGCCCTCAGCGGGGCCGCTCTGCTTGATGGGTCCGGCGTGGCTCTCGCGGGTGCCATCGAGCCGGATCCCGCGGAAGGCCTGGAGGATGATGAGCCCGGCAGCCACGTTGATGCAGATGTCGGCCACGTTGAAGACGGGCCAGTTGGGCAGCTGCAGGAAGTCGATCACGTGACCGCGGAACGGACCCGGCTCGCGAAGCATCCGGTCGGTCAGGTTGCCGGTCACACCCGCGAGCAGGAGGCCCAGCCCTGCTGCCCAGACGAGGCTTCCGAGGCGGCGGGAGAACCAGAGCACGGCGATGGCGGCGGCGACGGCGAGGATGCTCAGGAGTGGGGTGATCCCGGTCCCGAGACTGAAGGCTGCACCCGGGTTGCGCACCAGATTGAGCTGGAGCACCTCGCCCAGGACCTGCACGTTCGGTCGTCCGTCGAGCTCGGCGACGGCGACGACCTTGCTCGCCTGGTCGACTGCGTAGGCCACCAGCGCGATCACGACGAAGAGCGCTCGAGCCCTCCGCCGACTCGCGCGGGGGGTGGCGCCACTACCTACCGACGTTCCTCGCGCTGCTTGCATCTCATGCACAGTGTGGCACGCGGGAATGCCATGAGCCGCATCTTGCCGACGGGCTCCTCGCAGGACTCGCACACGCCGTAGGTGCCGTCGTCGATCCGCGCCAGGGCCCGATCGATCTGTGCCACCTTGTCCCGCTCGTTGCTGAGGACTGTCATCTCGTAGTCGCGCTCGAAGCTCGAGGCCCCTACATCGGCCTGGTCGTGCCCGGCGCCGTCGCCGGAGTTGCGCAGCAGCGCCTCGAGCTCCGACTCGTGGTGCGCCACGATCTCCGAGCTGTGGGCGCGCTGGT
Organism: uncultured Actinomycetota bacterium; assembly: GCA_963761285.1. Lineage (GTDB taxonomy): Bacteria > Actinomycetota > Actinomycetes > Propionibacteriales > Nocardioidaceae > Nocardioides. The sequence goes on along the minus strand of CAVXGJ010000016.1, from coordinate 410,078 downwards.
CGTGCAGCTCATCGAGCACTTCCTTGAGCTCCGCCGTGGTCCAGGCGGCCTCCCCCGCCTGGACGACCAGCGAGCCGGCCGTTGCCTTCTTGGCCGCGGGCGCCTTCTTGGCAGGCGCAGCCTTCTTCGCCGCGGGCGCCTTCTTCGCAGGCGCAGCCTTCTTCGCCGCGGGCGCCTTCTTGGCAGGCGCAGCCTTCTTGGCCGCGGGCGCCTTCTTGGCAGGCGCAGCCTTCTTGGCAGGCGCAGCCTTCTTGACCGCAGGCGCCTTCTTGGCAGGAGCAGCCTTCTTGACCGCAGGCGCCTTCTTCGCCGGCGCAGCCTTCTTGACCGCAGGCGCCTTCTTCGCCGGCGCAGCCTTCTTCGCCGGCGCAGCCTTCTTCGCCGCAGGCGCCTTCTTCGCCGCAGCCTTCTTGACCGCGGGCGCCTTCTTCGCAGGCGCAGCCTTCTTGACCGCGGGCGCCTTCTTCGCCGCAGGCGCCTTCTTCGCAGGCGCAGCCTTCTTCGCCGCAGGCGCCTTCTTGGTCGGCGCGGCGGAGTCCTTGGTGGTGCGCGTCAGCGCCTTGCGTGCTGCCTGTGCCAGCTTGCGGGTGCTGCGAACCATCTGCGGCGGCCTCTCCGTTTGCCGCGACCGTTACGGGGAGCCGCGGGCGGCACGAAGGCTATCCGGTAGGGCACGGCGACTCCAAGAGGCGCACCCGAGCCGAAGGAAGGAATTTCGTCCTCCCGTCTACAGCACGATGGCCGCTCCCCTGGGGGAAGCGGCCATCGTGATACGTGCGTGGATCAGCGAGCGATCAGCTCTCGTCCTTGTCCAAGATCGAGCGGAGCCGCTTGGGAGCAGCAACTTCCTCGGCTGCAGGCTCGTGATCGCCGTTGCCGTCGAGGGCCTCGAGCTGCTGGGTGAAGTAGCTCTTCAGGCGCGAGCGGTACTCACGCTCGAAGGAACGCAGGTTCTCGACCTCCTGGTCGAGCTTGTCGCGCTCCTTCTCCAGGTCGCCGAAGAGCTGGGTGCGACGCTCGGCGGTCTCGGTGTCGAGCATCTGCGCGCGGGACCGGGCATCGGACTCGAGACGGTCGGCACGACCCTTGGACTCGTGGTCGAGACGCTCGGCCTTGGTGCGAGCCTCGCCGACGATCTTGTCGGCGTCGTTCTTGGCCTCCTCCACGAGCTCGTCAGCATTGCGCGTGGCGATCTCGAGCAGGCGGGCCGCAGCGTTGGAGGCCTGCGGCACGGTCTCGACACGGATGGCCTCCACCGGAGCAGCGGCAGCTGCGACGACGGGCGGAGCCGGCGGCGCGGCCTTCTCCGGCTCGGGCTCGGACTTTTCGGCACTCGGCTCGGGCGTCGAAGCCTGGACGGGAATCGGACCCGTCGGCATCGAGCCGGACTGAGCGGCGGAGAGCTTGGTGCGCAGGTCGTCGTTCTCGGCAGTCAGCCGCGCCAGCTCGGCCTCGACCTCGTCGAGGAACTGATCGACCTCGCCCATGTCGTAGCCCTCACGGAGCCGGACGGGAGTAAATCGCTTGTTACTCACGTCCTCAGGCGTCAGCGGCATGACTTCACCCAATTCATTGGTCGTAGTTCGTGGATCTGAAGTGGAACTGTCTGGGGCACATTAGCGCCTGAGTGTTACTGGTGGGACCAGGTATGCAAATAGTGACACGCTGCCCCGATCGGCGGGACCGCGCCCAGCTGATCAGGTGAGGTAGCGACCTGTCAGATTGAGAGCGAAATAAGCTTCCGATGAAGACAATCAGAAAGCTGAGGTCGAGCGCAAAGTTTCCGATCCTCAAGGGCGGGATCACCTTGCGCAAGGCCTTGATCGGAGGGTCGGTGACCGAGTAGACGAACTCGAGCACGATGAGCAGCACTCCTCGTGGGCTCCAGGAGCGCGCGAAGACCTGCACCCAGTCGACGATGAACCGGGCCCACATGCATCCGATGAACGCGAACAGGATGCCGTGGAGAATTTGTCCGAAGACCTGCAACGGAGAAGCCGTCCTAGCTCTGGTTGAAGAATCCGCCCTCGACGATGCGCTGCTTGTCTTCGGCGGCGACCGAGACGTTGGGCGGCGAGAGCAGGAACACCTTGTTGGTGATGCGCTCGATGGTGCCACGTGTGGCAAACACCAGCCCGGCAGCGAAGTCGACGAGGCGCTTGGCGTCCGTGTCGTCCATCTCGGAGAGGTTCATGATGACCGGCACTCCGTCGCGGAAGTTCTCCCCGATGTTGCGCGCCTCGTTGTAGGTGCTCGGGTGCAAGGTGATGATCCGAGACAGCTCGGCGACGACTCCGACGGGCGCTTGCGCACCGGCCGGTCCGTCAGAGGCAGCCGCTGCGCTGCGCCGACGCTCCGTCAGATCGGCGACCGGCGCAGGACGCGCCTCGGGACGCCGTCTGGGTGCGGGCGCCGACTGCACCGGAGCAGTCTCCGGTGTGCGGGCGTAGCCGGCAGCGTTGGCCGGCTGCGGCTCACGCGCGTCGGCGTAGGTGTCGTCGTACTGGCCGTCGTATTCGTCGTAGCGGCCGGTGTCCTCGAGCAGACCGAGGTATTCACCGATCCTGCGCATCGCACCGCTCATGACACTCCACTCATCTGAGGTGGTTGGACCACCGATCGGGCGCCCCGGACGGGGCCACTCTGACGTGATTCGGACACTACTGGACCGAAGGCCTCGAACCGAGGACCGCGGACCCGACACGCACGTGTGTCGCGCCGTGTCGAATAGCGGCCTCGAGGTCGCCGCTCATGCCTGCCGAGCGCCAGCCGGCGTCGGGGTGCTCCTGGAGCACCTCGGCGTGCAGGTGCGCGAGTCGCTCGAAGGCAGCCTCCGGATCGGCGTCCAGCGGCGCGACCGCCATCACCCCCCGTAGGCGCAGGTGCTCCCGGGCGGCCACCTGGTCGACAAGCGCCCCGAGGTCGCCCGGCGCGACGCCTGAGCGATGGACGCTGTCCGGATCGTCGAGGCTGATCTGGACCAGGACGTCGAGCACGCGTCCGTGCTCGGCTGCGCCCCTTGCCAGTGGATTGAGGAGCTTGGCCCGGTCGACGGACTGCACCACGTCGGCGTAGGAGGTGACAGCTCCGGCCTTGTTGCTCTGGAGCCCCCCGACGAAGTGCCACCGCAACGCCAGATCGAGGCACTCCTGGTGCTTGTCGACCGCTTCCTGATGACGATTCTCAGCCACGTCGGTGACGCCGAGACCGGCGAGGATCCGCACGTCGGAGGCGGGGAAGAACTTGGTGACCACGATGAGCGCCACGTCGTCGGGTGCACGGCCCGCCGCCAGGCAGGCGTCCTCGATACGTCGTCGTACGATGCCGAGCCGTTCGGCGATCTCGGCGGCGCGATCGGATCGGTTGTCGGGATGGGTCATGGGTGCAACCTCACCACGCCGGCCAACCGGCCGGAGCCGCTGCCGTCACGACGGTAGGAGTACAGGTCGGGCGACTCCACGGTGCACCGTGCGGCGCTGCTGTCGACCATCACTCCGGCTGCCTCCAGCTGCGCGCGCACGCCTGCACCGATGTCCAGCGCCGGAGTACCCCAGGAGGTCGTCGAACGGGTGGACGGCACCAGCCCGGCGACCTCGTCCTGGAGCGCCCGGGGGACCTCGTAGCAGGCACCGCACACGTGGGGACCGATCCAGGCCGTGATGTCCTGCGCTCCGCGCGCCCTCATCGCCTCGACGCTCTGAGAGACCACGTCGGCCACCACGCCTTGCCGTCCGGCGTGCGCAGCAGCCACCACGCCGACCTGCGGGTCAGCGAGGATGACGGGCACGCAGTCGGCAGCGCGCACGAGCAGCACCACGTCGGACCGGTCGCTGACCAGGGCATCAGCTCGGGCACGTGGCGCGCCGGGCACGGCCACCGCCACCTCGTTGCCGTGCACCTGGCTCAGGTCGGCCAGGCCCACCCCCGGGGCGAAGTCGTCGAGCAACAGCTCGAGGTTTCGCGCGCAATCATCGCGCCGGCGCTGCTCGGACCCGACGCCGCCGAAGGCGAGGTCAAGAGAGTCGAAGGGCGCAGCACTGACCCCGCCGTGCCGGTCGGTGAAGGCCAGCTCGACGGGGCCGAGGGTGGTGCGGAAGGCGTACAGCGGAGAGCTCCTGACCGGGGTCTACCGGCTCACTTGAGGAAGTCGGGGATGTCCAGGTCGTCGTCGTCGAAGGTGACCTGGGTCGGGCGGGGTGCGGGCGTCGACGGCCGTACGGCAGTCGCCTCCTGACGCTGACCGAACTCCTCGCGTCGAGGCGCGGACGCTCCCACCCGGGCCTCCTCAGCGGCCGGCGCGGGGATCGCAGCCTTCGAGTCACGCCGCAGGACGTTGCCCTCCTCGCGACGCTTGGGCACTCCGCCGTCGAAGCCGGCCGCGATGACGGTCACCCGCACCTCGTCGCCGAGCGCATCGTCGATCGTCGCACCGAAGATGATGTTGGCCTCGGGGTGCACGGCGTCGGCGACCAGAGCAGCCGCCTCGTTGATCTCGAACAGTCCGAGGTCGGAGCCGCCGGCGATCGAGAGCAGCACGCCGTGGGCGCCATCGATCGAGGCCTCGAGCAGCGGGCTGGAGACGGCCATCTCGGCAGCAGCGACAGCGCGGTCCTCACCACGGGCCGAGCCGATGCCCATCAGGGCAGAGCCGGCGTTGGCCATGACCGACTTCACGTCGGCGAAGTCGAGGTTGATCAGGCCCGGGGTGGTGATCAGGTCGGTGATGCCCGAGACACCCTGCAGCAGCACCTGGTCGGCCTGCTTGAACGCGTCGAGCACCGACACGTTGCGGTCACTGATCGAGAGCAGTCGGTCGTTGGGGATCACGATGAGGGTGTCGACCTCCTCGCGGAGCCCGGCGATGCCCTCGTCGGCGGAGTTGGCACGACGGCGCCCCTCGAAGGCGAACGGTCGGGTCACGACACCGATCGTCAGAGCGCCGAGCGAGCGGGCGATCCGCGCCACGACCGGGGCGCCGCCCGTGCCGGTGCCGCCACCCTCACCAGCGGTGACGAACACCATGTCGGCGCCCTTGATGACCTCTTCGATCTCGTCGGCGTGGTCCTCGGCGGCGCGAGCGCCCACCTCGGGGTCCGCGCCGGCACCGAGGCCACGCGTGAGCTCGCGGCCGATGTCGAGCTTCACGTCGGCGTCACTCATCAGCAGCGCCTGCGCATCGGTGTTGATCGCGATGAACTCGACGCCCTTGAGGCCGACCTCGATCATCCGGTTGACGGCGTTCACTCCGCCACCGCCGATGCCTACGACCTTGATGATGGCCAGGTAGTTCTGTGCAGCAGCCACGGCGGCTTCACCTCTCCGGGATTGTGTGTCTAGTGGTCAGGGAACGAGCCTCAACTGTGACCCTCAGGCTGAGGGTTATAGTTATGTCAACCTCGTCGTGATCACGACAGTAGGCATCGCCGGCCTCCGCACGCCGCAGACACGCCGGGCGCGATCGCGTGATCCGAGAAGTCGAGCGCGGGGCCGCGAGCTGGGACCGGGCCCCCGGTTGGTACGAAACTCCCGCTTCTGGTGCGGAACTTCGTGACAGAAGCGGGAGATTCACCGCCTCAGCGGAGAATCTCCCGGACCCCACTCGCACCCGCTCGGCCGAGAACGTGCCACAAGCCTGCGCGGTGTGTGCGAGCGGTGGAAGCGGGTGCTCAGCCAGAGGTGGTGGGCTGGGACGGCACGCTCACGTCGAAACGGGTGCCGGGCTGGTCGAGCAGCACCACCAGCACCTCCGCCTTCTGCTCCGACGACGCCGCACTCCCCCACCGGATCGTGCGGTCGTCGGCAAGCACCAGCTCGATCTCGTCGATCCCGTCGACCTCGAGATGGTCGACGATCGACCTCACCTCAGCCGGGAGCGAGCCCAGCACGAGAGCCGCCGCCGTCAACGCCTCGGAGTCGGTCACGTCGGCGGCCTGGATCCGCGGAAGACCCGCCGGTGCTCGGCGGTAGCTGTTGAAGCGCTGCCCGGAGTCGTCGACGGCGACGAAGACGCCACCCTGCTCCACGACGGCAACGGGCTCGCGTTCCACGACCTCGATCCGTACGTCGTGCGGCCAGCGTCGCGAGACGTCGGCACTCAGCACCGCGTCGATGTTCTCCACACGGCGCTTGATGGCGGCCAGGTCAGCGGTGGCGAGCGGGCCCCCGGTGGGCACCGCCGCGAAGCGCAGGACCTCCTCCTGGCTCACGGTGTCCTCGCCGAGCACCTCCACACCTTGCACGGAGAGCGCGGGCGAGAAGTAGACGGCGTACACCCCACCGCCGACGAGGCCGAGCACCACCACGGCGACAGCCAGGTAGCGCCACGTGACCCAGCGTCGAGCCCACTGTCGCCGTAGGAACCGCTGTCTGCTGCGTTCTTCGGGGCTGCGCCGACTAGCCACCGCTGAGCCCCTGAGGGTGATCGGCAAGCAGCGCGAGCACCTCGGGTCCGACCCGGGTCACGGTGCCCGCCCCGAGGGTGAGGACCAGGTCGCCCGCCCGGGCGCGCCGGACCAGCTCGGCAGCGGAATCCTCCAGCGAGGCGGTGGTCACGGCGCCGGAGGGGAGGTCGACGGCATCGGCGACGAGGTGTGACGTCACCGCCGGATCGGCCTCCTCCCGGGCCAGGTAGAGGTCCAGGACCACGACCTCGTCGGCTGCGCTGAGGGCCGCGCCCATGGCGGTGCCGAAGATGCGGGTCCGGGAGACCAGGTGCGGCTGGAACGCCACGATCAGACGCCCCTCCCCAGCGATCAGGCGCGCGGACTGCAGGTCGCCGATGATCTCGGTCGGGTGGTGCGCGTAGCTGTCATAGACCCGGATCCCGCTCCGCTCGCCCTTGAGCTCCATGCGCCGGCGGGTGCCCGTGAACGCACCGAGGCCCGCCAGCAGTCCGCCTCGGTCGTGCCCCAGCTCGAGCCCGGCAGCCAGTGCAGCCAGCGCGTCGGCGAGGAAGTGATCGCCCGGAGACCACAGCGTCGTCCCGGCCAACGCCTCCGGGCCCAGGTCAGCACCGGCCTCGGTGCGGGTCGAGACGGTGATGACCCGTTTGCCTGCGGCTCGCTGGCGCTCGGCCAGTCGAGCTGCGCCCGGGTCGTCGATGCAGCACACCAGGAAGCCCGAGGGCGCGATCCGGTCGGCGAACTCGTCGAAGGCGGCGGCGTAGGCCTCCGGGGTCCCCCACTGGTCGAGGTGGTCGGCGTCCACGTTGGTGACGATCGCGGCCGCTGGTTCGTAGACCAGGAAGGCCCCATCGCTCTCGTCGGCCTCGGCGACGAACAGGTCCCCGGAGCCGAGCGCAGCGTTGACGCCGGTCGCGCTCAGCTCACCACCGATGGCGTATGTCGGATCTGCGCCGGCCGCCTGGAGGGCCACGGTCAGCAGCGACGTCGTCGTCGTCTTGCCGTGGGTGCCGGCAACCGCGACGACCTGGCGATCGACCATGACCGAGGCGAGCGCAGCCGAGCGCGGGAGGATGCGCAGCCCCTGACGCCGGGCCTCGACGTACTCGGGGTTGTCCTCAGCGATGGCGGTGGAGACCACCAGCGTGTCCACGTCGACCACGTGGGCCGCATCGTGGCCGAGGCTCACGACTGCGCCCAGGGCCCGCAGGGCTTCGAGGGTCAGCGAGTCATTGCCATCGCTGCCGCTGACCACCACACCGCGCGCCAGCATGATCCGGGCGATGCCGGAGAGCCCGGCCCCGCCGATGCCGACGAAGTGCACCCGCCCGAGCGCCTCGACCGGCTCGATCGACTCCGGCACCGGGACCCTCATCGGGCTGCCTCCTCGAGCACGATGGCCGCGAGTCGCTCGTCGGCGTCCCTGGGGATCAGGCCCGAGGCCGCGGCGCTCATGGCGGCCAGTCGTTCGCGGTCGGCGGCGAGCGCGGGGACGTGTGCGGCCACCCAGGCCGGGGTCAGGTCGGCGTCGGCCACGAGCAGGGCTCCCCCAGCGTCGACGACCGGTCGTGCGTTGAGGTCCTGCTCGCCGTTGCCGATCGGGAGCGGGACGAAGATCGCGGGTACGCCGGTGGCGGCGGCCTCGATGACGCTGTTGGCGCCGCTGCGACAGACCATCAGGTCGGCCGCGGCCAGGGCGAGGTCCATCCGCTCGACGTAGGGCACCACGACGTAGGGCACGTCGGTGGGCTCAGGCGACGCCTCACCCTTCGCACCCACGACGTGCAGCACCTGCACCCCGGCGTCGGCGAACGCGCGGGCCGCGGCGGAGATCGACTGGTTGAGCCGGCGCGCGCCCTGGGAGCCGCCGGTGACGACCAGCGTCGGCCGGTCGGGGTCGAGCCCGAAGGACGCCAGCGCCTCGGCGCGCAGGGCGGCGCGGTCGAGCTGCGAGATCATCTGCCGGATGGGCAGTCCGATGTACTCGGCGTTGCGCAACGGGGTGTCGGGGAAGCTCACCGCGACCCGGGTGGCCACGCGGGCACCGAGCCTGTTGCCCAACCCTGGCAGGGCATTCTGCTCATGGACGACCAGTGGCAGCTTGCGCCGCCGCGCGGCGAGGTAGGCCGGCACGGAGACGTAACCGCCGTAGCCGACGATCACATCGGGGCGCACCCGGTCGACGATGGCCAGAGCCTCCTGCACGGCTCCCCTGAGGCGTCCCGGGACCCGGAAGAGGTCGGCGTTGGGCCGACGTGGAAGTGGCACCGGCGCGATGAGCTCGAGCGGGTAGCCCGCTGCCGGGACGACCGTCGTCTCCAGACCGCGGGGGGTGCCCAGGCAGGTGATCTCAACGGTCGGGTCGAGCCGGCGCAGGGCGTCGGCGGTGGCCAGGAGCGGGGACGTGTGGCCGGCGGTGCCGCCGCCGGCGAGGAGTACGCGAGTCATGAGGGGTCAGACGCTACCGGCGAGCCGCGAGCCCCGCCGAACGCAGCCTCCGGCGCTGGGCCAGGGCCCGCGCAGCCTCGGGCTCACGTCGCGCGAACCCGACGAGCAACCCGATGGCGGCCAGGGTCGGCAAGAGGCTGGAGCCGCCGTAGGAGACGAGCGGCAGCGGGATCCCGATGACCGGCATCAGGGCCAGGACCATACCGACGTTGATGACCATCTGCCCGATGATCCACACCACGATGCCGAAGGTGGCGTAACGCACGAACGGGTCCTTGGTGTGGCGAGCGATGCGCAGCGCGGCGTAGGCGATGGTGAGGAAGAGCATCACGACCAGCAGCGTGCCGACGAGCCCGAGCTCCTCGCCGAGCACCGCGAAGATGAAGTCGGTGTGGGCTTCCGGCAACGTGCCCCACTTCTGCTGGCTGGCACCGATGCCCTCGCCGAAGATCTTGCCGCTCGAGATGGCGTAGAGACCGTGGGCCGGCTGCCAGCCGGTGCCCTCGAAGTCCTTGAACGGATCGACGAAGGTCGTGATGCGCGAGAGCCGTTCGGTGTCGGTCGCGGCCAGCGCGAGCGCGACCACCCCGACGACCATCGTGGAGACGAAGAACAGCCGCGCGGGGGCGCCGACGACCCACAGCATCCCGATCAGGATGCCGAAGAGGATCAGCGCGGTCCCGAGGTCACGCCCGAAGATGACCAGGCCCGTCGCCAGCAGCATCCCCGGCACCACCGGCACCATGATCTGGTGCAGGCTGCCGAGCCGGCGTTCTTTGTTGGCATAGATGTGAGCAGCCCAGATCACCAGGGACAGCTTGGCGATCTCCGAGGGTTGGATCTTCAGCGGCCCGAGGGCGAGCCAGTTGGTGTTGCCGTTGATCTCGACGCCCATGAAGGCGGTGAGCAGGAGCAGCAGCAGCGAGATCGAGAAGGCCGGGTAGGCCAGGCGCCGGACCCACACCAGGGACACCCTGCTGGCGATGAAGGCAGCGGGCAGGCCGATGAGCGTCCAGGTGAGCTGGCGACGGACGATCGTGTAGGAGTCGCCGGTCTCGCGGAAGGAGAAGACGCTCGAGGAGCTCAGCACCATCACGAGTCCGATGGTGAGCAGCAGCCCGGCCGCGCTGAGCAGCAGGTAGTACGTCGTCAGGGGGCGTTCGAGGGCTTCTCGCAGCGCCCGGGTCCAGGCACTCGGCGACAACCGGAACGGAGCGACCAGCGGCCTGCCCACGGCTCCACGCTCGGGGTCGGCGGTCGTCACCCGGTGTCTCCCCTCGGTCAGCTGCTCACATGTCGTCCACGATGCTGCGCACGGCCGCTGCGAACAGGTCGCCGCGGGCGGCGTAGTCGGTGAACTGGTCCTGCGAAGCGCATCCCGGTGCGAGGAGCACCGTGTCGCCGGGGGCGGCCAGAGCTGCAGCTGCCTCGACGACACGCACCATCAGCGCCTGTCCGCCGTCTACCCCACCAGTGTCGTCGGCGTCGATCAGGATCACCCGCACATCGGGTGCGTGTCGCGAAAGCGCTGCCGCGATGACGTCCCGATCACGCCCGATGAGCACGGCGGCCCGCAGTCTGGAGGCCACCGACCGGACGAGCTCGTCGAACCCGGCCCCCTTGGCCAGCCCGCCGGCAACCCAGACGACCGGCTCGTGCGCCATCAACGAGGACTGAGCGGCGTGCGGGTTGGTCGCCTTGGAGTCGTTGACCCAGGTGACGTCGTCGCGCGAGCCCACCACCGCGATCCGATGACCGTCGAGGCGGAAGCCGCGCAGCCCCTCGCGCACAGCTGCCTGATCCACCCCGTGTGCCCGGGCCAGCGCCGCTGCAGCGAGCGCGTTGGCGACCACGTGCGGCGCGGCCGGTGCTCCGGCTGTGGCGAGGTCGTCCAAGGTGCACAGCTCGGCCGCGCTGGTGCTGCGGCCCTCGATGAAGGCCCGATCGACCAGGAGGTCCTCCACCACTCCGAGCATGCCGACCGCGGGCATACCGAGTGTGAAGCCCACCGCCCGGGCACCCTCCACGACCTCGGCGTCGCGAACGAGCGCCTCGGTGGCCGGGTCGGCGACGTTGTAGACGCACGCGCGCTCGACGCCGGTGTAGATGCGCCCCTTGTCGGCGCCGTAGGTGCTCATGCCCCCGCTGCCGGAGTACCAGTCGAGGTGGTCCTCGGCGAGGTTCAGCACGGCAGCGGCCTGGGCCCCCATCGAGTGGGTGTAGTGGAGCTGGAAGCTGGACAGCTCGACGGCGAACACGTCGTAGGGAGCCGGGTCCATCACCGCCTCGACGATGGGGAGCCCGACGTTTCCGGCGGCCACGCTGCGCAGCCCGGCGGCCCTGAGGATGGAGTCGAGCATCTGCACGGTGGTCGTCTTGCCGTTGGTCCCGGTGACGCACAGCCACGGGGCCGGCAGGCCGCTGGGTCCCCGAGCACGCAGCCTCCAGGCCAGCTCGACCTCACCCCAGACGGGCACCTGGCGTGCGGCGGCCTGACGGAGCAACGCGGCGTCGGGTCGGAAACCGGGAGAGGTGATGACCACGTCGACGTCGTCGGGGAGCTGTTCGGTGGCCCCGGCATGGATGTCGACGCGAGCGCCGAGCACCTCCAGCAGCTCGGCCTTCTCGAGCTGGGCCGGGGTGGCGACATCGGCCAGCGCGGTGACGCTGGCGCCGAGGTGGGTGAGGTTGTCGGCGGCGGCGAAGCCGGAGACCCCGAAGCCCGCCACGACGGCGCGCACGCCCTCCCAGGAGTCCTCGCGAGAAAGGCTGCTCGGGTCGGGTCTGGTCATGTCAGCGCCTCGTTCACAGCCGGGCGACCCACTCGGCGTAGAACACACCGAGGCCGGTCGCGACGAAGAGGCCGGTGATGATCCAGAACCGGATCACGACCGTGACCTGCTCCCACCCCAGCATCTCGAAGTGGTGCTGGAGCGGAGCCATCCGGAAGACGCGATGTCCTGCCTGGATCCGGAAGACCTTGCGCACCAGGGCACTGGACCGACTGACCTTGAAGACGCTCACCTGCACCATCACCGAGAGCGTGATCAGGACGAACAGTCCCCCGAGGATGATCAGCAAGAGCTCGGTGCGGGTCAGGATCGCGAAACCCGCCAGCGCGCTGCCGAGGGCAAGGGACCCGGTGTCGCCCATGAAGATCGCTGCCGGCGAGGCGTTCCACCAGAGGAAGCCGAAGCAGGCGCCGGTGATCGCTGCCGCGATGATCGCGAGGTCGAGGGGGTCCCGCACGTTGTAGCACTGCGAGCTCGGGTCGTCCTGGCAGAACTGGTTGTTCTGCCAGATGTTCATCAGCGTGTAGGCGCCGAAGACCATGACGCTGGCGCCGACGGCGAGGCCATCGAGCCCGTCGGTCAGGTTCACCGCGTTGCTGGTGGCGGTCACGATCAGCCAGATCAGGAGCACTGCCAGGATCGTCGGCAGGACCAGCCAGTCAATCTCCCGCAAGAACGAGATCTTGTGACTTGCCGGGGTGCGACCGCTCTCGTCCTCGAGCCAGGGTGAGAGCGCCAGGACGCCGAAGATCACCGCGATGACGGTCTGACCGGCCATCTTGGCCTTGCTCCGAAGACCCAGGCTGCGCTGCTTGGAGATCTTGATGAAGTCGTCGAGGAAGCCCACCGCGCCGATGCCCACGAACAGGAAGAGCAGGAGCAGCGCCGAGGCCGAGGGAGCCGTGACCGTGATGATCTTCGCGGCGAAGTAGGCGATCACGGTGGCGAGGATGATGACGACCCCGCCCATCGTGGGCGTGCCCCGCTTGGTGTGGTGGGAGGCCGGTCCGTCGTCGCGGATCTCCTGGCCGTAGCCCCACCGAGTGAAGTAGTTGATCGCCACTCGTGTGCCGAGCAGCGAGATCAGCAGCGAGAGACCACCGCCCAGCAGAATCGCTCTCATGGCGCAGTGGGTTCCTCTCGGTTCGGGTGGGTGGGCCTGACTGCCTGATCGAGCTACGGGTCGGCGAGCAGCATCTCGGCGACCTGCTCGAGCCCTCCGGCACGGGAGGCCTTCACCAGGACCACGTCGTCGGCCATCGCATTGTTCCGCACCCAGTCGGCTGCGTCACCACGCCCCGCCGTGACGATCACCTCACACCCGGGGCCGGTGGCTCCGCGAGCGATGCCATCGGCACCGTCGCCGACCACGACGACGACGTCGATGCCCGCCGCGGCCGCTGCTCGGCCGAGCTCCAGGTGGGCGGCGTCGTGCTCGGAGCCGAGCTCCAGCATCTGACCGAGGACGGCAACAGTCCGGCCACTGCGAGCCTTCCCCAGACCGATGAGCGCGTCGATCGCGGCCAGCATCGAGGCGGGATTGGCGTTGTAGGCGTCGTTGAGCACGAGGAGCCCGTCGGAGCGCTCGGAGAGCTCCATGCGCCAGCGAGATGGCGGCACCGCGCTCGACAGTCCGGCGGCGATCTGCTCCAGGGGCACCCCGGCGGCCACGGCCAGGGCCGCCGCTGCCGCCCCGTTGACGACCTGGTGAGCGCCGGTCTGGCTCATCGTGACGGGCACCCACTGCTGGTCGTGGCCCAGCTGGAAGGACGCCCTGCCCAGGTCGTCGAAGCGGACGTCGCGCCACGACACGTCGGCACGCTCACCGAAGGTGAGCACCCGCGCCGAGGTCCTCGACGCCATCGCAGCCACCAGGGCGTCGTCGGCGTTGAGGACGGCGGTTCCGCCGGGCGGCAACGCCTCGATGATCTCGCCCTTCGCCGCGGCGATCGCGGCCCTGCCGCCGAACTCGCCGAGGTGGGCCGTGCCGACGTTGAGCACTGCCGCGATGTCGGGCGGTGCCACCTCGGTGAGATAGGCGATGTGGCCGATCCCGCGGGCGCCCATCTCGAGCACGAGATGAGCGGTGGTGGCGTCGGCCCGCAGCGCGGTCAGGGGCACCCCGAGCTCGTTGTTGTTGTTGGCCGCGGTCGCGACGGTGGGCCCGGCACCGCTCAGCACGTGGGCGAGCAGGTCCTTGGTGCCGGTCTTGCCCTGCGACCCGGTCAGCGCCAGCACCTGGGCGTCGAGGCGCTCCACGACGAAGCGCGCGAGCCGACCCAGCGCGACGGTCGGGTCGGCCACCACCACGGTGGGCGCTCCGGTGGGTCGGCTGCCGAGCACCGCGTGGGCGCTGTCGGCGTAGTCGTGACCGTCGACCCGCTCACCTGCGATCGCCACGAACAGCCCCCGCTCCACGGGGTCCCTGTTGTCGAGGTAGGCGGCGCCGTCGACGACCAGGTCGGACGCGTTCCCTGAGGCGCCGGACGCAGCAGCGGGCCCGGCACCATGCACCGTGCCCCCCACGATGCGGGCGATCTCGGCGAGGGTGAGCGCGATCATCGCGCTCCGCCGACCCGCGCGTCGAGGGCCGTCTCGCAGACCTCCTGGTCGTCGAACGGGTGGACGACCCCGTCGATCTCCTGGCCCGTCTCGTGTCCCTTGCCCGCGACCAGCACCACGTCGCCCGTCCGGGCGAGCACGATCGCCCGGCCGATCGCCTCCCGGCGGTCGCCGACCTCGTGCACCTCGGCCCGACCCGCCGCCGAGACGCCGGACGCACCGGCCAGCACGGCGGCGCGGATCTCGGCGGGCTCCTCGGTGCGGGGGTTGTCATCGGTGACGATCAGGACGTCTGCCAGGCGCGCGCTGATCTCCCCCATCACGGGACGCTTGCCGCGGTCGCGGTCACCGCCGGCGCCGAGCACCACGATCACCCGGCCGCCACGCTCCGCGGCGATCGGTCGCAGCGAGGCGACGGCGGCCTCGACCGCATCCGGCTTGTGGGCGTAATCAACCACGACGGCGAAGTCCTGACCCCGCTCGATGCGCTGCATCCGCCCGGGCACGCTCGCAGCGCGGAGCCCCGCACTGATCGCCTCGACGTCGAAGCCGGCCTCGCCGCAGGCAGCGATGGCGGCCAGGGCGTTCTCCACGTTGAAGGCTCCGGGAAGCGGCACCTCGACGGCCAGGTCGGGCTCCCCCGCGCTTCCTGCGGTTCTGCGCAGGACGTACGACGAGCCGCTGTCGGTGGTGCGCACCTGGTGCGCCGACCAGTCGGCGTCGGTCCCTCGAGCGGAGAAGGTCCGCACGGGCAGCGAGGTCTCAGCAGCGAGTCGGCGACCGTGCTCGTCGTCGATGTTGATCAGCGCCAGACGCGCGTGCTCGGGGGTGAAGAGCGAGGCCTTGGCCTGGTAGTAGTCCTCGACGTCGTGATGGAAGTCGAGGTGGTCACGCCCCAGGTTGAGGAAGACCGCCACGTCGAAGACCACCCCGTCGACCCGGCCGAGGACCAGCGCGTGGCTGGAGACCTCCATGCAGCACGCGGCCACCTCCCGCTCGCGCATGAGAGCGAAGAGTCCGTGCAGGTCGGGGGCCTCGGGAGTGGTCAGGGAGGTCTTGACGTCATCACCGGAGATCCGGGTCCCGACCGTGCCGATCACCGCGGCTCGTACGCCGGCGTCGAGCAGCCCGGCCTCAGCGAGGCGGGTGGTGGTCGTCTTGCCCTGGGTGCCGGTGACGCCGATCATCGTCATGGCCCGCGCCGGCTCGCCGTAGACCCGCGCACTCACGAGTCCGAGGACCTCGCGCGGTGACTCCACCACGACCACCGGGACGGAGAGCGCCGGGACGCTGTCGCGGCAGCGGGCCAGCCCGGCCTCGTCGGTGAGCACCGCGACGGCGCCCGCCGCCACAGCGGCAGCCGCGAAGTCGGCCCCGTGGGCGCGAGCGCCCGGGAGGGCGGCGTACAGGTCGCCGGGACGGACCCGCTGCGAGCTCAGGCTGATGCCGGAGACCCGCACGTCGGCGGCTGCCACGGCGTCGGCTCCGACCCCGAGCGCATCGGCGCCGTACCCGGCGTCGCGCAACCACCCCACGACGGCGTCGAGCGCGGTGAGGGGCGGTGCGGTGGGACGGGTGGACGACACAAGGCGACCATCCTCACCCATCACCACTCGGTGGGGAGCCGCGAGGGGCGGGTGCCGGTCGGCGGGACACCGTAGTGGCGCAGGGTGTAGCTCATCATCTTGGAGAACGCCGGGCCGGCGACCGAACCGCCTCCCCCGCCGTTGCGCGGGTTCTGCACGACCACGTAGATGGTGAACCGCGGGTCGTCGGCGGGCGCGAAGCCCGCGAACGACACGGTGAAGCCACCTTGGGCGTAGCACTGGCACTCGCCACCCACTCGCTGGGCGGTGCCGGTCTTGCCGGCGACCCGGTAGCCGGGCACCGCAGCCCCGGGCGCCACCCCGACCTCGGGATCGATGACGCGCTCCATCATCTGCGTCGTCTGGTGTGCGGCATCCTCGCTGACCACCCGTCGCGACGTGGCCACATCGCTGCCCACCTGCTTGCCGTTGTTGAGGGTCGCGGCCCCCAGGACGAGGCTCGGGTCGACCCGGATGCCTCCGTTGGCGATCGTGTTGACGGCCGCCGCCATCTGCATCGCGTTGACCGACAGTGCCTGCCCGAAGGCCATCCGGTCGGCGGTCTGGGAGGTGAGCGCTGCGCCGGTCCGGACGACTCCCCGCGCCTCGGCGCCGAGGCCGACGTTGGTCTTCGTGCCGAGGCCGAAGTCGGCAAGGTAGGACGAGAACTGGCCGGGCTCGTACTCGTCGGCGGCCAGGACGGTGCCGATGTTGGACGACTTCGCGATGACCCCGGCCAGGGTGAGGTGGATCAGTCCGTGGTCGAAGTAGTCGGTGATCGCTTTGTCCTGGCGGTAGAGCGCACCAGGCACCTCGAACTCCGTCTTGTTGGTGACCTTGCCGGCGTCGATCAGTCCGGCCACCGTGAGGACCTTCTGCACCGAGCCCGGCTCGTAGGGATCGACCAGCCCGCGTGAGGCGTAGGTGCTCGACGGCGAGTCCCCGGGATCGGCGGCGTCGTACGTCGGGTAGTCGGCGAGGCTCAGCACCTCGCCGGTCACTCGGTCCATCACGATGGCGGTGCCCGAGTCGGCGCGCGACCCGCGCACCGTCTGGCTCAGGACCTGCTGGACGTACCACTGCAGGTCTCGGTCGATCGTGGTGGTGAGGTCCTTGCCGTTGCGCGCATCGACGACCGTGCTGTCGCCGAGTGGGATCCGCTTTCCGGCACCGACCTGGTAGCTCGCCTCGCCGTCGGTGCCGGCGAGGTACTTGTTGAAGGAGGACTCGAAGCCGGCGTTGGGTCGCGCGGCTCCTGACTTGAACGGCGTGCCGAGGAAGCCGACCACGTTGGCCGCAACATCGCGCGCCGGGTAGAACCGCACCGGGTCCTCGCGGGTGTCGAGACCGTAGAGGTCCTCCTCCAGGGCCGCGTCGACGACACTCCTCGCCTCTGCGGCCGGGACCTGGCGGGCGATGTACTGGAACTGGCTGTCACCGGCGCGCAGCCGCTCGAGCACCGTGAAGTAGTCGAGGTCGAGGCGCGTGGAGAGCAGTACGGCGAGCTCCGGGGCGTTCGCCGCGGTCAACATCGGGTTGGCCACGATCATGAGACCGTCAGCCGAGGCGGCCAGGGGCTGCCCGGAGCGGTCCAGGATCTCACCGCGCTTCGCCGGCAGGACCACCCGGTCAGTGCCCTCCTCGGCCGCCATCCGGGCGTACTCGTTGGGGTCGATGCCCTGGAGCTGGATCAGTCGGCCGGCGAAGACCGACATGACCATGGCGATGACGATGAACCCGATCCGCAACCGCAGGGGTGACGCAGCGCGCTTGGACAGCCGCGAGGCGGGGCGTCTGCCGGGGCCCGAGGACCTGCGCAGCGACTGCTTGGCAGGGCGGCTCATCTGGCTTCCTCCACCGGATGACTCTTCAGGCACATGTCTCGCTCTCCCGTAGCTCGCTGGTTGCCACTATCGACCGGACCGGACACCCGCGGACCGCGCCGCGCCGGAGCTCTGTCCGGGAAGCGTGTCCTCGGGGGCGGGTCGCACGGGACGGACGACCGGCTCGAAGTTGCACGGGCCGGCAACGGCAGCAGTGGGGGTCCCGATCACGTTGCCGGAATCGATGTCCAGGAAGGCGGCTTGCGGGCCCACCACCATGCCGAGGGCGCAGGCCTGGGTGGCCAGGCGCTGGGGGTCGCGCAGCTGGTCGAGCTCCATGGTCAGCGCCTGCTGGCGCGCGGAGAGGCTGCGCTCCTGGTTCTCGAGCTTCGAGGCGGTGAAGGAGGCCTGCTGCATCGAGGTGTTGAAGAGAAGCAGGCCCACCACACCGGCCAGCAGGATCAGGCTGACGAGGCTGACGAACGGGATGCGCGGTGCCCGGGTGCGCAACCGTGGCACGACGGTGAGCCGGGCCCGGTCGACGGCGGCTCGGGCATTGCTCGGCAGCGAGGTACGACGTTGTGGTGCGGTGCTGCTCATCTCGCGGCTCCTGTGGGGGGGATGGACGGGGCGATGCGTTCAAGGGCGCGCAGCCGCACCGAGGCGGCGCGCGGGTTGGTCGTCGTCTCGGCGGCGTCGGCCTTCTCCGCGCCCCGGGTGACCAGGCGCAGTGCCGGTTCGCTGCCCTCCGGCACGAACGGCAGATCGACCGGGACCGTGCTGCGGGTCACGGCGGTGAAGGCCTGCTTGACCAGCCGGTCCTCGAGCGAGTGGTAGGACTCCACCACGACCCGGCCGCCGACAGCGATGGCGTCGATGGCGGCCGGCATCGCGCGGCGCAGCACGGCCAGCTCGTCGTTGACCTCCATCCGCAGGGCTTGGAACGTCCGCTTGGCCGGGTGCCCACCGGTGCGGCGGGCGGGAGCCGGGATCTCGGCGTAGAGCAGCTCGACGAGGGCTGCCGAGGTGGTGAAGGGCTCGGTCTCGCGCCGCCGTACGACAGCGCCGGCGATCTTGCGGGCGAACTTCTCCTCGCCGTAGTCGCGCAGGACCCGGGTGAGGTCACCGGCGCTGTAGGTGTTCAAGACATCCGCGGCGCTGGGGCCGGTCGTCTTGTCCATCCGCATGTCGAGGGGCGCGTCGATCGAGTAGGCGAAGCCTCGCTCCGCGACGTCGAGCTGCATCGAGGAGACGCCGAGGTCGAAGAGCACCGCGTCGACCGAGGACAGGCCCTGCTCCACGAGGACCTCGGGGATCTCGTCGTAGACGGCGTGGACCGCGGTGAAGCGGTCACCGAAGGAGTCGAGCCGCTCGCCGGCGAGGGCGAGCGCATCCGGGTCGCGGTCGATGCCGATGACCCGTGCGGTGGGGCAGCTGCGGAGCACCGCCTCGGAGTGACCGCCGAGGCCAAGGGTGGCGTCGATGAGGATCGATCCCTCGTGATCGAGGGCCGGAGCCAGGAGAGCCACGACCCTGTCGAGGAGCACCGGGTCGTGGGAGACCATCAGCGCCCCAGCTGGGTGAGCAGGAGCAGCGCTACTGCGCAGGCCACGGACAGGAAGCCGGAGAAGGCCATCACTGCTACCGCGTCCTGGGCCTGGTGTCGGACCCGCCGCTGCTCCGGGGGCCCGGCCGGGGCGCCGAAAGCAGCGCTCCTGGCAAAGCGATCGGTGGCGGGTGTGCTGCTCATCGGTTCGACCCCTGATGTGCGTGCCGCTGGGCGGCGGGTGGACTGCTGGGAAGGGTGGTGCTGGTGTGCTGGTGCGTGATCCGCAGAGCCAGGGCTCCGCCCGCTCCCCGATGTCATGGGGAAGTGCTGCCTTCTGGGGCCGGGGAAGGTGTCCCAGACGGCTGCGGGAGGAAGCGGGTCGGAGACCTCGTCCTGCGGATCGCTGTGTAGTTGTCGTGTAGTTGTCGTGTAGCGCTGGTGGGGCTCGGTGGGGCGGGGTGGAACTAGTCGTCGTCCTCGTCGTCGAGGTCGGCGAAACGAGCCACTTCCTCGGCGCGGTAGTCCTCCCACGCCGTGGGGTTCCAGATCTCGAGGCGGTCGCGGACCCCGATCACCACGACCTCCTTCTCGAGGCCGGCGTAGTCACGCAGCGAGCCGGGGATCCCGATGCGTCCCGACTTGTCGGGGGTCGTCTCCTCGCCGCCGGAGAAGAACATGCGGGCGTAACCCCGCGCGGCCTTGCTGGTCAACGGCTTCTCGGCAGCGCGGTCGGCTTCGCGGTCGAAGACCTCGGGAGGCCAGACGACCAGGCACTTCTCCTGACCTTGCGTCACCACGACCCCCTCGGCCAACAGATCCCTGAACTTGGCGGGGAGGAAGAGACGTCCTTTCTCGTCCAGCTTCGGTCGAAAGGTGCCCATGAAACGCATCGAGCACCTCCTGCTTCAGCCACCGAGCCCCACAACGCGGGTCTCTTGCTCCACTTTCCCCCACCATACGCCACTTTTCCCCACCGTCAATCACTTTCGGCCCCAGACGCCTCCCCCACGCGCCCCGGGGCGGCCCGGGGCGGCCCGGGGCAGGCGCCGAACGGGCCCACGCGACCAACAGGCAGCCCTGCGCTGCCTGCGCGGCCCAGCGCAGCCCACGGCAACCAAAACGTGACCAGCCACGTCGAAGGAAGCAGCGAGCCAGCGGTTAGGTTGCGGGGACGCCCTACCGTGGAAGAGTCCGCGGTAGGCGACTCGGGCGAGCCGAGTGAGCCGAGTGAGCACAGCGAGCTGGAGGGACCGGACGTGAACAATCCGACTGCGGGAGCAGCCGACCTGGAGACAGTGGCTCGGGTGGTGGGGCGGATCCGCTCCAACGTGGAGCGCGTCATCGAGGGCAAGCCCGATGTGGTGACCTCCACGCTGGTCGTCCTGCTGGCTCAGGGCCACCTGCTGATCGAGGACGTGCCCGGCGTCGGGAAGACCATGCTGAGCAAGGCGCTCGCGCGCAGCATCGACTGCTCCGTACGCCGGATCCAGTTCACCCCGGACCTGCTCCCCTCGGACATCACCGGCGTGTCGGTCTTCAACCAGAACACCCGGGAGTTCGAGTTCCGCCCCGGCGGGGTCTTCGCCAACATCGTGGTCGGTGACGAGATCAACCGCGCTTCGCCGAAGACCCAGTCGGCGCTGTTGGAGTGCATGGAGGAGCAGCAGGTCACCGTCGACAACAACACCTACTCCCTCGAGTCGCCGTTCATGGTGATCGCCACCCAGAACCCCATCGAGATGGAGGGCACCTACGCCCTCCCCGAGGCCCAGCGCGACCGCTTCATGGCGCGGGTCTCGATCGGCTATCCGGTGGAGTCCGCGGAGATCGCGATGCTGAACTCCCACACCCAGTCCCGCCCCCTCGACGATCTCGAGCCCGTCACCGACGCCGGCGAGATCCGCAAGCTCTGCAGCATCGTCGGCCAGGTCCATGTCGCGCCGTCCGTGCAGCAGTACGTCGTGGCGATCACCAGCGCCACCCGCCGCACCAACGACCTGATGCTGGGGGCCTCGCCCCGAGCCACGCTCCACCTGGTGCGAGCGGCCAAGGCGTACGCCGCCCTGCACGGTCGCGAGTACGTCCTGCCGGACGACGTCGCCCACCTGGCACGCCCGGTCCTGGCCCATCGACTGCTCCCGAGCGTCGAGGCGAGCATGAGCGGCCGTTCGGTGAGCGACATCGTCGACGCCGTCGTCAGCTCGGTCCCGGTGCCGCAGCCCGCCGGCCACCGTGCGTGAGGCCCTCACCGGCCTGACCACCCGCGGTCGCGCCTTCGTCGCAGCGGGGGTGACCGCCATCGTGTGCGCGGTCGTGCTCGGCCAGCCCGCGCTCATCCGCGTCGGAGCGCTGGTCGTCATCCTCCCGCTGGTGACTGCCGCCCTCCTGGGCCGGGCTCGCTACCGCCTCGCGCTGGTGCGCACCACCTCACCGCAGCTGGTGGCCGCGGGGCAACCGGCCCGAGTGACCTTGGCGCTGACCAACGAGGGACGCACCCCCAGCAGCGTGCTGCTGCTCGAGGATCACGTGCCGTACGTCCTCGGGACCCGCCCGAGGTTCGTCGTCGACGGCGTCGGGCACGGCTGGAGCCGCCACGTCAGCTACCAGGTGCGCTCCGACGTGCGTGGACGCTTCGAGATCGGACCCATGACCGTTCGGGTGAGCGACGCGTTCGGGCTCGTCGAGCTCGGCCGGGCGTTCCGCAGCACAGTCCCCCTCGTCGTCACCCCTCGGATCTCGCCGCTTCCACCGATCCCGCTCGGCGGCGGGTGGACAGGCTCGGGCGACAACCGGCCGCGCGCCTTTGCCTTCGGCTCCGCCGAGGACGTCACCGTGCGGGAGTACCGCCAGGGAGACGATCTACGTCGTGTCCACTGGGGCAGCTCGGCACGCACTGGCGAGCTGATGGTCCGGCGCGAGGAGCAACCGTGGCAGTCGCGCGCCACCCTCCTCATCGACAACCGGCTGCTGTCCCACCGCGGGCAGGGCATCGCCAGCTCCCTCGAGGCTGCGGTGACGATCACCGCCTCGCTCGCCGCGCACCTGAGCCAACGCGGGTTCACGGTCCGGCTGATCACCGCCGCCGGTGAGGATCGGACCCAACCCTGGCACCAGCGAGCCGCCGAGCTCAACAGCGGACCGCTCCTCGAGGCCTTGGCGGTGCTCCAGACCGACAACCGGTCACGGCTCGACTCGGCCTGGATGGGTGAGCAAGCGCAGGGTGGGCTGACGATCGGTGTCTTCGGAGCGCTCGACCAGCAGGACGTTCCCCTGCTGCGACGCATCGCCCACCACACCTCCTCGAGCCTGGCCTTCTCCCTCGACGTCGACGCCTGGGCGAGCGGACGCCCGGCAGGGAAGAGCACGACGCAGTCGAAGCCCCGGGCCGGCGGTCGAGGATCCGCTCCGGTCCTCACGTCGGCCGGCTGGCGGGCGGTCCACTTGGGTCCGCAGGACAGGATGGACAGTGCCTGGGAAGAGCTCGGTCGGATGAGTTCGTCCAGAGGGAGCACGACGGCCCCGGCGGCTCGAGCGTGAGCACCGTCGCAGCTTTGAGGAGAGGTGATCGAGCCATGGACACCACAGGAGCCCATGACCGCGCGTCGTTGGCCGCTGCGCTCAGGCTTTCTGCGACTGCGGCCGCCACCACCTGGGCAGCCCTGCTGGCCTGGGGCTCGTTCACCGACCTCGCCGCACAGTTCCTGATGGCCCTCATCGGGGTCGGTGCGGTCGTCGCTCTCGTCGGTGCGTTCGGTCGTTGGCGCAGGATCCCGGGTGTTGCGATCCTGCTCGGCCAGACGATCCTCGGCGCGGTGCTGGTGTGCCTCTACGTCGCCGATCGTCCGTGGCCGACCGCGGCCTTCTGGTCGGCGCTGGACGCCTCGTTCGCGGCCGCCCAGACCTACGCTGCGCCCGTGCCGAGCACGACCGACATCAGCGTCCAACCCCTGCTGGCCGTCGGGGGCCTGGTGGCGCTCCTCCTGATCGACCTCCTGGCCTGCACCCTGCGTCGGGTGCCCGTCGCGGGGCTGGTCCTCCTCACGATCTACAGCGTTCCGGTGAGCATGCTGGACAGCGGTGTCACGTGGTGGTCCTTCGCCCTCCCGGCGCTCGGCTTCCTGATGCTGCTCTTCCTCCAGGAGCAGGATCAGGTCGGTCGCTGGGGTCGTTCCCTCGACCCCGGCGCTCCCTCGTCGCACCGCAGTGAGGCCGTGCGAGCCAGTGCCCTGCTGGTCGCGGTGACCGCAACCGCCGGCGCCCTCGTCGCCCCTCTGGCGATCCCGACGTTCGACCTGGAGGTCTTCGGACTCGGGTCCGGCTCCGGCGGCAACAACCAGATCACCATCGAGAACCCGCTGACCGACCTGCGACGCGACCTGCGGCGTGGTCCGGACATCCCCCTGGTGCAGGTCGTGACAGACGACCCCTCCCCCGACCACCTGCGCATCTCGGTCCTCAACCGTTTCTCCGACAACGAGTTCAGCTCGGGCGACCGGGACGTCCCGGCCGCCAACCTTGCCGACGGCCTGCTCCCGCCCCTCCAAGGAGTCAGCGATGAGGTCGCCGCCGGCATCAAGCAGTTCAACTACGCCGTGACGATCGAGCCCGAGTTCAATTCGCGCTGGCTGCCGACCCAGGCCCCCGTCACCACCGTCGACGCACCCGGCGACTGGCGCTTCGACGCCTCCACCATGGACTTCCTCGCCAGCCAGGACGACCTGTCCACATCCGGGCTGAGCTATGAGATGACGTCGGTCGACTACGACTTCCGCGCCGAGGACCTGCGGGTCTCGCCACTGCCCGGCGACGAGGTGAGCGACGAGGTGACCGCTCTCCCCGAGTCGCTGCCGTCGATCGTCAGCCAGCTCTCCCGAGGGGTCACCTCGGGCGCGCGGACGAAGTACGACAAGGCGGTCGCGCTCCAGCAGTGGTTCCGCGAGGACGGCGGCTTCGTCTACGACCTCGAGAACGCCCCCAACGCCAAGGTGGGGACCGATGAGCTCGAGGCCTTCCTGCGCGAGGACACCGGCCGGGTGGGCTACTGCGAGCAGTTCGCCACCGCCATGGCGGTGATGGCGCGGGTCCTGGACATCCCCTCACGCGTGGCGGTGGGTTTCCTGACCCCGGACCGCACCTCCAAGAACACCTACCTGTACAGCGCTCACGACCTGCACGCCTGGCCGGAGCTCTACTTCCCCGGAGCCGGGTGGGTGCTCTTCGACCCCACCCCCGGTGCCCGGGTCCGCGATCGCGACCTGCCGGCGTACACCACGCGCGGCACCGAGACCGTGCTCCCCACCAATCGCCCCGAGACGGAGCCGACCCAACAGCCTTCCGGCCGGCCGACCGCCCCCGAACCGACAGCAGGGCCCACCACCGCCCCCGAGGTCGACGCGACGGGTGCGAACGACGGCTCGGGATCGTCGGTGCCGTGGACCCTGGTCCTGCTGGTCCTGATCGCCTTGTCAGTGCTCGGCGCGCTGGCCGCCGCCCCCAGGACGCTCCGCGACCGACAGCGCGCCCACCGGCTCGCGGGGGACCTGAGTCGGCCTGGGACGAGCTCCGCGCGACCACCATCGACCTGGGTGACTCGTGGCCGCAGGCACGCTCGCCACGCGAGACGCTCGCCCTCCTGGTCACCCGGTTCGGTCGGGTCGGCGACGACTCCGAGCGGCCCGCGCGCGGACCCGAGCGCGCGCCCGACGCCGTGGCAGCCCTGGCTCGCATCGTGCTCCAGGTCGAGCGCACCCGCTACGCACCGCAGGCCCCGGCGGGCGAGACCCTCGGCGAGGACGTGGCGCTGTGCTGCGCAGCACTGACGGCGGGTGCTCCCGTTCGCGCCCGCCGACGGGCAGCCTGGGCGCCCCGCTCGCTCCTGCAGCGGCGCCCGGACGTCGGCAGCGATCGCGACGAGGGCGGCGACCGGTCCGGCGAGCCTGGTCGGCCAGGTCTGACGTAGGTCGCGCGGCTCGCACGCTGCGCCTGGCTCGCGGCTGACGGCGCGAACAGCGGGCCAGCGGTGCCGCCTAGCGGCTCAGAAGCCGCCGCTCTCCCGACGACGACGCCAGCGGGTCTCCATCCGCTCCATGAAGGTGCCGGAGGTGCGGCTGCGCGTGCGGCTGCGCTTCATGCGTCCGCTGCTGCGACCACCGTCGATCACCGAGAAGCCCGACGGGTGACCGGCGGCCTGCTCCTGAGGTCCGGCCTGCTGCTGCCCGCGCATGGCGCCGAGCGCCAGGGTGGCCGAGCCGAGCATGAGGACGAACCCGATGACGCCGACGTACCAGCGATTGTAGATCGCGCCGGCCATCAGGATCGTGATCCCGGCGGTGAAGGCGACCCCGGCGATCATCGTGCGTCGACGAGCGCTTTGGCGCATGGTCGCGCCGCGCAGGGTGGAGGCGAACTTCGGGTCCTCCTCGATCAGCGCGCGCTCCATCTGATCGAGCAGTCGCGCCTCCTCTTCGGAGAGTGGCACCGGAGCCTCCAGGTCATACGTGTCGGACGTGTTGCGGGGGTGTTGATTCCAAGGATAGGCAGCCGTTCCGCCTCACGGTAGCCGGGAGCCTTATTTTCACCTGCAATCTTCACAGGTGGTCACCCGGAGCCGCGGAATCAGGCCGAACGGGCTTGATCGACGTCAGCGCAGCAGGCTTGCCGGGCGCACCGCGGCGGAGCCGAAGCGGCGCGTTGCCCGGTCGACGGCCCGATCCGCGTCGGACCACCCTCTCTCCCGCTCGCCCAGGACGCCCTGACGCTGCACCTGGTGGCGCGGACGCAGCCCTTCGACCCGGACCCCGACGAGCCGGACCCGCGCACGCTGCAGTCCGAGGGCGTCGTAGAGCCGGACCGCGGCGGCGTAGATCTCCTGCGTGACGTCGGTGGACTCGGTCAGGGTGCGACTGCGGGTGATGGTGGTGAAGTCGGCGAACCGCACGGTGATCGTGACGGTGCGGCCGCCACCTCGGCGGCTCGGAGTCGTGCGGCGACCTTGGCGGTCAGCTTGAGGACCTCACGCAACACCACCTCACGGTCGTCGGTGTCCCGACCGAAGGTCTCCTGGGCGCCCATCGACCGCTCGGGCTCGGCCTCGCACTGCGGGCGCCGTAGCCGAAGACACCCGCACTCCGCGGCGCGACCTCGCGCCGGTCGGCGCCCCAGGCAAGGTTGTGCAGGTGGGCACCGAGGTGCTGGCCCACCGCGCGCTGGAGCGTGAGCACCGGGGTGTGCGCGACGTCGCCGACCGTGATGAGGCCGAGGCGGTGCAGCAACGTCTGGGTCTTCTCACCCACGCCGTAGAGGTCGCCGACGTCGAGAGGGTGCAGGAACGAGGTGACCTCTTCGGGCGGCACCACCACCACGCCGTCGGGCTTGGCCCGCTTGCTGGCGAGCTTGGCGACCGAGATCGTGGCGGCGATGCCGACCGAGCAGGTGATGCCCTGCTCGTCGTGGATCGTGGCGCGCAGGTCCTCGGCGATCTGGAGGGGCGTCCCCAGACGCCTCAGGGAGCCGGAGACGTCGAGGAAGGCCTCGTCCAGCGAGATCGCCTCGACCAGTGGGGTGGTCCGCCGGAACAGCGCCATCACCGCGGCCGAGACGGTGGTGAAGGTGTCGTAGTCGGGCTGGAGCACGATGGCCTGCGGACACAACCGACGCGCCCTGGTGCCGGTCATCGCTGAGCGGACGCCGTACTCACGTGCTGGGTAGTTGGCCGCCAGCACCACCCCGCGGTGCCCTCCGCCCACGATCACCGGCAGGTGCTGGAGCTCGGGTCGGTCGCGCAGCAGCACGGAGGCATAGAAGGCGTCCATGTCGACGTGCAGGATCGGGGTCGTCGTGGTCGGAGCCCCTGCGGTGGAGGTCACCACGGCGCAGCTCCCGGACCCGGCCGCATCGGTCTCCGAGCCGAGGAGTCGCAGGCACCGGGCCTAGCGGGCCAGCAGGTGCACCTGGGTCGCCAGCGGGAGGTAGTCGGCCCGTCCGGCCACGGCACGCTCGAGCTCGACGAGCGCTCCGGTCGCACCGGGTTCGAGGTCGAGCAGCGATCCGGGGACGAGGTCGGCGAAGACCCGGATCCCGTGCACCGAGAGCAGCTCGAAGCCGGCGTTCTGGAGGAGGTCCTCCGCCTCGTCGCGGGTGAACCGGCGCCCGGTGCGTCCGTGACTGACGCGGCCGACCGAGTCGTCGAGCAGGGCCGCCGCCTGGGCGAAGTGGCCGGCCATCGCCCGAGCGACCACGGCGGCGTGGTGCTGGGCAAGGAGCAGGCTGAGCTGACCGCCGGGTCGCAGGACCTGGCGGATCGTGGCCACCGCAGCGCCCGGGTCGTCGACGACCTCGAGCACCCCGTGGCACAGGACCAGGTCGACGCTGTCGACGGCGACGACGTCCAGCAGGTCGGACAGGTCCCCCTGTCTGCTGGCCACCTCGACGCCTTGCTCCCGTGCTCGACGATCGAGCGAAGCCAGGGCATCCGGGCTGGGGTCGATGACCGTGACCCGGTGACCGCGCTCGGCGAACCGGACCGCGGACCCACCGGTGCCGCCGCCGATGTCGAGGACGTCGAGCATCCGATCTCCGGCGAGGAGCGGGTCGAGGACATCCCAGACCACGGCGGTGCGGGGGGCGGCACGGCGATCGCTGGCGGACATGGGATCAACCCTAGTGGGGACGGAGTCCCCGGCAGCAACGGACGCAGGGTCTTCATCCCGGGCTGCCCGGGGAACGGTGCCAGAGAGCACGGGAGACCTGCTTGGGGTCGACACCCGCCGGCTTGATGTCGGCGTACGGCGACATCACGAAGCCGCTGCTGTGCACCAGCACCCGGCGCGTCGTCGGGCCCACCTCGGCACCGGGCGGCGGTCGGTCGCCCGGGCGCGGCGCAGCGGCGATCAGGTCCTGGACCGCCCCGAGGCCTTCTCGACGCCACAGCTCCTGGAGCCCGGAGAGCTCCCAGGCGCCGGTCGCGCGCAGCGAGACCCCACGGTGACCGGTGCGCCGCAGCTCGCCACGGACGACCAGCAACCAGGACCCGAAGACGGTCTGGGCGTAGGGACCCTGAGCATCCTCGAAGAAGGTCGCGTCGACCGGACCGGTGGAGTCGTCGAGGGTGAGGAAGACGACCCGACGGCCGCTGCGGATGGGTGGAGTCTGGGTGGCCACCTTGACCCCGGCCACGAGCAGCTCGCTGCGGCTGCGCTGCTCGAGCAGGTGGCGGCTCGGGGTCGTGCCGAGCGCCCGCAGGAACCGCGCGTGGCTCTCCATGACGTGACGGCTGACGTCGAGGCCGAGGATCTCGAGCTCGGCGGCCATCGACTCCGCAGCGCTCATCTCGGGCAAGCCCGAGACCTCCCCCTCGCGGGGCGCGTCGCCGAGGTCGAGGCTCAGCTGCACCGACTCGATCTCGGCCGGGACTGCGGTCGAGCGACTCTGGGCGGCAGCCTTCGCCCAGACCCCCTGGGGTCCGAAGGCACCCCGCTCGGGCGGAGCGATGTCCTCGCGTGAGCGTGGGTCGGTGCTGTTGCGAGCGACCGCCTCGTCGACGCGTTGGTCGGACGGCCGCACCTGCCGGACCACGCGACGGGCGGCGAGCCCGCGACCGCGGCCACTGCGCTCGACGGCCTTGTCGAAGCGCTCGAGCTCGGCCACCTGGAGGAGGAGGTCACGTCGCGTCACCCGGCGCCTGGCCGACACCTCCCCGCGGGAGCCGCGCAGGCCGATGCCGTAGACGGTGTCGAAGCCGCCGGCCAGGACGAGCCGCTCGACGATCGGCCGCGACACCCGAGCCCGGTGCCAGAAGTCGGTGAGCGAGACGTAGGGCCGGGCCGCGACGATGCGCCCGACCTCGCCGGCGTTGATGCCCTTGACCTCCGACAGCGGAAGCCGGATGCCGTAGTGCTCAGCGGCCGGCAGTGCTTCCTTCGTGACGGCGTACTGGCTCTCGGAGGCGTTGACGTCGAGCCCGAGCACCTCGATGCCGAGACGGCGGACGTCGTCGAGGATCAGCCGCTTGGGATACATGCCGGGGTCGTGGGTCAGGACGCCGGCCAGGAAGTGGGCCGGCCAGTGCGTCTTGAGCCAGGCCGACTGGTAGGTCGGCAGGGCGAACGCTGCGGCGTGGGCCTTGCAGAAGCCGAAGGAGGCGAAGGCTTCGAGCACCGTCCAGACCTGCTCGACGACGCGCAACGGATAGCCCCGACCGAGTGCCCGCGGGTGGAACCACAGCTTCGTCTGGGCCATCGTGTCGGGGTTGCCCAGGGCACGCCGTTTCTCGTCGGCCTCCGCGTAGGAGACGCCGGCGAGCTCGCCGATGATCTGGATGACCTGCTCGTGGAAGACCACCACGCCATGGGTCTGGGCGAGGATCGGACGCAGGTCGTCGTGGAGGTAGGTGGGAAGGCGCCACCCGTGCTTCACGTCGAGGTAGGGACTGATCATGTCGCTCTGGACCGGCCCGGGTCGGAAGAGCGAGATGTCGATGATGATCTCGCCGAAGTCGTCGATGCCGGACTTCGCGATGAGCTCGCGCTGCCCGGGTGACTCGATCTGGAAGACGCCGAGTGTCTTGGCGCTGCTGATCATCGCGTAGGTGGCGGGGTCGTCGAAGGGCACCTGGTGCTGGTCGTCGAGGTCGATCTCGATGTTGTCGACCCGCTTGATCTCGCTCACTGCGTGCGCCATCGCGGACTGCATGCGGATGCCGAGGACATCGAGCTTGAGCAGACCAAGATCTTCGACGTCGTCCTTGTCGAACTGACTCATGGGGAAACCGGCGAAGCTCGCCTCGACCGGGGTCCGATCGAGGAGCGTGGCATCGGAGAGGAGCACCCCGCAGGGGTGCATCGCGACGTGCCGGGGCAGCCCGTCGAGCCGCTCGACGAGATCGAACATGACCTCGAGCCTGGCTTCGCTCAGCCCTGCGGAGCGAAGCTCGGGCAGCTCGCGCAAGGCCGTGCGGGCATCGCGCGCGCGGATGTGAGGAAAAGCCTTGGCGATGGCATCGGTCTCGCTCGGTGGCATCCCGAGGGCGCCGCCGACGTCCCGCACCGCGTGGCGCACGCGGTAGGTGTCCATCATCGAGACACACGCCACCCGTTCGCCGCTGTAACGATCGAGGATCTGCTCGTAGACCTCCAGCCGACGAGCCGACTCGACATCGATGTCGATGTCGGGCAGCGCCCCGCGCAGCGGAGAGAGGAAGCGCTCCATCAGCAGGCCGTGTCGGATCGGGTCGACCCCGGACACCCCGAGCAGGTAGTTGACCAGGCTGCCGGCGCCCGAGCCCCGGGCCGCACACCGCACCCCCATCTCGCGGATCAGGTCGGTGACGTCACCGACCGTCAGGAAGTACGACGCGTAGCCGAGGCGGGCGATCAGCTCGAGCTCGTCGTCGAGCCGCTTCCACACGACCTGGCGCGGGCCGGAGCCGTAACGGTCGCCGAGCGCGCCCTCGCAGCGCAGGCGCAGCGCGCCATCGGCGCTCGGGTGGTCGGTGGAGAGCACGAACTCCGGAAAGTGGACCTCCCCGAGTCCCAGGTCGCGCGCCGGATCGAGGGCGCATCGCTCGGCGAGCGTCGCGGTCGCAGCCAGCAACCTGCCGGCACCGCGCCGTGCGTCTTCACCGAGCTGACCTCCGGCGTGGCAGATCTCCTCGGCCACGTCACGCATCTGCTTGCCCGACTTGAGGAAACCCTCGGCATTGCGACGCTCGAGATGGCGTTGGTCGAGGACCACCAGGCGCCGAGCCGCGTCGAGGACATCGACCGTGATCGCATCGCGCCGCTCCGCGTAGCGCACGGCGTTGGTGAGGACCGCCGTCAATCCTTCGCGACGCGCACGAGCGACCATCGCGGCGGCGTGCGGGGTGGTGCCAGGCCCCCAGCCCTCGGCGTAGGTCCCGGGCAACCGGTGCGAGACGACCTCGATGACCAGGTGGGTGGTCGGGACCAGGCGTCGCCACGGAGCGAGGGCTGCGGCGACGAGCTCGTCGCGACGTCGGGTGACGCCGAGGCCGACCTCGGAATCGGGGCCGAGGAGCACCATCAGGTCGCCGCCGGACAGGAGCTCGGCGGCCCCGTCGGGCAGGTCGGCGAGATCGAGCACCGGACTCCCCCGCTCACCGGCGAGGTGGGCCGCGGAGACCAGCCGACACAGCGCAGCCCAGCCGGCCCGGCCTCCGCCGGTGTCGGCGCTGGCCAGGAAAGTGACGCGCGCCGGACCACCTTGGTGGAGTGGCACGTCGCGATGGGCACCACCACGCGCCGGGGCGCGCGCCGACCTGGGAGCCGCGGAGAGCGCTCCTCGGTAGGCGAGGTTGACGCCCAGCACCGGCCGGATCCCGGCTCGCCGACAGGCCTTGGCGAACTTGACCGCTCCGTAGGTGCCGTCGCGATCGGTCAGGCCCAGGGTGCTCAGCTCCAGCTCGGCCGCCCGCTCCACCAGCACGTGGGGGTGGGAGGCGCCGTACTGCAGGGAGTAGCCGGAGGCCACGTGCAGGTGGGGGAACGGGTCGGACATCGCGGGGGCCTCCAGCCGGCTCGACCCCTGACTGACAACGGACCTGCTCGAACGTGTGTTCGAACAGGTCCGGAGTCTACGTCCCTCCGCGTGCGAAGCGTCAACCCCAGACCGAGTCGGCCCACTCGGGGTGGTCGATGAACGGGTTCCGGTTGCCCTGGTAGTCGCCATGGATGACGTCGTTGCGGCGCAGCTCGAAGGTGCTCGGCGGGTCCTCGGCATTCCAGGCGAGGAGCACCGACAGCTTGCCGTGGCGGGGCGCCGATCCGTTGCTGACCTGGTCGTTGACCTCGAGGTCGGCGAAACCGTCGCCGCCCTCGTAGCGCACCGACATGTAGAAGATCATCCGCGCGACGTCGCCCTTGACCTGGTCACGCGGCTCCCAGGAATCGGCATCGGCGTAGTTGCCGGGAGCCTCGGAGCTCTGGGTACCGCCCTCGTCGAAGTCGAGATTGCCCCGGGCGGAGTTGACCGTCACGTCGGTGGGACGCAGGTGGTGCAGGTCGGTGCCCGGGCCGGTCGCGGTGCCGAAGTCGCCGTGCGACTTCGCCCAGACGTGCTCCCGGTTCCACTGGTCGACGCCGCCTCCGTTGCTGTTGGCCGGGACCGACCATCCGGTGTAGAGCTCGATCACGCGCGAGGAGTTGGCGGGATCTCGGTCGGTGACCTTGAGGGCCTCCCAGACCGCGGCGTAGGACAGCTTGGTGACATCGGAGGAGACGATGGCGTGCAGCGACGCCTCGAGGGCGGAACCGCTCTTGCCCATCGCGGGGGCCCAGTACGTCGTGTCGTAGGCGGTGGTGCCGCCCGTGCCGCCACCGGTGCCGCCACCGGTGCCACTGGCAAGGGCGAACGCGGTGCTCGAGGTGAGGCCGGGCCGGGAGAAGTAGGCGGCCTTGCTGCCCGTGACGTCGAGCTGCTTGCCCATCAGCGACGGGTTGCTCTTCAGCCCCCACGAGGAGCGGAAGGCGCTCGGGACCTGCACGTAGAGCATCTGCGAGGTGTCGGTGACCCCCGGGCCGTCGGCGAGGGCCAGGGCGTAGTCGTTGGGGAACCCACTGGTGAGCACCGTCGTCGACGACGTGGGCTGACCGACCACGTAGCCGCGCACCGTTGCGCTCGAGCCGTCCTGGCTCGCGCGTGCGGCCGCCACCGACGTGGTCGCCGCCTGGGCCGCGGTGATCGGGACGATCGGGGTGAGCGCGAGCAGGATGGGCAGCACCGCGGCCAGCACCAGCGCCAGGCGGCGCGGGACCGACCTCGGCACGGACCTGGGAGCAGGGCGCTCGGGAGCGTCAGTTGTCATGGCTCCAGCCTTCCCTCTCGCACCGGCCGGCGCAGCAGGGATAGCCCTTGCCCGCGGGCGGGCTCGGGCGGGCTCGGGCAGGCTCGGGCAGGCTCGGGCAGGCCAGCCGGCGTCAGCCGGTCTGGAGTCGGACCAGGTGTTCGCGCAGCGGCGCGTGGGGCATCAGGCCGAGCGCGGACTCGATGACCCCCAGGAAACGGTCGGCGTCGCGGACGAGGTCGTCGGCCTCACGCTCGCTCACCGCCCGGGTGGAGCCGGCCTCGGCCGCGGCGCGTTTGCCGGCGCCGGCCGCGAAGAAGGCGGCCCACTCCCCCAGCTCAGGGGCCACCTCGGTCAGCAGCACCCAGGCGTTCTTCTGAGGGCGACGACGGGCCGGGGCGGGCCGCGCCCGCGCCGCCAGCAGTGCGGCAGCGGCACGGAGCGCTGCGACGTGGGCGCAGGCGTAGCGAGTGGCGATGTCACCGGTGGTGATCGCCTCGCTCAACGACTCGGCCGCGCGCAACAAGTAGGAGTGGGTGGTCGCCGGCAGGCTGTAGGGACTCGGCGGCGCACCGGGGGCGAGCGGGGAAGCAGTCATGGCCACGACGTCCTCTCAGTCCGCACAGCCGACGAGGGCCCAGCGGCCGTCGTCGAGATCGAAGGAGAGCTCGAAGACGCCGCACGTCGCCGCGGCAGCGGCGCCGCCGCGACCGGCCTCGACCCGCCACAGCTCTCGCTCGCCGAGCAGCTCGGGCATCGTGCGCACCGCCAGGTCACCTCCCGGCGCCCCCAGGTCGGCACCGATGGCCGCGTCGACCTCGCGCGAGGTCCACCAGGCGCCGGTCTCCACCCATTGGGCAAGCACCGCGCGGACTTTCCAGAGTCGGCCGCGCCAGAGGAACTGCTCGGGCGACTCGCCACCGTGGACCGAACCGTCGATCCACCCCCGGCGAACCTCGATCGGATCGTGATAACGCCTCATGACCGCACCTCCTGCTCTGCCAGCGACATCGGGCAACTGCTCGTGGCGCCTGTAGGAACCGGCGGGGCCGGGGGTCGAGGTCGACCCCACCGGTGTTGATCGAACAAACGTTCGAACAACCCGAACGGTACACCCGCCCGCCGACAGTGCGTCAAGACCGAGTTCCCGCGGTCGGCCCGAGCGGCCCGTGGGGTCTGGGTCAGGGTCGGGGTCGGGCTCAGGGGTCGGGTCGGGGGTCTCGGCCGGCCTCGGGCCGCGCACGGTGGATCCGACCCACGTAGACCGAGGTCGACGGCAGGTAGAGCAGCACCAGCAGCGACGCCGGCCAGCACCACGATCACGATCGAGGCAACGAGGAACTCCAACGGCGGGTCGGTCCGGAGCCCGGCTGCCACGACGAACGCGACCACTCCGACCCCGGCAGCGATGCAGTGCCTGGCCCAGTTGTGCCCACCGCGCAGGAAAGCCAGCAGCACCAGCAGCAGGCTGGAGATCACGACGTACAGCACGACGACGACCGGAGTGAAGGACGGCGGCACGCGGGTGTCGTCCGGCGAGCGTCCCTGTCCCCCGACCCAGGCCGCGATCACGTCGTCGTCGCGCAGGACCGCCATCAGCGTCGTCACGGTCGCAACGGCAAGGAGCAACCAGATCACCTGCGAGGCTCGCGTCACCGACGGCGGCCGCCGGGTCACGGACATCATCTCGCTCATCTGGTCTTCCACTCCTCTAGCTGCTGGTCCGGCTTGCTGATCGGGCTCCGATCGACCTGCCCGAGCATAGGGTCGCACCCATGTCGAGCGAGCATGCCTCCATCACCCGGTTCCGAGATGCCCACGCACGGCTGGGCGGCACCGGCGAGATCGTCGTCCTGCCGGATGGCGTCCACACCGCTGCCCTTGCTGCCGAGGCGCTCGGGTGCGCCGTCGGGGCGATCGCCAACAGCCTCCTCTTCGACGCCGGCGACGCGCCGGTGCTCGTGCTCACCTCGGGCGCCCACCGCGTGGACACCACCAAGGTCGCACCCCTGGTCGGGGTGGAGCGGCTCGAGCGCGCCTCGCCCGCCTTCGTCCGCCGGCACACCGGCCAGGTGATCGGCGGGGTCTCCCCGATCGACCACCCGGTCCCGGTGCCGACCTACATCGATCCCTGGCTCCAGCGCCACCCCGTGGTGTGGGCCGCGGCGGGTCACCCCGCGGCGGTCTTCTCGACCACGTTCGAGGAGCTCGTCCGCCTCACGGGAGCCCGACCCGTCGACGTGGAGTGAGCGCCACGCCCTAGGGTGCGCTGCATGGCACAGGTGGTGGTCGTCGGAGGTGGTTACGGCGGACTGGCGAGCGCCGTCCGACTGGCCAAGCTCGGCCACGACGTGACGTTGGTGGAGGCGTCAGGGTCCCTCGGCGGGGCGCTGACCTCGATCAGCCAGGACGACTTCACCTGGGACGCCGGCCCGCAGTCCCTGCTGGTCCCTGCAGTGGTGCGCGACCTGTTCCGCAAGAGCGGGCGGCCGCTCGGCTCCGAGCTGGGGCTCGAGGGCGACGACGGCCTCACACCGCTGGAGGTGATCCGCGAGCACCGGTTCGTCGACACCTCCGTCCTCCGGCTCCCCAGCGGGTCACGGCTCGCCCAGAGCAAGGCCTTCGAGGAGCTCGGCGACGGACTCGGCGAGGCGTGGGACACCTACGTCTCGGACTACGACGAGGTCTGGGACCTGCTCCGTCGCCACTACTTCGAGGAAACGTGGCAGCGCGATGCGATGCCCAAGGACATGGCCCGGCTGTTCGCCAGCCGCGACGTGCTCCACAAGCACCTCCGGCGCTCGTTCCGCGACGACCGACCGGCGACCGTGGCCGGCCACCCGTTCGTCGCCGATGGCCACGACCTGCGCAACGTGCCGTCCTGGGCGGGAGTGGTGACCTACCTCGAGCAGCTCTTCGGAGCCTGGACCCTTCCCGGTGGCCTGCACGGGCTGCGCGACCTGCTCGTCGCCCGCCTGGAGACCCGGGGCGTGACCGTCCTGCTGGAGAGCCCCGTCAACGACGTGGTGGTGCGTGAGGGGCGGGCCGTCGCGGTGCTCACCAATGACGGCGAGATCCCGGCTGACGTGGTCGTGTGCGCCGTCGACCCGCGGCGTCTGCCGGCCCTGGCGTCGTACGTCGAGCGCACGATGCCGGCGATCCCGCCGGTGATCACGCACCTCGGGCTCAGCGACGACGTGCCGGACCTGGCGCACGAGGTGGTGATCCACGGGGATCCGATGATCGTGATCCGTCCAGGAGGGACGAGCCCCGAGGGAGGCGTCGCGTGGACCCTGCAGGGGCGCGGGAAGCTCGCCGAGGACATGCTGACCGTGCTCGCCCGCGCCGGCATCGACGTCCGCAAGCAGGTCCTCACCCGCATCGACCGATCACCGCTCGACCTGGTCAATGCCTGGGGAGGCTCGCCGTACGGCGTCCTGTGGCAGGGGCGTTCCACGGTGCGTCAGCGCCTGGGCCCCACCACGCCCGTCCCCGGGGTGTACGCCGTCGGAGCGCACGCGACCCCGGGCGCCGGCCTCGCCTACGTCGGGCTCGGGGCGGCGTTGGTGGCGACCGAGGTCGGACCTGCCTGACCTGCGGCCTGACCCCGCGGCCTGACCCGGCCCGGCTGAGAGCAGGCTGGTCGGCCTAGGCCTTGATCTGCAGCCGCTCGAAGATCTCCAGGGTCGCCCGGGAGTTGTTGAGCGTGTAGAAGTGCAGGCCCGGTGCACCGCCGGCCAGCAGCTCCTCGCACAGCTCGGCCGCGAGCGCGATGCCCTCGGCGCGGATGGCCTCCGGCTCGGCGCGCGCCGAGATCCGGGCGATGACCTCCTCGGGCACCGCGGTGCCGACGAGCTCGCCCTGGCGACGGATGGCGTTGAGGTTCAGGATCGGCATGATGCCCGGAAGGATCGGCATGTCGACCCCGCGGGCACGCACCCGCTCCACGAGGTTGAAGTAGTCGTCGGCCCGGAAGAACATCTGGGTCACCGCGAACTCGGCCCCGGCTCGCGCCTTCGCCACCAGCACGTCGGCGTCGTGCTCGAGCGACTCCGCGTTGGGGTGGCCCTCGGGGAAGGCTGCCACGCCGATGCGGAAGTCACCACGGGTGCGCGTCAGCTCGACGAGGTCGGTGGCGTAGGTCAGCCCGCCCTCGGTCGGGGTCCAGGCCGCTCGCGGGCCCTCGGGGGGGTCGCCGCGGAGCGCCATCACGTGGTGGACGCCCGCCTCGGTGTAGGAGTCGAGGATCTTCTCGAGCTCCTCACGGGTGTGGCCCACGCAGGTCAGGTGCGCCACCGGCGTCAGCGAGGTCTCGCGGGCGATCCGCCCGGTGATCTCGACGGTCAGGTCGCGCGTCGACCCGCCGGCGCCGTACGTCACCGAGACGAAGCTCGGGCGATAGGGCTCGAGCGCGTTGATCGCCTTCCAGAGACGCTCGGCTCCTGCCGCGTCCTTCGGCGGGAAGAACTCGAAGGAGATCGAGCGATCGCCGTCGCCGATCAATTCACCCATGCTGCGTCCCGGACCCGTTGCCATGCCCCCAGCCTAGGAGAACTACCCTCACCAAGGTGAGCGACGACAGCGGTTGGGACGGCGTGACGTTCCGCACGGACCTCGACGGCGCCCTCTCCTTGTTCCTCGACGGCCAGGCCGAGCGGCTGGTGCCGCTGGGCTCCGACGCCGATCGGCTCGTGGCCGAGGCGCGCACCGCGGTCGCCGGCGGCAAGAAGTTCCGGGCGGCTTTCTGCAACTGGGGTTTCCGTGCCCTGGCCGCTCCAGCCGACCCGGACCAGGAGCGCGCCCTGCTGCGGGCCTGCGCGTCGTTGGAGCTCCTGCACGCCAGCGCGCTGGCGCACGACGACCTGATGGACGCCTCGGACACCCGTCGCGGCCGTCCCGCCACCCATCGGGCCTTCGAGACCGAGCACCGGGCGGCCCGCTGGCGCGGCAACCCGGAGCAGTACGGCGCCGCGGCAGCGATCCTGCTGGGCGACCTGCTCCAGGGCTGGGCCGACGAGCTCCTCCGGCGCTGCGGCTTCGGATGGGACCGGGTCGGACCGGCGCTGGAGGTCTTCGACCTGTGCCGCACCGAGGTCATCGCCGGGCAGTTCCTCGACGTCTCCGTGCAGGCCCGCGGACGCGCCGACGTCGAGACTGCGATGACGGTGCTGCGCTACAAGTCGGCGAAGTACTCCATCGAACGCCCGCTCCACGTCGGAGCCGCGCTCGCCGGCGGCGGAGCGGCCGAGCTGGCCGCGCTGTCCTCCTTCGGGCTCCCCCTCGGCGAGGCCTTCCAGCTGCGAGACGACCTCCTCGGCGTCTTCGGGGACCCGGCGACGACCGGAAAGCCCGCAGGTGACGACCTGATCGAGGGCAAGCGCACGGTGCTCGTCGCCCTGGCGCTCGACGCGGCTCCCCCGGCCGACGCCGCACTCCTGGACCGCTCCCTGGGCACTCCCCTGTCCCCGCCGGAGGTGGAGCGGCTGCGCGAGGTGATCGACGCCAGCGGCGCCCACGCCCAGGTGGAGGCCGTCATCGGCGAGCTCGCGAGCATCGCGGTCGGCGCTCTGGACCAGGAGTCGTTCGACCCGTCTGCTCGCGAGGTGCTGCGCGGCCTCGCTGCAGCGGTCACCCAGCGCGTGCTCTGAGCGGT
Source organism: uncultured Actinomycetota bacterium (assembly GCA_963761285.1). GTDB lineage: Bacteria > Actinomycetota > Actinomycetes > Propionibacteriales > Nocardioidaceae > Nocardioides. The sequence continues at coordinate 371,466 of CAVXGJ010000016.1, read as the reverse complement.
CGGTCGCGGGCGCAGGAGTACCCGGATATCCGGGGATTCCTGACGTTCTCAGGGAGAACTTCACCTGAGAACGTCAGGAGCTCCCTGAGAACCCTCGCTGCTTGACCCGCGTCAGGCCGCGAGCCGGGTCGCGGTCCAGAACAGACCGACTGCGGCGGCGCTGCTGCACACGGCGACGCGGGCCCAGTGGCGGCGTTCGGCAAGGAGCTTTCCGGCCGCCCAGATCGCGGCGGTGACCAGCAGCACCACCGCTGTCTGGGCGAGGTCGATACCGATGTTGAACGCTGCCAGCGCGCTGACGTGGTGAGCGGTGACGAGGCCGAGGGCGCTCAGGCTGGAGGCAAACCCCAGTCCGTGCACCAGGCCGATGAGGGCCGCGATCCACGGACGGATCGTGTCGCCCCTTCCGCGGAGCGCCAGCACCGCGGCGGCGACGATCGACAGGGCGATGGCCGGCTCGACCCACTGCGACGGCACCGAGACGAGGTCGAAGTAGGCCAGGCACAGGCTGGTCGCGTGACCGATGGTGAAGGCGGTGACGAGCTTGACCACGCGCCAGGTGGAGGCGCGGGAGACCGTGGAGCCCACCACGGCGAAGGTGAGCACCACCAGGAACAGCAGGTGGTCCAGGCCGGTGAGCACGTGGTCGATGCCGGTTCGGACGAACGACCGGACGGTGGCGCCGGTGTCGAGTGAGATCGACACCGTGCCATCGTCTGCCAGCCGCCCGGCGACCGCCTGCTCGTCGGGTCCGGTCAGCAGCACCTGGGTGGAGGGTGAGGTGAACGACCACTCCAGGCCGACGTCCGAGACCTCGCCGTCGTGGGGCCCGCTCGCCAGGACGACCTGCACGTACTCCGAGGCGACGACCTGCTCGCTCGGCGGCGCGGACCCGGCCCCGATGACCTGGACATCCACACCATCGACCTGGATCGACACCTGCTCGCGGACGGCGGCCACCAGGCCTGCCGAGACGGTCGGCTCCTGGGCCTCGAGCTCGGAGGCATCCAGCAGTCCGTCGCCGGAGGTGTCCTCGTAACCGAGCTCGGTGAAGAGGACCGGCGCCGTGATGAGCACGCGCTGCTCGGTCACGTTCAGCGCGATCGCGCTGCCGGTGTCGTCATGGGCCGCTGCCGGGCCCGCGCCGGCGACGATCGCGGCGAGGCATCCGAGGGCCACCAGGATCGTCGCCGGCCACCTCGACGACCTTCGTGTGCGGGTCATCGCTCAGCCGCCGGGTGGGGCACCCGACGGCGGGCCGTCGCCACCGTCGCCGGGCCCGTCGCCGTTCGGCAGCGCGGCCTGGTCGTTGTCAGGGCTGGTGAGGCTGCTCTGGGCCGCTGCACCGACCCGACAACCCGGGAGGTTCGGGGAGTCGTAGGTCAGGTGGTAGTGGTAGACCGTGCCGAGATCAGCCGTCTCCGAGGTGTGTCCCGAGCACTCGTCGAGGTCGGTGGGGATCGTCCGATCCTCCTCGGGACCGTAGATGGCGTAGCCGTCGTAGGAGAACCCGATCAGCGCCTCCGCGTCCTGGTCCACCGCGCAGGTCACGTCGGCCCCCGCCTCGTCGAGGTTGGTCTGGATGGACTCGGCCCCGAAGTGCCAGTGGTAGTAGCCGGACGGATCGATGTGGCCGCCGCAGGCATCGAGGGCCGGCAACCCGCCACGGTCAGCCACCGAGGGTGCGTCGCCGAAGATCGTGACGCCGTCGAGGGCCAGCCCCACCTGCGAGATGGTGGACAGGTCGGTCGGCGTGTCGAGCACCTCCGGGCTGGTGGGGATCAGGATCTGGAGGTGGTACGACCCGTCGGCCGTGGCCTCGAGGCAGGAGTTCGCGGTCGACGACGAGGTCGCGGACTGTGCTCCGGGGTCGGTGATCGTGATGTCGCCCTCGGCGTCGGCGAACTCGTAGCCCTGGGAGTCCATCAGGTCCCAGAAGTCGCTGTCGAGGGCGTAGAGGCCGGGTTCCTCGCCGTCCCAGACCCAGATGCCACCCACATCGGTCGTGGTGGTCGGGCAGTACGGGCCATCGGTCTCGACGGTCGAGGCCAGGCTGCTGACCTCGAGCTGGTAGCACGTGGTCTCGCTGCCGTTCTCCAGCGTGCAGTCCACCGTCGTCGCCGCCGAGGTCAAGGCCGCGTCAGCGAAGAGCGACGGCACATCCGCTGCGGACCCACCCGTCGCGGCGGTTTCGGAGCTCTCCCCCGCCGCGGCATCACTGGAAGCGGTGTCGGTCGAGCTGGACCCGCAGGCCGTGGCGATCATCAGCACCGCTGTCACGAGGACGAACAGGTTGCGAGCGCGGGGCCCGCTCGCCGAGCCGATCGGCCGCCTCAACCGCCTGCCCCGTCGGGCGGGCCGGCGCCGTCGGGCGGGCCGCCACCGTCGGGCGCCCCACCCTCGGTGTCGTCGGACTGGGCGGTCAGCCCGACCAGGCAGCTGATCACCTGGTTCTCGGCTGCCGGATTGGCGTGGTAGTGGTAGCCGCCGGCTTCGGTGGTGTGGCCGTTGCACTCGTCGAGGTCGTCGGGCTCGGTGCCGTCCTCGAAGGGGCTGTGGACCGGGTACCCGTCGAGGGCGTACCCGAACTGGGCCGGGTCTCCGTCGACGGCCTCGCCGACCTCCGAACAACCGACGGCACCGTGCATGTGATAGCCCTCGAAGGGGTTGAAGTGGCCGCCGCAGTCGTCGAACGCCGCAATCGTGTAGGCGGAGAGGATGGCGTCAACCGGTGCGGAGGCGTCGATGCGGACGCCGTCGAGAGCGACACCGAGGATCGCCTGCGGGGTCGAGGACTCCGCGGCTGCGACCGGGGTCGTGGGGAGAAGGACGGTGGTCTCGATGGGCTCGCCGTTGTCGAGCCACTCGAGCTTGCCCTCGACGCAGTGGTTCACCAGGTCGGGGTCGACGTCAGGACGAGCTGCGGCCTCGAACTCTTCCTGGGTCTCGGTGACGTAGACGTTGCCGTCCTCGTCATACATCTGCCACGCGTCGTCGCCATAGGTCTCCGCGAGGCCCTCGATGAAGGCGCCGTCGACGTCGTAGACGTTCTCGCCGTCGAGCCAGATGCCGCCGTCCTCGGCGGTGTCGGTGATCGTGTCGGGGCAGAACGGGCCTGCCTCGTGATCGACCGGGTAGCCCGTGATCGTGATGCTGTAGCAGGTCGACTCGGTGCCGTCGCTGAGGGTGCAGTCCTCGGTCGTGGGCTCCGAGGCCAACGCTCCATCGAGGAACAGGCTGGTGTCGACACCGGTCGACGTGGTCGTGGTGGAGCCCTCCGAGCTGGACTCGCTCGTGGCGGAGTCGGGGTCCGCTACCGACTCGGAGTCCGAGGAGCTGCAGGAGGCCAGGAGGAGGACGGTCGCCGACGACGCTGCCAGCACGGATGATCGGCGCAGGGTCCGGCGGGCGAACGAACCGGGGTGTTGGTGATGATTCATGCCCGCAGAGTGCACCATCGAACTGTGAGAACCCTGTGCGCCCTCACAGCCGCACCACAGGAGCATCGAACAGACTCCCCCGACGAAGGAGACCGTTCGCCCGGACGGCTCGGAGGGATGCGCATGAGAACCACCGTCACCGTCCTCGCTGCCACGTTGCTCCTGGGCGCCTCTGCCTGCGGCACCGACCAGCCCGACAGCTCCGGCTCCGCGTCGGGGGATGCCGCGACGACCCCGTCGACGAGCCAGTCCGACGCGACCGCGGGATCCATCGACCTCACTCAGTTCTTCGAGGGCGCGCTCACCACCGATGCGGTCACCACGGACTGCACCCTGACGAGCGGAGCGACGACGACCTGTTACGAGCTGACGGTCGCCGGGTTCCCGGCCAACCGGGACGCGATCGGACCGTGGTGCCCGCAGACGACGTCCGACTCCGCCGACGCCGGAGGGATCTGGTTCGACGGCGCGAATGTCTATGACATCGACGGCCAGTTCATCTCGGACCTCGCCGAGATCTATGAGGACCCGACCTGGAAGCTCTACGACGAGGACGGCAACGTGTTGTCGACCGACACGTCGGAGAAGTTCAACGACCTCGTCACGGGTGGAGCCCAGGACGAGGCCGACGCCGGGCCGGTGAACCTCTGTGTGTACGGCGAGATCGAGTGGGTCGACGGCGGTGGACCGATCGCGGCCACCGTGGAGATCCCCGTCACCCCCACGAAGGCCGACACCACGACGACCCCGGGCACGGTCCTGGGAGTCACCCTCGATGGGGTGCGGATCGACAACAGTGCCCCCATGGACCTGATCCTGGGCAACTACTCGATCGGAGCATTCGACCCCTGCGGCGGTCACGTGAACCCGCAAGAGGGCTACCACATGCACGCGACGACCGGATGCTCGGACTCCGCCGAGGCGATCCCCGAGGGCGAGACCGCCCTGTTCGGCTACGCCCTCGACGGCTACGCCATCCACGCCCCCTACGCCGAGGACGCGGAGGCCGACGCCGGTCTGGACGAGTGCAACGGTCATGAGACCGACGAGGCCGGCTATCACTACCACGCCAACCCGGTCGCGGAGAACGCCGTGCTGACCTGCTTCAGCGGGCTGACCACCGCATCGGCGGAGGACGGCTCGGGCACCGGCGGACCGGGCGGTGGCGGACCGGGCGGTGCGCCACCCGGCAGCGAGCAGTGACCGGTTACAGCCGATCGATGCCGGGCACCGCAGGCCCCTCGCCACGGAGCAGGGTGGTGATCCGCGAGGAACCGAGCAGATCGAGCGCGATCGCGGCGGTGCGCGGCTCGGCACGGGCGAAGACGCCCCAGTCGTCCCAGAGCAGGACCTGGGACCCGGAGCAGTCCGAGAGGCAGTCGGCGAGCGCGTCGAGGTTGCGTCCGTAGTAGGCAGGGAACCCCAGCGCCGCGGCGATCGCGGTGTGGAAGTCACCCGCCGTCACCAGGGCGGCGCCCTGGAGGTGCGCGAATCCGCACCCCGATCGGCGTACCGCTCCGCGCACGTAGGCGACGTCGAGGGCAGAGGTCCAGAGATGGACCCCGGGTACGAGATCTGCGGTCAGCACCGATCCCAGCGCGATCACAGCACGATCCGGGAGAACGACGCGTAGTGGTCGTCGGTCCAGTAGAGCTCGGCGTCGGCGCCCTCGACGATGCGGCGGGCTCCGCGGTCGTAGGACCCGGGCGTCTCGACGGTGAACTCCTGGTAGTAGCCGCGCTCGTAGTCGGGAAGGAGTCCCTCGTAGTTGCCGAAGGTGCTGCCGTCCTTGTCGTAGGGATAGGGCGGTCCGCGGTCGATGATCTCGACGGTTTCGGCAGCCTCGGGCGGGAGGTCGAGGAGATAGACGGTGGGCAGACCCGACTCCGGGTCGATCGCCGGCGCGGTCGAACCGGCGGACGGTGCAGCCGACGGACTGGGGCTCTGCTCCGGCTGGGTCGTGGTCGACGCCGACGCGCTCGGGCTGCTCGAGGGGCTGCTGGAAGGAGTGCTCGAAGGACTGGAGGTGGGGCTGCCCGACGGTGCCGGGGACGACGAGCTGCTCGGGTCTCCCGCAGTGGTCTGCGCGTCAGGGCTGCGGCCGCTGAAGAACCAGATCCCGAGCGCGACCGCCAGCACGAGCACCACGGCGACCGCGCTGGTGGGGCGGCCCGGTCGCGCTGGTCCGCCCTCCTCGGGCGGCGGGATGCGGGAGACCATCGCTCTAGAAGGCCATTGCTTGAGCGCGGCGCTTGACCTCGGTGCCGCGGTTCTCGCAGAGGGCGTCGATCCCGCGACCCGGGAAGTCCTGGTCGAGGTAGAGCCAGGCGATGATCTCGCGATCGTCGTAGCCGTTGTCGTGCATCATCGTCAGCAGCCCCGGCAGTCCCTTGACCGGACCGGGCACCCCCTCGGTGGAGGAGATGAACTCGGCCGGCACCTTCTGGCCGCCACCGGGCACGGGCACGGCCGCGGCCAGCTCGTGATCCCGGATCATGGTGCGGACCTTCGCGACCGTCACCCCGAGGCGGCGCGCCGCCTCGGCCCAGTCGATCCACTCGGGGACCAGGGTGGCCAGGTCGGCCTCGGCCAGCGTCGGTTCGGTGCTCATGAGGCCATGATCCCATGACGCCGGCGCCCTTTCGCCAGGCCCCGGGCGGCGCCCGCGCCACGCCGTCGGAGCCGGAGTCGGGGCTGGTGCCTGCTGCGCCCGTAGAATGGGCGCGCTCCGGAGCCTTCCCCTTGCGGAGCCAGGAGGGTCGCCGTGGTGCCAGACGTGCCTGTCCAGGCCAGCGGGAGCCTGCCCTCGAACGATCCACGCGGCCGACTGCTCGACGGCCGCTACCGGATCGGTCACCGCATCGCGCGTGGAGGGATGGCGGGGGTCTACGAGGCCCACGACATCCGGCTCGACCGCACCGTGGCCGTCAAGATCATGCACGCCGGCCTCGGCGACGGTGACAGCAACGACTTCGCCGAGCGGTTCGTGCGCGAGGCCCGAGCGGCCGCCCGGCTCTCGCACCCCAACGTGGTGGCGGTCTACGACCAGGGCGACGACGACGGCACCGTCTTCCTCGTCATGGAGCTGATCCCCGGGCACACCCTGCGCGACACGGTGACCAAGGAGAGCCCGATGACGCCGTCGCGCGCCCTCGCCCTCCTCGAACCCGTCGTCTCCGCCCTCGCCTCGGCGCACCGCAGCGGGCTCATCCACCGCGACGTGAAGCCCGAGAACGTCCTGATCGCCGACGACGGCCGGGTCAAGGTCGCCGACTTCGGCCTCGCCAAGGCGATCAGCGCCGAGACCCAGCACACCGCGACCCAGGGCGTGCTGATCGGCACCGTCTCCTACCTCGCCCCCGAGCTCGTCATCGACGGTCGCGCCGACGCCCGCGCCGACGTCTACGCCGTCGGGCGTGGTGCTCTACGAGCTGCTCACCGGCGTCAAGCCCCACGAGGGCGAGACCCCGATCCAGGTCGCCTACAAGCACGTCCACCACGACGTGCCCCCGCCGTCCGAGCGGGTGCCCGAGCTGCCGGCGTACGTCGATGCGCTCGTCGCCCGCGCGACGGCTCGCGACCGCACCCACCGCCCGGCCGACGCCGCAGTCCTGCTGCACCAGGTGCACCGGGTGGCCAACGCCCTGGCCAACGGCGTGCGGGACGACCCCGAGCTGACCGAGGACCTCCGCCCGCGCCCCGCCCCGTCCGACGACTTCCTCGACCTCGGCACCGACACGGCCCCCGAGCCGTGGGACGCCGCGGAGATGGAGGAGCTGCTCAGCTCGACGGGCACCCGGTCGGGAGCAGCGCCCGAGCACACGACGACGTACCCCGCCGGCAGCCCGCCGCCTCCCCCGCCGAGGACCCCGCGCGCTCGCCAGCCGCGTCCGACGCCGCGAAGCCGACCAAGTCGGCCAAGGCCCCGAAGATCCGAAGGACCCGCACCACCCGCAGCGGGCGGGAGCTCCGGACGACCCGTCAGCGGCGCTCGCGGCGCGGCCTGGCCGTGGTGCTGGCCGCGCTGCTGGTCGCCGGCGCCATCGGTGGAGGCGCGTTCTGGTACGGCTGGGCTCGCTACGTAGCCGCTCCCCAGGTGCTCGGTGAGGACCGAGCCACCGCCGTCGCCACTCTCGAGGCCGTCGGCCTCGAGGTGGCCTTCGCCGAGCCGGCCTACGACTCCGATGCGCCTGAGGGCGCCGTCCTGCGCGCCGACCCCGGCGGCGGGGCCCAAGTCCTGCCGGGCGACACCGTCACCCTCACCCTCTCCCTCGGCAAGCTGTTGGTGCCGAAGGTGCGCGGTCTCGACGAGGACGCGGCCCAGGACGCGCTGATGGCCGTCCAGCTCGAGTTCGGGGAGAGCCAGGAACGCTTCCACGAGAGCCAGCCGGCCGGCACGGTCCTGAAGAGCGTCCCCGAGCAGGGCACCGAGCTCGGCACGGGCGACACCGTCGACCTCGTCGTCAGCAAGGGCCGGCGACCGATCGAGGTCGGTTCCTGGGTCGGCAAGGACGTCGACACCGCACGCGCCAAGATCGAGAAGCGTGGCCTGACCGCCACCGTCTCGACCGTCTACGACGACGCGCCCGTCGGCGAGGTCCTGACCCAGAGCCCGACCGAGGGGACCCTCAACAAGGGCGACGTCGTCTCGCTGACCGTCTCCAAGGGGCCTGAGCTGCGTGGAGGTGCCCGACGTCGTGCGCTTCGGCGTGAACGCCGCCGTCCGCGCTCTGGAGGACGCCGGCTTCACGACCGAGATCGAGCGCAACAGCTTCTACGCCGGCCTGGGGTTCGCGGTCCGGACCGACCCCGACCCCGGGCACCATGGCCCCCAAGGGCAGCCTTGTGACGATCATCGTCGTCTGAGCCTGCCCCGGGTCGCAGACCCGGCGCTGTTGACGTCGCCACCCGGCGCTAGCGTCCGCTGCATGCGCAACCCCGTCGGCACCCATGTCCTGATGGGCGGTGGACTCGTGAAGGGCGCCCTCGCCTCCGCCGAGGAGCTCGGGTGCGAAGCCTTCCAGATCTTCGTCGGCAACCCGCGCGGCTGGGCGCTGAGCGCCGGCAAGCCCGCCGAGGACGCCGCCTTCCGCTCGGCCGTCGCCGAGCGCGGCCTGCGGGTCTTCATCCACACGCCCTACCTCGTCAACCTCGGCTCCCCCACCCGCGACACCTACGAGCAAGTCCGTCGCCCTCGTCGCCCACAACCTCGCGCCGCGCCGCCGAGATCGGCGCCGAGGGCGTCGTCGTACACACCGGTTCGTATGTCGAGCCCGCCGGCGCCGGGGGTGACGGGGGCGACGCAGGCGAGCGCCACGCAGCGGCGCTGGGCCAGGTCCGCGAGGGTCTGCTGCCGCTGCTCGAAGCCCTCGACGCCACCCCGGACTCCCCCTGGCTGCTCCTGGAACCGACCGCCGGGCAGGGCCGCTCACTGTGCGCCGGGGTCGAGGACCTCGAGCCCTACCTGGCGGCCCTCGACTTCCACCCGAAGGCGGGCATCTGCCTCGACACCTGCCACGTCTTCGCCGCAGGGGCGCCCCTCGACGAGCCCGGGGGCGCGACGGCGACGGTCGACCGGATCGTCGAGATCGGCGGTCCCGGGCGGCTGCGACTGATCCACGCCAACGACTCGATGGATGTCCGCGGGGCTTTCAAGGACCGCCACCAGAAGATCGGCGACGGCCACATCGGCGTGGACGCCTTCGCCGAGCTGTTCGCGCACCCGGCCACCGACGGGGTGCCGTTCATCCTCGAGACGCCCGGTTCCCGCTCGGTCGGTGATCCCGACCTGGCGCTGCTCAAGAGCCTGCGATGACGTCGCGCCCGCTCGCGAGCGAGGCGGCGTCCGAGCCGGCGTCGCCCCTCGACCACGGTCCTGGCGACCGGCGCCTTGCTCGCTGATGACCGCCTCGTGGGGCTCCACCTTCTACCTGATCAAGGACCTCCTCGACCGGGTGCCGACCCTCGACTTCCTGGCCGTCCGGTTCGCGATCGCGGGGCTGGTCATGCTCGCGGTCGCCCCGAGGGCGCTGCTGCGGCTCTCCCCGGCGGCTCGACGCCAGGTCGATCGCGCTCGGCGCGCTCTACGGCCTGGCCCAGATCCTGCAGACCGCCGGTCTGGCCCACACCGCGGCCAGCGTGTCCGGCTTCATCACCGGCCTGTACGTCGTCGCGACGCCGCTGCTGGCCGCCGTGCTGCTCCGCACGCCGGATCACGGCGTTCACCTGGGCGGCGGTCGTCGCTGGCCACCGCCGGGCTCGGCGTGCTGACCCTGGACGGCCTCGCGCTCGGGTACGGCGAGGCGATCACCCTGGTCGCGGCAGTCCTCTACGCGCTGCACATCGTGGCCCTCGGCGCGTGGTCGACAGCTCGAGGAGGCGCTGGGCATGTCGATCGCCCAGCTGCTCGTGATCGCGGTCATCTGCCTGGTCGCGACCGCCCCGGACGGCGTCGTACTCCCGGCCACCACCGGTGACTGGCTGTCGGTGCTCTACATGGCCCTGGTCGCCGGGCGCCCTGGCCCTGGTCGCCCAGACCTGGGCGCAGGCCCACCTCGCCCCCACCCGCGCCGCGATCGTGATGAGCATGGAGCCGGTCTTCGCGGCCACGTTCGCGGTCGGACTGGGTGGGGAGTCGCTGACCTGGCGGCTCCTCGGCGGCGGCGCGCTGGTGGTGACGGCCATGCTCGTCGTCGAGGCCGGACCTCGACGCTCGATCGAGGGCGAGGTCCAGCACCTGGCGGTGTGAGGCTCGCGCCTCGACAAAACTCCCGCTTCCTGTCCGGAACTTCGTGACAGAAGCGGGAGATTCTCCGCTGAAGCGGTGAATCTCCCCCGGGCCGCGTCCCACCCGCTGGATCCCCCACGCACCGGAGAACGGCATCCGGGCTAGAGTCCTTCTCGTGGCGATCACCTATTTCTTTGGACACCTGCCGGGAGCTCCCGTGCAGGCTCGTTCCTAGACGCGCCCGCACCCACCAACGCCCTGGCCAGTGCCGGGGCGTTTGTCATGTCCGGGCCACGGCCGGGGTCCGAACCAGAAGCAGAGGAACACACCATGGTCATCGTCATGTCACCGGACGCCACCGACGAGGACGTCGCCCACGTCGTCGAGAAGGTCGAGGGCGTCGGAGGTGAGGCGTTCGTCAGCAAGGGCGTCGTGCGCACGATCATCGGGCTGGTCGGGGACCTCGAGTCCTTCCACCACCTCAACCTGCGCACCCTCAAGGGCGTCGCGGACGTGCACCGGATCTCCGACCCCTACAAGCTGGTCAGCCGCCAGCACCACGCCGATCGGTCCACCGTGTGGGTCGGGACCGCCGGCAAGCGAGTCCCGATCGGCCCCGACACCTTCACGTTCCTCGCCGGACCGTGCGCCGTCGAGTCAGCCGACCAGACCCTCGAGGCTGCCCGGATGGCGCAGTCTGCCGGCGCGACGATCCTGCGTGGGGGTGCCTACAAGCCGCGCACCTCCCCCTACGCCTTCCAGGGCCTCGGCGTGAAGGGGCTCGAGATCCTCGCCGACGTCGGCGCCGCCACGGGGATGCCGGTCGTGACCGAGGTCATCGACGCCCGCGACGTGCCCGTCGTGGCCGAGCACGTCGACATGCTCCAGATCGGCACCCGCAACATGGCCAACTTCTCGCTGCTGCAGGCAGCCGGCGTCGCCGGCAAGCCGGTCCTGCTGAAGCGTGGGATGACCGCCACGATCGAGGAGTGGCTGATGGCGGCCGAGTACATCGCCCAGCGCGGCAACCTCGACGTCGTGCTGTGTGAGCGTGGGATCCGCACGTTCGAGCCCGCTACCCGCAACACCCTCGACATCTCGGCGGTGCCGGTCGTGCAGGCGACGAGCCACCTGCCGATCATCATCGACCCCTCGCACGCCGCCGGCCGCAAGGACCTCGTCGTACCGCTCTCCCGAGCCGCGATCGCGGTGGGTGCCGACGGCGTCATCGTCGACGTGCACCCCGACCCCGAGACGGCGTTGTGCGACGGGCCGCAGGCCCTGCTCGGCGCCGACCTGCGCGAGCTCGCGCAGGCTGTGCGCAAGCTGCCGGCCATGGTGGGAAGGGCCTCGGCGCACGACTACCTCGGGCGCGGCTGAACACGAACTGGACTAGTCTGGCAGGGGCGCCACGCCCTCGACGGCCGTGACACACCAGGGAGGAAACCGACATGGACCACCATGCGGAGCACTGCCTCTCCTGCCGTCACGTTCTCGGCGCCGGCCGCTTCTGCGTCAACTGCGGGCACCCGAGGCCACCCGCCGCCCGCGGGGCCACGACCCCCGAACCCCGCCACGACCCCGCACTGCCTCCGCCGGTCTACGAGGCTCCCCCGACCGAGCCCGCTACCCGCTCTTCGCCGACGAGGCGGTGCCGGGTCCGGTCGAGCCTGGGCAGAGCTGCCTGACTCGCCGGGGTCGCCGCGGCCGCCGCCGGGGCCGGCGGGGTCGGCGCCCGTGTTTCCGACGCCGGGCCTGGCCGAGACCGCGCGGTGCCGGTCGTGCACCCGTCGTCCGACCGGCGCGTCGCCCGGCCCGGCACGCCGTGGTGGATCGCGGCGGTCGTGGCTGCTGTGGCGCTGCTCGGCTTGGGCGGGTACGCCGTGCTCGGCGGCCTCCGGATCCGCTGCCCACCGCGGGCGACCGGCCGGCCCCAGGCGACGGCGAGCCCCACCACCACTACCTCCTCCACCACGTCGCCGGACGGCGCCGACGGGCTCCGACGGACGCCGAACCCGACGTACCCCTGGACCTGGCGCGGCTGGCGCAGGCGAGCCCGCCCGACACCGCTGCGGCCAGCCGGGACGTCAACGGCAACGCGGTGCGCTACGAGGCGTTCAACATGCTCGACGGGCAACCCGACACCGCCTGGCGGATGCCCGGGCGACGCATCAGCACGCGAGATCGTCTTCCGCTTCGACGGACCCCACCCGCATCACCCAGGTCGGGCTGATCAACGGCTACGCCAAGGTCGAACCCGGCTACGACGGCTACGCCGCCAACCGGCGCATCACGTCGGTGGAGTGGGAGTTCGCCGACGGGACCGTGATCGCCCAGGACCTCGGCGACGCCCCGACCTGCAGAGCGCCGACGTCGACGGTCGTCAGCGACTCGTCACGCTGCGGATCCTGGCGGTGACGGACCCGGCCCCCGGCCCGCCGGCCGCGACTACACCGCGATCAGCGACGTGAGCCTGGTCGGCAGCCCCGGTGAGGATCGCCGGGCTGCATGCTCGGGCGCCTCTCCCCGCCACGACGCCGCTTCGTACGTCGGCGATCGTCGCCATGGTCGGTGATCGCGGTCGCCCTCCCGGTCGGACGCACGCTCGCTGACCCGCGACCCGGACGCCGGTCAGCCGGCCGAGCAGGACGGTGCTGGGGCCGGTCCTGCTCGTCCCCGGGTACGGCGGCTCGACCGACTCCCTCGAGGTCCTGGCCGCGCTACCTGCGCGGCGCTGGGCCGCGACGGGTCGATCGTCCCGCCGGTCGGTGACGGCACCGGCGACCTGCGCGAGCAGGCCGCCGCCCTGGACGGCGCGGTCCGAGCGTGCGCTGCGCGGGACCCCGGCGCCGCTCGGTCGACCTGGTGGGCTACTCCGCGGGCGGGGTGGTGGTGCGGCTACTACGTCGCCGAGCTCGGCGGCGGCGCCGCCGTGACCCGCCGGGTCGGTGAGCCTCGGCCTCGCCCCACCACGGCACCGACCTGGCCGCGCTGGCCGGCGACCTCGCCGGCGGCGCCTGCCCGAGGCGTGCCAGCAGCTCGACCACCGACAGCGACCTGCTCCGCGCGCTGAACGCGCGGCGACGAGACCCCGGCCGGCCCGCTGTGGGTCGCGATCTGGACCGACGGACGACAAGACCGTCGTGCCGCCCGACTCCGGCTCGCTCGAGGGTGCGCTCGACTTCTCCGTGCAGTCGTCTGCCCGGACGCTCGTGGTCGCCCACGGCGACGCTGCCGCCGCACGGCCGTCGCGCTCCGGATGGTCGCCGCCGCGCTCGGGCGTGCCGCTCCCGGGCGCTGCCCCGGCACGCCGAGGTCGTGCACCGGCGGAGCCCGGACGCCTCGCGAGGGCGTCAGTCGGTGATGTCCTTGGTCGCGAAGTTCGCCCAGGCGGCGGCGAGGAAGACCGCGACGTAGGCGAGCTGGAGGATCACGCCCGCGCTCGACGTCGCGCCACAGGATCGGGTCGCGGAAGAGGTCGACGAAGGCCAGCCAGTAGCGGGTGGGCAGGTAGGCGCTGCAGCGCGTCGCGCGGCGTCCAGGGTCAGCAGCAGGGTGGAGGCGACGAAGATCGCCAGCGTGCCGAGCGCCGCCCCGAGCGGCGACGTCGGCGACCGTGGAGAGGAACAGCGCGATCGCCGCCACCCCGAGCATGCAGAGCATCGCGTAGCCCGAGCGCCAGCAACGTGCGCGCCGACCAGCTCGGGGGTCGACAGCGACGTGCCCGGACACGCTGGTGGCGCCGACGGCGGTCGACGCTCTGGTCGCCCAGCAGCAGCGATGCCGACGACGTACGCCGTGGCCGCGACGACGAGCACCGTGACCACCACGAACGCCATCACGCTGACCAGCTTGGCCACCAGCAGCCGCAGTGCGGCCGACCGGGCGGACCAGCACGTAGCGCAGCGTGCCCGGCCGCGCCTCGCCGGCGATCGCCTCGCCGGCGGTGATCGCGACCGCGATCGGCAGGAACAGCGGCAGCACGATCGCCAGCGCGGCCAGCGGGAAGAGGGTGCCGTCGGTGAGCACGGCCGACAGGAACGCCGGCCCGTGCCCGGGCCGCGGGCCGAGGTCGGTGACCGCCAGCAGCACCGCCGACCAGGGTCGGCAGCGCGTCGATGAGCAGGATCGTGACCCAGGTGCGCCGGCTGCGCAGCAGCTTGCGCAGCTCGACGCGGATCATGGGCCACCTCGGCCGCGCCGCGGGCTCGGCACCCGGGCGAACGTGTCGCTGCCGGCCGAGTCGCGGCCAGCACGACGTCCTCGAGGGTGCGCCGCTCGGCGGCCAGCTCGTCGACCCGCGACCCCGGCGCCGACCAGCTCGGCGTTGAGCGCGGCGGCGTCGGCGTCGCGGACGAGCAGCCGGTCGCCGTCGGCCGCTCGACCCGGTCGCCGAGCAGGCGCGCGGGCCGCGTCCGGCGACGTCGCGAGTCGCGACGAGCGATCCGGCCGGTCGGGGCCGCGCAGGTCGTCGAGCTGCTCCTGGAGCACCAGCCGGCCGCGGTCGAGGACCCCGACCCGGGTGCACATCTGCTCGATCTCGGCCAGCAGGTGGCTGGAGACGAAGACCGTGGTGCCGGCGGCGTTGAGCTCGAGCAGCAGCGCGCGGATCTCGCGGATGCCCTGCGGGTCCAGGCCGTTGGTCGGCTCGTCGAGCACGAGCAGCCGCGGGCGGCGCAGCAGGGCGTTGGCCAGGCCGAGTCGCTGGCGCATGCCCGAGCGAGTAGGCGCGCACCGGCCGGTCGTCGACGCCGCCGAGCCCGACCTGGTCGAGGGCGTCGTCGACGCGGCCGGCGCGGCCGCGGCGCGCCGACGCCGGCGCCCATCGCGTCGAAGAGGCGCGAGGTTGGCGCGGCCGGAGAGGTGGGGGTAGGCCGCCGGGCCCTCGACCATCGACCCGACCTGCGGCAGCACCTCGGCGCGCGAGCGCGGCATCGGCCGGCCCAGCACCTCGATCGTCCCGGAGTGGCGAGCACCAGGCCCAGCAGCATCCGCACGGTGGTGGTCTTGCCCGAGCCGTTGGCGCCGAGGAAGCCGTAGACGTCGCCCTCGCGCACGTCGAGGTCGAGGTCGTCGACGGCGGTGAACCGGCCGTAGCGCTTGGTCAGGCCGCTCGGTGCGGATCACCGAGCGTCGCTCGTCCGGAGTAGACCGTGCCGCTGCGGAGCACGTCGCACGGCCGCCGGCGGCGAGCGGTCGCTCGGCGGTGACGGTGCCGGCGACCAGCCAGCCGACCGTCGTCGTCGGCCCGGTCAGCAGCACGCCCAGCGGCCCGACGCGGCAGCACGACGGCCGTCGCCGGCGCCACCGACGCGACCCGGGCGGTCGCGGCGAGCTGGCGTCGCGCAGCGGATCGGCCTCCCGGTCGCGCAGCGGGATGGCGATGAGCTGGGTGACGCCCGTGCCGTAGACCCCGACGGCGCCGCGTCCGCGTCGGCGACGCTCGGCCAGGCCGGCGAGCGCTCGCGCGGCGACGGCACGGGGGCGTACTGGTTGGCGGCGTCGGCGATGTCGAGCACGTCGTCGAAGCGTCGACGCTCGGACCCGGCGGCGCGGCTGAACGCGGCGCGGTCGGCGTCGGGGGCCGGCGGCCGAGAAGTCGCGGAACGTCGAGGTGAAGCCGGCGGCGGCTCGACGCCGTCGGCGTAGACCTCGACCGCGCAGCGGCACGCCGGTGTCGGGGTCGGCCCACAGGTCGACGTGGTCGATGCTCGTGGCGCGCGAGGCGCGGGTCGAGCCGCAGGCCCGGGCGCGTCGACGCCGGCGACCCGCCGGGCCGGCAGCCGGGCAGACCTCGTCGGCGTCGACGTCGGCCGAGCGAGCCGCGCGGCCAGGGCCGGCGGGCACGCAGGTCGGCGGTGCGCGGCAGCCGGATCTCGGGGTCGCGCTGAGCCGTCGGCGCCGCGCGTCCTCGTAGTCTACTCGGTGGTGCCGGCCGCCGTCGTGGATCAGGTCGGTCTCGCCGGCGAGCCAGCAGCCGGTCGACCCGCCAGGCGTCCGTCGCCGCGCCACCAGACCCGCATCCGGGTGTGCTCGCCGAAGAGCGTCGGCCAGGTCGCTGAACCGGTCGCCGACCGGGCAGCTGCAGGCGTGCCCGTCGGTCTCGACGTAGCCCGAGTAGGGCGACGTCGGCCGAGGCCCGCGACCCGGGCCAGCAGGTCGGCGCGGACGACGTCGCGTCGGCGCCGGGCGGCAGCGCAGCGCGACCGGGACGGCGACGCCAGCACGACCAGGCCACGCCACGAGCGACCACCGAGGACCAGCGGTCATGGACCCAGAGCGGTCGATCGTGTCCGCGACCGCTGACGCCGCGGTGCGCAGCCGGCGACGGCCGCGGCGTCCCGGCGGCTCAGGCGAGGCGCGGCCAGCACCGCGGCGGCCCGCTCGGCGTCGGCGCGTCGAGACGTCGAGGTGGGTGACCAGCCGCACGGTGGTCGGACCGACGGTGGCGACCCGGACGCCCTGCCTCGGCGGCCGCGCGCCACGAAGGCCGCGCGGCGTCGGGCGCGCGCGACGACGACGATGTTGGTGTCGACCGCCGCGGGGTCGACGCCGCAGGCCTCGGCCAGCAGCCGGGCGTGCGCGTGGTCGTCGGCCAGCCGCTCGACGTGGTGGTCGAGGGCGTGCAGGCCGGCGGCGGCCAGGATGCCGACCTGGCGCATCCCGCCGCCCATCCGCTTGCGCCAGACCCGGGCCTCGGCGACGGCGTCGGCGCTGCCGACCAGCAGCGAGCCGACCGGCGCGCCGAGACCCTTGGACAGGCACACCGAGATCACGTCGGCGATCGCGCCGTACTCGGCCAGCGGCGTGCCGGTGGCGACGTGGGCGTTCCAGATCCGGGCGCCGTCGAGGTGCATCGCGGCGCCGACCCCGGTCGGCGTACTCGCGCAGGTCGCGCAGGTCGGCGAGCGGCAGCACCGCTGCCGCCGGCGAAGTTGTGGGTGTTCTCGACCGAGATCGCGGCCGTGCGGCACGAAGAACGGCCCCATGTCGGGGGCGAACATCGCCGCGGATCGTCGGCAGGTCGACCTGCCCGCGCGGGTGGATCCAGGTGCGCATCGTGACGCCGCTGTAGGCGCCGTGGGCGCCGAGCTCGGCGCGGGCGATGTGGGCCGACGGCCTCGCAGAGCACCTCCTGGCCCGGCGCGACCAGCGAGCGGACGGCCAGCACGTTGGCCATCGACCCGGTCGGCATGAACAGCGCCGCCTCGTGGCCGAACAGCCCGGCCACCCGCTCCTCGAGCGCGGCGACGGTCGGGTCCTCGCCGTAGACGTCGTCGCCGACCTCGGCGTGCGGCCATCGCCTGCACGCATCGCGTCGGTCGGGCGGGTCAGGGTGTCGGGCGCAGGTCGATCATGGGCGTCTCATCCTCGGTCCGACCGCGGTCGGCGCCGGAGCGCGGGTCGTCAGGCGAGCACGACGGATCAGGCCTGGCGCAGCATCTCCGCCACGAGGAACGCCAGCTCGAGCGACTGCACCCGGTTGAGGCGCGGGTCGCAGACCGACTCGTAGCGGTTGCCGAGGTCGATCTCGAGCAGCTCCTCGCCGCCGCCGACGCACTCGGTGACGTCGTCGCCGGTGAGCTCGACGTGCACGCCGCCGGGCCAGGTGCCGAGCGCGTGGTGCACGTCGAAGAAGCCCTGGACCTCCTCGATGACGTCGTCGAAGCGGCGGGTCTTGTAGCCCGAGCTCGCCTCGAAGGTGTTGCCGTGCATCGGGTCGCAGACCCAGGCGACCTGCGACCCCGGCGGCGGTGACCTTCTCGACCAGCGTCGGGCAGGCCGTCGCGGATCTTGCCGGCGCCGAAGCGGGTGATGAAGGTGAGCCGGCCGGCCTCGTTGTCGGGGTTGAGCCGGGCGGCCAGCGCCAGCGCGTCGTCGGCGCGTGGTGGTCGGGCCGAGCTTGACGCCGATCGGGTTGCGGACGTGGCTGAGCAGCTCGACGTGGGCGCCGTCGAGCTGGCGGGTGCGCTCGCCGATCCACACGAAGTGGCCCGAGACGTCGTAGGGCTGCTGCGGTGCGGGAGTCGATGCGGGTCATCGCGTGCTCGTACTCCAGCACCAGCGCCTCGTGGCTGAGAGTGGAAGTCGACGCGGTGGAACTCGTCGGGGTCGGCGCCGATGGCCTCCATGAAGGCCATCGCGCGCTCGATCTCGTCGGCCATCGCCTCGTAGCGCTGGCCCGGCGGCCGACTCGCGCGACGAAGTCGGTGTTCCAGGTGTGCACCTGGCGCAGGTCGGCGTACCCGCCGGCGATGAAGGCGCGGACCAGGTTCAGCGTGGCCGCCGAGGTGCGGTAGACCTCGACCAGCCGCTGCGGGTCGGGCATCGCGCGACTCGGGGGTGAAGTCGAAGCCGTTGACGGCGTCGCCGCGGTAGGCCGGCAGGGTGACGCCCGTCGCGGGTCTCGAGGTCGGAGGAGCGCGGCTTGGCGTACTGCCCGGCGAGCCGGCCGACCTTGACCACCGGCACCGAGGCGGCGTAGGTCAGCACGACCGCCATCTGCAGCAGCACGCGCAGCTTGTTGCGGATGTTGTCGGCGGTGACGCCGGCGAAGGTCTCGGCGCAGTCGCCGCCCTGCAGCAGGAACGCCTCGCCCCGGGCGACCGCGGCGAGCTTGGTCTTCAGCTCGTCGCACTCGCGCGGCGAAGACCAGCGGCGGCGCGCGTGCGCAGCGCGGCCGACGGTCGCGTCGACGGCGCGCACGGTCGGGGTACGTCGGCTGCTGGGCCGGGCTCAGCGCGTGCAGGCTCGCAAGGTCGGGGAAAGACACGACCGCCAGCCTACGCGGCGCGGGCCCCCCGCGTCCCGCTGCACCGCCGACGTCCGCGGCCGGGCTCGGCTCCGGGCGCCCGGCGTGGAGGGTGAGGCTATCGTAGGAGGCTTCATTCTCTGGGGGGTATTCACATGGCGTTCATCGTCTCTTTATTGCGGTTTCCGCAGCCTGCTGCTCGTGCGCCGGTCCGGTCGCGGCTGCAGGCCGCCGCGCCGCCGTCGGTGGCCGCGCACGCCGGCTGCCGGCAACGGGCCAGGTCCACTGATCCAGGCCGTGCCCGGGGTCAGGCGACGCTGACCGTCGACGGCGAGGAGGTCGACCCCGGTCTGGACGTCGGTTCGATCCTGCCCCTGGAGCTCTCCACCGGGACGCACGACGTCGCCTTCAGCGACTCCGACGGCGGCGTCTCGACGGTGAGCGTGAAGGTGGCCGCCCGGCCAGAACAGCGACGTCGTCTACCACCTTCCGGCCTCGCTGACCGGCGACCCGGTCGTGAGCACCTACCGCACGCCGACGACGTCCATCGGGCCCGGCAAGGCCCGGGTGCTCGTCGCGCACACCGCGACCCTCGCCCCGGCCGACGTCGAGGTCGACGGGACAGACGATCTTCAACGACATCGCCAACGGCGAGTTCGCCGAGGCCGAGGTCCCCGCCGGGACGCTTCGGTGGCGCTGGTCGCCTCGGGCGGCAACGGGCGAGCCGATCCTCGGCCCGCTCGACGTGAAGTGAAGCCCGCGACGGTGACGATGGTCTACGCCGTCGGCAGGCCCGGGACGGATCATGCAGGTCATCACCCGCAGCCTCAAGTCTCCTCCGACGGCACCGTCGTGCCCGACGCCATCGACACCGGCTCGGCCGGCCTGGCCGCCGACGCGCAGGTCTCGCCGTTCGACCCGCAGCAGTCGGCTCGTCGAGGCCCCGGCAACTCGTCGGGCCCTGCGCTCGTGGCCGTGGTCGTGCTCGCCGCGCTCGCTCGGCGCTGGCCGGCGTCCGCGCGCGCCGGGTCGCCGTCCGGGTCCGATCCCTCGGCTTCCTGAGCCACCGCTGACCGGGCCGCGGCCGAGGTCCCTGAAGATGTCCGACCAACGGTCGAGCGCCCACCGCCCGCGGCGTCGGAGTCTGGTCGTGCTGCTGGTTGCCGTCGCGGCGGTGCTGGCCGTGGCGCTGATCGGCGACCACGTTGCCCGACGCCGGCGCCCCCTCCGCGTCCGAGAGCACCAGCGTCGCCCTCTCTCGACAGGCTCCGCCGGCCGCTGCGAGCGCGCCGGCCAGCGACTCCCCGACGGCGCACCCGACGCGCGACCCGCAAGGAGGTCCCGCGCGCCGCGCGCCGTCCGTGCTCGTGGCCGAGGCGCCCGGCGCGGTCGTGCTCGCGAGCGGGCGGACGGTCCCGGTCCGGTCGGTCTCCACCACGCGGGACGGCACCCTCGACGTGCCCGACGACATCCGCAAGGCCGGCTGGTGGAGCGGCGGCTCCCGCTTGGCCGACCCCTTCGGCTCGACGCTGATCGCCGGTCACATCGACTCCACGACCCAGGGCCTCGGCCCCTTCGCCGAGCTGCTGCAGGCCCAGGCGGCGATCGGGTCGAGGTCGGCTCGCGCGGCCTGGTCCAGACGTTCGTCGTCCGATCGCTCGAGCTGGTGCCGCGCAGCACCGTCAACACGCTGCCGAGCATCTTCGGCCCTCCGGCGGGCGTCGCCTGGTGCTGGTCACCTGTGCGCCGCCGTACGTCAAGGCCGACGGCGGCTACCAGAACCTCGCCCTGGTCACGGCCGTGCCCGAGTCGGAGCCCCGACAGGTCTCGCGGTGAAGTCGCGAGGCGAGCCGGCTCAACCTCCGGCACCTGCTCGCCGGGGTGCCGGTGGTGTGGTGCGGAGCCGTGCTGAGCTCGGCCGCCGTCGTGGGCCTCGTCTCCGAGCCGTCGGACGGCATCGCCGTGGTCACTCGCCGGCCGAGCCCGCTGCCACGGGGGTGGCGTCGGACGCTTCGGAGGTCGTCTCCCTCGGGACAACCAGCCTGCCCAGTGACCTGCCCGAGGTCGGCACCTACGCGCAGGTCAGCGTGCTCGCGGACGGTGACGTCGCCGTCGTGGAGTGGGTACGCACCGCCGTGGCCACCACCAGCCTCACCCTGAGCCTCCCTCCGGTTCGCCTGCATCGAGTGCCGCCGACGAGGTGGTGGTGATGAGCGCCGACGGTCCTGCCGACCGGACCCGGCCAGTGACCTCCTCCGGCTCCTTCCGTCCTCGCACGGCCCACGACCGTCTTCATGTCGCGCTACCTGCTGAGCGGGGTCACCCGGCTCAGCCCGTCGTCGCCGACCCGGGCGCTGGTGCAGCCGGTCGCCCTGAGCCTGTCGGCCGGTCCCTCCGGCGGCGAGGCTGTCGGCGGGCCGCGATCTGCTCAGCGTCGAGTCCGGCAGCGTGCTGGCCATCGCCTGCTCCGGTCCCGGGCGAGGAAGGCACTCTCACGCCGTGCGGGGCCCCTCATGACGAGGGCTGGCTGGTCGAGCTGACTCGACCCGCTGGTCAGCCCTGGTGGCCGCTCAGGTCGACCTGGAGTAGCGAGTCGGGCTGACCGCTGGGCTCATCTCTCGAGGGTCTCGACGTCGCGGAACCCGGTCTTCGAGCCGCGGATCCCGCGGTTCGCCAGCCAGGTCAGGGCCCACAGCACGACGCCGGCCCCCAGCAGGACCCCGGCGATGACGTACTGCTCCTGCTGGTCGCTGCTGCGCGCCCACGGACCCACGAGGAACAGGCACGTCGCCGCCCCGACGTAGGGAAGGACCGTCGGGGCGGTGAAGTGCGAGTGCTCGGTCGGACGACGCCGGATGACGATCAGCGAGATGTTGACGACAGCGAAGACCCCCAGCAGCAGGAGCGAGGTCGTACCCCCGAGCAGGACGATCGCGTTGGCCCCCGACTCGCTGCCGCTCGCGTCGACGACGTAGACGATCAGCCCGAAGGAGATCGCGGTGGTGAAGAGGATGGCGACCCACGGCGTACGCCGGGTCCTGTGCACCTTGCCGAGCACCGACGGCAGCACCCGCTGGTGGCCATGCCGTAGATGAGCCGGCTTGCCATCAGCATGTTGATCAGCGCGGAGTTGGCGACTGCGAACATCGCGATGAACGGGAAGATCGTGTCGAACGGCAGCGACGGGGCTCCCGCCGCGACCACCTGGGTCAACGCCGAGGGCAAGGAGTCGTCGGTCAGGTCGCCGACCGGCACGAGCGCGACCGCCGTGATCGACACCAGCAGGTAGATGACGCCGGTGGCGCCGAGGCCGGCAAGCATCATCTTGGGGAAGTCGCGGCGCGGGTTCTCGCACTCCTCGGCCATGTTGACGGAGTCCTCGAACCCGACCATCGCGAAGAAGGCCAAGGTCGTGGCCGCGGTGACGGCGAAGAAGATGGACTTGTCGTCGGAGCTCTCGAAGACCATCACCCGCGAGAAGTCTGCGTTGCCCCGGGTGACGGCCCAGAGCCCGACGAAGATCACGAGCAGCAGACCGGAGAGCTCGATCAGGGTCAGCACCACGTTGATCTTGACGCTCTCCCCCACCCCGCGGAAGTTGATCGCGGCCACCAGCGCCATGAACAGCAGCGCGATCAGGAGGATGCCGCCGCCGCCGACCTCGAGCCCGAGGTCGAAGCCGTCGTTGAGGAAGCCCGCGAAGGCGTTGGACGCGGTCGAGGCCGAGGTGATCCCCGAGCACATCACCGCGAAGGCCACGATGAAGGTGACGAAGTGGACGCCGAACGCCTTGTGCGCGTAGAGCGCGGCGCCGGCCGCCTGCGGGAAGCGGGTGACGAGCTCGAGGTAGGAGACGGCCGTGACCGTGGCGACCAGGAAGGCGACGAGGAACGGCGCCCAGGCGGCGCCACCCACCTCCCCGGCGACGTCTCCGGTGAGTGCGTAGACGCCGGTGCCGAGGATGTCGCCGACGATGAAGAGCAGCAGGAGCCGCGGGCCCATCACCCGTTTGAGGTCGGGCTCCGCCCCGCCGTCAGCGGTGCCGGCGCCGGGTGGGCGGGGGTGGCCTGGTCGCTGCTCATGTCCGAGGTCTCCTTGCTGCGGTGGTGGCCTCACCTCACACCCTGGAGGAGCCGATACGAAGCACCCGTGCGGGCGAGTCGCGAAAGCCACACGAGGTGGTCGAGCCGCGAATACGCCACACAAAATAATCTAGCCGCGAAGGCAACGCCTGGCGGCCTGAGCGTGTCGAGACCTCCGCGGCCCGTACGGCGTCGTCCCCCACGCTGCTGCTCGGCTCACCGCGTCTCTACACGCCGGTCGCGGCCTCGCAAGCTCGGCCGGCGCGGCTTGCTCGACGACCAACGATGTCCGTGCCGCCTCGCTCGGCGGCTCGGACATCATCCAAAGAACACCTTGGCCTCGGCGTACTCCTCGGGGCTGACCAGCTTGAGCGCCGCGGTGCCCTCGCTGAGCGGGACCCGGATGATCGAGGTGCCACGCAGCGCCATCATCTTGCCGAAGTCGCCCTCGGCGACGGCGTCGATCGCCTGGAGGCCGAAGCGGGTCGCGAGCCAGCGGTCGAAGGCGGTGGGTGTGCCGCCGCGTTGGATGTGCCCGAGGACGACCGCGCGCGCCTCCTTGCCCGTACGACGTTCGATCTCGCCCGCGAGACGGTCACCGATGCCGCCCAGCCGCACGTGGCCGAAGGCGTCCTTCTCCCCCGAGACGAGCGTCATGTCGCCACCGTCGATCGGCATGGCTCCCTCGGAGACCACGATGATCGGGGCGTACTCGGACTCGAAGCGGGTCTCGACGAGCGCACAGACCTGCTCGATGTCGAAGGGCTGCTCGGGGATCAGCACCGCACTCGCGCCGCCGGCGATCCCGGCGTGCAGGGCGATCCAGCCGGCGTGACGGCCCATCACCTCCACCACCAGCACCCGGTGGTGCGACTCGGCGGTCGTGTGGAGGCGGTCGATCGCCTCGGTCGCGATGTTGACGGCTGTGTCGAAGCCGAACGTGAAGTCGGTGCCGGACAGGTCGTTGTCGATCGTCTTCGGCACGCCCACCACCTGCACACCCAGGTCGGCGAGCTTCGTGGCCACGCCGAGCGTGTCCTCGCCCCCGATGGCGATCAGCGCCTCGACGCCGTCGGCGGCGAGGTTGGCGGTGATCTGCTCGACCCCGCCCTCGATGGAGAACGGGTTGGTGCGCGAGGAGCCGAGGATCGTGCCGCCGCGGGGAAGGATCCCGCGACACTCCTCGATGCCGAGCGGACGGGTGAGCCCCTCGAGGGGGCCCTTCCACCCGTCGCGGTAGCCGACGAACTCGATGTCGTGCTGGGTGACGCCCTTGCGGACCACCGCGCGGATCACTGCATTGAGTCCGGGGCAGTCGCCGCCGCCGGTGAGCACGCCTACACGCATGGGAATCCTCCTGAGACTCGTTCACCCTGACGCTGCCACCTAACCATGCCTGCGGCGCAGTAACATCCACTTCGAGCGCTCGGATGCTGGGCGTCCACCACCCCCAGAGAAGGTCCCACACCGTGAGCAACTACCCCGGACCACCGCCCGAGGGCGGCCCCTACGGCGCCCCGCAGGAGCCCGGCGAGCCCGGCCCGTACGGCCAGCCCGGGCCATACGGCCAGTACGGCGCCCCGTCGTACGGCGGAGTGCCTCAGGCCAACTCGAGCAAGGCGACGACGAGTCTGGTGCTCGGCATCTTGTCGCTGGTCTGCTTCGGACTCTTCACCGGAATCCCGGCCATGATCATCGGTCGCAACGCCACGAAGGAGATCGATGCCTCCAACGGCACGATCGGCGGCCGCGGGATGGCCACCGCCGGTTTCGTGACCGGCCTCGTCGGCACGCTGCTGAGCGTGTTGTTCGTCGTGGCCATGATCGGCATGCTGGCTGTGGGCGGCGCGACGATGACGCAGTTCGAGCAGACCTGCACCACGTTCGACGGCACCACCACCAGCGACTGCTGAGCAGTTCCGTGCCTATGCTCGCGCCATGACGTTCTCGATCGTGGCCCGCTCCGACGACGGCGAGACCTGGGGGGTGGCGGTGGCCTCCAAGTTCCTGGCGGTCGGCGCAGCCGTCCCGGCTGCCGTCGCCCAGGTCGGCGCCATCGCGACCCAAGCCGATGCCAACGTGGCCTACAAGGGCCTGGCCCTCTCCCACCTCGACGAGGGTGCGACGGCCTCCGTGGCGCTGCTGCGCCTGCTCGAGGAGGACGAGGGTCGTGACCACCGGCAGGTCGGCATCGTCGATGTCGACGGTGGCGCCGCCTCCCACACCGGCCAGTCGTGCATCGAGTGGGCCGGCGGGCTTACCGGCGAGGGCTACGCCATCCAGGGCAACTGCCTGGCCGGAGCGAGCGTGGTCGACGCCATGGAGAGGGCCTGGACCGACGGCGCCGCGCTTCCGTTCAGCCACCGGCTGCTCGCCGCCCTGGCCGCGGGTGACGCCACGGGCGGCGACAAGCGCGGACGCCAGTCGGCGGCCCTGCTCGTGGTGCGAGACCAGGCCGGGTACGGCGGCGGCGACGACATCGCGGCCGACCTGCGGGTCGACGACCATGCGAACCCCATCGAGGAGCTGAGCCGGCTGCTCGACCTCAACGACCTCTACCTCACCGCCTCGACCGAGGAGGAGCAGGTGCCCATCACCGAGGAGCTGCGCACCGAGCTCGAGGCGTTCGCCCACTCCCAGGGCCACCCGGACTTCCTCACCTGGGTCGGCACCGAGAACTACGAGATGCGCGTCTCCGCCCACCTGACCTGGATCGACCGGCAGATCCTCGACATCGTGCGCGCGGGCTCGTGAGCGTCCGATGACGATCCTGGCCATCGACGCAGGCACCACAGGTGTCACCGCGGTCATCGTGTCGGCCGAAGGCGACATCGTCGCCCGCGGCTACCAGGAGTTCAGCCAGCACTTCCCTCAGCCGGGATGGGTCGAGCACGCGCCGGAGGAGATCTGGCAGGCGACCCTCGAGGCCGTCCGCGCAGCCATCGCGCAGGTCGATGCCACCGAGCTGCGCGGCATCGGGATCACCAACCAGCGCGAGACCGTGCTGCTCTGGGACCGCGAGACGCTGGGGTCGCCCCGCCGGGCGATCGTGTGGCAGGACCGACGTACGGCCGAGATCTGCACGCGGCTGCGCGACGCCGGCCACGAGGACCGGGTCGCCGAGCTCACCGGACTGCGGCTCGACCCCTACTTCTCGGCCACCAAGCTCCTCTGGCTGGCCGAGCACGAGCCCCGCACCTGGGCTCTCGTCGAGTCGGGGAGGTATGCCGTCGGCACGGTCGACTCCTACCTCATCGCCCGGATGACCCGCGGCCTCGAGCACGTCACCGATGTCTCCAACGCCTCGCGCACCCTGCTCTTCGACCTCGCCGCAGGCGACTGGTCCGACGAGCTCTGCGGCCTCTTCGGGGTGCCCCGCGACTCCCTGCCCGAGCTGGTGCCGAGCTGGGGCGAGCTGGCGGTCACCGATCCGCGTTCCTTCCTCGACCTCGAGCTCCCGGTGGCCGGCATCGCAGGCGACCAGCAGGCAGCGCTCTTCGGCCAGACCTGCTTCGACGTCGGCGACTCCAAGGCCACCTTCGGCACCGGCTCGTTCATCCTCACCAACACCGGCACGACGCTGCAGCGCTCCGACGCGGGCCTGCTGACGACCGCTGCCTGGCGCTCGCCGGAGGGCGAGCTGACCTATGCCCTCGAGGGATCGATCTTCGTCACCGGCGCCGCCGTGCAGTGGTTGCGCGACGGCCTCCAGATCGTCGGCTCGGCCGCCGAGACCGAGGCGATCGCGGCGACGGTGACCTCCTCGGACGGCGTCGTCTTCGTCCCCGCCCTCACCGGGCTCGGCGCCCCGCACTGGGACCCCCATGCCCGCGGCGCGATCTTCGGATTGACCCGGGGCACCACCCGCGCGCACATCGTCCGCGCCACGCTGGAGGCGATCGCCTTCGAGGTGCGCGACGTGCTCGAGACGATGAGCGAGCTCTCCGCGTTGCGCGTCGACGGTGGCGCTGCCGCCAACAACCTGCTGTGCCAGCTGCTCGCTGACCAGGTCGGCGTACCCGTCGAGCGTCCCCGTCTGGTGGAGACCACGGCGCTGGGCGCCGCCTTCCTCGCCGGCCTCGGCACCGGCGTCTGGGACTCCCCCGACGACCTGCGGGCGACCTGGCAGCTCGAGCGTTCCTTCGCACCGGCCAGCGCACCCGGCGGAGATCGCAGCGACGCTGACGCTGCCTACGCCCGCTGGCTCGATGCCGTCGAGCGCACCAAGGGGTGGGCCTCGACCTGACGGGTCAGCGCAGCGCTTCGAGCGCCGCAGCGGCCCGGTCGCGCACTGCCCGGGTCTCCTCCAGCGACTCGGCGGCCTCGGCCTGGACCGCCTCGACGTCGCCGAGCTCGTCGTCGACCTCGTCGTAGGTCTCCTCCAAGGAGGCGATCCGACGTTTGAGCTCGTCGATCTCGGCCTCGAGCTGGAGCTGACGGGCCTGGAGCCGCTCGACGTCCACGGTCGCGTCGTCGTAGGCGGTCTGGGCCTCCACGACGACGTCGTCGGCCTCGGCGAGCGCCTGCTCGGCCGCGGCCCGCGCCTTCGCCTGCGCGTCCGGGTCGGGTACGACGTGCAGGTCCGGGCGGGCGCGGGGCGTCGCCTCCCGGGGGCCGGCCACGAACCCGAGCGCCTCGGGCACTGCGACGGCCGCAGCGACGTCGACGTCGTCGACGCCGGTGGTCGAGAGGGCCGTGATCAGCAGTCCGCTGCGCACCGCCTGGCCACAGCGCTCATCGATCATCGCCGCGGTGAGGGTGGCCTCGACCTGGTCGGCGACGCTCTGGGTGAGCTTGACGCCCTCCTCCGCCGCCAGGGAGCGCACCTGCTGGGTGACGGCGGCGGTCAGCTGGCGTCGCTGGCGCGTCAGCGAGCGCAGGTCGTCGCCCGACATCCCCGCCTGCGCCTCGCGCAGCGCCGCCCCCATGCTGAGGACCTGCTCGACCTGGTCGGCCTCGCGACGCACGAACAGGTCGACCACCCAGGCTGCCAGCGAGGGCTTCTTGAGAGCCTTCACCGACCGGGCGAGCTCGCCTTCGCCGGCTGCCTTCAGCTCCTTTGCGTGCGCGTCCCGGGCCGGGGTGAAGTCAGCCAGCGCACGGGCGTAGAGCCCGTCAGCGATCTCGAGGAGTGTCGAGGTCATGTCGGGGCGCCCACGTCAGTCGTCCTCGTCCAGGCCCTGCTCGATGGCGTAGCGGGTCAGCTCGACGCGGTTGTGCATCTGAAGCTTGCGCAGGGTGTTCTGCACGTGGTTCTGCACGGTGCGGTGCGAGAGCACCAGCCGCTCGGCGATCTGCTTGTAGGACAGCCCCTTGGCGACCATCTTGAGGATCTCGGTCTCGCGCTCGGTCAGCTCGGGGTGGAGCGGGTCGCCGCGCGTCGCGGAGGTGGGGTCGGAGAGCCGCCGGAACTCGCCGAGGACCAGTCCGGCCAGCCCGGCGGTGAAGACCGAGTCGCCGCGAGCGACCCGCCGTACGGCGTCGAGGAGCTCCTCGCGCGACGCCGACTTGACCAGGTAGCCGGTGGCCCCGGCCTTGACGGCCTCGAGCACGTCGTCCTGCTCACCGGAGGCCGAGAGGATCAGGACCCGGGCCGACGGATCGGTCTTCAGCACCGAGGCGGTGACCTCGACGCCGTTGGGTCCGGGGATCTGCAGGTCGAGGACGACGACCTGCGGTCGCGCCGCGGGGAAGCGGGCCAGCGCCTGGTGGCCGTCGGCCGCCACCGCGACCACGTCGAGCCCGGCGGCCAGGAGGTCCCTCTCGACGGCATCGCGCCACATCGGGTGGTCGTCGACGACCATCACCCGGATCCGCTCGTCGCTCACCTGCCCGACCCTACGGCGCACCGAGGCGCCGCGGGGTCCCGCACCCGGTGTCGGCGCAACCAAGGGGTTGGGACCGGCGTGCCACGATCGGTGCGAACCAGCCCGGGAACCGACCCCCGAACCCCAGGAGACGACGTGAGCGAGCCCAACACCGAAGCCGAGGTCGCCCTGCTGCGCGCTCGGCGCGAGCAGCTGGCGGCGACCTACCTGCTGCCGAGCGACCAGCGACCCCCGTCGGCGGGGCGCGGCACCCACCACACCGCCCTGATCAGCAGCGACGTCGAGCAGACGATCCGCTTCTACCAGGGAGTGCTGGAGTTCCCGCTGACCGACCTGATGGACAACCGCGACTACCCCGGGTCGACGCACTTCTTCTTCGACATCGGGAACGGCAACACGATCGCCTTCTTCGACTTCCCGGGGCTCGACCTCGGTCCGTCGAAGGAGGTCATCGGCGGTCTGCACCACGTCGCGATCTCGGTCGAGCCGGAGCGCTGGAAGCACCTGGTCGCCAAGCTCGACGATGCCGGCGTCGACTACGTCATCCACTCCGAGGTCTCGGCCTACTTCCAGGACCCCGACGGGGCGCGGCTGGAGATCATCGCCGACCCGCTCGGTGAGATGTACGGCGAGCCGGTCCTCTAGGCGCTGCCCGGTCGGCCCTCGTCGTCGGCCCTCTGGTCGGGAAGCGTCGCGTAGCGACCACGCCGGTGCAGCAACGGCAGGTCGTCGTCGCTCAGCGTCAGGTCGACGATCGTGCAGGTCAGCAGGCGCGACCACCCGACCTCGACGCTCGACTCGACCTCCACCAGGGCCCGGCTGCTGGCGCCGAGCAACCCGGGGCCGTAGCCGGTGTCCTCGAAGTCGGCGAGGGTGAAGGGGCCGCCCGGCGCGGGGGCCTGGCCGGCGAACGCCTCCGCGAGGTCGCGGTGGGGCCACGACAGCAGCGAGACGACCGCGCGAGCGGTGCGTGCGACGACGTCGGCCAGGTCGGAGTCGGGGTCGACCAGGGCCAGCAGACGGGCGGGTTCGCCTCCGGCAAGCAGCAGCGACGACACCGTCAGCCCGGCGCGCCCGGTCTCGTCGCCGGCGGTCCACAGCGAGACGGCGCCGCCGAGGCGACCCCGAAGGCGTCGGGCCGGATCCGGGTCGGGGTCGGCGAAGGGGTGCGTGGTGTGGATCGTCATCGCGGCACCACGAGCTCCCACTCGGTGCCGAACGACCCGGTCGTGAGGCGGGCTTCGCCGTCGAGGTCGGCGATGCGGCCGCGGATCGACTGGCTCACCCCGAGACGCCCCTCCGCCTCGGCCACCTCGAGCCGGCCGTCCGCGATGCCCGGCCCCTCGTCGCGCACCGACACCTCGACGCGGTCGTCGAAGGCCTCGAGCAGCACCCAGGCCGCGGCGCCCTCGCCGACGTGGAGCGTGACGTTGTCCAGGCAGGCGACGACGACGGCCAGCAGCTCCGCGGCCGTGGCCGCGGGCAGCTCGACGGCCCCTCCGGGCACCGCCACGTCGACCCCGGGCCGCAGGCCGAGGCGGCCGAGCCGGTCGGCGATGTCGACCTTCGCCGCGTCGCCGTCGGCGCGCACCCCGTCCTGGGCCCGGATAAGACTCCGCAGGCCGACTCCTGCTCACCGGCCAGCCGGGCGAGATCGGCCCCCGTCACCGCCGAGCTCGTGGCCGCGGCGCTGCACCAGCGCCAGGACCTGGAGCACGCCGTCGTGCACCACGCGGGCGAGCCTGGCCCGCTCCTCAGCGGCCGCCGCGGCGCGCTCGGCGAGGTCTCGCTGGGTCGCCATCTGCTGCAACGACCCGCACATGTAGCCCACGATCGGACCACCGATCAGGAGCAGGAAGAGTTGCCGTAGTCGGTGCCGTCGGGCGCGGCCCGGACCGCGATGTCGACGCCGCCGAGCACCACGCCGGCCACCAGCCCCCCTGGCCACCGGTAGCGCACGGCCCAGGCCAGCAGCGCCGACATCACCCAGAAACCGGGCACGCTGGCGTCGAAGTCGGGCGACCTTGACCCACGGGCGTGGCGACGAGCAGGGCCAGTGCGATCCGCGAGGTCGGCGACGAGAAGTGCCACGCCGCGACGCGACGCATCGGCATACGCCCAGGTCGCCACCGCGGTCCAGGCGACCATCACGACGAGCAAGGCGTAACCGGCGGTGGGGTGGTCGAAGTCGCCGACCCCGCGCACGAGGTTGCCGATCACCGCGTAGGCGAGGACCACCAGGCGCAGCACCGCGATGGCCCGGAAGAGCTGGTCCTCCACGGCCAGGGCGGCGCGAACGGAGCGGGTCGGGGCGCCGGCACGAGCCGCTCCGACGAGGGTCAGGATGCCTTCTTCTGCTCGCCCGGCTCGTCGCCGGTGCCCGAGCCGGCCGGGCCGGCCTGGTCGGCCTGGGCGGCCTGGGCCGCCTGCGCCTTGGCCTCGGCCTCGAGCCGCTTCGACTCCTCCTTGGCCTGGGTGGCGTACATGTCGACGTACTCCTGACCGGAGAGCCGCATGATCTCGTACATGATCTCGTCGGTGATCGAGCGCAGGATGTAGCGGTCGTTCTCCATGCCCTCGTAGCGCGAGAAGTCCAAGGGCCGCCCGAAGCGCACGACCGGTCGGGTGATCGATCCGAAGGTCTTGCCGGGCGGAGCGACGACGTCGGTGCCGACCACCGCGGTCGGGATCACCGGGACACCGGTCTCGAGCGCGAGTCGGGCCACGCCGGTCTTGCCGCGGTAGAGGCGTCCGTCGTGAGAGCGGGTGCCTTCGGGGTAGATCCCGAAGAGCCCTCCGTCGGCGAGCACGCGTTTGGCCGAGAGCAGGGCGCCCGCCGCGGCGTTGGCACCGGAGCGGTCGATCGGCACCTGGCCGGAGCCGGTGAAGAACTGCTTCTGGAACCAGCCCTTGATGCCGGGCGTGGTGAAGTACTCCGCCTTCGCGACGAACGTGACCCGGCGCGGCAGCGTCAGCGGCACGAACAACCAGTCGGCGTAGGACAGGTGGTTGCTCGCCAGGATGGCGGGCCCGTCGGGCACGTGCTCGGCACCCTCGGTCTGAGGCCGGAAGACGATCTTGAGCAACGGCCCGAGGGCGAAGAACTTCAAAAACCAGTAGAACAACCGCGTCACCCTTCCCCGAGACACCGCACAGCACGTCATACGAACGCTGCGAACACTAGTGCCTCCGGACCTCGTCCCCTACCCGGTGCGGCATGATCGCCCCATGACGTCAGACCTGCCCGACGGGGCGCACGACCCACTCTCCATCGCCGCCCGGCCAGAGCTCACCGGCGGACGCCGGATCGGCGTGCTGCTCAGCCACGGTTTCACCGGCTCCCCCGTCGCGATGAAGCCCTGGGGCCACCACCTCGGCGATCTCGGGTACGGCGTCGCGGTGCCGCGACTGCCCGGGCACGGCACCACCTGGCAGGACCTCAACCAGCACCGCTTCGACGACTTCTACGGCGAGATCACCCGCGTCTTCGACCAGCTCTGCCTCGACCACGACGCCGTCGTCGTCGGAGGGCTGTCCATGGGCGGCTCCCTGGCGCTCCGCGTCGCCGCCGATCACCCCGACCGGGTCTCGGGCGTGATGGTGGTCAACCCGGCGGTCGCCACGAAACGGCTCGACGTCAAGCTCCTGCCGCTGCTCAAGCACGTCGTGCCGTCGTTTCCCGCGATCGCCGGCGACATCAAGAAGCCCGGGGTGTCCGAGGGCGCCTACGACCGCACCCCGTTGAAGGCCATCCACTCCTTCATGCAGGCCTGGCCGGCCCTGATCGCCGACCTGCCGCGAGTGACCTCCCCGCTGCTCTACTTCCGCTCTCCTGAGGACCACGTCGTCGACGGCCTCTCCCAGCCGATCATCCTCGGCAAGGTGAGCAGCCCCGACGTCACCGAGGTGACGCTGCCGGAGAGCTATCACGTCGCCACTCTCGACAACGACGCCCCGACGATCTTCGACCGCTCCGCGGAGTTCATCGCCAGGGTCACTGCCTGAGCGTGACCCGGGCCGCTCCGCGCCCGCTCGCCGACCCCGGGTCACCGGCCTCCGGTTAGGCTCCCCCCGTGGTGCAGAACGACGACGAAGCGTGGCGCGCGATCGTCGACAACTACGGCGATCGCCCCGACCTCGACCAGGCCGGGGGTTCTGGTGACGCCACAAGTCCGGAGCAGCCCGCAGAGCTCGGACCGGCGCCGCAGCCGACCCCTCGTGAGCAGCCGACCTGGAACGATGTCTACCCAGAGTCCCCCGACCGACGACGCCGACGACACCGACGACCCCGACGACCGGTTCGTCCCTCCGCCGCCACCCCCGCTGCCGACCACGACCACCGACCGGATGATCGCCTGGACCGGGGTCTTCGGGGCACCCGCCGTGCTGCTCGTGCTCCTGGTCCTCGGGTTGCGACCGCCCTCCCTGATCAACTACGTCCTGGTCATGGGGTTCGTCGGCGGTTTCATCTACCTCGTGGTGAAGATGAACCCCGAGCCGCGGGACCCCGACGACAACGGCGCCGTGCTCTGAGCGTCCGGCCGGCCGCCTGACGGGCCTTCAGAGCGCCTCGCGCGCCAGGAGTGCCGCGCCGACCAGACCGGCCTCCGGACCCAGCAGGGCGGCCCGGATCTCCGGGACGACGCGGTGCTCGGCTCCGACGAGCGCCCGCCCGAGCGCCCTGCGAGCGGGAGCCAGGAGCACGTCGCCGGCAGCCGAGACCCCACCTCCCACGACGACGACCTCGGGATCGAAGGCCGCGACCAGGCCGGCCACGCCGACTCCCAGCCAGTCGCCGACCGAGGCGAAGGCCGCACGCGCCACGAGGTCGCCGTCCGCGGCTGCGGACGTCACCATCGGGCCCGTGAGCAGGTCGGGTCGGCCCTCGCAGAGATCGGTGAGCACCGTCGACTCGCTGCTCATGGCGGCCCGGGCGAGGCGTACGAGCTCGTTGCCGGAGGCGTACTGCTCCCAGCAGCCGACCCGGCCGCACTCGCACGAGCGTCCGTCGGGCACCACTCGCATGTGTCCGAACTCCCCGGCCATGCCGTTCGCCCCCCGCACGAGACGCCCGTCGAGCACGATCGCCCCTCCGATCCCGGTGCCGAGGGTCACGACCAGGGCCGAGGAGGCGGCGCGAGCGGCGCCGAGCCGGCTCTCGGCATGGGCTGCGCAGTTGGCGTCGTTGTCCAGGACCACCGGCGCGCCCCAGCGTTGCGTCAGCCGTCGTCGTACGTCGTCGTCGGCCCACGGCAGGTGCGGGGAGAACCTGACTCGCTCGCCCGCGGAGTCGACGAACCCGGCCGCGGCCAGCCCGATCCCGTCCGGCGTCCGTCCGTCCGCGACCTCCAGCACCGCGGCGGTCAGTGCGTCCTCGAGCGCCGTGACGCTGACGCGCCGACCGGGCGTGCTGCGGGTCGTCGAGCGCAGCACCCGTCCGTCGGGCGCGACCTCCCCCGCGAGCACCTTGGTGCCGCCGACGTCGATGCCGATCAGGAGAGGTCACGGCCGCTGACCTGATCTAGCGACGAGCGAGGTCGGCAGCGCCGATGACCCCGGCACGGTTGGCCAGCGAGGCAGCCCGGACGTCGAGGAACGGTCGGTGACCACGACCTGTGAGCTCGTCGACGAAGGCTGCGCGGATGGGGTCCAGCAGCAGGTCGCCGGACTCGCTGACCCCTCCGCCGATCACGACGGCCCCGGGGTCGAGCACCGCTGCGAGCGAGGCGATGGCCTCCCCCAGCCAGGTGCCGAGCTCCTGCAGGCG
Organism: uncultured Actinomycetota bacterium; assembly: GCA_963761285.1. Lineage (GTDB taxonomy): Bacteria > Actinomycetota > Actinomycetes > Propionibacteriales > Nocardioidaceae > Nocardioides. The sequence continues at coordinate 336,870 of CAVXGJ010000016.1, read as the reverse complement.
ACCCAGCGCGAAGGCATCTCCCTCGGCGGCGGCGGTGGTGATCATCGGTCCGTCGATCGCCAGCACGTCACCACCGGCGCGCTCCAGCAGGTCGGCGGCCTCGGGCGTCATGGCCTGGGCGCGCGCATCCCTGACCAGCGCCGAGCCGCTCGCGTACTGCTCGAGACAGCCGTAGTTGCCGCAGCCGCAGAGCCGCCCGCCGCGCACGACCCGCAGGTGCCCGATCTCGGCGGCCGCCCCGAAGGCACCGCGGTAGAGCTCGCCGCCCAGCACGATCCCGCCACCGACCCCGGTGCCGACGGTGATCATCAGCATGTCGTCGACATCGGCGGCCGCCCCGAACGCGAACTCGCCCCACGCTGCTGCGTTGGCGTCGTTCTCGACGACCACCGGCAGACCGACGCGGGCCTCGATCTCCGAGCGCAGGTCCTCGTCGCGCCACGCGATGTTGGGGGCGAACATGACCACCGACCGGCCGGCGTCGACGTACCCGGCGGCTCCGATGCCCACGGCCGTCACGTCGTGATGTGCCGAGAGCTCGGTCACCAGCGCGGCGACGGCGTCCTCGACGGCCACTGTGTCGGTGGCCGGCGACTCCACCCGGTGCTCAGCCAGTACCTGGCCCTGCTCGTCGACGACGGCCCCGGCGATCTTGGTGCCACCTATGTCGATGCCGCAGGTCAGGCCGGTGGCGGGAGTACGCGGGGCAGCAGCGGAGCTGCTGGCGAAGTCATGTGAGGTCGTCCTCGTGGTCAGGGGCGTCGGGATCGTCGAGGTCGATGCGTTCGACCCCGGCACCGCTCGGCTGAGCGGACTGTGAGGACGAAGGGGGCGGCAGGGTCGCGAGCACTCCCACCATGGCCTGGAGGAATGAGGACGCCGCTCCGGCCAGGTGTGCCTTCACCTCCGGGCTCGTCTGCCGCAGCACGTGAACGGTGCGGCAGAGCGGGCAGTAGGTGCACTCCGCGGAGCCGGTCGCGAGGTGCTCGTTGATGTCGGAGACGGTTGCTGCGGCGTGCTCGGCCAAGCCGCTGAGGCTCTCGCCGATCCCACCGCGCAGGCCCTCGTCGAGACCGGTGGACTCGCGGGCCCAACCGGAGAGAGCGCCGAACAGCTTGGCGGCCTCCTCGCCGACGCTGCCGATGTCCTCAGCGGGGCCGGTGGCGCCCGCGGGGTTGCTCGCCCCGTCGTCGGGGTCGTGCGGATCACTCACGTCGTGCCTCCTGTCCTGCTGGTGCCGGCTCGCGGAATCTGACTCGCAGCTCGCCCTCCTCGACCCCGGCACCGGCCACCTGCAGTCGCGCCAGGCTGGTGGGCAGGGTGAGCAGTCTGCGGTAGGAGCCTACGGTGACCACGAGCTCGTCGCCGTTTCGGGCGAGTCCGACCTCGGCGCGGCTCACGAACGGCAGCGACAGGTGCAGCACCGCACCGCGGGTCGTCCGGTCGATCCGGAAGGGACCTGCACCGACGGGCGGCGCCAGCGGATCGGCTCCGTCGTACAGCTCGTCGGCCAGCCGCTGCAGCGCAGCCACCCCGACGGGTTCGGTGGCGCGGTACTCCGAGCGCCATATCGGCAACCCGGCAAACGACTCCTCGACCTCGGCGAGGACAGCGTCCTGCGCCATCACCCAGCCGGCCCGCCAGTCGTCGGCATCGGCGCTCGGGAAGATGCGGTTGGCCACCACCCCGTCGACGCGATAGCCGAACAACGACAGGCTGGTGTAGCTGCGGCGAGCCTCGGCGAGCACCACCGTCTCCGGGGTCATCACGATGCGCACGCTCGCGGCCGGCCCCGACAACAACCCGCGCACCTCGTCCAGCTCGGCGTGAAGGCGCTCGATGGCGTCGAAGACCGTGCCGCCGGGCATCGGCACCCCGGCCGCCCGGCTCAGGACGGGACGCAGCGCCTTCATCACCCGCTGCTGGGTCGGGAAGACCCGCTGCATGTACCAGCCGAGCGCCTCCGGGAGGGCCAGCAACCGAAGCGTCTCCGCGGTCGGAGCGCAGTCGACCACGATCACGTCCCACTCCTCCGAGAGCGCGTGCAGCCGCAGCTCCAGCAGCGCAAGCACCTCCTCGGCACCCGGGATGACGGTCAGCTCCTCGGCTGCGACCGGGTCGACCCCCGCTACGTCGAGCACGGAGAGCAGGTAGCCCTGGATCTCGGCCCACGACTGCTCGAAGCGCAGCTGGGCATCGACCTGCTGGACGAACAGGGACGGGGCGACCAGGGTCGGTTCGGAGCCGACCGGGGTGCCGAAGGCATCCCCGAGGGAGTGCGCGGCGTCGGTCGACAGCACGAGCGTGCGGTGACCCGCTGCAGCAGCGAGCGCTGCGGTGCCGGCGGCGACGGTCGACTTGCCGACGCCGCCCTTGCCGGTGAACAGGACGATGCGCACGGGTGCCACGACGAAAGGGGTCCGCTACAGCTCAGGCGAGCGACTCGACGCGCTGCTTGAGCCCCTTCAACGCGGTGTCGATCAGGATCTTCTCGCCCTTGCGCTTGATCAGCCCGATCATCGGGATCGCCACGTCGAGAGCCAGGCGGTAGGTGACTTCGGTCGAGCCGCCGTCGACCGCCCGCAGCACGTAGGCGCCGTCAAGGGCGCGCAGCATCTTGCCCTCCACCAGGGTCCAGGTGACCTGGTCGTCTCCCTGCCACTCGTAGGCCAGCGTGTACTCGTCCTTGATGGGCGAGACGTCGAGTGCGAAGAAGACCTCTTTGGCCCGACCGCGGTGGTCGCCGCCATCAGCCGACTGGGCGTCGAACGTGCTGACGACGTCCGCCGTGGTCACGCCCTTCGCCCACACCGGGTAGGCCGCGAAGTCGGCGATGACCGCCATGACCGCGCTGGGGGGTGCGTCGACGACGATCGACGAGGTCGTCTGGTCGGCCATGAGCCACCTCTGCAGTCTCGGGGTCGGTACGGCGGTCGCCGCGCCGGGATCGGGCGTCGCTCGGAGGTTACCGGATCTCCTGGTGTCCGTCGGCTCGCCGCCCCCCTTGGGACGATCCCCGACGAAATGGCCCCCTACGGGCGTGATCCGGGTCCGCAACGTCAGGGACTACCGCGCTGGGGCCGTGAGGCGGGTGCCGTCTACCCGGCGGTAGCGTGCTCTGGCCGGCAGTCGCCGGACCAGACCCACCACAGCCGCCCATGGCGAGCACGAGGAGGCGACCGTGCGCGAGTACTCCACTCCCCCATCCCTCGAGATCCCCACCAGCGGCAATCTCACCGACGACCTGCTGCGCAACGTCGCGGAGGCCCCCGACGCGGTCGTCCTGGCGCGTCCCGAGGCGGGCGGCTGGTCCGACGTCACGACCGTGGACTTCCTCGCCGATGTCGCGCGTGTGGCCAAGGGGCTGATCGCCTCCGGCATCGAGGTCGGCGACCGGGTGGCCCTGATCTCCAAGACCCGCTACGAGTGGACGCTCTTCGACTACGCCATCTGGTGTGCGGGTGCCGCCAGCGTCCCCGTCTACGAGACCTCTTCCTCAGCCCAGATCGAGTGGATCCTGCGCGACTCCGGCGCCCGCGCCGTGGTGGCCGAGGGTGCCGAGCACCTGGCGCGGATCGCCTCGGTGCGCGGCGGCCTCGAGAACCTCACGAACGTCTGGACGATCGACGACAACGCCGTCGAGATCCTCGCCAGCCTGGGCGAGGACATCAGCGACGAGACGTTGGAGGCTCGACGTACGGCGGCGGGTCCGGGCGACCTCGCCACGCTCATCTACACCTCGGGGACCACCGGTCGTCCCAAGGGCTGCATGCTGACCCACGGCAACTTCATGACCGAGCTCGGCGTCGCCATCAAGGAGCTGGACCTGCTCTTCGAGACCGAGGACGCCTCCACCCTGCTCTTCCTCCCCCTGGCGCACGTGTTTGCCCGGATCATCCAGATCGGCGCGATCCGGTCGCGGGTGCGGCTGGGCCACAGCTCCGACATCCGTCAGCTCGTGCCGACCCTGCAGTCCTTCCAGCCCACGTTCGTGCTGGCTGTGCCCCGGGTCTTCGAGAAGGTCTTCAACACCGCGTCCCAGCGGGCGACGGCCGCCGGACGCGGACCGTTGTTCGACCGCGCCGCCGAGACCGCGATCGCCTACTCGAAGGGCCTCGACAAGGGGCGGGTGCCGCTCGCCGTGCGGGCGCGCCACGCGCTCTTCGACCGGCTGGTCTACGGCAAGCTCCGCGACACCCTCGGCGGTCGCTGCGAATTCGCCGTCTCCGGAGGCGCTCCCCTCGGCGAGCGCCTCGGCCACTTCTACCGCGGGATCGGACTGACGATCCTGGAGGGCTACGGACTCACCGAGACCACGGCCGCGGTGACGGTCAACCTTCCCGATGCCCAGAAGGTCGGTTCCGTGGGTCGTCCGATCCCCGGCACCGCCGTCCGGGTGGCCGACGACGGCGAGCTGCTCTTCCGCGGAGGGCAGGTCTTCGCCGGCTACTGGAACGACGTGCAGGCCACCGAGGAGGTCTTCGCTGCGGGAGGCTGGTTCCACACCGGCGACCTCGGAGAGGTCGACGACGAGGGCTTCGTCAAGATCACCGGCCGGAAGAAGGAGATCCTGGTGACCGCCGGTGGGAAGAACGTCGCACCCGCCGTGCTCGAGGACCGGCTGCGCGCGCACCCCTTGGTCAGCCAGGCGCTGGTCGTCGGCGACCGACAACCGTTCATCGCTGCCCTGGTGACGCTCGACCAGGAGGCGCTCCCTCTCTGGTCGAAGGCCAACGCCAAGTCCGGTTCGATCGCCGATCTCGTGCGAGACCCGGACCTCGTCGCCGAGGTCCAGCGCGGTGTCGACGACGCCAACAGCGCGGTCTCGAAGGCCGAGTCCATCCGCAAGTTCCAGCTCCTCGCCGAGGACTGGACCGAGGAGGGTGGGCAGCTCACCCCCAGCCTCAAGCTGAAACGCAATGTCGTCCTCCGGGAGTGCAAGGACGAGATCGCCGCGCTATATCTCTAGGGCCAGCTCCAGGACCGCATCTCACGTCTTGGTAGTAATTGTCTCGATCGCATCCGTGACCGATCTCGGCTCCCTAGAGTGGGCGCCAGGAAGACCGCCCGACGATGGCGCAGAAGATGCCGACCGGGACGTCCAAGTGGAGGAATGAAGCATGGATCGACGCAAGATTCTCTTGGTCGTGGCGATCATCGTCGCGGCGCTCGGGGCAGGGCTTGTCTTCATCTACGCCCAGGACGCCGAGGATCGGGCCCAGGAGCAGATCACCACCAAGAACGTCCTGGTCGCGACGCAGATCATCGCTCCCGGGGAGTCTGCCTCCGACGCGGCGAACGCCAACAAGCTGCTGTCCAAGCCGGTCTCGTCTGATGACATCCTCCTTGGGTCGAGCAACGAGGGCACCGACTTCACCGACACCGTCGCGCTGACCACCATCTACCCCGGCGAGCAGTTGCTGACGCAGCGGTTCGGAACGATCGATCAGGTCGCCTCCGAAACGGGGCTGATCGTGCCCGAGGGCCTGACCGCGACCGCGATCACTCTCGACGACACGTCCCGGATCAGCGGCTTCACTCCTGCCGGGACCCGCGTCGGCGTCTTCCTCACGGGCACGTTCGAGGGCTCGACCCAGCCCGAGGTGCGCGTGTTGTTCAAGCAGGTCCTGATCCTGGCCAACGGCCTGGTCACCGTGGCCCCGCAAATCGGTCCCGACGGCCAGCCGGTCGTCAGCGGCGATTCCGCTGCCCTGAGCCAGTACGTCCTGGCCCTCAGTGCCCGCGACGCTGCCAGGCTGAAGCTGGCCCAGGGACTGGGCGACATCAGCCTGGTCCTGCTGCCCCCGAACACCCCCTTGAAGATCGGCGACCCCGTCACCCCGGGCGACATCTTCGAGGGCGAGTAGGCCCGAATGCCCGTACTTGTCGAACCCGACACAGCGACGGCGTCGTCGCTGTTGAAGGCGATGCCGTCGGGGTCCCACCTCGTCGGCAGCACCGATCGGATGCGCGCCTGGCTCGATCAGCACTCCGCCGAGTACGTCGTGGTGCTCGGACCGACCCTCGACCTCGACGACGCCCTGAAGATCACCGAGGACCTGCGCACCTCAAGGCCCACCGTCAGCGTCGTGCTGGTGGTGGCGTCTCTCGACACCCAGGTGCTCACGCGCGCCATGAAGGCGGGTGCGCGCGACGTCGCCCAGGCCGACGACCTCGATGCCATCTCCGGCTCCGTCGGGCAGGCCCACCAGCTCTTCGTCGCCCTCCGAGGACCTGCGGGGGCCAAGAGCGTCGGCCGGATCGTGACCGTCTTCTCCCCCAAGGGCGGAGTGGGCAAGACCACGATGGCCGTCAACCTCTCGCTGGCGCTGTGCCAGGGCGGAGCTCGCAAGGTCTGCCTCGTCGACCTCGACCTCGCTTTCGGGGACGTCGCGATCACGATGCAGCTCTTCCCGACGCACTCGATCGAACAGGCGATCGGCTCCGAGGACTCCCTCGACCTGACGATGCTCGAAGGTCTCCTCACACGCCACCAGGACTCGATGATGGTCCTGGCGGCTCCCCCGCACCCCGACATCCGCGAGCGGGTCACGCCGGCGTTGGTGTCGCGGATCCTGCGCACGCTCAAGGAAGGCTTCGACTACGTGGTGGTCGACACCGCGCCGTCCTTCGACGACCAGGTCCTGACTGCCCTCGACGAGACAGATGAGTGCGTCCTGGTCGCCACGCTGGACGTCCCGACGCTGAAGAACGTCAAGGTCGCCCTGGAGACCCTCGAGATGCTCAACATCGCCAGCGGACACCGCCACCTGCTGCTCAACCGCGCCGACGATGCCGTCGGCATCAGCAGCGACAAGGTCGAGGCCATCCTCAACATGCCGGTCTCGATCACCGTCGCGACCTCGATCGACGTTGCCGCAGCCACCAATGCCGGCAACCCGATCGTGGTCAACCAACCGCAGCACAGCGCCAGCTCGGCGATCATCAAGCTTGCCTCGATCCTCACCGGCGAACCGGTCGAGACCTCGGCCACCCCATCCATCGCGACCACCGACGAATCCTCGGACAAGGGCCGCCGCATGTTCCGCCGCAAGAAAGAGGGCACCCCATGAGCACCTTGTCGGAGCGCCTCGAAGCAGCCCGCCGCGCTGCGTTGCTCGAGGAGTCGGAAGCCAACGCCGCTGCCGGTCAGCCGGACGACGCGCCGGTCGAGGCGCCCGTCGAGTCGGAGGCGCCCGCCGCTGGCGCAGCGACCGATGGCGCGGGGCGAGCGCCGCGAGCCGCAGCAGCGCGTACCCCCGAGGCTCAGAGCACGCGCCGCTCGATCGGCAGCGGTCAGAACGATCGCATCGACGAGCTCAAGAGCAGCGTGCACGTCGAGCTGCTCAAGCAGCTCGGCCCCCACCTCTACGACTCCGACCTCGAACCGTCCGAGCTCGACCAGCGCGTGCGCGCCGTCCTGGCGGACCTGCTGAGCTCACAGGACCGCCCGCTCAGCACCAGCGACCGGGCCCGGGTGACGCAGGAGATCAGCGACGACATTCTCGGCTACGGCCCGATCGAGCCCTACCTGCGTGACTCGGAGGTCTCCGAGGTCATGGTCAACGGCCACTCCTCCATCTGGTTGGAGAAGAACGGCAAGCTGGTGGCGGCCGACGCCACGTTCACCAACGAGGCCCACCTACGTCGCATCATCGACAAGATCGTCTCCCGCATCGGTCGACGCGTCGACGAGTCCAGCCCCATGGTCGATGCTCGGCTCCCTGACGGCAGCCGCGTCAACGCCGTCGTACCTCCGCTCGCGGTCGACGGCTCAGCCCTGACGATCCGGAAGTTCTCCGAGGACCCCCTCACCGTCGATGACCTCATCACCTTCGGCTCGCTGAGCCCGCAGACCGCGGACTTCCTCGACGCCTGCGTGCGTGGGCGGCTCAACATCATCGTCTCCGGCAGCACCGGTGCGGGCAAGACCACCACGCTCAACGTGCTGTCCTCCTTCATCCCCGACGACGAGCGCATCGTGACCATCGAGGATGCGGCCGAGCTGCAGCTCAAGCAGGCGCACGTGGTGCGGCTGGAGTCGCGGCCCTCCAACATCGAGGGCAAGGGCGCGGTCTCGATCCGCGACCTGGTCAAGAACAGCCTGCGCATGAGGCCGGACCGGATCATCGTCGGTGAGGTCCGAGACGCCTCCGCCCTCGACATGCTCCAGGCCATGAACACCGGTCACGACGGCTCCATCTGCACCCTGCACAGCAACGGCCCGCGCGACACGCTGGCCCGCATGGAGACGATGGTGCTGATGGCGGGGATGGACCTGCCGATGCGGGCCATCCGTGAGCAGGTCGCCTCTGCGGTCGACCTGATCGTGCACCAGACCCGGTTCAAGGACGGCACGCGTCGGGTCACCCACATCACCGAGGTCGAGCGGATGGAGGGAGACGTGATCACGCTTCAGGACATCTTCGTCTTCGACAACTCCCTCGGCTTCGATGCCGAAGGACGGACCCTCGGCCGGATGCGCGGGACGGGGTTGCGCCCGAAGTTCCTGGAGAAGATGGCCTACTCCAACGTCACCGTCGATCCGATGCTCTTCCACACGGACCGCGCGTGACCACCCGGCGTCGCGCCCTCCGGCGCCTCGTCGCCGGTGCTGCTGCCGGAGCCGCCCTGGTCCTGAGCGCTGCGACCGGCGCGCAGGCCGTCGACGGTGCGATCGTCAACATCGAGCGCACCTCCGACGGGCTCGAGGTCTCCGTCGACGTGCCTGCCGACAGCGACGTCGACCTCACCGGTGTGACTGCGAGCGTCGAGGGCGTCGACTACCCCGCCGACGCCTTCCGGCTCTCCGACGGCGACAGCCGCGTCACCCGCACGACGGTCCTCGCCATCGACACCAGCGTCTCCATGTCCGGCGACCGCTTCGCAGCAGCCAAGGACGCCGCCGCCACCTTCCTCGAGGTGGTCCCCGCAGACGTCCGCGTCGGGATCATCGGATTCAGCTCGAGCGTGCGGACCGTCCTGCAGCCGACCACCAACCGGGAGGCAGCCCAAGCTGTCCTTGACGATCTCGAGCTGAGTCGGGGCACCCGACTCTACGAAGCGGTCCTGGCCTCCTTGGCCCTGGTCGGCGACCAGGGTCAGGGCAACGTGCTCGTGCTCTCCGACGGTGCCGACACCGGTCGGACCCCGCTCACCGACGTGACCGACGCGCTGGCGCAGAGTGACGCCGTCGTCGATGTGGTGGCGCTCGAACGAGGCGCCGATGCCACCGGCGTGCTGGCCCGCCTGACCGGCGAGTCCGGCACGCTGATCACCGCCGACAGCGCCAGCCTGCGCAGCACCTTCTCGGAGGAAGCCGCGGTGCTGGCCCGACAGATCGGCGTGCGCATCGACGTGCCGACCGACGTCGCCGCCGAGCAGGTCTCGGTGTCGGTGGTGCTGCCTTCGGCGAGTGGTGACGTCACCGCCACCTCGACGATCCTGGCCACTGCTGGAGACGACTCGCGCGCCGAGCCGTTCCTGACCGCCGTCCCCGTGGAGAACCCGAGGTCGAGCAACTTCACGCTGCCCGACTGGTCGAAGTACGTCGGCATCGGCGTGTTCGGGCTCGGCCTGGCCGTCGCCCTGGCGATGCTGGTGCCCGGCAAGCCGATCCCCATGTCGACCGAGGAGCGGGTCTCCACCTACACCACCGGCCTGGCAGGCACGCGCACCGGCGCTACCGCGACGAAGACCCAGTCCGAAGCCACCTTGACCCAGGCCAGCGCCGCGGTCGGATCGCTGCTCAAGCGCAGCGGCGGTCTTGAGGCGCGGATCGCGCAACGCCTGGCTGCCGCCGGGAGCGAGCTCAAGGCCTCTGAGTGGATCCTGGTCCACACCGGAGCGTTCGTGACCATCGCGCTCGTGGGGCTTCTGCTCGGTCGCGGCAACCTGGTGATCGGGCTGATCTTCATGGTGGTCGGAGCGGTACTGCCGTGGATCTACCTCAAGAACCGCGCGGCGAGACGGCGCAAGAGGTTCGACTCGCTCCTGCCCGAGACCCTCCAGCTGATGTCGGGTTCCCTGTCCGCAGGCCTGTCCCTGATGCAGTCGGTCGACACGATCGTGCGCGAGGGCGGCGAGCCGGTGAAGTCGGAGTTCAAGCGGGTGCTCGTCGAGACCCGGCTGGGCGTGTCGCTGGAGGATGCCATGGAAGGCGTGGCTGACCGCTTCGGGAGCCGCGACTTCCGGTGGGTCGTCATGGCCATCCGAATCCAGCGTCAGGTCGGCGGCAACCTGGCCGAGCTCCTGAACACCGTTGCCGACACGATGCGCGAACGCGAGTACATCCGTCGCCAGGTCAACGCCCTCGCAGCAGAGGGCAAGTTGTCAGCCGTCGTGCTCGGCGTGCTGCCTGTGTTGTTCCTGCTCTACCTGATCGCAGCCCAGGGCGACTACGTCGCTCCCCTGTTCGAAGACGCGCGTGGCCTGATCATCCTGGGCGGATCAGCTCTCTGGCTCGGCGTCGGTGTCTTCTGGATGAGCAAGCTCGTCAAGGTGGAGGTCTGAGATGGTGCTTGTCTTCGTGCTCGGCGTGATCCTGGTGTTCGTCGCGATCGCCCTGGTCGCCCTGTCGTTCGGTAATCGACCCGAGGGCGGGGTCTCCCGGTCCCTGGCTGTCCTGGAGGCGATGACGAACGCCCCGGACGAGCTCACCCGCGACCTCGACCGACCCTTCGCCGAGCGTGTCCTCGAGCCGCTCCAGGAGCGCGCGGCTCGCATCGGTCGGCGCCTCACCGGCGCTGACTCGGCCGACCGGTTGCAGAAGAAGCTCGACTACGCCGGCAACCCCGGCAACATGAACGCCGACCGCGTCGTGTCCCTGAAGGTCATCGGAGCCTTCGTCTTCCTGTTGCTCGGACTGGCCCTGGGCCTGGTCTTCACCGTGGACCTTCCGATCCTCGCCCTCATGAGCCTCGGAGGTCTCGGGCTCGGCTTCTTCACCCCTGACCTCTACCTCTACCAAGCCGCGTACAACCGTTCGGAACGGCTCACCCGCGAGCTTCCCGACGCCATCGATCTGCTGACCATCTCGGTGGAGTCCGGCCTGGGCTTCGACTCCGCGTGCCAGCAGGTGTCGCGCAACACCACGGGGCCCCTGGCCGAGGAGTTCACCCGCATGCTCAGCGAGATGCAGATCGGGCAGAGCCGGTCCCAGGCGCTGCACTCCATGGCCGAGCGCACCAACGTCGACGACGTCCGCAGCTTCGTCAGCGCGATGGTGCAGGCCGATGCCTTCGGTATCCCGATCGGAGGCGTGCTTCGCGTGCAGTCGAAGGAGATGCGAGTCAAGCGTCGCCAACGGGCCGAGACCAAGGCTCAGCAGGTGCCGGTCAAGATCACCGTGCCACTGATCTTCAACATCCTGCCGTGCCTGTTCGCCGTCGTGATGGGTCCAGCAGCTTTGATGATCATCGACAACGGCATCTAGAGGCACCGCGGTGCCGACCCGGCAGGCGCTCCTGATCACCCTGAGCGCGCGCATCTTCGTGCTGGCGGCGCTGACAGCCCCCATCATCTGGTATCGCGATCGTTCGTCGCTCCTGGCGTTGGGCGTGATCGCCGGTATCTGGGTGCTGGGCCATCTCGCCGAGAGGACGTCGTCGCGCCGCCCGCAGGTCATCGTCGTCGAGGCCGCCTTCGTCGGGCTGGTGTGCGGCCTCGTCATCGACACGGCTCCTGCTCTGCTGCTCTGCCTGGCACTGCCACCCTTCCTGGCCGCGGTCCACGGCGGCCCCGCCGCCATGCGGCTCGCCCTCGCCGCCGAGATCAGCGTTGTCTTGGCGACCCCCCTGATCTCCACGCAGAGCATCTCGACCGAGCAAGGGCTGAGCATCTTCACCTGGGGGATGGCCGGTCTCGGGCTCGGCCTGATCGGCAGCTTCGTGCACGTGATGGCCGAGCACGAGACCGCCGACGAGCTGGCGCCCTACCTGGACGCTCAGCGACTCATCCGACGGCTCCTCGATCTGTCGGGCGACCTCAGCTACGGCCTGGACGTCACCTCACTGGCCGGCGCTGTCGTCAGCGTCGTCCGCGACCAGCTGCCCACCTCGGCGTTGGGGCTCTACCTTCCCCGTGGCGAGCTGCTGGTGCCGCTCGTGACGATGCTCGACGATCCCACCGAGGTGCTCGTGGACGCCGAGGCGCTGGCGGTCGAGTCCTGGGCTCGCAGCGAGCCGATCGTCTACGGGAAGTCCTTCGCCATCCCCCTCGGGGATGCCGCCGTGGTCGCCGGCCTGCTGTCCAGCAAGGCCGAGATCGAGGTCGACGTGGTCGAGCGCACGATCCTCTCCCTGCGCGCCGAGCTGCGCGGCAAAGCGGTGCAGCTCGACACCGCCCTGCTGTTCTCCGACTTCCGTGACCTCGCCTCGGCCGACGTGCGCAAACGGCTCGCGCGAGAGATGCACGACGGTGTCGCCCAGGACATCGCCTCGCTGGGCTACCTCGTCGATGCGCTCGCTGCGCGCCCGGCCGATGACAAGCAGGCCAAGCAGTTCACGATGCTGCGTGAGCGGATCACCAAGATCGTGGCCGAGGTACGCCAGTCGGTGCTCACCCTGCGCACCAGCATCGGGGAGTCGCAGAGCCTCGGCGCAGCGATCGGCTCCGTGGCCCGCCACCTCAGCGAATCGTCGGGGATCCCCATCGGCGTGCGGCTGGACGAGCAGTCCACCAGGCTGCGCCCCGAGGTCGAGGCCGAGCTCTTCCGGATCACCCAGGAAGCGATGAACAACGCCATCAAGCACGCTCGCTGCACAGCCATCGAGGTCACCTGCCAGGTGCAGGCCCCGGAGGCCCACATCACGGTCAGGGACGACGGCCGCGGCATGCAGGAGGCGCGCAGTGACTCGCACGGCTTGAAGATCATGCGCGAACGTGCGCGCCTGGTCGGCGCCGTGCTGGACATCGAGGATCATGCGTCCGGGGGGCTCATCGTCTCGGTCCGCATCGGCGGATCCCCCGAAGACTTCCCGCGACCTGACAACGCTGAAAGAGTGAGCCCATGAGCGCCGACGCCGACAACCCGATCCGCATCCTCCTGGTCGACGACCACGAGCTGATCCGCAGCGGTCTCGGCGCCGTGCTCGACATGGAGGACGACATGGACGTCGTCGGGACGGCAGGGTCGGTGGCCGAGGCAGTCAGCAAGTACGACGAGCTGTCCCCCGACGTCGTGGTCGCCGACCTGCAGCTGCAGGACGGCACCGGCCTCGACATCGTCCGCACGATCCGCAAGCAGAGCGACCAGACCGGCCTGATCATCCTGACGATGCACTCCGGCGACGACCAGATCTTCGCCGCCATGCAGGCCGGCGCCTCGGGGTTCGTCGGGAAGGACGCTCCTTCCTCCGAGGTCGTCCGCGCTGCGCGTCACGCAGCGGTCTCCCCCAGGGCCTTTGTCTGCGCAGGTCTCGTGGGGGCGATGGTGCGGCGTCACTCCGGGGAGTCCACCAACCTGACCGAGCGCGAGCACGACGTCCTGCTGCTGCTCGCCGACGGACTGGGCGCCGCGGCCATCGGGGAGAAGCTCTTCCTCAGTGAGTCGACGGCCAAGTCCCACATCGCGCGCATCTACCAGAAGCTCGGAGCCGCCAACAGGGCCCAGGCGTTGGTGACCGCGATGCGCATCGGGCTGCTGTCGAGCATCCAGCCCCGCGAGCAGTAGGACTGATACCACTCCGACTGCGAGCTAGCCATAGTCACAAGTGACTACTCGGCTCGACACGTTCTCCTGATCCCGCATGGGCTCGGACCCGGCAGAGTATGACGCGTGAGGTTCCCTCAGCCGAGAGGGTAACCACCCCCGTTCCCCCGAAACCCAGGAGTTCACCATGGTCGAGTACCTCAGCATCCTCATCAACGCCCGCCGCGCCAGCATGGACGAGCGCGGCGCCTCCGCCGTGGAGTACGGCCTGCTCATCGCCGGCATCGCCGCCCTCATCATCGCCGTGGTGTTCCTGCTCGGTGGCCAGATCAAGGACGCGTTCAGCGACACCTGTGAGTCGGTCGCCGGTCGCGGTTCGGGCACCGCTGCCTGCTGATCACAGCCTGAGCAGTTCTCAGAAGGCCCCGCGTCCCGACGGACGCGGGGCCTTCTGCGTTTCCGTCGGGCTCAGCTCTCGAAGCGATCAGGGCAGCGTCGTCAAGCGGTCCTGCCAGGCGTCCAGGAGGTCCTGCTCGGACCAACCGAAGACCCGCCGAAGCGTCTGCCTCACCGGCGCCCCGTCACTGACCTCGTCGTAGAACCGGAGGAAGGCGGCGTCCCCACCACGATCCGCGAGCGCCTGGCAGGCCAACCAGGCGGACTCGTAGACCGCGCCGAGGTGCGGGCCCAACGTGTCGAACGCCGAGGCGCTGGGGAGAGCCGTCGGCGGACCCTCAGCCCGCACTTGATCGCGGATCTGCGCGGCAGTCGTGGTGAGCGGCAGGGTCGAGTCCCGCAGGGCCACGTAGTCGGCGAAGCCCTCGACCAACCAGGTGGGCGCCCTGCTGATGGGACCGTCACCGGCGACGTGCGCCACCTCGTGGTCGAGCACGACCTCCTGCCCGCTGCGTCCGAGAGTCCCGAACACCTCGGGGTTGACGTAGACGTGCACGGGCGCATCGGAGCCCACCGACCCGTCGGCCGAGCCCGTCACCGCAGCGATCTGCCGGTAGGTGCCCGGGTCGACGTCGAGCGCTCGCTCCAGAGCGTCAGCATCGCGCGGGATCTCGAGGACCAGCTGCGGAACCCAGGCGGTCAGCACCTTCGACACGACGGGCACAGCGCGCTGAGCGAGGCGTACGTAGTCATCGAGGCGCTCGGCGTCGGCGCTGAGCACGAGGGTGCTGCGGCTCCGGGACACCGCGAGCGGACCGGTCAGCCAGACCGGGGTCCGCAGGGAGTCTCCCCCGATGCCGGCGATGCGCACCCCGTCGTCAGCCGTGGAGAAGCGGACCACCGTCTCGGTGCGAGCGGGCGCCAGGTCGAAGCCGTCATAGCGCCACTCGACAGCGACCGCGGCAGGCCAGGCGCCGTCCGGCCCGATCGGCCCCAGCTCGTCGACGTAGCGGAACGACACATCGACGATGTCGGCCTCGTCGGCATTGGCGACCAGCGACCGGACCAGCGCGTCGGCGCCAGTCGTCGGCGCGGCAACCGCGGCCGCGAGGTCGGCATCGTTCGTGGTCACCGCTCGCTCGAGCCCTTGCAGCGCCAGCGCCGCTCCAGCGGGCTCGACCACCTGCGGCTCGGAGGTCGGGACCGCGACCTCGACGGTCGACGGCTGATCTCCGGCCGATCCGAGGCTCCACGTCACCAGGCCGACGCCGACGAGCAGGCTGCACGTCAGTCCGACCAACCACCAGCGCGAGCGCCGACTGTCGTGGCGACCGGGTGATGGGGACGACCCGGGCTCAGCCAGGGCGGACGGCCCCGACATAAGGCATCGAGTAGAGACCGGTCACGGCAACCCCGGTGCCCGGGTTGGCGGCGTGCGCGATCATCCCGTTGCCGATGTACATGCCGACGTGGCTGATCGGGCTGTAGTAGAAGACCAGGTCACCAGGACGCAGGTCGCTGGCGGCGACGCGGGTGCCGCTGTTGAACTGGGCGCTGGAGGAGTGCGGCAGGGCCACACCTGCTTGCGCCCACGCCATCATGGTCAGTCCGGAGCAGTCGAAGGCGCTGGGGCCCGCTGCGCCATAGACGTAGGCCTTGCCCACCTGGGCCATCGCGTAGGCCACCGCAGCGGAGGCGCGGCCGGACACCGGCGCGCTGCTGGGGGCCGCAGCGGCGACAGGGGCTGCGCTGCGGGAAAGCACCCTGCGTCGCTCGTCGGCCTCGAGGCGACCCAGGAGCTGCTTGGCCTCGGCCAGCTTCTCGCTGATCGTCGCCTTCTCTGCGGCGAGCTGCTTCTCGGTCTGCGCGACCTGCTCGAGGCGCTTGACCGTCGCTTCGCGCCGGATGCTGAGGGCCTTGAGACCGGTGCGGTAGTTGTCGAACAGACCCTGCTGGATGCGCTGGTAGGACGACATCGTCGAGACCTGAGTAAGGAACTCACCCGGATCGCCCGCCGCGAGCACCTCGCCGATGGCCGTCAGCGACGTGCCGGCGTACTGGCGCAGGATCGCATCGCGGGCTTGGCTCCGGACGCCGTCCAGCGACGTCCCTTCCCGGTTCTGGTCGGAGCGCAGCGACTTCAGCGTGTCCTGCAGCTCGGCCAGCTCGATCTTCGCGTCGTTGAAGCGCTCGGAGGCCTGCTCTGCCTCGTGGAAGAGTGTGTCGACGCGCACCTTCACGTCCTTGATCTCCGGCTCTGCCTGAGCAGGCGAGCTGGGGATCAGTCCGATCGTGGCGGCGAGAACACAGCCGGCCAGGACAGACGTGAGTCGAACCCGGGGGTTGGTCACAGCGGGTGGTTCCCCTTAGCGGTGTCGTACGCCTACCGGGTGAGCTGACGGATTCGGGCACGACTTGCCCTACCCCCGATCCTGGCCAGCAAGTGGCCGTCTCGCGGAGGATTCACCCCAGAAGAGTTGGTTCCCCGGTTCCGGGTCTCCCCGGACTCAGCGCGGTGCCCGCGCGGACCACGGCTGGTCCACTTCCACGAGCACCTGAACGCCCCACGGTAGTCGGCAAACCCGAACGGCACCAAACCCAGGCGGTGTGTCAAGCGTGTCCTGCATCACACGTCACAAGAGCACCATCAGGCCGACTCCACGAACGGCGGCGAGACCGGTGTCACCAGCCTCAGTGGCGGGACCAGCCCGCTCTCGGCCAGGACGTCGAGGGCGCGGCGCTCGTCGTCGTCGATGATCAGGTCAGCCAGCTCCGGCGGCGGGCCGAGCAGCACCGTCACCACGCAATCGTGGCAAGCCAGGCCCCGCACGACGCAGGAGTCGCAGTCGATGATTGTTGTCATGAGCACACCGTGACAGCGACCACCGACAGTCCTCGGCGCCCGCGCGCCGCAGGCACGATGTCGGTGGCTGGATCTAGCGTTCGTCCCATGATCACGTCACCGGTCGCAGCCACCCGCTGGGAGACCCAGCGCAGCTTCGACGAGCTGGGACGACCCCTGCGCGACGTCACTTTCTGCGTGGTCGACCTCGAGACCACCGGCGGCTCCGCCAAGGCCGGCTCGATGATCACCGAGGTCGGTGCGGTCAAGGTCCGAGGCGGGGTGGTGCTGGGCGAGTTCCAGACGCTGGTCAACCCCCGCACCGACATCCCGGCCTTCATCGCGGTACTCACCGGGATCAGCAACTCGATGGTCGTCGACGCGCCGTCGATCGAGTCGGTGCTGCCGGCGTTCCTCGAGTTCGCCTCAGGGTGCGTGCTCGTGGCTCACAATGCCCCCTTCGACATCGGATTCCTCAAGCACTTCGCCGCCGAGCAGGGCCGGGAGTGGCCAGGCTTCGAGGTGGTGGACACCGCGGTGCTCGCCCGCCGGATCATCACCCGCGACGACGCCCCCAACTGCAAGCTGTCCTCGCTGGCGAAGGCCTTCGGCGCCACGACGGTCCCCAATCACCGCGCCCTGTCCGACGCACGGGCGACCGTCGACGTCCTGCACGGGCTCATGGAGCGCGTCGGAGCGCAAGGGGTCTCGACGCTCGAAGAGCTGCAGACGTTCTCGTCGCGGGTCTCCGCGGCGCAGCGGCGCAAGCGACACCTGGCCGACGGGCTCCCGCACGCCCCCGGCGTCTACCTCTTCAAGGACCAGAACCAACGAGTGCTCTACATCGGGACGTCCAAGGACCTGCGCCGCCGGGTGCGCAGCTACTTCACGGCGTCCGAGACCCGCTCACGCATGGGCGAGATGGTCCGCCTGGCCGCGGAGGTCACCAGCATCACCTGCGCCACCCCGCTGGAAGCGGAGGTCCGCGAGCTCCGCCTCATCGGCCAGCACAAGCCCACCTACAACCGTCGCTCCCGGTTCCCGGAGAAGGTCACCTTCATCAAGCTGACCCGCGAGGCGTGGCCCCGGCTCTCCTTGGTCAAGCGGGTCCTCGACGACGACGCCGACTACCTCGGCCCCTTCTCGTCCAAGGGCCTGGCCGAGAAGTCCCTGATCGCGCTCCACGAGACCTTTCCGGTGCGTCAGTGCAAGGAGTCGATGGGCCGCACCCCCGACCGGAGCCCCTGCGTCCTGGCCGAGATGGGTCGCTGCCTCTCCCCCTGTGACGGCAGCGTCGACCAGCACACCTACGCGGCCGTGGTCCGTCAGCTCCGCGAGACGCTGCTGCACCGCCCCGACGACGTCGTCGAGATGGTCAACGACCGGATGAACCGGTTGGCCGACGCGGAGCGCTTCGAGGAGGCCGGCGTCCACCGCGACCGGCTCGCCTCCTTCATCCGAGCAGCTGCTCGCACCCAACGGCTGTCCTCTCTCACCAGTTGCCCGGAGCTCGTCGCAGCCCGACGCGAGGACGACGGTTCCTGGGCTGTCCACGTCGTTCGCTTCGGCCGCCTCGCCGGTGCCGGCGTGATCCCGTCGGGTGCCGACGCCCACCTCTTCGTCGCCCAGCTGCGCCTCGCCGCCGAGACCGTCCAGGCGCCCGCCGCGACGCCCGGCCCCACGCCGGTGGCCTCCGCGGCCGAGACCGAGCGGATCCTGCGCTGGCTGGAGCAGCCGAGCGTCCGGCTCGTCGACATCGACGGCGAGTGGACCTGCCCGGTGGGCGGAGCCGCCCGCGATCTGGCTCGATACGCCTCGCCCGCCGAGTTCGCCGACGCCTTCTGAGCCGCCGGCCCTACCCTGTCCTCATGATCACCGCCATCGTGTTCGTCAAGGCCGAGGTCGACCGGATCCCCGAGGTCGCCGAGGAGATCGCCTCGATCGAGGGCGTGAGCGAGGTCTACTCGGTCACCGGCCAGATCGATCTCATCGCGCTGGTCCGCGTGCGTCACCACGAAGACGTCGCTGCCGTGGTGGCAGACCGCCTCAACAAGGTGAGCGGTGTCAAGGAGACCGAGACCCACATCGCGTTCCGCGCCTACTCCAAGCACGACCTCGAGTCAGCGTTCTCCATCGGCCTGGACTGAGCGACGTCGGTGACCGACCGCCGGAGAAAGCGGGTCCCAGGCGTCCTGCTTCTCCTGACCTTCGTGATCTCCCAGGTCGGGTTCTGCCTCGCGGTGCCGGCGTTCAGAGGGATCGACGAGTTCGATCACGCCTTTCGCGCCTCGTCGGTTGCTCACGGCCAGTGGTGGGCCGGAGCGCGCGAGCCAGAGGACGGACGGGGCTACCTGGTCAGCGTCGACGCCGGCATCGCGACCGCAGCATTCGAGGCATGCGACGACCTCACCTACACGGGGCCGGACAACTGCACGGCCGTGACCGAACCCGACGCAGGCGGCCTCGTCGACATCGCCAGTGCGGCAGCGACCTACAACCCGGCCTGGTACGTCGTCACCGGGCTCGCCTCACGGGCGTTTTCGGGAGACGAAGCGCTCTACGCGATGCGCATCACCTCCATGATCCTGGCGGACCTGTTGCTCCTCGGTGCACTGTCGCTTGCCCGCTCGGCGCGCAACCCCATGTGGATGATGGGGGCAATCGCGATCGCGTCGACCCCGATCTTGCTGTATTCCTCGACGGTGGCCGCGCCCAACGGCACAACGTATGCAGCCGGGATCCTGCTCTGGATGTCCCTGCTCCTCCTCGCCGAGCGGCAACCGGAAGGCCCAGGCATCTGGCTCGGAATCGCGACAAGTGCTGCCACGATCATGCTGACCCACTCCACCGGCGTGATGTTCGTGCCCCTCATCGCGCTCTGCGCTGCGCCGCTCCTCTGGTCGCGGCGCCACGCCCTCTGGACCGAGCACCGGCGACCTCTGCTGATCACCACGAGCAGCGTCGCGGTCATCGGTCTGGCGTGCGTGACGTGGATCCTCGCAGCCGGCACCAACGATCCTCGAGACGCGGAGGCCACGCTGGGGGCGATGCCCCTCAAGACGGCGCTCATCGGGCCCGTCCTGTGGTTTCTCCAAGCGATCGCCACCTTGGCCTTCCGCAACGAACCTGCGCCGACCGCGGCGTACATCCTGGGCGCTACAGCAGTGGCCTCACTCGTCATCCTCGGCTTCCACCGCGCTGAGCGACGGCGTCGGCTCGCCATGCTCCTGATCGTGGTGATCAGCATCGCCGTGCCGATCGTGTTGACCTGGTTGGCCTACAGCACCCAGGGAGCGGCCTGGCAGGGCCGCTACGGACTGCCCCTGACCGTGGGGCTGCTGCTGCTGGGGGCTCAGGCTCTCGGTCAAACCACTGCGGCCGCCGACCTCTCCTCAATGGTCGGGACGCTGGTCGTGGCGATGGTCGGCGCCCATGCGATCACGATCGGGGCAGTCGCCCAGTCCCTCAACGGGCCGTTGAGCACCCTGCAACTCATCGCTCTCGTCGCCGGCGCCCTAGGGGCAGCGGGACTGGCCCTGCGTGCCATCTATCTACTGCGACACGACCAGGTCTCCTATGGCTGAATCCAATGCCACGACCTTCGAGTTCCTCCTGCCGCTCTACGGAGACCC
The DNA here is from genome assembly GCA_963761285.1 of uncultured Actinomycetota bacterium. Lineage (GTDB taxonomy): Bacteria > Actinomycetota > Actinomycetes > Propionibacteriales > Nocardioidaceae > Nocardioides. The sequence continues at coordinate 316,349 of CAVXGJ010000016.1, read as the reverse complement.
GCACCTGTGCGCGCTCGCGATCACCAGCGTGCTGCGGCAGACTCACGCCGACTTCGTCCTCACCATCTGCGACGACTCGTTTCCCGACTTCCCGCTGGCTGACCACATCCGCGGCCTGGGTGACACGAGAGTTCGCTACCACCAGAACGAGGGCGTCCTCGGCGCGGGCGGCAACTTCGCGCGACTCCTGTCCATGGCGTCGGGCGACCGGGTCGCCTTCATGGGCGCAGACGACGTGCTGCACCCGCACTACCTCGAGCACGCTTCACACCTGGTCACGCAACATCCTGAGGCCGACGTACTCCAGCCGGGGGTCAGAGTGATCGATGCTGACGGGGTGCCCGTGCTCGGTATGGTCGACCGGGTCAAGCGGCGCTTGGCCCCCTCCCACGGGGCGCAACCCACTCTTCTGCGCGGCGAGCACCTGGCATCGTCACTGCTGTCCGGAAACTGGACGTACTTCCCCAGCCTGCTCTGGAGACGCACAAGCATCTGCTCGATCGGTTTCCGGGAGTACGACGTCGTGCAGGACCTCGGTCTGCTGCTCGACGTCGTGATGCGGGGTGGAACGCTGCTCGTCGACGACCGGGTGAGCTTCGACTACCGCCGCCACGACCGCTCGCTGTCCACCGTGCGAGCCAACACTGGCGCGCGTTTCGCCGAAGAACGCGACTTTCTGGACCACATTGCGAGCGACCTGGACGATCTCGGCTGGCAGCATGCGGCCAGGAGCGCCCGCCGGCGGCTCACGTCGAGGATCCACGCCGCCCTGTTGGTGCCACGAGTTGCGGGGTCCGCCGACCTGCGGGCCCTGCGTCATCTGCTGCGCCACGCATTCGGGCACTGAGCACCACCACCTATCGGCCAGGAGCGTCTAGTCACTAGTGGCCGACTTCCGACCCGACCGGGCACGAGTCGCCGTGGCAAGGCTTTGCCGCTAGGCACCGGCCCGGCACCGGCCTACGGTGAGGACTCCCCCACGACCTGACGTCCGGAGCCCCTCATGAGCCTGCAGCGCGTGACCCGTGCGACCAGCTGCGTCGTGATCCCGATGTTCAACGAGTCCTCGGTCATCGCCTCGGTCGTACTCGATGTCCTGACTCGCTTCGACCGCGTGGTCTGCGTGGATGACGGCAGCAGCGACAGCTGTGCCGACCTGGCGCGGGCCGCCGGCGCCGAGGTCGTGCAGCACCCGATCAACCTCGGCCAGGGTGCGGCCCTCGAGACCGGCATCCGCTACGCGCTGCGCGACCCGTCCACGGCCTACGTCGTGACCTTCGATGCAGACGGGCAGCACCGAGTCGCCGACGCGGCCGACATGGTCGCGGCCGCCCGCGATCACGGCGTCCAGGTCGTCCTCGGGTCGCGCTTCCTGGGCGATGACGGCCAGATTCCCGCAGCCCGCCGGCTCCTCCTCCGCGCCGCCACCCGATTCAGCAGGATGACCACCGGCCTCGAGCTCAGCGATGCCCACAACGGCTTGCGCGTCCTGCGTCGCGACGCCGCCGAGCGCCTCACGTTGAAGATGCACGGCATGTCGCATGCGAGCGAGATCCTCGGGAAGATCGCCGCCGAGAAGTGGTCCTACCTCGAGCACCCGGTCACCATCACCTACACCGACTACTCGATGGCCAAGGGCCAGCGCGCCTACAACGCCCTCAACATCGCCTTCGACGTTGCGGTGAGCAGGCTGCGTTACGCGTCATGATGATCTCGTGATCATCAAGATCCTGCTCGTCGTCGCTCTCGCCGGGGCAGCCGCGATGCTCGTCCGCGGCCGTCCGACGGCCTTGAACCTCCTCCTCCGGCGCGGTCTCACGCTGGCCGTGATCCTGGCCGGCATCGTCGCAGTGCTGGTGCCCTCCGCGCTCACCGCCATCGCCGGCGTCGTGGGGGTGGGCCGCGGCACCGACCTCGTGCTCTACGTGCTGAGCGTGACCTTCCTCTTCGTCAGCATCTCCCTCTACCTGCGACTCGGCCAGCTGCACGATCGTCAGGTCGAGCTGGCTCGCCGCTTCGCGATCCTCGAGGCCGAGGTCCGCCACCGCGACGAGCAGGAGAACCGCCCCTGAGGGGACGGCCCCGGCAACTCCTCAGCCGGCTGCGGCTGCGACCCAGCGATCGAGCGAGGCCGCCGCCTCGCCCTGGTCGATCGCGGCCTCGGCTCGCACGATGCCGGCCGCAAGGCGCTCGACCGGCGTGCCCTCCTCCGCGGAGTGCACGGCCAGCGCGGCCCCGGCATTGAGCACCACGGCGTCCCGCACCGGCCCGCGGTCACCCGCGAGCAACCGTCGTACGACGTCGGCGTTGGACGCCGCGTCCCCGCCCCGCAGGTCCTCGGTGGTGGCCTTCGCGAAACCGAGCGCGGCCGGGTCGATCACCGCCTCGGCGACCTCACCGCCGCTGACCGTCCAGATCCGCGAGGTGGTCGTGGTGGTGAGCTCGTCGAGGCCGTCGTCGCCTCGGAAGACCCACGCGTCGGCACCGCGCGCTGCGAAGACTCCTGCCATCACCGGGGCCATCCGCAGGTCGGCGCAACCGATGGCCTGCGCCGCCGGTCGCGCCGGGTTGGTCAGCGGACCGAGGAAGTTGAAGGTCGTGGCGATTCCGAGCTCACGCCGCGGCGCGGCTGCGTGGCGCATCGCCGGATGGAAGGCCGCCGAGAAGCAGAACGTGATGCCGGCCTCCACCGCCACGTCCGCGACTCGCGCGGGAGGCAGGTCGAGGCGGATCCCGAGCGCCTCGAGCACGTCGGCGCTACCGGATTGCGAGGAGGCCGAACGATTGCCGTGCTTGACCACCCGCGCCCCGGCTCCGGCCGCGACGATGGCAGCCATCGTGGAAATGTTGACCGACATCGATCGGTCCCCGCCGGTGCCGACGACATCCAGCAACCGACCCTCGACGGCGATCGGCGTGCGGCGGGCGTACATCGCCTCCGCCAGACCGGTCACCTCGTCGATCGTCTCGCCCTTGGCGCGCAACGCCACCGCGAATCCGGCGATCTGGGCCGGCGAGGCCTCGCCCGCAAGGATCTCGCCCATGGCCCAGGCTGCCTGCTCGGCGCTCAGGTCGGTGCGTGCCACCAGCGCGGAGAGCACGTCAGGCCAGGTCGTCACGGGGTCCCTCGGGTTCTCGAGCTCGTCGGGCGGAGCGCTCAGCGCCCGATCAGGCCTGGACGGGAAGGCGGGCGCGCAGCAGCTCGACGACGGCGTCGCCGAGCTGGATGGGGTCGATCGGGTGGGACACCGCAGCCTCGGCGCGAGACCACGTCGCCAGCCAGGCGTCCTGCGGGCGTCCGGTGAGCACCAGGATCGGAGGACAACGGAAGATCTCGTCCTTCATCTGCTTGGCGATGCCCAGGCCGCCGGCCGGAACGGCCTCGCCGTCGAGGATCGCCAGGTCGATCTGGCCGGAGTCCATGTGCTGGATGACGACCGGCTCCGTGGCCACCTCGACGTACTCGACCTCGGGGAGGTCGGGGTGCGGTCGGCGACCCAGGGCGATGATCACCTGCTGGCGCACGTTGGAGTCGTCCGAGTAGACGAGGATCTTCAGGCGAGTCGCGGTCACGAGCGTCATGCTAGGGCATGTCCCCGCCCCGGTCGGACCCCCCGGCCGACCTGGCGGCCGTCCGCTCGCGGGCCTCCAACCGGTCCAGGCGGCGGTCCTCCCGCACAGCCTCCTTCATCGACGACCTGACCCACTGGGTGAACAGCACCCCGAAGAAGGTCAGCCCGATCAGGTCCCCCGAGGCCCACAGGATCCCGCCGGCGAGGTTCTGGTCGTCGAACGGATCGGGCAACCACGACCCCATCGGCCCCTCGGCGAGGCGGGGATACCAGTCGCCCCCCAGCAGAGTCGTCTGACCCATGATCGTGACGCCCAGGAACGCGTGGAAGGGCAGCGTCAGGACGGTCAGCAGCACCCGGAACGGATACCCCACCCGGCCGGGGATGGGGTCGATGCCCATCAGCGGCCAGAAAAACAGGGCTCCGACCATCACCAGGTGCACGTGCATGGCCTCGTGGACGAAGGTCGACTCCAACGAGGCGCGATACCAGCCCGAGAAGTAGAGCGCCCATGGCGAGATGATGTAGAGGGTGAAGGTCAGGGGCGGGAACGACAGCACTTTCGCCACGCGTGAGTGCAGCACCGCCAGCAGCCAGCGGCGCGGCATCGTCGGCAGCGTCCGCAGCGCCAACGTGACGGGCGCACCCAGGGCCAGCGCCAGCGGCACCAGCATCGCCAAGATCATGTGCTGGACCATGTGGACGCTCAGCAACGTGGTGTCGTATGCCGCCAGCCCCGACGAGGTCGCGACGTAGAAGGAGCCCATCCCGGCGACCACGAACGCCAGGGTGCGACCGATCGGCCAGTGATCGCCTCGGCGCCGCATGGCTGCGACGCCCACGAGGTAGAGACCAGCCGCCCACACAGTGATGATCAGCGGCACCGGCGCCAGACCCCACTCACTGAAGATCGACCCGCCGGTCAGCCGCGGCAGCAGTTCCGCGTCGTCCGCCGAGCCCAGCAACATGGCGACAACAGTGGGTTCGAGCACGGTCCCAAGGATAGGTCGACACTTCACCCGGGGGTCGAGGTGCCCTTCACGGAAGTGCACGCCATAATGGTCCCGTGGCAACGACGACAGCTCCCATCCCGGCCTCCCGACTGCACGGGCATCACGACCGCCCCAGCATGGTGGCGGTCGGCACGATCATCTGGCTCTCGAGCGAGCTGATGTTCTTCGCGGCGCTGTTCGCGTCGTACTTCACGATCAGATCCGTGAGTCCCGGACTCTGGGCCGACAGCACCGAGGCACTCAACGTGCCCTTCGCTGCGGCCAACACCACGATCCTGGTGCTGTCGTCGCTGACCTGCCAGCTCGGCGTCTTCGCCGCTGAGCGCGGTCAGGTCAGCCGCAAAGGGTCCTTGTTCGACTTCCGCGGGTGGGGGCTGCGCGAGTGGTTCATCCTCACCTACGTGATGGGTGCGATCTTCATCGGCGGTCAGGCCCTGGAGTACGCCGAGCTGGTCCACGAGGGCATCACCATGGGCGGTGACGGCGGCGCGGGCGACACCTCGACGGCGTACGGCTCGATGTTCTACCTCACCACCGGCTTCCACGGGCTGCACGTGACCGGCGGGTTGATCGCCTTCCTGTTCGTGCTCGGGCGCACCTACATGGCCCGAAAGTTCACCCACGAGCAGGCGGTCAGCGCGATCGTCGTCTCCTACTACTGGCACTTCGTCGACGTGGTCTGGATCGGCCTCTTCGCGACGATCTACCTCATCAAGTAGCCGACTTGCCCGCCGGCTTCCTCTCCGTTCGCCCATCCTTCGCAACCCAAGGGACGAGATAGTGCGCTTCCTGAACCGCTCCGCCGGTCGGCTCTCCCGGCATCGCCGGGCCCCCCTCGCGGGAGCTGTGGTCCTCCTGCTCGGACTACTCCTCACCGGCGGGATGTACTCCGCCTTCTCCCCGGGTGCGCAGGCCGAGGAGACGGCCACGACGGCCGAGGACATCCAGTCAGGCAAGGAGCTGTTCATCAACGGCTGCTCCTTCTGCCACGGCCAGAACGGCGAGGGCGTCCTCACCTCGGACGGCCAGCAGTACGGCCCCGCCCTGGCAGATGTGGGCGCGGCCTCGGTCGACTTCCAGGTCGGCACCGGCCGGATGCCCCTGGCCCAGCCCGGCCAGCAAGCCGTCCGCAAGCCGGCGATCTACACCGACGAGGAGACCCTGCAGCTCGCGGCCTACGTCGACTCGCTCGGCACCGGCCCGGCGATCCCGGTTCCGGCCGACTACACCCTGCCGGAGACCGCGGCCGACGGCTCGGCCTTCGATCGTGACGCGGCTGTCTCGCGCGGCGGCCAGATCTTCCTGACCAACTGCACCGCCTGCCACAACTTCGACGGCCAGGGCGGCGCCATGCCTCGCGGTGGTGCCGCACCCACCCTGCGCGGCGTCGAGCCCAAGTACATCTACGAGGCTCTCCTGACCGGCCCGCAGTCGATGCCGACCTTCTCCAACGGAAACATCACCCCTGAGGAGAAGCGCGACGTGATCGCCTACCTCCAGGCCACCGACGCTCAGCCGTCCTACGGCGGGTTCGGTCTCGGTTCGCTCGGTCCCGTCTCCGAGGGTCTGTTCGCCTGGGTCGTCGGCATCGGAGGGTTGCTCGGCTTCGCGATCTGGATCGCCGCCCACACGACCCGTTCCACCCAGACTCGGCCCACCACCGCCCTCGATCGGACCGTCGAGCAGGGAGACCCAGCATGAACACCCCACGCAATTCTTCGACTCCCCCGCTTCGCTCCTCCGCCGAACAATTCCGAGGGGACCCCGCATGAGCATCCAGCCCGACAAGCCCTCCGGCGCCTCCGGGGCACTCGACAAGGTCGGCGACCCGCTGGCCGACCCGGGCCTTCCGGCCCACACCTGGCGCCCCACTGACGTCGACGAGCGTCTTGCCAAGCGCGCCGAACGTCAGGTCGCCGGCCTCTTCATGCTCTCGGCCGTCTTCACGGTCCTGTTCTTCGTCTCCTACTTCGTCTTCCAGGTCGGCGACAACTGGGACGTCGGCGGTGGCCTGGGCGCCTCCAACGTCGCCCTGGGTCTCACCCTCGGACTTGCGCTGCTCTGCATCGGCATCGGCATCATTCAATGGGCCCGCAAGCTGATGGCCGACCACGAGATGGTCGAGATGCGTCACCCTGCCCGCTCCTCCGACGAGGACCGCGAGGCCACCATCGAGGCCCTCAACGTGGGCTTGGAGGAGTCCGGCCTCGGCCGCCGCCCGCTCATCCGCAACTCGCTCTTCGGTGCGATCGGTGTCATCGCCCTCGCCCCCATCGTCCTGCTCCGCGACCTCGGCCCCACCCCCAGCCAGGTGGAGGATGCCGAGGAAGGCACGGGCCTCGAGCACACCATCTGGAAGGAGGGTGTCCGCGTGGTGCGCGACGTCGTCGGCACCCCCATCCGTGCGGCCGACCTCCAGATCGGTGACCTGGTCAACGCGGTTCCCGATGGCATCTTCGACCTCGAGGGCACCGAGCTGCAGGTCCAGAAGGCCAAGGCCGCGGTGATCGTGGTCCGGATGGAGCCCGAGGAGATCATCCCGGGCCCTGGTCGCGACGACTGGTCCGTCGAGGGCATCATCTGCTACTCGAAGATCTGCTCGCACGTGGGCTGCCCGATCTCGCTCTACGAACGCACCACGCACCACGTGTTGTGCCCGTGCCACCAGTCTACTTTTGATCTCGCCGACTCGGCTAAGGTCGTATTTGGACCTGCCGCACGAGCCCTCCCCCAGCTTGCACTGGCCGTGGACTCCGAAGGCTTCCTGGTCGCACAGAGCGACTTCACCGAACCCGTGGGACCGAGTTATTGGGGGCGTGGTCAATGAGCATTGACACCAGTCGAGTAGCCGACAGCAACACCACGTCCGCCGCGACGCCGAAGAAGCCGGCCAAGGCAGGAGCCGTGGCCAACTGGGCCGACGAGCGGCTCGGCCTCGGCGGGGCGATGAAGAAGAACCTGCGCAAGGTCTTCCCCGACCACTGGTCGTTCATGCTGGGCGAGATCGCTCTGTGGAGCTTCGTCATCCTGCTCCTCACCGGGGTCCTGCTGACGCTGTGGTTCGACCCGAGCATGGCCGAGACCGAGTACCAAGGCTCCTACGACCCGCTGCGCGGCGTCGGGATGTCGAAGTCGATGGAATCGACGCTCAACATCTCGTTCGACGTTCGCGGCGGTCTGCTGATGCGTCAGATGCACCACTGGGCGGCAAGCATCTTCATCGCCGCGATGCTCGTGCACATGATGCGCGTCTACTTCACCGGCGCCTTCCGCAAGCCCCGCGAGCTCAACTGGGTCATCGGCTGCCTGCTGCTCCTCCTCGGCACCCTCGAGGGCTTCACCGGCTACTCGCTGCCCGACGACCTGCTGTCCGGCACCGGCGTCCGCGCCGCTGACGGCTTCCTGAAGGCCACACCGGTGGTGGGCTCCTACATGTCGTTCTTCCTCTTCGGTGGAGAGTTCCCCGGCGACTCGATCATCCCCCGCCTCTACACGATCCACATCCTGCTGATCCCCGGCCTGCTGCTGGGTCTTATCGCGGCTCACATGCTGCTGCTCGTCTACCACAAGCACACCCAGTGGCCCGGGCCCGGCCGCACCGAGGAGAACGTCGTCGGTTTCCCGATGCTCCCCGTCTACGCCGCGAAGGCCGGTGGCTTCTTCTTCATCGTCTTCGGCGCCGTTGCCCTGATGGGTGCCTTCCTCACCATCAACCCGGTGTGGAAGTTCGGCCCCTACGACCCGACCAAGGTCACCGCAGGGTCTCAGCCCGACTGGTACATGGGCTGGCCTGACGGTCTGCTGCGGATCATTCCCGGCTGGGAGTCCACGATCTTCGGCGAGCCGATCTCGTGGAACATCATGATCCCGATCCTGATCGTCCCGCCGCTCATGCTGGTCGTCCTGATGCTCCTGCCCTTCATCGAAGCCTGGATCACCGGTGACAAGCGCGAGCACCACCTGCTCGAGCGCCCGCGCAACGCGCCGACCCGCACGGCCGTCATGGTCTCGCTCATGACGTTCTACGGGCTGGCCTGGGCCGCCGGCGGCAACGACATCATCGCCATCAAGCTGGATCTGAGCATCAACCAGATCACCTACTTCATGCGCGCTGCTGTCTTCGTCGGACCTGCCATCGCGTTCTTCGTCACCCGCCGCTGGTGCATCTCGCTCCAGCGCCACGACGAGGGCAAGTTGCTCCACGGCTACGAGACGGGTGTCATCATGCGCTCGCCCGAGGGCGGCTACAGCGAGCGCCACCTGCCGATCAGCGAGTCCGAGGCCTACCGCCTCACAGCTCGTAACCGTGACGAGGTCTTCACTCCCTCGCAGCAGGTCGACGAGAACGGCGTCGCCGCCCCCGGCGGTCGTCTCGACGGCATCCGCGGCAAGCTCTCGACGCTGATGTACGCCGACAACGTCCAGAAGCCGACGGCCGAGGAGCTCGAGGCGGCGCACCACCACGCTGAGCACGCTCACGCGCTGACCGCCGCACTGGACGGTCACTCGGCGGACGGACACCAGTTCGACGGTCACCACCAGGTTGAAGGCGAGACCCTGCGCGGCGACCACTGATCCAGGCACGAACGACGGACCCGCTGGAGCTTCCTCCAGCGGGTCCGTCGTTTTTGACCGTCACCGAAGCCCCGGAGGCTGAGCAGCGAGCGCCAGCGAAGCCCCGGAGGCTGAGCAGCGAGCGCCAGCGAGCGTCGACGAAGCCCCGCAAGGTGCCACCGGCGGTGGGGACGCTCGGCGTACGGCCTACAGGGGCTTCGTCGACGGGCTCGCCCAGGGGCTCGCCCTGCTCAGCCTCCGGAGAGCGCTCGAGCCGAGCCGCTTCGTCGACAGGCTCGCCCGGAGGCTCGCCCTGCTCAGCCTCCGGAGAACGCCAGCGAGCGTCGACGAAGCCCCGCAAGGTAGGCACCCGCGGTGGGAACGCTCGACGTACGACCCACGGGGCTTCGTCGACGGGCTCGCCCAGGGGCTCGCCCTGCTCAGCCTCCGGAGAACGCCAGCGAGCGTCGACGAAGTCCCGCAAGGTAGGCACCCGCGGCGGCAACGGCCCGCGTACGGCCCACGCGGGCTTCGTCGACGGGCTCGCCCAGGGGCTCGCCCTGCTCAGCCTCCGGAGAACGCCACGGGCTCGTCCTCGCCCTGCTCAGCCTCCGCGGTCGGTCCTGGAGGCGTTAAAGGGCCGAGCCGCGGGCGTACTGGGCGAACGGCTGGTTCCAGTCGCCGTAGCCGTTGTCCAGGGTCATCTGGCGGTCGGTGCCGGTGTACTCCACGACATCACCGCGCTTGCTGATGCCATAGAGCCAGCGCGCCTGGTCGGTGCTCATCCCTGTGCAGCCGTGGGAGACGTTGGCGCTCCCCTGCGAGCCGACAGACCAGGGGGCGGCGTGGATGAACTCGCCCGAGTAGGTCAGGCGCATGGCGTACTCGACGTCGTCGATGTCGTAGGCCTCGGAGCCGGAGATGCCGACGGTCTCGGAGTTCATCCGCTTCGACGCGAACTTCTCGACGATCACCTTGGTGCCCGAACGGGTGGTGAATCCGGCCTTGCCAGTGGTGATCGGGATCGTGCGGAGCAGGTCGCCGTTGCTGAACACCTTCATCTGGTGGGTCTGGGCATCGACCTCGTAGATGTTGGCATCACCGATCGTGAAGTCGATCGCGCGATCCTGCTGACCGTAGATGCCGTTGCCGGCGTCGACTCCGTTGACAGCGATGTCGACGGACACCTCGGTGCCGGACTTCCAGTAGGTCTTGGGACGCCAGTGCGCCTCGTTGTCGTTCAGCCAGCGCCAGGCACCAACCTGCTGCGGCTGTGAGGTCACCGTCATCGCCTTCTCGAACTCCGCCTTGTTGCGCACGGGCACGTCGAACGAGACGATCACCGGCATCCCGACCCCGACCGTCTCTCCCTGGAGCGGGGCCACCGAGGCGAAGGTCTGCTCCGACAGGGAGAGGTCCTGCGTGGTGAAACGGCTCGTACGCCGCGTCTGCTGGTCGTCGCCCGCGCCCGTGGCCACTGCCGCAATCGTGTACGTCGTACCCGGCTCGAGACGCTCGGAGGCCAGCCAGAAGACGCCGTCTTCACGCATGCCACCGGCAACCTGGCCCGTGCTCGAAGTCACCTTCACCGACGCCAGGGAGCCATCCTGGGCCTCGACCCGCACGAGGGTGGAGACCGGCACTCCGGTCGCTCCGCGCTTGACGTTGGTGGTCACCGACGGGCTGCGTCGTGCAGGGGCGTTCGTGCCTGCTGCGGAGCTGCCCTCAGCGCCACTGCCTCCCGCCTGCGCACCGGTCACCTCGCCGGCTTCGGTGGCGGTACACGCCGCCAAGGAAGCCGTCGAGAAGGCAGCGATGGTGAGGACGGCGAGGCGACGCTTGGTCAGCGACACGGACATGCAAGCTCCTGAAGTTGGTGATGCGGGCCGGCGCCCGAAATCGCGAACGGCCTGCACCCAGCCTAAAGCAGGCATGGGCGCAGGCCGTCACGAACGGGACGTGATCCCCGTCAACAGGTCAGTGGGCGTGCTCTCCGTGGTAGTACTCGAAGACCAGTCCGCTCAGCGCAACGGCACCCAGAGCAGCGCCGATGACGAAGAGCCACCAGGCAGCCATGGCGACGCCGAAGACCAGGACGCCCAGGGTGGCGCCGCACCACAGCGGCCACCACGAGTAGGGCGGGAAGAAGCCGAGCTCACCGGCACCGTCGGCGATCTCACCGTCGTTGCGGTCCTCGGGCCGGGGATCCATCTTCTTGGCATGGAAGCCGAGGTAGAGGGTCACCATCAGGGTCAGCAGCCCGGTCATCACCAGCGCCGAGGTGCCGGTCCAGTCGCCACCGCCACCGCCGACGTTGGCATTGCCGTCGCTGGCGGTGACCAGCCAGTAGGTGGGCGCTACCAGCACGAGGAAGGCAGTGGTGATGCCGAAGATCCACGCTTCGTTCTTCATCGCGTCTGGTCTCCCTCGGTGGTGTCGGTGTCCTGGTCGAGGCGCTCCTTGATCAACGTGTCGCGGCCCTCCATGTCGGGGGCATCCGCGAAGTTGCCGTCACGCGCAGCGGTGTTCTCGTCCAGCTCGATCGCGGCGACCTCGGGGTGGTGCAGGTCGAAGGCCGGCGACTCCGAACGGATCCTCGGGATCGAGTGGAAGTTGTGGCGCGGGGGCGGGCAACTGGTGGCCCACTCCAGGGAGCGGCCCCAGCCCCACGGGTCGTCGACCTCGACGAGCGGTGCGCGCCGGGAGATGTAGACGTTGTAGAGGAACGGCAACGTCGAGGCCCCGAGCAGGAATGCACCCACTGTGGAGATCTGGTTGAGACCGGCCCAGCCGTCGCTCTGCAGGTAGTCGGCGTAGCGACGCGGCATGCCTTCGACCCCGAGCCAGTGCTGGATCAGGAAGGTGGTGTGGAACCCGACGAACAGCAACCAGAAGTGGACCTTGCCCAGGCGCTCGTCGAGCATCCGGCCGGTCATCTTGGGCCACCAGAAGTAGAACCCGGCAAACATCGCGAACACCACGGTGCCGAAGACCACGTAGTGGAAGTGAGCGACCACGAAGTAGGAGTCGGAGACCGCGAAGTCCAGGGGCGGGCTGGCCAGGATGACACCGGTCAGGCCGCCGAAGAGGAAGGTCGTCAGGAAGCCGATCGACCACAACATAGGGGTGTCGAATGATATCGATCCACCCCACATCGTCCCGATCCAGTTGAAGAACTTCACCCCTGTCGGGACCGCGATCAAGAACGTCATGCCGGAGAAGAACGGCAGGTTGACGGCGCCGGTGACGAACATGTGGTGCGCCCACACCGCGACCGAGAGGATCGCGATACCGAGGGTGGCGCCGACCAGGCCGACGTAGCCGAAGATCGGCTTGCGGCTGAACACCGGCAGGATCTCGGTGACGATGCCGAAGAACGGCAGCGCGATGATGTAGACCTCCGGGTGTCCGAAGAACCAGAACAGGTGCTGCCACAAGATCGCGCCGCCATGAGCGGTGTCGAAGACGTGGGCTCCGAACTGGCGGTCGGCCTCCAGCGAGAGCAGCGCGCCGGCGAGCACGGGGAAGGCGATCAGGACCAGCAGGCTGGTGACCAGCGTGTTCCAGACGAAGAGCGGCATCCGGAACATCGTCATGCCGGGGGCACGCATGCAGATGATCGTGGTGATGAAGTTGACCGCACCCAGGATCGTGCCGAGACCAGCCAGCCACAGACCCATGATCCACAGGTCACCGCCCACTCCCGGCGACCGGACGGCGTCGGAGAGCGGCGTGTAGGCGAACCAGCCGAAGTCAGCGGCACCGGACGGCGTCAGGAAGCCCGACCCGGCGATCAGACCGCCGAAGAGGAAGAGCCAGTAGGAGAACATGTTGAGCCGCGGGAACGCGACATCGGGGGAACCGATCTGCAGCGGCATGATCACGTTGGCGAAACCGAAGAACAGCGGTGTCGCGAACAGCAGCAGCATGATCGTGCCGTGCATCGTGAACAGCTGGTTGTAGAGCTCGTCGTTGACGATCTGGCTGCCCGGGAAGGCAAGCTCGGAGCGGATCAGCATGGCCATCAGGCCGGCGATCAGGAACCACGCGAACGACGTGATCAGGTAGAGCTTGCCGATCAGCTTGTGATCGGTGGTGGTCATGATCGTGACCAGCTGGCGACCGAGCGGCTTGCGCGGCTCGGGCACCGTGGTGCTGGCGGGCGGTGGGGCGGTGGTGGTCACTGGCAGGCCTCCTCGATCACGGAATCTGCTTCGTCCTTGGCGACCTGGGTGCGGGCGTACTGACCGCCGCACACGGGAGCGTCGGAGACGAAGCCGGCGTCGTACTGGCCCTGGAGGTAGTCCTCGTACGCGGCCTCCGACACGATGTCGACGTTGAACAGCATCCGCGAGTGGTAGACCCCGCAGAGCTCGTAGCACTTGCCGGCGTAGGTGCCCTCGACCTTGGGAGTCACCTGGAAGTGGTTGTTCTGGCCCGGCATGACGTCCATCTTGATCAGGAAGCCGGGGACGCCGAAGTCGTGGATGACGTCGGGGGAACGGAGTTCGAAGCGGGTCGTCTGGCCGACCGGGAGCACGATCGTCGGGATGATGTTGCCCGTGCCGTACTCGTAGACGTTCTTGCCCTCGACCGCGTCCGGGTAGTTGAACGTCCACGACCACTGCTGACCGACGACGTACACGGTGTTGGTCGGAACGACGTCCTCGTCGTTGAGCACGATGTTCTGGACGCGGATCGTGTGCGCGAAGAACACGATCACCATGATGATCGGGAAGATCGTGTAGAAGATCTCGAGCGGCAGGTTGTAGCGCGTCTGGATCGGGACCTCGTCCTCACTACGACGGCGGTACTTCCAGATCACGTAGAAGATCAGGCCCCAGACGAACGCACCGGTCACCAACAGGGCGATCCAGGCGCCCTGCCACAGCTCAAGGGTGCTCTCACCCTCAACCGTGATCGGCTTGGGCATGGCCAACCGCTCGAGCTCACTGTCGCTGCCGCAGGCGCTGAGCCCCACGAGGGCGAGTCCGAGCAGGCCCAGCAGGGTCATCCGGCGAGTGCGTCGCGGCAATGCAGCCGGACGCTCGGAGAATTGCAGACTCAAGGTCTGAGCCTTCCTCTCAAAGCGGTCAAGGGACACCTCAGAGACTATCCGAATCACCGCCCACTTCAGTGACCGGGTAGGCGTGGACTTTTCTCGCTAGATTCAAGGCGTGACGGACGTGAGCGGCTACCTGGACTCGGCGTCCGCTGAACCCCTGCACCCTGCGGCCCGCGACACGCTGCTCGCGGCCCTCGACCGGGGGTACGCCGACCCACGTCGCCTGCACAAACCAGCGCGGGACGCCCGGCTCCTGCTCGACAACGCCCGCGCCGTGGTGGCTCAGTGCCTCGACGTGCGACCCGACGAGGTGAGCTTCACCGCCTCCGGCACCTCGGCGGTGCACCTGGGGCTGCTCGGACTGGCCAGGGCAAGACGCAGCCGAGGGGACACGATCGTGCACTCGGCGATCGAGCACTCAGCGGTGCGGCACGCTGCGTCCTGGGGAGGGACCCCGCGCCTCGAGGGTGCTGACAGCCAAGGGCGGGTCGACCCCGAAGCCCTGAGCGCGGCAGCCGGTGGCGCCGGAGTCGCCGCGTGCGCCCTCCAGTCGGCCAACCACGAGGTCGGGACCCTGCAGCCCGTCAGCGACCTGCGTCTCCCCCACGACGTTCCTCTCTTCGTGGACGCCTGCGCTTCGATGGGTCGGCTGCCGCTGCCCGAGCTGTGGTCAGCGCTCGCCGGCTCGGCCCACAAGTGGGGCGGTCCCGCAGGCGTGGGGATCCTGCTCGTACGTCGTGGCACCCGGTGGGAGAACCCGTTCCCGGAGGACGATCGGGTCGACCACCGCACGTCGGGCTTCGAGAACGTCCCAGCGGCCCTGGCCGCCGCTGCCGCCCTGCAGGCGGTGCTGGCCGAGCGCGACGAGGTCAACGCCCGTCAGCACCGGCTCGTGGAGCGGATCCGAGCAGCTGCGGCCGCACTCCCGGACGCGGAAGTGGTCGGCGACCCGGTGGACCGACTCCCCCACCTGGTGACCTTCTCGTGCCTCTACGTCAATGGCGAGGCGTTGGTGTCCGAGCTCGACCGCCGCGGTTTCCAGGTGGCCAGCGGATCGGCGTGCACGGCCTCGACGCTGGAGCCGAGTCACGTGCTCGCGGCCATGGGCGCCTTGACCCACGGCAACGTGCGGGTCTCCCTCACCCGTGACACCACCGAGTCCGAGGTCGAGGCCTTCTGCGCGGCGCTGCCCGAGGTCGTCGAGGAGCTGCGCCGGTGAATTCAGAGGTGCCCGATGCCACGGTCGAGCTCGATTGCCGAGGGCTGCTGTGCCCGCTGCCGATCATCGAGCTCAACCGCCGGCTGACCGAGGCCCCGGTGGGCGGACTGATCGCCGTCACCGCCGAGGACCCGGCAGCGCGCTACGACGTGCCGGCCTGGTGTCGCATGCGCGGCCAGGAGTACGTCGGCGAGGAGCCCGCCCCGGACGGCGTGGCGCGCTACGTCGTACGACGGCTCAGCTGACGGTCCGCGAGGCGTGTCGGGGGCGTGTCAGGCCGTCTCGGGGCGCGTCAGAGGTGCGCCGCGATGTCGGCGGCCGCCTGGGCGCCGTAGGAGCCCTCGATGCGCGCGACGAACTCGGCGTGGGTGAAGGAGTACTCCTGGGTGCCGACGGTCTCGACCACGTAGGCGGCGAGCACCGAGCCGACCTGGCAGGCCCGCTCGTGGTTCAGGCCCCACGACAGAGCGGCGAGGAAGCCGGAGCGGAACGCATCGCCCACCCCGGTCGGCTCCAGCGCGGTCACGTCGGAGGCGGCTGCCACGTGGAGAGGCTCCAGTCCGGTGCCGGTCACCCGCACGCCGTCCTTGCCGAGGGTCGTGACCTGCACACCCACCCGGTCGAGGACTTCCTCGGCCGACCAGCCGGTCTTCTGCACGATCATCGCTGACTCGTACTCGTTGGAGAACAGGTAGGCCGCACCGTCGATCAGGTCGCGGATCAACTGGGGGCCGCTGAAGGCCAGCTGCTGGCTCGGGTCGGCGATGAACGGGTAGCCGCGCTGGCGGCACTCCTCGGTGTGGCGCAGCATGCCGTCGGGGTCGTCGGCGCCGATGAGGACGAAGTCGGGCTCACCCACGCGCGCCACGATGGGGGCCAGCTCGATCGACCTGGCCTCGCTCATCGCCCCGGGGTAGAACGAGGCGATCTGGGCGCCGGTCGGGTCGGTGGTGCAGACGAAACGAGCCGTGTGACGCGTCTCGGAGATGTGCACCGCGCTGCAGTCGACGCCGTGGCGCTCCAGCCACGAGCGGTAGTCGGCGAAGTCCTCCCCCGCTGCTCCGACGAGCACCGGCGTCAGGCCGAGACGGCCGAGGCCGAAGGCCATGTTGGCGGCCACCCCGCCGCGACGGATCTCCAGGTCGTCGACGAGGAAGGACAAGGAGATCTTGTCCAGCTGGTCCACGACGAGGGAGTCGGCGAACTTGCCACCGAAGGACATCAGATGGTCGGTCGCGATGGATCCGGCGATCAGCAGAGGCATGGGACGAGACACTACCCAGCGGTAGGACTGGGAGTACCCATCGGTAGCACCTAGCGTCGAGGAATGACCTCCTACGATGACCTGTCGACTCCTGCCGAAATGCTCGCCGACTGTCGTGCCACCGGAGTCCACCTGCGCCTCGAGCAGGCCGCGCGGCTGGCGACTCGGCCTGCCCCCAGCCTCCACTTCGACGAGCAGCCCGGCGAGCGCGCCAAGGGCTCCATCGAGATCAGCGAGGCGGCGGCGCGGCTGGCCGGGGCGCTGCACTTCGCCTTGGAGTGAGCTCGACCAGACCTCCTGCAAATGACAGCAACCCCCGCCATCGGCGGGGGTTGCTGTGCGTTACCGAGGTACGGCGGCCGTGGTTGCGGCTGCTGCTCGTCTCACCGGGTTTCGACTCGCCTTTGCGCGACTTCGTACCTCAGTCGCGGGCTCGCTCAACCTTCGCTCGCCACGCCGACCGCTCGTTCCTCGCGGTCGGCTGCTCGCTCAGTGGAACGAGTCGCCGCAGGCGCAGGAACCCGTCGCGTTGGGGTTGTCGATGGTGAAGCCCTGCTTCTCGATGCTGTCGACGAAGTCGATCTCGGCACCGTTGAGGTAGGGGACGCTCATCCGGTCGACGACGACGGACACGCCGTCGAAGTCGGTGACGGCATCGCCGTCGAGGGTGCGCTCGTCGAAGAACAGCTGGTAGCGAAGACCGCTGCAGCCGCCGGGCTGGACGGAGATGCGCAGCTGGAGGTCATCGCGACCCTCCTGCTCGAGGAGGCTCTGCACCTTGGCTGCGGCCACCGCACTCAGGTTGATCTGGTCGGTGCGGCGCTCCGTGGTGGTGTCGACCTGCTCGGTCATGTCGGTGACTCCCAAGGATTGAGGATTGGTGATCGTGCTACAGGGTCAATCCTCGCACACAGCGGGTTATTCCAGTCCTCAGCGCGACCACGTGCGTGCGACCCGCTCGCCCAGGGCGGCCAGCGCCACCGCCGGCTCGGCGAAAGCTCGCTCCTCGCCGACGAGATCGACCAGCGAATAGGCCGACTCGACGCCGAGCGCCCGCATCTCCCGGGACCCCACGAGCACCTGCCCGGCCAGGGCCACGCAGGGGCGCAGAGCTTCTTGCGCGATCGCAGCGACACCGTAGGGAACCTTGCCCGAGCGACTGGAGAAGTCGAACGCGCCCTCCCCCGTGATCACCAGGTCGGCGGCCCTGGCCCGCTCGGCGAGCCGCACCGTGCGGGCCACCAGCTCGATGCCCGGCTCACGGCGCGCCCCCAAGCACAGCAGGGCGAAGCCGAGCCCTCCAGCGGCCCCGGCACCCTTCTCCAGAGACATCCGGCGGTCGGTGGCGAGGGCGAGCTTCTCGAGCATCGCGTCGACCGCGACGATCCTGTCCTCGGCGATGCCCTTCTGGGGGCCGTAGGTCTTGGTCGCCCCGAAGAGGCCCGTCAGCGGGTTGTCGACGTCAGAGGCCATCACCAGCTCGATGCCGGCCAGGCGCTCACGGCACGGGGCGAGGTCGACGTGCGTGATCTGGTCGAAGCAGATCGGGCCGCAGTCCAGCACGCCGTCGGACGTAGCCCCGAGCGCCGCCATGAGCCCCGCGCCACCGTCATTGGTGCCCGAGCCGCCCAACCCGACGACGACCCTGGTGGCACCGAGCTCGATCGCGGCCAGCACGAGCTCACCCACCCCGGTGGTGGCAGTGAACTCAGCCCCTTCGCCGCCGGCGTCGAGCAACAGCGGCAGCCCACAGGCCTGCGCACTTTCGATGTAGGCGGTGTCGCCGACTCGCAGAACAGTGCACGGCACGACCTCCCCGTGCATCGCGTCGACCGACACCAGGTGCAGGTCCCCGCCGAGCGCCGCGTGCAGGACATCCACGAAGCCGGGACCGCCGTCGGCCATCGGGGCCAGGTCGAGCTCGTCGTCGGGTGCGTGGCGACGCCATCCCGCGGCGATCGCCTCGGCGGCCTCGACCGCGGTGAGGGTGCCGGCGAACTTGTCGGGTGCCACGAGAACTCGCATGCGCCCATCTTGACCGGTCCCTAGGGTGGCCGGGTGAGCGACGTACGGATCCGACCGATGGCGCCCGAGGACGTGCCGGGCGCCGAGCGGCTCAGCGCCGAGGCCTTCCTTCTCGTCGACCAGCGCTCGTCCCCGCGATCGTGGCCCGAGCCGGAGCTGCGAGCGACCTCGCGGGCCGCCACCTGGATCGAGCGCACCAAGCACTTCCTCCGCACCGACCCCGGCGGGTGCTGGGTCGCCGAGGACGGTGCCGAGATGGTGGGTTTCGCGACCTCGGCCGTGCGCGACAAGACCTGGATCCTGGCGACCTACGCGGTCCGACCCCACCTGCAGGACCGGGGCGTGGGCAAAGCGCTCCTCGACGCCGCGCTGCACCACGGCCGGGGTTGCCTGCGCGGCATGCTGTCGTCCTCCTCCGACCCGAGGGCCGTACGTCGGTACCGGCTGGCAGGCTTTTCCCTGCACCCGCAGATGTTCCTTCGAGGCACCGTCGACCGGTCGGCGCTGCCGGTCGTGGAGAAGGTCCGGGAGGGCTCCGCGTCCGACATCGACCTCATGGACTCCCTCGACCGACGCGCTCGTGGCGCCGCACACGGCGTCGATCACGAGTTCATGCTGAGTCAGTGGCGGCTGCTCGTCTCGGACTCCACCACCGGCTCGGGCTATGCCTACGTCGGCAACGGCGGGCTGGCCCTCCTCGCCGCCGACAACCGCCTGACTGCTTCACGACTGTTGTGGACGGTGCTGGCCGACGGGCCGGACGAGGTGACGGTGCCTCACCTCACCGCTGCCAACGAGTGGGCGCTCGACGTTGGCCTGGCGGCACGGCTCGATGTCCACACCGCGGGCTACCTTGCCCTGCGCGGCATGGCACCCCCGACGCCGTACGTACACAACGGTGCCCTGCTCTGAGCGTCCGTCGCCGCCTACGATGGACCCATGACCACCGTGGACCTGCCGCTCCTGCCCCTCGGCCGAGGTATCGACCGCGCCTCCGAGCGCGGCGTGGAGTGTCCCGGCGACCTGCCGTCGGCCTCCGACCCCGCCCTCGTCGCCCGCGCCCTGGCGGCCAAGGAAGCCCTCGGCGAGCGGCTCTTCGTGCTCGGCCACCACTACCAGCGTGACGAGGTCATCCAGTTCGCCGACATCACCGGCGACTCCTTCAAGCTTGCTCGCGAGGCTGCGGCGCGCCCCGACGCAGAGTTCGTCGTGTTCTGCGGCGTGCACTTCATGGCCGAGTCCGCCGACATCCTCACCGGACCCGACCAGCAGGTGATCCTGCCCGACCTGGCCGCCGGCTGCTCGATGGCCGACATGGCGAGACTCCCCCAGGTCGAGGCCGCCTGGGAGGCGCTGGCCGCCGCCGGAGTGCAGGACAGCGTGGTCCCGGTGACCTACATGAATTCCAGCGCCGACATCAAGGCGTTCTGCGGCCGCAACGGCGGCGTGGTGTGCACCTCGTCCAACGCCGACGTCGCCCTGGAGTGGGCGTTCGAGCAGAAGGGTGGCCTGGACGCCGGCGCGAAGGTCCTCTTCTTCCCCGACCAGCACCTCGGTCGCAACACTGCGGTGCTGCAGATGGGCATCACGCTCGAGGAGTGCGTCGTGTGGAACCCCCACCTCCCGGGTGGTGGGCTGACGCCCGAAGAGCTGCGAGCGGCGAAGATGATCCTGTGGAAGGGCCACTGCTCGGTGCACGGCCGCTTCTCCCTCACCGTCGTCGACGAGTTGCGTGCAACGATCCCCGACGTCCAGATCCTGGTGCACCCCGAGTGCCCTCACGACGTCGTGCTGGCGGCCGACCTGGTCGGCTCGACAGAGTTCATCATCAAGACGATCGAGGCAGCCCCGAGCGGGTCGACCTGGGCCATCGGCACGGAGCTCAACCTCGTGCAGCGCCTCGCCAACAACCACCCCGACAAGCGGATCCTGTTTCTCGACAAGGACGTCTGCTACTGCTCGACGATGAACCGCATCGACCTTCCCCACTTCGTGTGGGCGCTGGAGTCCCTCGTCGCGGGCGAGGTCGTCAACCGGATCGAGGTCGACCCCGACACCGAGCGCGACGCGCTCGTCGCCCTCCAGCGGATGCTCGACCTGCCCGGCAAGTCACACCGCGACTGACGCGGGTCCGCCGGGTCCGTCGGGCCCGCCGACGAGTCGGCCGGCCCGACCATGGGGGGTCCTTGTTCTCGTGGTGATCGGTTACGAGTACGGCGTCGGGCCGGCGGGAATGCCGGTGCCGCCCTGTGCTCCCGTGGGAGTCGGGGTCACCGTGATGGATCCGAGGTAGTTGCCGGCCACCAAGGGGTAGACCCGGATCTTGAATCCCAAGGTGGCCATCGCGCCCGCCGGCGACGCCGAGCCCGTCAGCTGCGGATCGGCCTTGGTGAACCGGTAGGTCCGATCGGTGCTCGTCGGAGCGTCGATCCCGACGTAGGCGAAGCCTCCGGTGACGTTGGTGGGCGCCTCGGTGAGGGAGTTCGTGGCGGTCGTGGAGTCGTTGAACCGCACGGCCACCATCAGGCCGGACGTATCCGCACTGCCTTCGTTGGTGAGCGTCACCGCCACCGTCAGCTGGTTGTTGGCACGAGCGGACACGATGTTGCTGGCTCGCACCTCAGGGGCCCCCGACGCGGCCATGGCCGGCGCTGTGCTCGCGACGAGGATGACGGGAGTCACCCACACGGCGTGTCCGGCCCCACTCACCACCGTACGGCGAGACAGGGGCCGTGGGCGAGCCGATTCGTGCTGGGGTTCCATCGAACGTCTCCTGCGCAGGGAAGGGCACAGCCGCCCGCACAGCCGTTCTGGTCGCCCCGATGCTAACCGGCCAGCCACCAGCGCGCAGTCAAACGCCCGGGGCACCCCAGAGAGCCAACCACCGCGAGGTGTCGGCCTCCACGGGCAGCTCTCCCGCCAGCTGGTCGCGCACCTGGATCTCCAGCAGGTTGTCGCGGCGACGCGCTTCACCCGGCACCGGGGCGAAGGGGTAGAACGTGCCCTGCTTGTAGAGGTAGACCAACCCCATCGACCGGCCCTGGGCATCGACGAACGGGATCAGGGAGCAGAGGAGCGACGGACCGAAGCCCGCTGCCTCGAGGGTGGTGTTGACCGCGTGCAGGTCGGTGCACAGCCCTCCGAGGTCGCCGGACGTCGGGTCGTACGGCTCGTGGTCGACCTCGAGCCAGGAGTAGCCGAACCCGTCCTGCGACAACTTGATCTCGGGGCCGTCGCTGGGACTCTCCAACAGCTCGACCATGTCGGCCTGAGCCTGGGCGAACCCGGCGCCGGCCGGGGCGCGGTAGCAGACGGACCCGTCGCCGGTCGGCACCAGACCGATGGTGGTCTGCAACGTGATCGCCGCGCTCGGCACTCCGAACAGCGCATCCAGGTTGGCCTGGACGGGCCGCGACCGCCCCATGATGTTGCGCAGGAGACCCATCAGCCGAGGTGCCCGATCAGGATGCTCATCGAGTCGGTCGACCCAGCTCGGCCTGGATGCCTGCGAGCTGCTCGAGACGTTGCTCGAGCGACGGGTGAGTGGCGGTCAGGGTCTTCAGGGACACCCCGCGGACCGACGGGGCGATGCACAGCGCGCTGGCCGCGCCGACCTGACGCAGGTCGCGGTCGGGGATGGTGTTCATCTCGCCGGTGATCTTCTGCAGCGCCGAGGCCAGGGCCGCCGGCTTCATCGTGAGATAGGCACCGGCCCGGTCTGCCGAGAGCTCGCGGTAGCGCGAGAGCAGGCGCAGCAGGACGAAGCTGACGGCGTACACCGCCAGGCTCACGACCAGCACCAGCAACCAGACGGGGAGTCCGCCGTTGTTGTTGTCGCGGCGACCGCCGCCGAACATCATCCCGTACTGCGCGCCCTGGGTGAGCATGCCGGCGGAGATGCCGGCCGAGCTGGCCACGGTCATGACGAGGACGTCACGGTGGGCGACGTGGGAGAGCTCGTGGGCCAACACGCCCTCGAGCTCTTCGGCCGTCAGCATGCCGAGGATGCCCGTGGTCACGCAGACGACGGAGCGCTCGGGTGAGCGTCCGGTCGCGAAGGCGTTGGGCACGGCCGTGTCGGAGATGCCGACCCGCGGCTTGGGCATGTCGGCCATGGTGCACAACCGGTCGATCATCGCGTGCAGCTCGGGGGCCTGCTCCGGAGTGACCTCGCGGGCGCGCATCGCCTTCATCGCGACGGTGTCGGAGGAGTACCACTGATAGATCGCCACGCCGATGCCGGCGAAGCCGATCAGGACGGCGATGCCGTACCCGCCGTTGCTGGCGAAGATGCCCATCAGGGCCACCACCAGGGCGACGAAGAGTCCGCCGAGCAGGAACATGACCAAGGTCATCCGGGCGGTCAGCCCCGGGTCACCGACAAATCGTGAACGGGCCATGACTCCATTGTGCAGGGTCTTCCCAATGCCTGCCTGGACGCCGGCTGTGCCTTTGCTGTGTCCGGCGAGTCTCAGCCGGGATCAGCCCGGGATCAGCCCGTCGCCGGTGAGCAGGTCCCGCACGTCAGCGATCGTGGCGTCGGGCGGCGGCAGGATCAGGTCGGACTCGTCGAGGCTGTCCAGGGCGTGCGGCACGCCGACAGTGCGTACGCCGTCGAGCAGCGCCGCCAGCGCGGAGGTGAACGATGCCTCGTCGTCAGCCCCCACGGCCGCCTCGACCACCGCGTCGAGCTCGTTGAGCCGCTCCAGGGCGTGGTCGGCGACGTCGTACTGCCCCTCACCCAGCACCCGGATGATCACCGCGGCTCGCCCTCTCCCTGTGCTTCGCCCTGCGCTTGGCTGCCCTCGATCGCGTCGGGGGTCGAGGCCGAGCCCAGTCCCTTGAGACGCATGAGCTCGAGCTCCACATCGGACTGCGAGCTCATCGCATCGAGCTCGCGCGCGATGTCGTCACCGCGGCCTTGAGAGCTGGCATCGTCCAACGCCCCGGAGGCGATGAGCTCGTCGATCGCGCCTGCGCGGGCCTGCATGGTGGCCGTCTTGTCCTCGGCGCGCTGGATGGCCAGACCGACGTCACCCATCTCCTCGCCGATGCCCGACATGGCCTCGTTGATGCGGGTCTGGGCCTCGGCCGCGGTGTAGGTGGCCTTGATGGTCTCCTTGCGCGTGCGGAAGGACTCGACCTTGGCCTGCAGCCGCTGCTGGGCGTTGGTGAGCTTCTCCTCCTCGCCCTGCAGCTGCGCGTGCTGGGTCCGGAGGTCCTCGATCTGTCCGGTGAGCCCGGACTTGCGGGTCAGCGCCTCGCGGGCGAGGTCCTCACGGTCCATCTGCAGCGCCTTCTCGGCCTGCGCCTGGAGCTTGGCTGCCTGCTGCTCCAGCTGGGCGAGCTGCAGCTCGATGCGCTTGCGGCTGGTCGCGACGTCCGCGACGCCACGACGTACGTTCGTCAGCAGCTCCAGCTGGCGCTGATAGCTGTAGTCGAGGGTCTCGCGCGGGTCCTCGGCGCGATCGAGCGCCTTGTTGGCCTTGGCACGGAAGATCAGGCTCATCCGCTTCATGATGCTCATGGGTTCCCTCTCGAAGCTGCTCCGGTCGACATCCGACGTACCTCACCCTATGCCGCTGCGGCAACCGAGGCACAGAGGGTGCGCGGGGCTCCGGGTAGGCTGATTGCTCTCGCACCTCCCCATTCGACCGATGAGAAAGCACCCAGTGTTTCGTCGCAACAAGTCTGATTCCGAAAGCTCCTCGACCGCGGAGTCCACAGCACAGCTGACCAAGTCCGGCACCACACCGGGCAAGGGACGACCGACGCCTTCCCGCAAGGAGGCCGAGGCAGCCGCCCGCGCCCGCGCCAAGGTGCCGCGCACCCGCAAGGAGCAGATGGCACGCAAGCGCGCCATGAAGTCGGAGTCGAGCAAGACCCTGCGCGCCGACATGAAGGCCGGCAAGATCCTGCTGGCCCGCGACCAGGGACCCGTGCGGGCCTTCCTGCGCGACTTCGTCGACAGCCGCTTCTCGTTCGCCGAGATCGTGATCCCGCTGATGATCATCTCGCTCGTGGTGCCGTCACTGGTGTTCCCGCTGTTCCTCGTCCTGGTCATCGACCTGCTGGTGCTGCGCTTCCGGATGCGCAAGCAGATGGCCGCGCGCTTCCCGCACGAACCGCTCAAGGGCACGACGTACTACACCCTGAGCCGCGCGATGCAGATGAAGTTCATGCGGATGCCCAAGGCACGGGTCAAGATCGGCGAAGCGCTGCCCGAGCACTACAGGTAGCTACTCAGCGTGAGGAACGAACGCTGAGTGCTGGCTGTGGTGCTCATCGGTGGTTGAGCAGCGAGCGCGGGTGAGGAACGAACCCGCGACCGAGCGTGTCGAAACCTGGTGAGGTCCATGCCAACAGCGCGGACCGCGAGCGTGTCGAAACCCGGTGACGCGCCCACCGTCGACGGGGACGGAGGGCGCGCACAGTCACTGGGCTTCGTCGACGGCTCGTTCCTCGCCTGCTCAGCCTCCGAGACCCCACCGTCGACGGGGACGGAGGGCGCGCACAGTCACCGGGCTTCGTCGACGGCTCGTTCCTCGCCTGCTCAGCCTCCGATCCTGCTCAGCCGAAGACCTCGGACCGCCGCGGCGACTGGGTCTTCGCAGCGTCCCTCTCGATGACTCCGTCCAGCGCCTCGTCGATCGCGGCCATCGCAGTGGCGTCGAGCTTGACCCCGGCCGCCTTGACGTTGTCGGTGACCTGCTCGGGTCGGCTCGCGCCGACGATCGCCGAGGAGACGTTGGGGTTCTGCAGCGTCCACGCGACCGCGAGCTGGGCCATGCTCAGACCGGCCTCGTCGGCGATCGGCTTGAGTCGCTGCACGCGAGTGAGGACGTCGTCCTTCATCCAGCGCGCGATCATCTGATCGCCGCCCTTCTCGTCGGTCGCCCGCGAGCCGGCCGGCGGCGCCTCGCCCGGCAGGTACTTGCCGGTGAGGACGCCTTGCGCGATGGGCGACCAGACGACCTGGCCGAGGCCGAGCTCCTCGGAGGTCGGCACGACCTCGGACTCGATGACGCGCCAGAGCATGTTGTACTGCGGCTGGTTGGAGACCAACGGCACCCGTAGGTCCCGTGCGAGGG
Source organism: uncultured Actinomycetota bacterium (assembly GCA_963761285.1). Taxonomy (GTDB): domain Bacteria; phylum Actinomycetota; class Actinomycetes; order Propionibacteriales; family Nocardioidaceae; genus Nocardioides. The sequence continues at coordinate 290,546 of CAVXGJ010000016.1, read as the reverse complement.
CGTGCGCGGCGCGGATCTCCTCCGCGCGCCACTCCGAGACCCCGATGTAGAGCGCCTTGCCGGCACGGACGACGTCGGCGAAGGCCTCCATCGTCTCCTCCAGCGGCGTCTCGTGGTCGTAGCGATGCGCCTGGTACAGGTCGACGTAGTCGGTGCCGAGGCGCTGCAACGAGCCGTCGATCGACTCCATGATGTGTTTGCGCGAGAGCCCGTGGTCGTTGTGCTTGCCCGGTCCGGTCGGCCAGAAGACCTTGGTGAAGATCTCCAGCCCGGCGCGACGCTCGCCCTTCAGCGCCTTGCCGAGGACGGTCTCGGCCGCGGTGTTGGCGTAGACGTCGGCGGTGTCGAAGGTGGTGATCCCCTCATCGAGGGCCTGGCGCACGCACGCGAGCGCGGCATCCTCCTCGACCTGGGACCCGTGGGTCAGCCAGTTGCCGTACGAGATGGCCGAGATCTTCAGGCCGCTTGCTCCGAGGTTACGAATCTCCATGTGAGCGACACTAGTGTCGGGGCCATGAACACCTCCCCCGGACCCACCGCAGATGTCTCGGTCCGCGTGGCGTGGGCCGACGACGCCGCGGCCGTGGCCGACGTCCAGCTCAAGGCCTGGCGCAGCCAGTACGGCGCGCTGCTCCCCGCAGCGGCGTTCCCCGCGGATGCTGACGCCCTGGCCGCGACCTGGCGCACGGCGATGACGCGCCCCGCCGACGCCCGCAACCGGGTGCTCGTGGCCCTGGAGCGCAACCGGGTGACCGGCTTCGCCGTGGCCACGCCCGCGACGGACCCCGACTGCGACCCGGTTGCCGATGCCGAGCTCAGCGAGCTGGTCGTCGATCCCGACGAGCTCGGCAAGGGTCACGGCAGCCGCCTGCTCCAGGCGGTCGTCGACACCATGGTGGCCGACCGCTTCACCCGCGCGCTCACCTGGACGATCGGCACCGACGACGGGCGTCGGCGCTTCCTCACCGAGGCCGGGTGGGGTGCGGACGCCGCACACCGCGAGCTCGATCTCGACGGCACGGGCAGCACGCTGGTCAAGCAGGTGCGCCTGCACACGTCGCTGACGTGACCCCCGGCGGCGACCCCGCGGCGCCGCGACGGCACGAGGGCCCGCCGGACCTGGCGGTCCGACGGGCCCTCGTTGGGAGTCGTGCGTTGTCGCGGCGCTCGAGCGTCAGTCCTGCACGCCGAGCAGCTCCATCACCTCTGCAGCGCTCTGTGCTGCTTCCAGCTTGGCCACCTGATCGGTGTCGATGAAGACCTCCGCGATCCGACCCAGCAGCACCAGGTGGTCATCGCCCTGTCCGGCGATCCCGATGACGAACTTGACCGGCTTGCCCTTCCACTCGATGCCGTCGGAGTAGCGCACGAACGAGAGCGCCGAGCGGCGGATCGCCGACTTCGCCTCGTTGGTGCCGTGAGGGATCGCGAGCAGGTTGCCCATGTAGGTCGAGACCGATGCTTCGCGTGCGTGCATCGCATCGACGTACGACGCTTCGATCGCGCCGGCTGCGAGTAGCAGCTCCCCGGCCCTGGTGATGGCCTCGTCGCGACCTTCGGAGGGGGCGTCGAGGACGATCGACTCCGGGACCAGAAGCCCTTCGGAGGCCATCTACGCCTCGTCCGGGTTCGTGGACGCCGCGGCACCGACGCCATGGGATTGGGCGACCAGCTCGACGACCTCGTCATAGCGAGGACTCGCCATGAAGTTGTCGACCGAGATGTGGATCGCCGATTCGGTCTTCTGCCGGGCTCGGTCCGTGAGGTCCTCGTGAGTGACGACCAGGTCGTAGGTGTCGGTGAGGTTGGCGATGGACTGGTTGATCACGGTGACGTCGGTGTAGCCGGCAGCGTGGACCTTCTTGCGCAGCACCGAGGCCCCCATGGCAGAGGACCCCATGCCGGCGTCGCAGGCGAAGACGATCGAGCGGATCGGAGCGTTGGCGGCGTTGGCGGCTCCACCGAGCAGCGCACCCGAGACGGAGGAGGACTTCCCCTTCATCGACTCCATGCTCGCGGTGGCCGAGACCAGCTGGTCCTCTGGGTCGTCCGAGCGGTCGGTCTTGAGCAGGAACGCAGCCACGACGAACGTCGCCGCAGCACCACCGATCACCGACAACGTGACACCGACGAAGCTGTCACCCGGCGTCTGGGCGTAGACGGCGAAGATCGAGCCGGGAGCAGCCGGGGCGCGCAGGCCCGAGCTGAACAGGACGTTGATGAAGATCTGCGTCATGCCGCCGGCGATCATCGCCAGGATGAGCTTGGGCTTCATCAGCACGAACGGGAAGTAGATCTCGTGGATCCCGCCGAAGAAGTGGATGATCATCGCGCTCGGCGCCGAGGCCTTCGCCAGGCCCTTGCCGAACATCGAGTAGGCCAGCAGGAGGCCGAGGCCGGCACCGGGGTTGGCCTCCAGCAGGAACAGGATGGACTTGCCGTTCTCCACAGCCTCGGTGGTGCCCAGCGGCGTGAGCACGCCGTGGTTGAGAGCGTTGTTGAGGAAGAGGACCTTCGCCGGTTCGATGATGACCGAGGTGAACGGCAGCAGGTTGTTGGTCACCAGGACGTCGATGCCGTCGGAGAGGCGGTCGGCGATCCACGTGACTATCGGACTCATGACGAAGAAGCCGAACGTCGCCAGGACAGCACCCCAGATGCCGACCGCGAAGTTGTTGACCAGCATCTCGAAGCCGGGCTTGATCTTGGTGTCCCAGAGAGCGTCGATGTGCTTCATCGACCAGCCGCCCAGCGGGCCCATGATCATCGCCCCCATGAACATCGGGATGTCGGCGCCGGCGATGACGCCCATCGTCGCGATCGCACCGATCACTCCACCGCGGGTGTCGTACATCATCTTGCCGCCGGTGTAGCCGATCAGGATCGGAAGCAAGTAGTCGATCATCGGCCCGACGATGCCGCCGCCGGCGAAGTCGCCCCAGCCGCCGATCTCGGCGACCCAGCTGTCGGGGGCCAGGCCTCCCGAGCCGCCCCAGTTGAGCCAGCCCTTCTCGATGAACAGTGCGGTGATGAGTCCCCAGGCGATGAAAGCGCCGATGTTGGGCATGACCATGTTCGACAAGAACGTGCCGAACTTCTGGACATGGACTCGCATCCCTACGGGTTCTGTCTGTGTGTTCGTCATGACGCCTTCCCTCGTGATCCCCCCGGCCTAGCGCCGAAGTGGCGCGAAGAGCATTGGCGTCGACAGTGGTCGGCGTCACGTTCTTCGAATACCTTTGTAACCCGTGCCACACTACTCCGTCAAGGGGGTAAACCAACATGAACGGGTAAATTCCAACAAATATGGGGTATGGTCGGCCGCACGACTTGTGACTACCGTCACCAGTAAGCGACTGACAAACCACTGCACCAGCGACGACGTGGAGGACACGAATGAGCGCCTACGACCGGTACCGCGCAGCCGAGCTCGACCTGCCCGAAGCAACCTGGGCCTGGAACGTCTACGGCGCAGGCGCAGAGAACATGGGCAAGGACGATCAACCCGAGCTGCTGGCCATCCCCCGACCCAGTGCCGACCAGATGCTGGTCCGCATCGACAGCGTCGGCCTCTGCTTCTCCGACGTGAAGATCCTCCGCGCGGGTGGCAGCCACCCGAAGCTCTACAACCGCGATCTGGCCAAGGAGCCCACCCGACTGGGTCACGAGGTCAGCCTCACGGTCATCGAGGTCGGCGAGAACCTGCAGGACCAGTATCACGCCGGCCAGCGGCTGGCGGTGCAGCCCGACATCTATCAGGACGGCAAGAGCACGGCCTACGGCTACACCATTCCCGGCGGGCTGATCCAGTACCACCTGATGGGCACGGAGATGCTCGACACCGACGATGGTGCCTGCCTGCTGCCGCTCCCTGACACGATGGGGTATGCCGAGGCCTCCACGCTGGAGCCGTGGGGCTGCGTCATGGCGGCCTACACCCAACGTCGCCGCCTGGAACCCAAGACCGGCGGGATCATGTGGATCACTGGCCGGCCGGGCGATGAGCGCGACTACGTCTTCTCCTCGGGACTGGATGCCCCGGCCACGATCGTGATGACCGATGTGCCCGCCTCGGTGGAGAAGCTGGTGGAGCACACCTCGGCCAAGAAGATCGTGCGCAACGACATCAGCGCCGATGACTATCAAGCGTTGATCGACGAGCTGACGGACGGCGCAGGCTTCGACGACATCGTCATGCTCGACCCCCGTTCCGCTGCAACGGTCGGCGCCGTGGCCAAGCACATCGCCCGGCGAGGCACCCTCAACATGGTGGGCGAGACCGCCCTGGACGGTCTGGTGGACACCGACGTGGGTCGGCTGCACTACGACTACACCGCCTACCTCGGCGGCCAGGGGCCGGACATCGCCGCCTCCTACGGGGAGGCGCGCAACCGCTGTGATCTGCGGTCGAGGGGCACCACCGTCTTCGTGGGCGCCGGCGGCCCCATGGGGCTGATGCATCTCCAGCGGGCCATTCAGCAGCCCGACGGCCCCAGCAAGATCATTGCCACGGAAGTGAGCGATGAGCGCCTGAAGAGCCTCGAGGATCGTCTTGCCCACCTGGCGGAGAGCAACGACTGCGAGCTGCTCACCTTCAACTCCCAGACCGCGGAGGCATCCCTTCACGACTTCGTCATGGAGGTCACCGACAACCAGGGTGCTGACGACGTGGTGGTCAGTGTCCCCATCTCCCCGGTGATGGCCGAGGCCGACACCTTGATGAGTCCCGACGGGATGCTGGTCTTCTTCGCCGGTGTTCCCAACGGCACCTTGGCGCCGTTGAACCTGAGCGCGGTCTACCTGAACAACGCCCAGTACACGGGGACCTCAGGACTGACCATCCATGATCAGCAGCAGGTGGTGGACCTGGCTACGCGAGGGGATCTCTCCCCGGGATCCATCGTGGGCGCCGTCGGAGGCATGCGGGCTGCCAAGGACGGCCTCCAGGCCCTGGTCGACGGCAGCTACTCCGGCAAGGTCCTGATCTTCCCCCAGATCCACGACCTCCCACTGATGGGGCTCGACGAACTGAAGGAGAAGCTGCCGGAGGTCGCCGCGAAGCTCTCCCCCGGCGACACCTGGAACGACGAGACGGAAAAGGCGCTCTTCGACAGTCAGCTGGGCGGTTAGCCACCAACGCACGGCAACGAGGCCCGCACCGGACATGCTCCGGTGCGGGCCTCGTGCGTTCGGGCGGTGCGACGACGTTCAGCGTCGCTCAGGACCGCTCAGGCGACGTTGACCGCGCTCCACGCGGCGGCGACAGCGGCGTACTGCGTGCTGCCCTGGCCGTAGAGGTCCTTCGCGGCGTTCAGCGTGCCGGTGCGGGCCTGGGCGTAGGTCGTGCCCGAGGTGAAGTACGTCGTCAGCGCGCGGAACCAGATCTGCTGAGCGGCGTCGCGACCGATGCCGGTGATGGTCGAGCCGTTGCAGGTCGGCGAGGTGTGCTGCCGGCCACCGATCGTCTTGGTGCCGGAGCCTTCGGCCAACAGGTAGTAGAAGTGGTTGCCGACCCCCGACGAGTAGTGGACGTCGAGGTTGCCCGTGTTGGCGGTGTAGCAGCTCTGCGACGAACCGTCGCGCGCCGGGTCGTCCATCCGACGGAAGCCCTCGCCCTTGGCCAGGTCGAACTCCTCGCCGATGAAGTAGTCGGCCGGGTCCGCGGAATTGGCGGCGTAGAACTCCACCATGGTGCCGAAGATGTCCGAGGTCGCCTCGTTGAGGCCACCGGACTCTCCGGAGTAGGTCAGGTTGGCGGTGTTCTGGGTGACGCCGTGCGACATCTCGTGCCCGGCGACGTCGAGCGAGACCAGTGGGCCGAACGTCGTGCCGTTGCCGTCGCCGTAGGTCATCTTCGACCCGTCCCAGAAGGCGTTGACGTAGTTGCTGCCGTAGTGCACCCGGCTCGGAGCCCCGGCGCCGTTGCCGAAGATGCCGTTGCGACCGAGCACGAGCTTGAAGTAGTCGAACGTCACCGCGCCGCCGTAGTGGGCGTCGACCGCGGCCGACTCCCGGTTGGCGTTGGTGCCGTTGCCGAAGACGTTGTCAGCGCTGGTGAAGGCGACGCCGTTGGAGCAGCCGAAACCGAAGACAGTGCAGAAGGCGCTGTCGGTGCCGTTCTGCTTGTCGGTGGTCTTCGCGTTGCCGTGAGCTACGTCGGTGAGCGTGAACGACCCGCCGCTCTGCGCCACCGACAGCGGGACCGTGCCGCTGTAGAGCGAGTTGCCCTGTCCGTCGGCCGTGTGGATCCCCTCGACCCGGCGCAGGACCGCGCCGTTGCGGGCATCGACGTACGTCGTCAGCCGGCTCGGGGTTCCGTCGGTCTCACGGCCGAGCGTCCGGACCTCCCAGGCCAGGCGCGGCTCGGCACCGAGGGCGTCGACGACGAGGCGAGGCGCCGCGTCACCGGCGCGCAGGTTCTTGATGGAGGCGGTGGGCTTCGAGGGAGCAAGGGCGCGCGACGTGGCAGCCTTGGCCCGCAGTGAGGGTCGGGCCTTGAGGGTCAACGGCGCCCCGAGCGTCTGACTGACGCCGATCAGTTCCGAAGCGGCGTCCTCGTGCACGACCAGGTCGCCGCCGACGACGTCAAGGCCCCGGTAGGTGCGCTCCATCCGCACGTGCGCGGCCCCGTTGGGGTCGAGCATCGTCTCGGTGACGTGGAACTCCTGCTCCACGGACTCCCTGGCCAGTCCCGGCCGGGCCTCGAGAGCCTTCAGGGCCGACGCCGCAGCCCGACCGGTCTCGTCAGCCCGCACTGCCGGTGATGACCCCGTCGGGGCCGCCGTCGCAGTCGTGGGCAGGATGCCGAGCGTGCTGGCAGTCAGGACGGCTGCCGCAGCCAGACCCAGGGATTTCCGCATGATTCGCCTTTCGTCGCGCGCCACCCTCCGGCCGGGGGGACGTCGTCTCCGACCCTGCCGCTCCCGGGGTGAGCTCGCCCATCTCTGCACCGCCCCACCTTTGTGCGTTGCACAAACATGCAGCGGTGGAGCCGCTGAGATCGCCGGCGGTGCTCGGCCGATCCTCAGCCGAGGTCGACGAGTTGCTCGAGTCCGACGGTCAGGCCGGGTCGAGCCGCGATGGCCCGGACCGCTGCCAGCACTCCAGGGGTGAACGAAGCGCGCGACAGCGAGTCGTGGCGGATCGTGAGCGTCTCCCCCGTGCCGCCGAGAAGCACTTCCTGATGGGCCACCAACCCGCTCAGCCGCAGCGAGTGGACAGGGATGTCATCCACCACGGCGCCGCGCGCCCCTTCGAGCCCCGAGGAGGTCGCATCGGGGGCTGCTGCGAGCCCGGCCGCACGGCGAGCGGCGCCGACGAGCTCCGCCGTACGACGTGCGGTTCCTGAGGGGGCGTCGGCCTTCTGGGGGTGGTGCAGCTCGATGATCTCGACGGACTCGAAGTGCCGCGCCGCCGTCGCTGCGAACTGCATCATGAGCAGGGCACCGATCGAGAAGTTGGGGGCGATCAGGATCCCGGTGGTCGGCTCCGCGCCGAGCCAGGTCTCGAGCTGCTCGAGCCTGCCGTCGTCGAAGCCGGTGGTGCCCACCACCGCGTGGATCCCGTGGGAGGCGCACAGCTCGAGGTGAGCCATCACTGCGTCGGGGTGGGTGAAGTCGACAACGACCTCGGTCCCGGTCTCGACCAGCAAGTGGAGGTCGTCGCCGACGTCGATACGTGCCACGAGCTCGAGCCCGTCGGCCTCCTCGACGGCACGACAGACCTCCGCGCCGACCTTGCCGCGCGCTCCCAGGACACCCACTCGAATCGTGTTTGACACGTCCAGAGCCTAGAGCGTCGCGGATTTGTCTTGTTCAGAGCCGGTCGGTGACAGGTGTACCGCAGGGGTTCTGGCAGGCTGTGGGGATGGTCGCACAGACGATTCCGGCGCGGATCCGGTGGGCGGTGGACTTCATGGACCCCCAACCGGCCGACCAACTGCTCGAAATCGGCTGCGGCGCGGGTGCAGCAGCCGAGCTCATCTGCAGCCGCCTCGAGACGGGCAAGCTCTTCGCCATCGACCGCTCGGAGTCCGGCGTCGACCGGACCAAGCGTCGCAACGAGGACTCCATCAAGGCCGGGCGCCTCACCGTGCGCCAGATCGACCTGGCGACGTTGCGCGTCCCGGTCAAGCGGCTGCACAAGGTCTTCGCCTTCAACGTCAACCTCTTCTGGGTCCGCGACTGCGCCGACGAGATCGCACTGCTCCACGAGCGGGTGATCCCCGGCGGCGCTGTCTACGTCTTCTACGAGGCCACTCGACCCGATCAGGTGAGCAAGATGGTCAAGCAGACCTCAGCAGCTCTGAGCGAGGGCGGCTTCCGGGTCTCGGTCGTCGACAACAAGCACCCTGCCGTGATCGGCATCATCGGGCGCCGCTGATCTCCTCAACGTCGAGTCGGCGACTATAGGCGCCGACTCGACGTCCCGTGAAGGCCGAGTCGGCGACTATAGGCGCCGACTCGACGTCCGCGTGAAGGCCGAGTCGGCGACTATAGGCGCCGACTCGACATCACGATCACGGCCCGACGATCGCCAGCACCTCGGGCCGCACGAAGATCTCGGCCGCCACCGCCCGCACCTCCTCGAGTGTCACCGCCTCGATCTTGGCCAACACGTCATCGATGTCGAGCAGCTCGTCGTGCACCAGCTCGGCACGCCCGATGCGCGACATCCGTGACGCGGAGTCCTCCAGGCCGAGCACCAGCCCGCCCCGCAGCTGACCCTTGCCGATCCGCAGCTCCTCGGGGCTGATGCCTTCGGCGGCGACCTTCGCCAGCTCGAGGCGCACGGTGGCGAGCACCTCGTCGACCTTGGCGGGCAGACAGCCCACGGCCACTCCCACGACCCCGGACTCGGCGTGGTGGGAGGCGAAGGAGTAGACCGAGTAGGCCAGGCCGCGGCGCTCGCGGATCTCCTGGAACAGCCGGCTCGAGGTCCCACCGCCGAGCGCGGTGTTGAGCACGCCAAGGGCGAAGCGACCCGGGTGGTCGCGAGGCAGGCCTTCCATCCCGAGCACGACGTTGACCTGCTCGAAGGGGCGCCTGGTCGTGGCTGTCCCCGGGGTGACGGCCACCCGCTTGCCCACCCGCAAGGGCTCGGGCATCGCATCGCCGGTGAGGAAGTCGGCGCGGCCGAACGCCTTGCGCACCTGAGCCACGACCCGGGCGTGGTCGAGGTTGCCGGCGACCGCGACGACCATGTTGGACGCACGGTAGTGGCGCTTGTAGAAACGTCGGATGCGTGCCCTGTCGAGTCCGCTGATCGATGCCTCGGTGCCCGCGATGGAGCGCCCCAGCGGCGAGTCGGCACCCCACGCCACCTCAGCGAAGAGGTTGTGCACCACGTCGTCCGGGTCGTCGTCGTGCATGGCGATCTCGTCGAGGATCACCTCGCGCTCGGCTTCGACGTCCTCGTGGTCGATGAGTGAACTGGTGATCATGTCGCCGATCACGTCCACCGCCATCGGGAGGTCCTCGTCGAGCACCCGGGCGTGGAAGCAGGTGTACTCCTTGGCCGTGAAGGCGTTGAACTCGCCGCCGACAGCGTCGAGCGCGATGGAGATGTCGAGCGCCGTGCGCTCCTGGGTGCCCTTGAACAGCAGGTGCTCGAGGAAGTGCGACGCGCCGTGCAGGGCCGGCGTCTCGTGCCGGGATCCGACCCCCACCCAGACCCCGATCGTGGCCGAACGAGCACCGGCCATCTGCTCGGTCACCACGCGCAGCCCGCCGGGCAGGACCGTACGGCGTACCTGAGAGGTCACCTGTCCCCCACTGTCGCGCACCGTGGAGAGCGTCCTGGTGCTGCCGATCTTCTGGGTCTTCTGGCTCGCCGGTGCCTTCTGCATCGTCATCGTGTCCTGTTCCTCCGCGGGCCTGGTGAGGCCCCCATCGCGGCTCTTGAGGTGGCAAAACGGGTTTCGGCCCGCCGCGGGTTGCGCGGCGGGCCGAAACGTCGTCAGGTCAGGGGAATCACTCCTGCGGAGCGTCCTCGGAACCCTCGGCGTCAGCGTCGCCGCTGTCCTCGACGTACGGGATCAGCGAGAGCTTGCCGCGGTCGTCGATCTCGGCGATCTGCACCTGGACCTTCTGGCCCACCGACAGCACGTCCTCGACGGCGTCGACGCGCTTGCCACCGGCGAGGGCGCGGAGCTTGCTGATGTGCAGCAGTCCGTCCTTGCCGGGAAGCAACGAGACGAACGCGCCGAAGTTGGTCGTCTTGACGACGGTGCCGAGGTAGCGCTCGCCGACCTCGGGCATCGTCGGGTTGGCGATCGCGTTGACGGCCGCGCGGGCAGCCTCAGCGGCCTCACCGTTGGTGGCACCGATGTAGATCGTGCCGTCGTCCTCGATGGACAGCGAGGCACCGGTGTCGTCCTGGATCTGGTTGATCACCTTGCCCTTCGGGCCGATGACCTCTCCGATCTTGTCGACCGGGATGCGCACCGTGATGATCCGCGGAGCGTGGATCGACATCTCCTCGGGCTCGTCGATGGCCTCGGCCATGACGTCGAGGATCGCCAGGCGCGCGTCGCGGGCCTGGGTCAGCGCGGCAGCGAGAACCTCGGCGGGGATGCCGTCGAGCTTGGTGTCGAGCTGCAGGGCCGTGACGAACTGGCGCGTGCCGGCGACCTTGAAGTCCATGTCGCCCATGGCGTCCTCGGCACCGAGGATGTCGGTCAGCGCGACGTACTGCGTCTCGCCGTCGACCTCGCCGGAGATGAGGCCCATCGCGATCCCGGCGACGGGAGCCTTGAGCGGCACGCCGGCCTGGAGCAGCGACAGCGTCGAGGCGCAGACCGAGCCCATCGAGGTGGAGCCGTTGGAGCCCATGGCCTCGGAGAGCTGGCGGATCGCGTAGGGGAACGTCTCGCGGTTGGGCAGCACGGGGAGCAGCGCGCGGCGCGCGAGCGCACCGTGGCCGACCTCGCGACGCTTGGGCGAGCCCACGCGACCGGTCTCACCGGTGGAGAACGGCGGGAAGATGTACTTGTGCATGTAGCGGCGCGACTTCTCGGGCGAGAGGGTGTCGAGCTTCTGCTCCAGCGTCAGCATGTTGAGCGTGGTGACACCCAGGATCTGGGTCTCGCCGCGCTCGAACAGAGCCGAGCCGTGCACGCGCGGGATGACGCCGACCTCGGCGTGCAGCGGGCGGATGTCGGCCAGGCCGCGACCGTCCATGCGGACCTTGTCACGCAGGACGCGGGTGCGCATGAGGGACTTGGTCAGAGCCTTGAACGCGGCGCCGACCTCCTTCTCGCGACCCTCGTAGGTGTCGCCGAGCGACTCCAGCAGCGAGGCCTTGACGTTGTCGAGGGCAGCTTCGCGCTCGAGCTTGTCGGCGATCGCCAGCGCAGGCGTGGCGCCGGCGGTGGCAGCGGCCTCGACGGCGGCGTAGACGTCGTCCTCGAAGTCGAGGAAGACCGGGAAGTCCTGGACGGGCTTGGCAGCCTGCTTGGCCAGCTCGGCCTGGGCGTCGCAGAGCTGCTTGATGAAGGGCTTGGCGGCGTCGAGGCCGCTGGCCACGACCTCCTCCGACGGCGCGGTGGCGCCGTTGAGGATGAGCTCGTAGGCGTCCTCGGGGGCCTCGGCCTCGACCATCATGATCGCGACGTCACCGGTGTCGGTGACCCGACCGGCGACGACCATGTCGAACACGGCGCCTTCGAGCTGGCTGTGGCTCGGGAAGGCAACCCACTGGCCCTCGATCAGGGCGACGCGGACGCCGCCGACCGGGCCGGAGAAGGGGAGCCCGGAGAGCTGCGTCGACAGCGACGCGGCGTTGATCGCGAGCACGTCGTACGGCTGGTCGGGGTCGAGCGCCATGACGGTGATGACGACCTGGACCTCGTTGCGCAGACCCTTCTTGAAGGTCGGGCGCAGCGGGCGGTCGATCAGGCGGCAGGTGAGGATGGCGTCCTCGCCGGGACGACCCTCGCTGCGGAAGAACGAGCCGGGGATCTGGCCCACGGCATACATCCGCTCCTCGACGTCGATCGTCAAGGGGAAGAAGTCGAAGTGGTCCTTGGGGTGCTTGCCCGCGGTGGTGGCCGAGAGCAGCATGGTCTCGTCGTCGAGGTAGGCGGTCACCGAACCGGCGGCCTGGCGGGCGAGGAGCCCGGTCTCGAACTTGACGGTGCGGGTGCCGAACTTGCCGTTGTCGAGAACGGTCTCGACGGCGGAGATGACGGGTTCTGTCACGTTGGATCTTTCTGTTCGCGGTGCGATCCGCGAGGTGCCGCGCACGTGCTCCGCTTCTGCGGGGCGTGGCCGATCTTCGATCGAGATCCGCAGGTGCACGCCGTTGCGGCTCCTGAAGATCACTACCGAGGACCGGGCCGGACGGTGGCGCGGATCGCTCCAGTGGATGGGTGATTCAGTTGTGGTGCGCTTGTAGCGAATGTAGTCCCAGGGGGACGACAGAAGGGACCCACCAGTTGGTGAGTCCCTTCGGCGAAGTCAGCGGCGCAGGCCGAGGCGCTCGATGATCGAGCGGTAGCGCTCGATCTCGTCCTTCTTCAGGTAGTTCAGCAGCCGACGACGCTGACCGACGAGCAGCAGCAGACCACGACGGCTGTGGTGGTCGTGCTTGTGCGTCTTGAGGTGCTCGGTCAGGTGGGCGATGCGAAAGCTGAGCAGTGCGATCTGCACCTCGGGCGAACCGGTGTCGCCCTCGGTCGTGGCGTACTCGGCGATGATCTTCTTCTTCGTCGCTGCGTCGGTTCCGATCGACATGGCGGCTCCTTCTGGTTCACTCGTTGCGCGGCGCACCGGGGCCTGTTCTCCCGGGCACTTCGATCCGCGGCCGTTGCACGGCGGGTATCGGTGGATCCTGCGTTCGTCGCCCTGCGAATGATCACGGGGGCAACCGGAGAAGAGTAGCGCGCGGCCGGCGGCCCGCCCAAAACGTCATCCGAGTCCGACGCGGGGCCTCTGCCGGCGGCCCTGCAGACGATCTGGGCATGGGCACGCATCAGTGCCGGGCAGGCCCGGACGAGGTCGGCGGGCTCTCGCACTCGCTCGTCCTGCTCCTCAGCGCGTGCGGGGCTCCCGTGCGACCAGCATCCGGCCTCACCGCAGGAGCCCTCTCCCCCGGGCGCTGCCGGTGCGCGGCTGCCGACACGGTGCGGAGCCTGCTGGATCGGGTACGCCGCGTGCGGGACGCGGCCCGACGTCCCCGGCTACGACCGCGGATGCAGCCCGGGCGACGCCTGCGTCTTCGGCACCGACTGGTCCGACGACACCGACGCGCACGCTGGGCCACAACGGGTGCGACACCCGCAACGACGTCCTGGCCCGTTCCCTCGACGCCGTCGAGTTCTCCGAGCGCAGCCCCGGGTGCGATGTCGTGGGCGGACGCCTCGTCGATCCCTACACCGCCACCGTCCTGGACTACGCCACCGACAGCTCGCAGATCCACATCGACCACCTCTTCCCCCTCGCCGCAGCCTGGGACCTCGGCGCCGCCACGTGGAGTCCCGGCCGAGCGGGCGTCGTTCGCCAACGACCCTGACCTCGAGCTGATCGCCGTGAGCGGTGGCGCCAACCTTTCGAAGGGCGACAGCACCCCGGCGAGCTGGCTGCCGCCGCTACAAGCCGTTCCGCTGCGCCTACGTCACCGCCTACCTGGAGGTCGCGCTCGCCTACGACCTCGCCGTCACGGCCGCCGACGTACGGGTGATCGAGCCCGTTGTCGCAGCGTGGTGCTGAGGTCGCATCACAGGAATTCGTCAGAAACCCGCGTCGGTCATGGCCGATCCGCCCGCGCAGGGATAGGTTCGCCTGATGACGACGTCACGCGAGGAGTCGAACGGATCACCGCACGCAGCCAAGGGTGAGCCGCTCGTGGTGCTCGACGCGGTCAACAAGTGGTACGGCGAGCTCCACGTCCTGCAGGACATCAACGTCACGGTCAACCGGGGCGAGGTCGTGGTCGTCATCGGCCCCTCGGGGTCCGGGAAGTCGACGCTGTGCCGCGCGATCAACCGTCTCGAGACCATCGACAACGGCTCGATCACCCTCGATGGCGTCCCGCTGCCGGAGGAGGGCAAGGAGCTCGCCAAGCTCCGCGCCGAGGTCGGCATGGTCTTCCAGAGCTTCAACCTGTTCGCTCACAAGACCATCCGCGAGAACGTCACGCTCGGCCCGATCAAGGTGCGCAAGATGCCCAAGAGCCAAGCCGACAAGCTCGCCGGCGAGCTCCTCGAGCGGGTCGGGATCGGGCACCAGGCAGACAAGTACCCCGCCCAGCTCTCCGGCGGTCAGCAGCAGCGCGTCGCCATCGCCCGCGCGCTGGCGATGGAACCGAAGGTCATGCTCTTCGATGAGCCCACCTCGGCCCTCGACCCCGAGATGATCAAGGAGGTCCTCGATGTCATGGTGGACCTCGCCGAACGCGGCATGACGATGATCGTGGTCACCCATGAGATGGGCTTTGCCCGCACCGCGGCCGACCGGGTGCTCTTCATGGCCGACGGCGCCGTGGTGGAGGAGAACACCCCCGAGGAGTTCTTCACCAACCCGCAGACCGAGCGCGCACAAGATTTCCTCGGCAAGATCCTGAAGCACTGAACCGTCCGATCGGCACCACTTGACCTGCACATCCGGATATCCACACCCCCAGTAACAGGAGACAGCAAAGATGCGACTCATTCGATCCAAGGCAGCAGTAGCGTTCACCGCCCTGGCGCTCACCCTCACCGCCTGCGGTGACGACGGCAGCACCCCCGAGGTCGAGGTCGTCGACAACCCCGAGTTCGCAGCGGGCAGCACGATGGCCCAGCTGAGCGAGGCCGGCTCGATGAAGGTCGGCACCAAGTTCGACCAGCCCGGCTTCGGCCTGGTCGGTCTCGACGACGAGGTCCAGGGCTTCGACGTCGAGGTCGCCAAGATCATCGCCGGTGCTCTGGGCATTGCCCCGGAGGACGTCGAGTTCTCCCCGGCGACCTCCGACATCCGCGAGCAGGTCATCGAGGACGGCGCCGTCGACATGGTGGTGGCGACGTACACGATCAACGACGAGCGCGCCGAGCGCATCACCTTCGCCGGCCCCTACTACACCGCGGGCCAGCAGCTGATGGTCAAGTCCGACAACGACACCGTCAGCGGACCCGAGGACCTCGACGACCCCGACATCACGGTGTGCTCGGTGACCGGGTCCACCCCGTCGGAGCAGATCAAGGAGTACCTCGCAGACGAGTCGCAGCTGGTGCTGTTCGACATCTACGACAAGTGCGCGGAGTCGCTGGCCAACGGCCAGGTCGACGTCGTCACCACTGACAACGTGATCCTGCTCGGGTTCGTCTCGAAGAGCGATGGCGACTTCAAGCTGGTCGGCGAGCAGTTCACCGAGGAGCCGTACGGCATCGGCGTCGCCAAGGGCGACGTCGATTTCTGCAACTTCATCAACGAGACCCTCGCCGCCAACGAGGACGCCTACGTCGCAGCCTGGGAGGCCACTGCCGGTCAGAACGAGGGCACCGAGACCCCCGAGCTGCCCGAGCCCAACGAGTGCAAGTGACCTGATCCTCGTCCGCCGGGGCACGTCGTACGTCGTACTTCGTGCCCCGGTGTCGGGGCCCCCGGGTCCCACCAGCCAGGAGTGAGCACCATCGTGGACTACTTCGATCCCGTCTTCTCCAACCTCGACCTCTACTGGTCGGGGCTGCTGCGCTCTCTCGGCATCTGCCTGTGGGCGATGGTCGGGTCGCTTGCCCTGGGCACCTTGATCGCGGCGTTCCGCGTCTCACCGGTGCCGGCCCTGCAGTTCTTCGGCACGGCGTGGGTGACGATCTGGCGCAACTCCCCACTCACCGTCGTGCTCTTCTTCATGGCCTTCGGCCTGCCGGCCGTCGGGATCAACACCTCGTTCTACATCTTCGGCGTGGCCGGACTGATCATCTACACCTCTGCCTTCGTCTGTGAGGCGCTGCGCTCGGGCATCAACTCGGTCCAGACAGGCCAGGCCGAGGCCGCCCGCGCGATCGGTCTGACCTTCACCCAGTCGCTGAGCCAGATCATCCTGCCGCAGGCCTTCCGCACCTCGGTGCCTCCTGTCGGAAGCGTCATCATCGCGATGTTCAAGAACTCCGCGGTCGTCGGTGCCTTCGGCGTGGGTCAGGACCTGTTCAGCATCCAGAAGAACCTCGTCAGCGCCCAGGGCTTCAGCTACATCCCGGTCCTGACCGGCGTCGCGATCGGCTACCTGATCATCACACTCACCGCGAGCGTCTTCTTGGAGATCCTCGAGCGGAAGGCGGCGATCGCACGATGAGTACCTCCGTCCTCTACGACACGCCCGGGCCCAAGGCGCGCCGCCGCGCTCTCATCGGCACTGCGGTGACGCTGCTGGTGTTCGTGGCCCTGCTCGCCGTCGGCCTGATGAGGCTCGCCGACAACGGCCAGTTCGAGGCCGACAAGTGGAGCCCCCTCCTCAGCCCGTCCGACGAGAGCTTCTCCCTGGTGTGGCAGCTCATCGGCAAGGGCCTGATGAACACCTTGATCGCTGCTGCCCTCGCCATCGCCTTCTCCCTCGTGCTGGGCGTGTTGCTGGGAGTGGGTCGGATGATGCTCGGTCCGGTGCTCGGCGCCCCGGTCTTCTTGTTCATCCAGCTGTTCCGAGGGCTGCCGGTGATCATCACCATCGTCATCGTCTGGCGCTTCATGGTCGAGCTCAGGCTCAACGACCTCGTCGCTCCGCTGCCGGGCGACACGAGCCTGTGGTACCTCGTCATCGGCCTGACGCTCTACAACTCCGTGATCATCGCCGAGATCCTGCGTGCCGGAGTCGCCTCGCTCCCCCGGGGTCAGGGCGAGGCAGGCTTGGCCATCGGCTTGACTGCCAGGCAGTCGATGGGCTCCATCCTGCTGCCCCAGGCGTTCCGGGTGATGCTGCCGGCCCTGATCAGCCAGTTCGTCGTGGCGCTGAAGGACACGTCCCTGGCCGCGCTCATCGGCCTGTCCTACTTCGAGCTGCTCAACCGCGGCAACCAGATCTCGCAGAACCTGGACAACCGCCTGCAGACGCTCTTCGTCGTCGCGCTGATCTTCGTGGCCCTCAACTACGGCCTCTCCCGCTTGGCCACCTGGGTCGAGAAGCGGCTCAGCCGCGCCACGCACCTCGGACGCCGACACCTCGAGCATGATGAGCGTCGTCCCGACGACCTGATCCGCCAGCGGACTCCGCGTCACCCGAGCAGCGCGAGGACCGCGGCGCGTCCGGCGGCCGGGTCAGGAGGCCGCCAGGGCGGCCTCAGCGGCCTCCTCGCACTGCTGGAACGTCACCGTGGCCAGCCGAGCCCCGACCGGTCGCGTCGCGGCTCCTGCCATCGACAACGACGTGATGCCCATCCCGACCAGCACGCAGGCGAGGAGCGGGTCGGCAGCGGCCTCGCCGCACACGCCGACCGGCTTGCGAGCCTGACGTCCGGCCTCGGCGGTGATGGCGATGAGCTGGAGCACGGCCGGCTGCCAGGCGTCGGTGAGGTGGGCCAGGTCCGTGGCCATCCGGTCGGCGGCCATCGTGTACTGCGTCAGGTCGTTGGTGCCGATCGAGAGGAAGTCGACCTGCTCCAGCATCCGGTGAGCCAGCAGGGCGGCGCTGGGCACCTCGACCATGACCCCGGCCTTGAGCCCCCTGCCCCGCACCTTCTCGCCGAAGTCGATCGCCTCGGCCACGGTCGCCACCATCGGCGCCATCACCCAGGTCTCGGTCCCGGTGGCGGTGGCTGCCGCCGCGATGGCGTCGAGCTGACGGTCCATCAATCCGGGGTTGCCGAACGAGAGACGCAGTCCGCGCACCCCGAGGGCGGGATTCTCCTCGCCCTCCAAGGTCGCGAAGGCGACCGGCTTGTCGGAGCCGGCGTCGAGCGTGCGCACCACGACGTACTGGTCGTCGCCGAAGGCTCCCAGCACGCGCTCGTAGATGCTCGCCTGCTCCTCGACGCTGGGCTCGGTGGTCTGGTTGAGGAAGCAGAGCTCGGTCCGGAAGAGGCCGACGCCCTCGACCGGGTCGCCGGCGGCGGCCGCGGCCGACTCACCGTCAGCGACGTTGGCCAGGATCTTGACCTTGACGCCATCGGCGGTGCGACCAGGACCCGACCAGGCCTCGTGAGCGGCCCGGTCGCGACCGGCGGCAGCGACCCGCTCCTCGGCCATCGCCAGGTCCGGCTCGATCTCCACGGTGCCGAGCGTGCCGTCGACGAGAAGGACGGTGCCCGAGGTGATCGTGAGCAGGTCGGCCACGCCCACGACGCACGGGATCCCCAGCTGGCGCGCGATGATCGCGGTGTGGCTCGTGGGTCCGCCTCGTTCGGTGGCCAGCGCCAGCACGAGGGCGGGGTCCAGACCCGCGGTGTCGGCGGGCGCGAGGTCCTCGGCGACCAGGACGCAGGGCTCGGCCGGCGTCGGGACACCGGGTTCGGGCTCACCTACGATGCGCGCCACGAGCCGTCGCTCGATGTCACGCAGGTCGGTGGCCCGCTCGGCCATCAGCCCGCCCATCTGGGTGAAGGCCGTGACGAACTGCGCCACAGCCTCGTGGACGGCGACCAGCAGGTCGTCCTGCGCGCGCAGGCTCTTGCGCACTGCTCCTCGCAGCCCGCGGTCGGTCGCCAGCCCGGCGCTCGCGGTCATCACCTCGGCGGCGTGCCCGGTCGCCCGCGCTGCCTTCGAGGCGAACCCGGCGGCCACTGCAGCAACGGCTTCGTCGTAGGCCAGCAGTGCCGCGTCGCTGTCGGCGAAGTCGCCGGCGCCGAAGGCTGCTACGGCTGCCGCCGACACCTCGCCGCGGGCCAGCAGCGCAGGGCCGCACCCTGCGCCCGGCACCACGGCGGTGCCGGTGAGTATGCGTCCCGCAGGACCGTCGGGGTCGCGGGTTGCGTCGGTTGAGCGCTCGGTCGAGGAGTTCTTCGAAGTGGCCACGATCACACCGTAACCCGATACGCCCTTGACAATCAACAGATTCGGGCATAGAACAACACAAGCAAAGAAAGTGAGGGCGGTCACGCCATGTATGCAGAGGAACGCCAGCAGGCCATGGTCCAGCTCGTCACCGAGAAGCGCCGCCTCTCGGTGGCAGCCCTGGCGCAAGAGTACGCCGTGACGACCGAGACGGTGCGGCGCGATCTCTCCCAGCTCGAGCGTCTCGGCCTCGTTCGGCGCGTCCACGGAGGCGCCGTGCCGGCCGGCTCGTTGGCCAGCATCGAGTCGGAGCTCGACGAGCGCGCCGCGATCAACACCGAGGAGAAGGACGCCATCGCTCGCGCGGCGCTCAGCCAGCTGCCGCCGAGCGGTTCCACGATCCTGGTGGACGCGGGCAGCACCACGGTCCGACTGGCCAGCGTGCTTCCCACGGATCTCGCTCTCACCGCCTTCACCCACTCCGTACCGGTCGCGGCGCGCCTGCTCGCCCTGCCTCAGGTGGAGCTGCATCTCCTGCCGGGCCGGGTGCGAGCCACTACCCAGGCCGCAGTCGGCGTCGACACGGTGAGTGCGCTGAGCCGCGTCCGTGCCGACACTGCGTTCCTCGGCACCAACGCCCTGAGCTTCGACCACGGGCTCTCCACCCCCGACTCCGACGAGGCGGCCACCAAGGCTGCGCTCCTGGCCTCCGCTCGCCGCGTGGTGCTCCTCGCCGACTCCAGCAAGATCGGTCGGGAGTCCGCCATCCGCTTCGCCTCGCTCGAGCAGGTCGACTGTCTCGTCACCGACGACGAGATCTTGGACGAGGACCACGCGGCGCTCGAGTCTCTCGGCATCGAGGTCGTCATCGCATGACCCGCCCAGCAAACCCGCTATCCGAGGAGAAGCGATGAGCTTCGTCGTCACCCTGACCCCCAACCCCAGCATCGACCGGACGGTCACCCTCGGCGGGCCGCTGCAGCGCGGTGCCGTGCACCGCCTCGAGTCCGTCACCTCCCAGGCCGGGGGCAAGGGCGTCAACATCTCCCGCGCCTGCGTCGCCGCGGACGTCGTGACCCTCGCCGTCCTCCCGGCGGCGCCGGACGACGACTTCGTGCACCAGCTGACCTCAGCCGGCATCCCGAGCCGCCTCGTCGCGATCGACGGCACCATCAGGGTCAACCTGACCATCAGCGAGCCCGACGGGACCACGACCAAGCTCAACAGTCCGGGGCCCCAGGCCACGCCGGCCGTCCTGCACGCCCTCGAGGCCACGCTGCAAGAACTCGCCGAGGACGCCGACTGGGTCGTGCTCGCCGGCTCCTTGCCGCCCGGCGCACCCGTCGGCTGGTACGCCGACCTGGTTGCAATGCTGCGCCCGCACACCCGGGTGGCCGTCGACACCAGCGACGCGCCGTTGCTCGCGCTCATCGAGCGGCTCGACGAGGCGCCGCCCCACGTGATGAAGCCCAACGGTGACGAGCTCGCCTCCCTCACCGGCGCTGACCCGGACGCCCTCGAGGCCGACCCGTACGCGGCTGCGGCGGCAGCACAGGTCCTGGTCGACCGCGGGGTCGAGGTCGTCCTGGCCACGCTGGGCGGCCACGGCGCCGTGCTGGCGACAGCGGCGGGCGCCTGGCACGCGGCGGCGCCGCCCACGGATGTGGTCAGCACGGTCGGCGCCGGCGACTCGAGCCTCTTCGGCTACCTCCTCGGCGACCTCCGCGATCTCGACCCTGCGCAGTGCCTCGCCCTGGCCGTCGCCTACGGCAGCGCAGCTGCCGCGCTTCCCGGCACCACGATCCCCCACCCTGCTCAGGTCCATCCCCAGCGGGTGGTCGTCAGTGAGCTGTCCCGCACGTCCACGCCCGATGAAACGAGAGACTCATGAACGATCTGATCACCGCCGATCTGGTTAGGCTCGATGCCGCCCTCGGCACCGCCAAGCACGACGTCATCCGGGGGCTGGCGGACGTCGTCGCCGCCGCCGGCCGCGCTGTCGACGTGAGCCGGCTCGTCGAGGACGCACTCGCACGGGAGGCGACGTCCGCGACCGGCATCAAGGGCGGCATCGCCATCCCGCACTGCCGCACCACCGGTGTCGAGGTACCGACCCTGGTGTTCGCCAGGCTCGACCCTCCGGTCGACTTCGGCGCCAAGGACGGCCCCGCCGACCTCGCTTTCCTCATTGCCGCGCCCGAGGGCGGGGACAACACCCACCTGCAGATCCTCACCAAGCTCGCCCGGGCCCTGGTCCGCGCGGAGTTCACCGAGAGCCTGCGCCGCGCCACGTCGAGCGACGAGGTCGTCGCGCTCGTCAGCGGAGTCGTCGCCGACGCCCCGGCCGAGCCGAAGCACGCCGCCGCACCCGCAGTCGGCGCCACGGCCGGCGCCACCCCGTCGGGGCAGCGTCGACTCGTGGCGGTCACGGCCTGCCCCACCGGCATCGCCCACACCTACATGGCTGCCGAGGCGCTCGAGGCTGCCGCCGAGCGCGCCGGGGTCGACCTGAGTGTCGAGACCCAGGGTTCGGCCGGTTCCACCCCGCTGCCTCCCGACACGATCCGTCAGGCCGACGCCGTCATCTTCGCCGTTGATGTCGGCGTGCGTGACCGCGGCCGTTTCGCCGGCAAGCCGCTGGTGTCCTCGAGCGTCAAGCGTCCGATCGAGGACGCCGACGGGATGATTGCCGAGGCGCTCCGCTTCGCCGATGATCCCAACGCCCCGCGGGTGGAGGGCGGTGACGCAGGCGAGAGCGAGCAGCGAGCCAGCACCTCGATGGGCGGGACCGTCCGGCGAGTTCTCATGACCGGCGTCTCCTACATGATCCCCTTCGTGGCCGCGGGCGGACTCCTGATCGCGCTGAGCTTCCTCCTGGGGGGCTACGAGATCGTGAACTATCCCGAGATCGCCACCGAGAACTCTCTCTTCAACCTGCCGGACCTGGATGCCCTCGGTCTCGAGCACGCCCTCTTCGACAGTTCGCTGTTGGCCTACTTCGGCGCGCTGATGTTCGTGCTCGGCGGCGCGGCGTTCGGCTTCCTCGTACCGGCCCTCGCCGGCTACATCGCCTACGCGATCGCTGACCGCCCCGGGATCGCGCCCGGCTTCGTCATGGGCGCCATCGCCGGCACGACCGGTTCAGGCTTCATCGGCGGCATCATCGGTGGTGTCCTGGCCGGGTTGTCGGCCCACTGGATCGCCCAGCGGCCGGTGCCGACCTGGGCGCGTGGCCTGATGCCCGTGCTCGTCATCCCGCTCGGCGCCACCCTGGCCAGCGGGTTCGTCATGGTGGTCGTCCTCGGCCGACCCCTTGCCGCGCTCAGCGACCAGCTCACCAACGGTCTCAACAGCATGAGCGGTGGCTCGGCGATCATCCTGGGTGTCATCCTCGGCCTGATGATGGCCTTCGACATGGGCGGCCCGCTCAACAAGACCGCCTACGCGTTCGCCACCACCGGGCTGGCAGCAGTGGGCACGACGCAGGATGCCCCCGAGCTCAAGATCATGGCCGCAGTCATGCTCGCCGGCATGGTCCCGCCGATCGCCCTCGCACTGGCCACTGTCGTCCGCCCGAAGCTCTTCAACAAGGCCGAGCGGGAGAACGGCAAGGCAGGCTGGCTGCTCGGCGCCAGCTTCATCACCGAAGGCGCGATCCCGTTCGCAGCGGCCGACCCGCTGCGCGTCATCCCCGCGATCATGCTCGGCAGCGCCGTCACCGGAGGGCTCTCCCAAGCCTTCGACGTCGGCGTCCGGGCTCCCCACGGCGGCATCTTCGTCCTCTTCGCCGTCGACGGCGTCGCGGGCTACCTCATCGCCCTCGCCGCCGGCGTGGCGGTCGGGGCCGCCGCGGTGATCGCCCTCAAGTCGCTGGCCGGTGGCCCCAGCGTGCCGGCGGATCTCGGAGAGCCCGCCGTCGTCTGACGCTCACGTCCTTGCGCCGCAACACGGTCCATCGCACAGTCCTGCCCCAACCGAGCACCACCCAATGAAGGAGCACTCCATGCCCACCAAGTCCGTCGCCGTCGGCTCCAGTGTCGGCCTGCACGCCCGCCCCGCCGCGATCATCTCCGAGGCCGCCGGCGAGCTCGACTCCGAAGTCCTCATCGGGCTCCCCGGTAGCGAGCCCGTCGACGCCGGTTCCTCGCTGATGATCATGACCCTGGGCGCCGGACCCGGCGACACCGTGGAGGTCTCCGGCGACGTCGAGGCCGACGTCGAGGCCATCGCTGCACTGGTGGCCCAGGACCTCGACGCCTGAGGCCCGGGCTCGGGCGTGAGATCGTCAGGGCTGTGTCCCCCGAGTCTCCCGCCCGAGCAGCGCCGCCTCGGCGCCGCCGTCCGTGGCGCGTCTGGCTCGGCCTGACCTTCCTGACGGTCGGGCTCGCACTGCTGGGCTACGTGGGTTGGCAGCTCTACGGCACCAACTACGTGTCCCAGCAGCGCCACGAGCGCACCGTCGAGTCGCTCGTCGCGACCTGGTCGGAGCCGAACGGGTCTGCGTCGGTGAGCAGCGGCGAGTCCATCGCCGACGCCATCGTCCGGGTGCCCGCTCTCGGCGCCGGCTACGCGGTGCCGCTCGTCGAGGGGATCGACGACTCGGCACTGGCGTCGGGTCTCGGTCACTTCTCCGACTCGGCCGGCCCTGGAGAGGTCGGCAACTTCGCTCTTGCCGGACATCGGATCACCCACGGCGAGCCGTTGCGGGACCTGCCCGGGCTCACTCCCGGGGACGAGATCGTCATCGAGACACGCGACCACGTGTTCACCTACGTCCTCGACACCGGTGGCGACGACCTGCGCGTGCCGTTCACCGCGGGCTGGGTGGTCGGCGAGGAGCCCGTCAACCCGGACGGTGGTGTCGCTCCGCCACCCGGGGAGGACCGCCTGATCACCATCACCACGTGCGCCGAGCTCTTCCACACCGATGACCGGCTCGTGGCGTTCGGCCACCTGGTCTCGGCGGAACCTCGCTAGACGTCCTGCACGGACGCGTCGACCGACAGCTCGGGACCTGCCTCGACGGCCGTCTCGGCGGCCGACTCGGAAGTCTCGCGACGACGTAGCTCGCGGTAGACCACGCGCATTCCCACGGCACGAGCGAGCTCGCCGAGGATCTCACCGAAGAACTCCTTGCGGTAGAGCTCGTCGGTGATGGCCACGACGGTGAAGTAGAGCCCGGAGAAGCCGGCGAGGAACACCGAGACGTGGAGCAGCTCGACGCTGACGAAGTCGAGGCCGAAGAGGTCCTCGGGATGGCCCTTGCCGAGCCAGCTCTCGATGACGCTGTCGTCGATCGCCACCGCGCCGAAGACCATGAAGAACGTGAAGACCGCCAGCGAGAGCAGGAGCACCTGCACCGCCTGGGCCACGACGAGCACCAGCACGAGGTTGACCATCTGCAGCCCTGACACCTGGGCCTCTGCCGGCAGGTCGAGGTCGGAGTCGACCACCTCGCGCGCGGCCGCCTCCAACGGGGTGCCCGCGGTGGCAGCGAGCACGTCGGCGTGCTCCACGGCGTCGTCGAAGGCGTCGAGCTCCTCGGCGAGACGCGGCACCAGGAACAGCATCGCCGCAGCGGCGAAGAACAGCACCGCACCCCAGAGCACCCCGCCCTCCAGCGCGGAGGCGACCTGCCAGACCTCGGTGTTGATGAACAAGAACGTGATGAACAGCAGCAGCATCGGCAGCGCACGCGTCGCCAACGGGAGCAGGAGTCCCAGGCTGCCGAAGCCCCGGCGCAGCGCCCAGGCGGCGATGACGGAGGCCTTGAGCGCGCGCAGTGCGTAGAGCAGCACCACTCCCCCGGCCACGCTGGCGCCGGCCGGCACGCCGAACGAACCAGCAGTGAGCAGCCCGACAGCCGTACCCGCGACCGCCCCGAGGACGAGCGCCACCAGGACCACCGAGATCACCCGGCCCCGACTCAGCCGGGAGTGGACGACCGCGCGGACGTCGTCGACGAAGTAGGGCAACCCGTGGTGCTGGAACCACGACTCGGCGGTCGCGACCGGCGAGCGGGCTTCTCGAGCGGGGCGCTTGTACGGGATCTTGGCGGTCAGCCGGGAGGCCCCGCCGGCGGCCGGGCGCTCGGACTCAGGCACCGAGGACCTCGCGTGCACGCTCGACGTCTTGGGCCATCTGCGCCACCAACGCGGTGAGCGCGTCGGCTCCGGCGAAGGTCACCATGCCGCGCAACCGCTCGACGAACTCGACCTCCACCTCGACGTCGTACAGCTCGAGGTCGGTGCGGTCGATGACGTAGGACTCCACACGACGGTCGCGTACCCCCTCGAAGGTGGGGTTGGTGCCCACGCTGATCGCGGCAGGGTAGGACTCGTCGGTGTCCAGGCGCCGCAGGCGGCCCGCGTAGACACCGTCAGCGGGAGCTGCGGTCAGCGTGTCGGTGAGGACGTTGGCGGTCGGGTAGCCGAGCTCGCGGCCGCGCTGGTCGCCGCGGAAGACCGTCCCGCGGACCGTGACCGGGCGGCCGAGCGCCTCAGCTGCCCCGGAGACGTCGCCGGCGGCCAGACACGTGCGGATGTAGGTCGACGACCACACTTGCGGCCCACCGTCGAGCTCCACCCCCTCGGCAACGAAGCCGGCGGACTCACCCGCCGTGCGGAGGAAGGCGACGTCGCCGGACGCACGGCTGCCGAACCTGAAGTTGGCGCCGACCACGACGGAGCGAGTACGCAGCGCCGAGACGAGCACGCGGTCGACGAACTCTTGCGGCGACCATTGGGCGACCGAGAGGTCGAAGGGCAGCGCGAAGACGTCGTCGACACCGAGGGCGCCCAGGAGCTCGGCTCGCTGCTCGATCCCGGTCAGGGTCGAGGGCGCGTGCTCGGGGCGCAGGACGGCCATCGGGTGAGGATCGAACGTCACCGCGACGAGCGGCACGCCGAGCGCGTCGGCGGCGGCTCGGGCTTGCGCGATGACGCACTGGTGGCCGCGGTGCACACCGTCGAAGTTGCCGATCGTCACCGTGCTCGCCGTCAGGCTCGACGGCACGTCCTCGAAGCTGCGCCAGATCGTCACCCGCAGAGCCTAATCTGCCGGGCTCCGCGCCGAGGATCGAGGTTCTCGGCCAGGACCTTCAGACGAACACGGCGACGGCGCGAGCGACACCGTCGCGCGGCTCGTAGAGAGCCAGGAACGCCCCCGCCGGGTCGAACACCGCGGTGAGGCCGTCCAGCGTGAGGTCCAGCGCCCGACCGAACCGGACGCTGTCGGCCTGCGCCTGGTCGAGGTCGAGGCAGACGAAGCTCGCCCGGGCCGCCGTGGCGATCGGCAGCACGGCGAAGCCGGCGTCGAGCTCAGCCAGGGTGCGAGCGACCTCGAGGTCGAAGGACCCCACGGCGGTGCGCCGCAAGGCGCTCAGGTGCCCACCCACGCCGAGGGCGACCCCGGTGTCGCGAGCGATGGCCCGGATGTAGGTGCCGCTGGAGCACCGCACCGAGATCCGCACCTCCGGCAGCGTCACCTCGTGCACGGTCAGGTCGTGGATCGTGACCGGCCGGGCCTTGAGCTCGACCTGTTCGCCGTCGCGCACCCGGGCGTAGGCACGCTTGCCGTCGACCTTGATGGCCGAGACGGCAGTGGGAACCTGCTCGATGTCGCCGACGAACTCGGCGAGCACCGCCCGCACCTGCTCCTCGGTGATGGCGGCGAGCGCCACGGGGTCGGCGGTCTCGGTGACCTCACCCTCGGCATCGTCGGTCGTGGTCGAGGCCCCGAGCGTGATCGTGGCGTCGTACTGCTTCTCGGTGAGCATCAGGTGACCCAGGAGCCGAGTGGCCCGGTCGACCCCGAGCACCAGTACCCCGGTCGCCATCGGGTCCAGGGTCCCGGCGTGACCGACCTTGCGGGTGCCGGCGAGGCGGCGTACCCGGGAGACGACGTCGTGCGACGTCATCCCGCCGGGCTTGTCCACCACCACCAGACCGGGGGTGACGGCGCCGCTCACGCGTTCTCGTCGTCCTCGGTGGTGCGTGGCGCGTCGGCGTCGGCGTCGTCAGCGTCAGCGTCGTCGGCGCCGTCCCTGGCCTCGTCGACGTCGTCAGCCTCGTCGGCTGCGTCATCGAGGATCTCGCGGGGCTTCTTGTAGGGGTCTTCCTCGCCGGCGTACGCCGTGCCGCGCTGCGCAGCGACGGCGTCGTCGAGGGCCTTGGCACGCGCCAGCACCTCGTCGAGCGCTCGAGCCGTGTCCGGAAGCGCGTCGTGCATGAAGGTGAGCGTCGGCGCGGTACGGGTGCCGAGCTGCTTGGCGACCTCGGAGCGCAGGATGCCCTTGGCCGACTCGAGCGCGGCGGCGGTGTCGGCACGCTCGTCCTCGCCCCCGAGCACGGTGTAGAAGATCGTCGCCTGCTGCCCGTCACCGGTCAGTCGGACGTCGGTGATCGTGGCGAACCCCAGACGCGGGTCCTTGATACGGCGTTCGAGCATCTCGGCCACGACGACCTGGATGCGATCGGCGAGCTTGCGGACGCGGGGGTTGGCCATGGGTCTACGTGCTTTCTGGGGTGGTGGTGCCGCGCGGGCAGTTTCACCGCTTCAGCGGTGAAACTCCCGCTTCTGTCACGGAACTTCGTACCAGAAGCGGGAGATTCACCGCTTCAGCGGTGAATCTCCCACATCTGGACAAGCGATCAGCCTCGCGGAATCTCGCGCATCTCGAAGGCCTCCACGACATCGCCTTCCTTGATGTCGGTGAAGTTCTTGAGCACCAGACCACACTCGAAGCCCTCGCGGACCTCGGAGGCGTCGTCGCGCTCCCGCTTGAGCGAGGCGAGGTCGAGGTTGTCGGCCACCACCTTGCCGTCGCGGACGATACGCACCTTGGCGTTGCGTCGGATGGTTCCGCTGGTGACCATGCAACCGGCGATCTTGCCGATCTTGGAGCTGGAGAAGATCGCACGGATCTCCGCCTGACCCAAGGACGACTCCTCGAACTCCGGCTTGAGCATGCCCTTGAGGGCCGCCTCGATCTCGTCGATGGCCTGGTAGATGACGGTGTAGTACCGGATCTCCACGCCTTCCTTGTCGGCCATCTCGCCGGCCCGGCCCTGCGGCCGGACGTTGAAGCCGATGATGATCGCGTCGGAGGCAGCAGCCAGGTCGACGTTGGTCTCGGTGATCGCGCCGACACCGCGGTCGATGACGCGGATGCCCACGTCGTCGCCCACCGTGATCTGCGACAGCGCGTCTTCGAGCGCCTCGACCGAACCGGACACATCGCCCTTCAGGATCAGGTTCAGCTCCTGCGTGCCGCCCTTCTCCATGGAGGCCATGAAGTCCTCGAGCGTACGACGGACGCGACGCTTGGCCTGCATGGCCGCACGCTCACGTGCCTCACGCTTCTCGGCGATCTGGCGAGCCATCCGGTCGTCGTCGACGACGAGGAAGTTCTGACCTGCGCCAGGAACGCTGCTCAGACCCAGGACCATTGCGGGGCGCGACGGGTCGGCTTCGAGGATCTCTTCGCCGTGCTCGTCGAGCATGGCGCGCACCCGGCCGTAGGCAGGGCCCGCGACGATCGAGTCGCCGACCCGCAGCGTTCCGCGCTGGACCAGGATCGTGGCGACCGGACCGCGACCGCGGTCGAGGTGCGCCTCGATGACCAGACCCTGGGCGTCCTGCGTCGGGTTGGCGCGCAGGTCGAGCGAGGCGTCCGCGGTGAGCACGATCGCCTCGAGCAGCTTGTCGAGGTTGAGCTCGGCCTTGGCCGAGACCTCGACGAACATCGAGTCGCCGCCGTACTCCTCGGGGACCAGGCCGTACTCGGTGAGCTGACCCTTGACCTTGGTCGGGTCGGCGTCGGGCTTGTCCATCTTGTTGATCGCCACGACGATCGGGACGCCGGCGGCCTTGGCGTGGTTGAGCGCCTCGACCGTCTGCGGCATGACGCCGTCGTCGGCAGCGACCACCAGGACGGCGATGTCGGTTGCCTGGGCACCACGGGCACGCATCGAGGTGAACGCCTCGTGGCCCGGGGTGTCGATGAACGTGATCCGGCGCTCGGTGCCGTCGACGTCGGTGGCGACCTGGTAGGCACCGATGTGCTGCGTGATGCCACCGGCCTCCTTGTCGACGACGTTGGCGTTGCGCAGGGCGTCGAGGAGCTTGGTCTTACCGTGGTCGACGTGACCCATGACGGTGACGACCGGGGGTCGGATGACCAGGTCGGAGTCGTCGCCCTCGTCGGCACCGAACTCGATGTCGAAGCCCTCGAGGAGCTCGCGGTCCTCGTCCTCGGGTGAGACGACCTCGACGGTGTAGTTGAGCTCGTCGCCGAGCAGCTGCAGCACGGCGTCGTTGACCGACTCCGTGGCCGTGACCATCTCACCGAGGTGGAACAGCATCTGCACGAGCGATGCCGGCTCGACGCCGATCTTGTCGGCGAAGTCGGTCAGCGAGGCGCCACGAGCGAGACGGACCGTCTCGCCGTTGCCCTTGCGGACCCGCATGCCGCCGATCGTCGGGGCCTCCATGGCCTCGAATTCCTGGCGACGCGCCCGCTTGGACTTGCGACCACGACGCGATGGCCCACCGGCGCGACCGAACGCACCCTGGGTCTGGCCGCGCTGGCCGGGACGGCTGGGACGGGCACCGCTGGGGAAACCACCGGGACGGCCCGGCGTGCTGCCGGGCGCTCCACCGGGACCACCGCGACCGGGGGCGCCGGGGCGACCTCCCGGACCGCCGCGACCGGGGGCCCCACCGGGGCCACCACGAGCGCCGCCGGGACCACCGGGGCCACGGCCACCGGGGCCGCCACCGAAGGCAGCAGGAGACTTGGGCATCATCGCCGGGTTGGGGCGCGGCATCCCGGGACGACCCGGGGCTCCGCCGTCACGACCGGCAGGCGGACGCGGCGGACGGTTGTCGCCGGCCTCGGGCGTGGTGCCCTCGGCAGCAGCAGCCGGCGGCGCGGCGGGACGACGTCCCATGCCCTGGTTGGCCGAGAACGGGTTGTTGCCCGGACGCGGGGCGCCGGGGCGACCGACCGGACGGGGCGCCGGCGAGGGCGCCTTCGGCTTGGCCGAGGCAGCCGGGCTCGAAGCCGCGGGCGGCTCCTCGGCAGGCGGCGCGACCGGCTCGGGCGCGGCCGCAGGCTTCTCGGCGACAGGTGCCGGCTCGGCAGGGGCGGGCGCAGCAGCGGCCGGAGCCTCCACGACCGGCTCCGGGGCGGCAGGCGCCTCGGGCTCGGCGACAGGGGCCTTGGGGCCGGGCTTGGGGCCCGGCTTCGCGGCGGCCTTCTTCGGCGCCGGCTTCTCCTCCGCAGGTGCGGCGGGGGCGGCGGCCTTCAGGGACTCACCGACCTCCTTGCGGAAACGCATCTCCGCGGGGAGCTCGACGGTTGAGCTCGCCGACTTGACGAACTCACCCATTTCTTTGAACTTCTCGAGAACGAACTTGCTCTCGACTCCGAACTCTTTGGCGAGTTCGTGGACTCGGGTCTTGGCCACAATTCTCCTTCTGGCTCGACCCGCGTCCTAGGCGTGATCGAACCTCAGTGGTGGTGCAAACTCATCGGAAAATACTCATCGAGTGCTCATGAGCTACTGCTCCAGTCCCTGGTGGGTGTTGGATGGGTTGATACCTGGTGCGATCACGCTGGTGAGGTAGTCCGCCAGCGGCGCTGCGGAAAGTCCCGCCGGAACGTGCAGTGCACGCCCGAAGGCTTTTCGCCGAACCGCTAGGTCGAAGCACTCGGTCGTGGGGTGAAGGTGCGCCCCCCTGCCGGGTGCGGTGGCTGTCGGATCGGGTACGACGACCGCGTGGGCCTGCGCGTCCGAGCCGGCGGTCACCCGCAACAACTCGCGTTTGGCGGCCCTCTTGCGACACCCCACGCACGTGCGGACAGGATCCGCGCGCTCGTCAGACATCGTTGGGAGAACCACCGCTGTGCAGTCTAGCCAACCTGAGCCGCATCACCGAACTGGGCCGTCGGCGGGCTCCTCATCCCCATGGATGTCGATGCGCCAGCCGGTGAGGCGGGCGGCGAGGCGGGCGTTCTGGCCCTCCTTGCCGATGGCGAGGGAGAGCTGGAAGCTCGGGACGACGACCCGGGCCGACTTGGCTTCGAGGTCGACGATCTCGACGCTGGTGACCCGGGCCGGCGACAGGGCGCTGGCGACCAGCTTGGCCGGGTCGGTCGCCCAGTCGACGATGTCGATCTTCTCGCCGTGCAGCTCGGCCATCACGTTGCGCACGCGCTGACCCATCGGCCCGATGCAGGCACCCTTGGCGTTGACGCCGGACGTGGCCGGCATCACCGCGATCTTGGTGCGGTGACCCGCCTCGCGAGCGATCGCGGCGATCTCGACCTGTCCGTTGGCGATCTCGGGCACCTCGAGGGCGAAGAGCTTGCGCACGAGGTTGGGGTGGGACCGGGTGAGGGTCACCTGCGGTCCGCGCATGCCCTTGCGCACCGAGAGCACCAAGCACTTGATCCGGGTCCCGTGGGTGTAGGTCTCGCCCGGCACCCGCTCACTCACCGGCAACAGCGCCTCGAGGCGACCCAGGTCGACGAGGACGTCGTCGGGGTTGCGCCCCTGCTGGATGACGCCGGAGATCAGGTCACCCTCCTTGCCGGAGAACTCGCCGAACTTCGCCTCGTCCTCGGCGTCGCGCAAGCGCTGCATCATGATCTGCTTGGCCGTGGTGGCCGCGATCCGGCCGAAGTCGCCGGGGGTGTCGTCGTACTCGCCGACGGCCGCGCCGGACTCGTCCAGCTCGGTGGCCAGGACGGTCACCCGCCCGCTCTTGCGGTTGAGCTCGACACGCGCCTTCTCCTGGGCGCCGGGCGACTTGTGGTAGGCGGTGAGCAGCGCTTGCTCGATGGCTTCGACGAGGACGTCGAAGGAGATCTCCTTCTCCCGTTCGAGCATGCGCAGGATGTTGAGGTCGATGTCCATCAGTCGTGCTCCGTCATGTCGTCATCAGCACCGTCGACGAGGTCGTCGCCGGTGTCATCGCTGTCGTCGGCCTCATCGAGGGCCGGGTCAGCGGTCTTGCGGTTGAACTCGATCTGCACCAGCGCTCGCGCCACGTCCGCGTAGGCCAGCACCTTCTCGACGCCGGAGACGTCGACCGTCACGCTCTCCTCGCCGCTCTCACCGATGCGACCCGTCATCGACGAGCCGTCCGTGAGGGTCACCTTCACCAGACGGTCGGCATTGCGTCGCCAGTGGCGAGGCAGGCTGAGCGGACGATCAACACCGCGCGAGGTGACCTCGAGGGTGTAGGGCAGGTGGCCCATCAGGTCACCCTCGTCCAGGACCCGGTTGACCTCGATGGTCGCGGCAGCGACGTCGTCCATCGAGACGCCGTCGTCCTGGTCGACCGCGATCCGCAGGACCCGGCGCTTGCCCGCGGGGGTGAGCTCGACAGCCTCGAGATCGAGGCCGAGCGACAGCAGGGGTTCGGTCACCTCGTTCTGGATGCGACTCGTCAAACTGTCTGCGGCAGACATCCGGGACCTCCTGTGCTGTTGTGTTGATGCGAAACGACACTCTACCCGGGTGGCGGGACGGTCGCTCCCACCACGGGGCCTCCATGGGGCCTCCACGGGGCCTCCACGGGGCCTCCACGGGTCGACTCGCCCGCAGCCCCGCGTAGGCTCGTCGCCGTGCCCAGACCGCTCCCCCGCAGCAGCCGTCGTGCGGCCCTCGGCTGGGGCTTCGCCGTGGCGCTCACGGGCAGTGGCTGCTCTCCCGGCCCGGCCCAGCAGGGTCCCGCGCCATCGACGCCGGCCGTGCCAGGGACGGCTCCGGTGTCGCCCGCCTCGCTCGATCCTGACACCGAGCTCGTGGCCCAGCTGCTGAGCGAGCTCTCGGTGGTCCACGAGCGGGTGCGGGTCAACCGCTTGCGGCATCGTTCGCTGGCCGCGCCGCTGCGCCGCCTCGAACGACTCCACGCCCAGCACGCGGTCGAGCTCGGCGGGCTGCTCCCGGTGTCCGCGGGCACGGTGGCCGCCGAGAAGCGGAAGAACCGAGTGCTCGAGCGGCTCGCGAAGGCGGAGGAGAAGCTGCAGGGCACGCTGGTGCGTGGAGCGATCGTCGCCGACAGCGGGGCGTTGGCCTTGCTCCTCGCGGCCATGGCCGCCGGAGTGGCTCAGGAGAGCACCCGGCTATGACCTATCTCGACGCCCTTCAGGACGCTCTGGCTGCGGAGCACGCCGCCCTCTTCGTCGTCGGCTACCTCGGCGCCCAGACCTCGGCCTCGGCCCAGCCGGAGCTCTTCGACGACCTCACCACCTCCTACACCGCCCACCGCACGCTGCGCGACGACCTCGCCGAGCGGGTGCGGGAGCTCGACGCCGAACCTGTCGCTGCGGCGACGGCGTACGACATCGAGGACGTCGGCGGCGACGCGACCAGGATCCGGCGCCGGGCGCTCGCGCTGGAGCGCGCCTGCACGGCCACCTACGGTTTCCTGGTGGCGAGCAGTCCCAGCGCGGAGCGCGGCTCGGCCGTCGATGCACTCGTCGAATCAGCGCTGCGAGAGGTGACGTTCGGCGGGCGGCCACGGCTGCTACCGGGACGCTGAAGCTCGGCCGAGCAGCCCGTCCGCCGCCGCGAACGAGCACGGTCCGGACATGGGTCGGCCCGCGTACTCGTCGGATCGGGGAACTCCCGAGATGCTCCCCGAAGGGACGAGTACGCGGACCGTTTGGGCCGGAGGCCGGCCACAGAGGAGACCCGGGCGAGCCCGGTGGGGTTTTCCCCTCGGGCATGAGTCTGCATTACTTTGCGCCCGATTGACCCCTTCGAGGGCCCATCACAAAGATGCATTGCACAAACGTGCAAGACGACACGTCCCGTCGAACAGCGTCCGTCCGACCGGGTCGCGGGTGGTCAGCGCCAGCCGTCGATGATGTCGAGGACGTCACCGAGGGTGTGCGCCACCGCATCGGGCTCACCCTCGCTGTGACCGATCTGCTCGGGCGGGATGGTGCTGTGCGGGACGTGGATCGCGCGCAGGCCGGCGTTCTGTGCGCCCCAGATGTCGTCGAAGAGTCGATCTCCGACATAGACGCACCGGGCGGGGTCGGTGGCTCCCGCAGCGGTCACCGCGGCCTCGAAGGCGCGCGGAGAGGGCTTGGACCAGGGAATCTCGCTGGTGTAGACGTCCCCGTCGATCAGCTCGTGCACCCCGTCGCGGCGGAAGATCTGCTCGTGGACCGTCCGGGGCCAGATCGTGTTGGAGAGCACCCCCACGCCGATCCCGCGCGTGCGCAACGCCTCCCAAAGGGGTCCGACCTGAGGGTCGGTGAAGGTGTGGGGCTCCCAGAACGCGTAGTAGGCCGCCAGCAGCTCGGGGTCGTGGTCAAGGCCGGCCTCGACGAAGAGGTCCGCCACCGTTGAGCTCTGCTGGTGGTCGCGGCTGCGACCCCAGATGGTGTTGCCGGCCTCGTGGAGCCGAGCGCGCGACACCTCGACGTGATGGTCGGCGCCGACGACCGCCTGGGCCAGGGCGAGGGACTCGGCGTGGAAGTCGATGTCGTGCCACTCGGTGAGGGTGCCGCCCCAGTCGAAGATCACGGCCTGCACGGACCCGGAGACTCCAGACATGCGTCGATCCTAGTCAGTACGTCGTCGCGCCCGACGCACCTCGCAGCGGGTGCCGTCTCGTGGCCTACCCTGGCCGCCCCCTCCCTGGTTCGCCCCACTCAGAAACGGAACCTTCACGTGACCGCCCGCTTGCTCTCGGCCTGCCTTCCCGTCGCCACCGCCGCGCTTCTCCTCGGGCTGGTGAGCCCTGTCCCGACGTCCGTGGCCGAGTCGGCCTCGGCCCACGCCGAGTCGGCCACCGCTGAGGCGGACCTCGACCTGCGTGACTTCGCAGATCTCGTCACCGATCCCGGACGCCGGCAGCTCTACCTCAGCCAGGGCGGCTCTCGTCCGGTGGTCGTGGTCGATCCCGACGGTCGGATGACCGGGACCCTCCCGGACTCGGCCGGCGCGACGGGGATGGCCCTGTCGTCGGACGCCTCCACGCTGTACCTCGCCCTCAACCGGCAGGGTCGGATCGCGGCGGTCGACCTCGACGCCCTCACCACGACGAGCTGGAGGGTGCCCGGGTGCCCCGACTCCGTCAGCGAGACGGAGGCGATCATCGTCTACTCCGACCGGTGCGCCGGAGCAGGGGGATCCGTCGACGTCCTCGCCACCGATGAGGAGGGGCAGGCTTCGACCTACCTCCTGTCAGCCTCCGAACCGGAGCTGCAGACGACCCCGGAGCTGCCCGGCGTGCTGTTCCTCGCCCACACGAACACCTCCCGGCCCTCGCTGTCGCGCTACTCCGTGCAGAGGGTCGAAGGCTCCGTCACGGCCGAGCGGACGGCCACGTTCGACACGCAGTACAGCGCTCGCTTCGCCTTCCTCCCCGGTGCGCAGCGACTGGTCACCGGCCTCGGGGTCGTGCTCGACAGCACCACGCTGACAGCGATCGGCCGGCGCTACTCCCGTCCCAGCCGCTACACCCATGGTGTCGCGGTGCGTAGCGATGGCCTGACGGCTTTCTCGACCTCTCAGGAGCGGCCCAGCGTCGTCTACCCCCTCGGCGAGCGTCGCAGCGTGCTGAACTCCTACGACTTCAGCGACCTCGAGAGCCTCCACGTGCCGGACAACGGCATCGCCTTCCTCGGCTCGCGCCTCTACCTGGTGACCCATGCCGGGGAGTACTACGACAAGTCGGAGATCCTCCTGCGTGTCATCACCCCGCGGCGCCGCGCCGCGGTGCGCCTGAGCACCCCGAAGGCGACCCGGTGCAAGCCGGTCAAGCGGGTCAAGATCCGCCTCACCGGACCTGCTACGACGCGCACGGTCGAGGTGAGCGCCCGCGAGCGCCGCGGCGGATGGGCTCCGGTGGGGACCTACCGGCTGAACAAGCAGAAGCGAGTCACCCTCAAGGTCAAGCTCAACCGACCGGTCATCCTCCAAGCGCTCGTGCGTGACCAGGGAGCCCGGATCGCGGGCTCCCTCAAGCTCAAGCCGCGCTGCTGAGGGCTTCGGCCCTTCGTGCGAGGAAGCCGGTCAGGAACGCACGAGGGAAACGAGGTGGTCGACGACCGACGCGACGGCGACGTCCTCGCGCTCGCCCGTACGTCGGTCCTTCACCTCGACGGTGCCCGACTCGGTGAGGGACTTGCCCACCACGACGATCGTGGGGACACCGATGAGCTCGGCGTCCTTGAACTTCACCCCGGGGCTGATCTTGCCGCGGCGGTCGTCGTAGAGGACCTGGACGCCGGCCGCGTCGAGCTCGCGGGCGATCTCCTCGGCCGTGGTGTAGAGCGAGTCGTCCTTGCCTGCCGCCACGACGTGCACGTCGGCGGGGGCGACCTCACGGGGCCAGCAGAGGCCGATGTCGTCGAGGGTGCCCTCGGCGATCGCGGCCACCGCCCGCGAGGGCCCGATGCCGTAGGAGCCCATGGTGACGGTGACCAGCTTGCCGTTGGCGTCGAGCACCTTGAGGTCGAGGGCCTCGGCGAACTTGCGGCCGAGCTGGAAGATGTGGCCCATCTCGATGCCGCGCTCGGCACGGAGGGTGCCGCCGTCGTCACGCGGGCAGGGGTCGCCGGCGCGGACCTCGGCGGCCTCGATGGTGCCGTCACCGGTGAAGTCGCGCCCGGCCACCAGGTCGATGACGTGGCTGCCGAGCACGTCGGCGCCGGTCACCCATCGGGTGCCCTCGACCACCCGGGGATCGAGGAGGTAACGGATGCCGGTCTTCGACTCCTCGCCGAGGACGCCGGGTCCGATGTAGCCCTTGGCCAGGTCGGGGTACGACGCGAAGTCGGCCTCACCGAAGGGCCGGAACTCAGCGGGATAGACCTGCGCCTCCAACCGCTTCTCGTCGACCTCGCGGTCACCGGGAAGCCCGATGGCGAGCGGCTCGGTGGTCCCGTCGGGGCGCTCCAGGACGAGCAGCACGTTCTTCAGCGTGTCGGCGCCGACCCACGAGCGGTCGGTGCGGGGGAAGGCCGAGTTCAGGTGGTCGACCAGCGTCGCGATGGTCGGTGTCTCGGGGGTCTGCTCGGCGTGCGCGGCGGGTACGTCGTCGTACGGAACGACGTCGGGGGTGGAGATCCGCACCGCCTCCACATTGGCCGCATAGTCGCACTCGGTGCACTGCACGAAGGTGTCCTCGCCGATCGCCAGTCGGGCGAGGAACTCCTCGGAGCGTGATCCACCCATCGCACCGGAGTGCGCCGAGACGATCACGTAGGAGAAGCCCAGGCGATCGAAGATGCGGATGTAGGCGTCGCGGTGCTTCTGGTAGCTCTCGTCGAGCCCGGCGTCGTCGATGTCGAAGGAGTAGGAGTCCTTCATGACGAACTCCCGACCGCGCAGGAGCCCCGCGCGGGGGCGCGCCTCGTCGCGGTACTTCGTCTGGATCTGGTAGATCGAGAGCGGCAGGTCCTTGTAGGAGGAGTAGAGGTCCTTCACCACGAGGGTGAACATCTCCTCGTGGGTGGGCCCGAGCAGGTAGTCGTTGCCCTTGCGGTCCTGGAGCCGGAAGATGCCGTCGCCGTACTCGGTCCAGCGGTTGGTGGCCTCGTAGGGCTCGCGGGGCAGCAGCGCCGGAAAGCTCAGCTCCTGGGCGCCGATTCCGTCCATCTCCTCGCGGATGATGCCCTCGATCTTGCGCAGCACCCGCAACCCGAGCGGCAACCACGTGTAGATGCCCGGGGCCGCGCGGCGGATGTAGCCGGCGCGGACGAGGAGCCGGTGGCTCGGCACCTCGGCGTCCGCGGGGTCGTCTCGCAGAGTGCGTACGAACAGGCTCGACATCCTCATGATCATGGGGCGAGGCTACTTGTGCCACGTCGTGTGCAACCAACGAGTATCCCCGTGCGCCTTGTCAGTAGTTCGAGGCGCTCCTGCGAGAGCGAGGATCGTCGTACGCCGGGCCCGTGAGGTACTGCCTTGTACCGTCTCGTCCGAGGCCGCCAGGACGGGCGACCCGGATCGAGATGAGACGACCATGGCCGCCAAGCGCCTGACGCCCTGCCCCGACGGCTCGCAGAAGTGCGTGTCGACCCTGGACACCCAGAAGTACTGCGCCATGGAGCCTGTCGCATTCACCGGGCCGCCGAGCGCCGCGCTGGCGGCGGTGCTCGAGGTGATCGCCGGCTTCCCGCGGACCTCGGTGGTCGAGAGCGACGACGCCTACGTCAAGGCGATCTTCAAGACCCGGGTGATCCGCTGGAAGGACACCGTCGAGTTCGAGATCGACGCCGACGACTCCCTCGTCCACTTCCGCTCCGAGTCCGTGCCCTACGCCGGCTCCGACCTCGGCGCCAACCGCAAGCGGATGACGCAGGTGCGTGCCGATCTCGTTGCGGCGCTCAGCGCCTGACCCGGCCCGCTCCTTCCGGTCTTTCCGGCCGGGTCCGATCAGCCGCGGGCCGCTCGCAGCGCCATCTTGAGCATCGGCCACTGCAGGGGCAACCTGCCGATCGCGGCGACCTTCAGGCCGGTGTTGCGGCCGGCCGCGGCATCGGTGGCCATCTTGACGTTGGCCGGGTAGACCCCCAGCAGGAGCGCGAAGCTCCCCCAGCCGGCGAGTCGTCGCGTCCGCGGGGCCAGGAGACCGGCACCGAGGACGATCTCGGCGATGCCGCTGCCGAGGATCACCTCGCGGTGCGACGGCACCCACGACGGCATGATCGAGGCGTAGACCTCCGGCTTGGCCAGGTGCAGGGTCCCGCTCGCCGCGAAGATGCCGGCCAGGATCGTCGTACTGCGGTCGATGGTCACGTCGGGATCCTACGCACCGTCAGGTCGGGCGAGCCTCGCCAGATCCGGGACGGCGGTGCCGTGGCCACGTTCCGTCGCCGGCAAACGGTGGCCAGGGCACCGCACCCGCCGGAGCGCCCTCGGGCGGTGTGGTGGCCACGTTCCGTCGCCGGCAAACGGTGGCCCGGGCACCGCACCCGCCGGAGCGGCCCCGGGCGGTGCCCCAGCCACGAGAGTCTTGGACGCAACGGGGGCGAGCGCACCGCTCATACCCGCGCCGCACCCAGTCGGTCATCCGATCAGAACATGATCGTGGAGAAGCGCGCCGTCTCCTCGAAGCCGACCCGCTCGTAGGCCCGACGGGCGGGGTGGTTCCACTCGTTGACGTAGAGCGACACCGTGGGCGCGATCTCCGCGCGGATCAGTCGGACCACCGAGGCCATGCCTTGGGTCGCCAGACCCTCGCCGCGCCGCTCGGCCGGCACCCACACGCCTTGGATCTGAGCGACCTCTGCAGTGGCGCACGCCACCTCGGCCTTGAAGACGAGCCGCCCGGCCTCGAAGCGGGCGAACGACCAGCCCCGCGACATCAGCTGCGTGACGCGGGCGCGGTAGAGATCGCCGCTGCCGCCGGACTCCGGCGAGACCCCGACCTCTTCGGAGTACATCGCCACGCACGCCGGATAGACCAGCGACATGTCGTTGCGGTCGGTGCGTCGCACGAGAGGATCGCCCTCGATCTGCGGGTCCGTGGAGATCGCCAGGTGCGGCTGCTGCCACCGGGTGTCGCGCGGCCGGCCCCACGTGGCGGCCACCTCGTTCCAGAAGATCCGCACCGCGTCGTGAGGGCCGACGATGGTGCTGCACGTGCGGCTGCGCGTGAGCGCTCGCTCGGCGAACGCCCGGGCGTCGTCCTCGTCGCAGCAGATCGGGACCAGGTTGGCTCCGACGTGGCAGGCCGCGATCAGCTTGCCGTCGCGGAAGCGCCCCCACATCTCCCCGCCCAGCCACCGCGGTTCGAGGCTCGTGGTGCGCGCGCGATAGAGGACGAAGACGTTGGCGACCGGGTCCTGACCGGCAAGGGCCAGGAAGTCCTCGAGGTCGGGGGTGCCGAGCACGCGGATCCCGTGGCGACTGGCTGGCACGTTGCGCAGCCTAAGCCCAGGGGGCCCCTTCACTCTCCACCCGCTCGCACCCGTGTCGTCAGGAGATGCTGACCTCGGCCGCGGCACCCTCGACCGACTCCATGCCTTCGGCGATCCGCATGGCCTCCTCGATCAGGGTCTCGACGATCTTGGACTCCGGGACGGTCTTGATCACCTCGCCCTTGACGAAGATCTGGCCCTTGCCGTTGCCCGAGGCCACCCCGAGGTCGGCCTCACGGGCCTCGCCCGGACCGTTGACGACACAGCCCATGACCGCCACGCGCAGCGGGACCTCGAGGCCCTCGAGGCCAGCGGTCACCTGCTCGGCGAGCGTGTAGACGTCGACCTGCGCGCGTCCGCAGCTCGGGCAGGACACGATCTCGAGCTTGCGGGGTCGCAGGTTGAGGCTCTGCAGGATCTGGATGCCGACCTTGACCTCTTCGACCGGGGGCGCCGAGAGGCTGACCCGGATCGTGTCGCCGATGCCGCGACTGAGCAGCGCACCGAAGGCCGTGGCCGACTTGATCGTGCCCTGGAAGGCCGGACCCGCCTCGGTCACACCGAGGTGCAGCGGCCAGTCACCGGCCTCGGCGAGCAGCTCGTAGGCACGCACCATCACGACGGGGTCGTTGTGCTTCACCGAGATCTTGAAGTCGTGGAAGCCGTGCTCCTCGAAGAGGCCGGCTTCCCAGACGGCCGACTCGACCAGCGCCTCGGGCGTGGCCTTGCCGTACTTCTCCAGCAGTCGCGGGTCGAGCGAACCGGCGTTGACCCCGATCCGGATCGAGGTGCCGCGGTCCTTGGCGGCCGCGGCGATCTGCTTGACCTGGTCGTCGAACTTGCGGATGTTGCCGGGGTTGACGCGGACGGCGGCGCAGCCGGCGTCGATCGCGGCGTACACGTACTTCGGCTGGAAGTGGATGTCGGCGATCACCGGGATCTGCGAGTGCTCGGCAATCTCCTGGAGCGCATCGGCGTCGTCCTGGCTGGGACAGGCCACCCGCACGATGTCGCAGCCGGTCGCGGTGAGCTCGGCGATCTGCTGGAGCGTGGAGTTGACGTCGGAGGTCAGGGTCGTGGTCATCGACTGCACCGACACCGGGGACTCGCTGCCGACGCCCACCTTGCCCACCTTGATCTGGCGGGTCTGCCGGCGTGGGGCGAGCACGGGCGGAGGGGCTTCGGGCATGCCGAGACTGATCGGGGTGCTCATGGGGTCAGGCTACTGC
Source organism: uncultured Actinomycetota bacterium (assembly GCA_963761285.1). Lineage (GTDB taxonomy): Bacteria > Actinomycetota > Actinomycetes > Propionibacteriales > Nocardioidaceae > Nocardioides. Next base: position 249,519 of record CAVXGJ010000016.1, on the reverse strand, counting down.
GCACCCCGCAGCACCCTCCCCACCCCACAGCACCTCACCGGCCTCAGTGGGGTCGAGTCGGCGACTATAGGCGCCGACTCGGCACTGCCGGAAGGGTCGAGTCGGCGACTATAGGCGCCGACTCGGCGGGGGACGGTCAGCTGGACATGTCGCGGCGGTGCAGCCCCATCAGCCCGACGCCGGCGATCGCGGCGGCGAGGACGAGCACGATCAGGGTCGGCGTGGCAGCGAAGTCCTCGACCGGCATGTCAGGGAGGTGATCGAACGGCGAGAACGCCTGGAGCCACTCCGGGAAGTCGAGGAGCGCGCCGAGGTAGCTCTGGACGAAGGCGAAGACCACCACGAGGTAGGCCAGGGAGGCGAGCCTCGGTATCCAGCCCACCAGGAGCATCGCGACGGCCCCGATCAGCAGGACCCCCGGCGCCAGCACCGTCGCCGCGAGCGTCATCCGCGTCAACGATCCATGGTCACCGGAGGCGAGGGCGTAGCTCCCGGCGGTGGCCAGGCCGACCAGGAGCATCGCGCTGCTCACCGCGACCAGGGTGACCAACAGCGAGCCACCCGCCCATCGAAGGCGGGACAGCGCAGTCGCGAGCAGCGCCTCCGACCGGCCGGCCGCCTCCTCCGAGCGCAGCCGGAGGACCGATGAGACCGCGAACGCCGAGGCGACGACGGCCAGGAGCTCGAAGGCGGTGACGAGGAAGTAGCTCACCGGATCTCCACCGGTGATGGCGAAGAAGTCCTTGAGCGCCGGGTTGGCCTCCAGCATGTCGTTCAGCTCCGGGCCCACCGAGCCGAGGAGCACAGCCCCGAGCACCAGTCCGAGCGTCCAGCCGTAGACGCTGCCGCGTTGCAGCCGCCACGCCAGGCCGAGCGAGGTGCCGAGCGAGCGGCGAGCCCGGGCCGGCCCGGGCCGCGGTTGCAGGATGCCCGAACCGGCATCACGGTGGGCGGTCAGCCAGGCGGCCAGCGTGAGCAGCAACGCTGCCAGGGCCACCAGGGGCACCAGCAGCCACCAGCGTGCCGCGCCGTACGGCTGGGCCATCAGTGCCCAGCCCAGCGGCGAGAGCCACGTCAGGAGGTTCTCACCGACGTCACCGATGCCCCGGATGACGAACATGATCGCGAGCACGGCGCCGGCGATGCCCGTTGCGGTCCGGGCTGACGACGTCACCTGGGCAGCCACCGCCGCCACCCCGGTGAACACCAGCCCCACCGCAGCCAGGACCGCCCCGTGCAGGAGCGAGCCGGTCACGCTCAGGCCACCGAGGACGAGGACCGTGGCATCGAGGGCGCCGACGACGATGCTCGCGAGCGTCGCCACCGCCACCGTGGCCAGCGTCGCGGCGTGGCGGCCGATCACCGTGGCCCGCACGAGCTCGGCGCGACCGGTCTCCTCCTCGGCACGGGTGTGGCGGACGACGAGGAACGTCATCATCAGCGCGACCGCGACCAAGCCACTCACCGAGATCTCGTAGGCGGTGACGGCGCCGGTGCTGTCGAGTCCGTCGGGACGCCCGCTCATCAGCCTGGTCGCCGGTGAGTCGGCGGTGCTGGCGTAGCCGGCGATCGCCGCGGGCGTCCGGTAGAGGCCGACGACCGCCGCCACGGTCGCCCCGACCAGCGTGGTGATCGACGCTGTCCAGATCGGGAGCCGCACCCGGTCGCGGCGCAGGATCAGCCGGATGAGGTGACGGGTGCCGACGAAGGACGTCACTTCGGCACGACCTCGGGGGTGACCGGGTCGCCGTACTCGCGCAGGAAGAGCTCCTCCAGTGTCGGTGGGTGGGCCGTCAGCGCTCGGATGCCGGCCGTGGCGAGCAGTTGCATCGCCTCGTCGAGGTCACCGGTGTCGACGTCGAAGGTGACCCGCAACCCCTCGACCTCGCAGTGGTGCACCCCGGACAGCGCTTCGAGGCCGTCGACCCGTGAGCCGGTCTCGGCCACCACGGTGGTCCGGGTGAGCCGGCGCAGATCGGCCAGGGTGCCGCTCTGCACGGTGGCTCCGGCCCGGATGATGGTGACCTTGTCGCACAACGCCTCCACCTCGGCCAGGATGTGGCTCGAGAGCAGGACGGTGGTCCCCTCAGCGACCACTTCGGCGATGGACTCCTGGAAGGTCGCCTCCATCAGCGGGTCCAGTCCGGCGGTGGGTTCGTCGAGGAGCAGCAGGTCCACGCGCGCGGAGAAGGCCGCCACCAGGGCGACCTTCTGACGGTTGCCCTTGGAGTAGGTGCGCGCCTTCTTGGTCGGATCCAGCTCGAACCGTTCGAGGAGCCGTGCGCGTCGGGTCTCGTCCACACCGCCGCGCATCCGCGCCAGCAGGTCGATGACCTCACCACCGGTGAGGTTGGGCCACAGGTTGACCTCCCCCGGCACGTAGGCCAGCCGGCGGTGCAGCTCTGCGGCCTCCCGCCACGGGTCGCCGCCCAGCAGCCTCACGCTGCCTGCGTCGGCCCGCAGCAGCCCGAGCAGGACCCGCATGGCGGTCGACTTGCCCGACCCGTTGGGGCCGAGGAAGCCATGCACCTCGCCCGTGCTGATCCGCAGGTCGAGCCCGTCGAGTGCGCGCACGGAACCGAAGGTCTTGACGACCCCTTCGAGGACGATGGCTTCGGAGGTCATGCCAGCAGTCCTACACCGTCGGTGTGCTCCCCGAGGGACTTCGGCAGGACGAGGGCGGCGGGTCCGCGACCTCAGACGGTCAGACGCAGAGGTACGACGAGGTCACCGATGATCAGCACCACACCCATGACCAGCAGCAGTGAGGCCACGACGTAGGCGACGGGCAGCAGCTTGGCCGCATCGACGTAGCCCGGGTCGGGTCGACCACGCAGCCTGGCTGCGCCGCGTCGGATCGCTTCCCACAGCGCACTGGCGATGTGGCCGCCGTCCAGCGGCAGCAGCGGCAGGAAGTTGAACACGCCGATGAAGAAGTTGAAGCCGGCGACGAGCAGCACCAGGAAGACGAGCTTCTTGGTGACGTCGAGCTGCTCGGAGGACGTCGTCTCCCCCGCCAGCCGGCCGCCACCGACGATGCTGACCGGGCTGTCGATCGCGCGCTCCTCGATGCCCACGATCGCCTGGCCGACGTCGTACACCTTCGCCGGCAGCGTGACCAGCGCCTGGGCGGTGTCGATGGTCATCGTGCCCATCTGGTCCAGGGTGTAGAGCGGACCGCCGTACTCCTTGAGGACGCGCGACGTGGGCGTCACCCCGAGGAAACCGACTTGCGACAGGGTCTCGTCGCTGACCGAGGTAGGGCGGGCCTCGACGGTGGTGCTGGTGGTGCCGGACAGGGTCTGACCGTCGCGGACGTAGCCGATCTCGGCGTTGCCGTCGAAGTTGTCGCGGATCAGGCCGCGCAGCTGCTCCCAGTCGGTGACGGTCGTGCCGTTGAAGCTGGTGACGGTGTCCCCGGGCAGCAGTCCGGCCTCCGCCGCAGGCGAGGGCGGGTCAGCAGCGGTGCACAGCCGACCCTCGTCGGTGTAGGGCAGCACGCACTCCGAGACGCTGGCCAGCACCGGCTGACCGGCCTCGGGGACCACGTCGACCTCCTGGCCGAACGTCGAGAAGACGCCCCAGAACAAGAAGAACGCGATCGCGATGTTGACCGACGGCCCGCCGGCCATCACGACGACCTTCTTCCACCAGGCCATCTTGTAGAAGAGCCGATCGGAGTCCTCGGGGGTGATGAGCTCCCACTCGGCCGCGCGAGCATCGGAGATCAGCTGGGTGAACATCCCGGTGTTGGACTTGCGGACCCGGACGACCTGGTTGCCGGAGGCATCGATCTCGACCTCGTCGGCCACGTCGAGCGCGCCCGGCGGCAGCATGCCGACGATCTTGACGTAGCCGCCGAGCGGGATCGCCTTGACGCCGTACTCGGTCTCGCCGATCTGCTTGCTCCACACGGTGGGGCCGAACCCGATGAAGTACTGGGTGACCTTCCCGCCGAACTTCTTCGCGGGGATCATGTGGCCGAGCTCGTGCAACCCGATCGAGACCAGGATGGCGACGAAGAAGGTGACGAGGCCGAGGGTGTAGAGAAGGACGGACATGTGCTCCCGATCAGGCCGGAACGAGGGTGGAGGTCAGCTGTCGGGCCCAGGCGTCGGCGGCGAGGACGTCGTCGACGGTGAGGGACCCCTCTGAGCCTACGTCGTGGGCGGCGAGGACGTCGCCGACTCGGGCCACGATGTCGGTGAAGCGGAGCCGTCCGGCGCGGAAGGCCTCCACGCACACCTCGTTGGCGGCGTTGAAGACCGCGGGCGCCGTGCCCCCCTGCTCCCCGGCCGCGCGGGCAAGCGAGACGGCCGGGAACGCCTCCTCGTCGAGCGGGAAGAACTCCCACGTCTCGGGGCGGGTCCAGTCGACCGAGGGCGCCGCGTCGGGCACCCGGTCGGGCCAGGCCAGGCCGAGGGCGATCGGGATGAGCATGGTCGGCGGGCTGGCCTGCACCAGTGTCGAGCCGTCGACGAACTCGACCATCGAGTGGACCACGCTCGTCGGGTGCACCACCACCTCGATCCGGTCGAAGGGGATGCCGAAGAGCAGGTGGGCCTCGATCACCTCGAGCCCCTTGTTGACCAGGGTGGCGGAGTTGATCGTGATCACCGGGCCCATGTCCCAGGTGGGATGCGCCATCGCCTGCTCGGGGGTGACCTCGGCGAGCTCGGCGCGGGAGCGGCCGCGGAACGGGCCACCGCTGGCGGTGAGCACGAGGCGTCGTACGTCCTCGGGGGCGCCGGCACGCAGGCACTGCGCGATCGCGCTGTGCTCGGAGTCGACCGGCACGATCTGACCCGGCCGCGCCCGCTCGAGCACGAGCGGACCCCCCATGATCAGCGACTCCTTGTTGGCCAGCGCCAAGGTGGTGCCGGCGTCGAGAGCAGCCAGGGTCGGGCGCAGGCCCACCGCACCGGTGATGCCGTTGAGCACGACGTCGCAGGGGCGGCCGGCGGCCTCGACCGAGGCCTCCTCGCCCATCCCGGAGAAGTCGGGCGCGAACTCTGCGACCTGCTGGGCGAAGAGCTCTGGCTGGGAACCGCCCGCGGTCAGCCCCACCACGCGGAAGCGCTCCGGATGGGCGCGCACGAGGTCGAGCGCCTGCGTGCCGATGGAGCCGGTCGAGCCGAGCACGACCACATCGCGGCGTTCGGGTGTGGGTGTGGACCCGGTGTCGTCGGCAGCGCTGAGGAAGGTCACCGGACCAGTCTTGCAGGGCCTCTGCACGGTTGATTCGGCGATTCGGCTGCTCCGCGCCGCCGGAAGGCTCAGGCTGAGACATGCGCTGCTTGCTCGTGGCCATGTCCACCCTGCTCCTCGCCCCCGTGGCGTGGGTGCCGACGGTCGCCGCCCAGGCTGCTCCCGGTGCTGTGGTGTCGAGCTCGACGCCGTCGGGTGCGCGGGAGAGCGAGCGCGCGAAACGGTGCCGCTCCGGCTACGTGTCGCTGACCTTCGACGACGGACCCTCGGCCAAGGTGACTCCCGACCTCGTCAAGATCCTGCGCCGGGCCGGAGTGCCGGCGACCTTCTTCATGGTCGGCCAGCGGGTGGCCGGCGCCCCGCGGGCGGCTCGGCAGGTTGCGCGCGCAGGCTTCCTGATCGCGAACCACAGCTACGCCCACTCCGACATGACCCGCCAGAGCCAGGACCAGGTCGTCCAGACGTTGCGCGACACCGATGCAGTGCTGCGCAGCGCCGGCACCCGGCCCACCAACCTGATGCGACCGCCGTACGGCGCCATCAACGACAACGTGCGGCAGGCGGTCCGCCGGGCCGGGCTCGTCCCCGTCCTCTGGGACATCGATCCGCGGGACTACGCCGGTGGGTCGAGCGACGACATCGCCTCCTCGATCCTCGCCCAGCTCAGGCCCGGTCGGAGCAACGTCGTCCTCCAGCACGACGGCGTGGGCAACTCCCCCGCCTCGGTGGCGGCGGTGCCGCGCGTGGTCGAGGAGGCGAGGCGGCGCGGCTACTGCTTCACCGCCCTCGACGAGCGCGGACTCCCGGGGTTCCCGACCCCGAAGGTGTCCCTGGACCTTGGTCGGTCCCGGGTGCCGGAGGGCCAGCGCGTGCGATGGCGGCTCTCGCTCGACAAGCCGACCGCACGCCGCACCACTGTCGCCGTACGGCTCCGCAGTCGTATGACGGGTCAGGTGCTGGCAGAAGTCCCGGCGGCGTTCAGGGCCGGGCGTCTGGGCGCTCGCGGCTCCTTCGACGTGCCCCGCGACGGGGTGGACGAAGCGGCCGAGCGCTGGGACCTGGAGCTGGTCGATCCCCACGGCCTCCGGCTGACGAAGGGCAAGAAGTCAGCCACCGTCGTCGTGCTCGACCGGGACCCGGCGCCCCGGCTCGGGGGCGTCGACCGCACGGTCGACGAACCCGCCGAGGAGCCACGCACCATCGAGGTGCGCTTCCGTCTCGACCAGGTCTCAGCACGCACGATTCGCGCGACCGTCGTCAGCCGCCACGGCACCACCGACGACCACGACTTCGTAGCGGTGCGCACCCCCGTGGTCCTGGAGCCGGGCGCCCGATCGGTGCTCGTGGAGGTCACGTTGCGCCCCGACTCCGACGATCCCGTTGCCGACCAGCCGGACGGCGAGACACCGGTGGCCAGTGAGGAAGCCGAGGAGGCCTTCACGCTGGAGCTCATCTCCCAGCACCATGTGCGGCGCGGACCGCCCGCCACCATCACGATCCGCCCGCACGAATCCGAGCCTCCGCCGCCGATCGACCCACCGACCGACCCGCCACCCACCGGGCCTCCGTCGCCCACCGGGCCTGCGTCACCCGCCGCGCGCCGGGGCTGAGACCTCAGCGCAGGCCGTTAGCGGCCGTGCGCTCGGGAGGACGCTTCGCGCGCAGCCACACCCGGAAGAACTCATCGAGCTCGCGGCCGGAAACCTCCTCGGCGAGCCGCTGGAACGCAGGCACCGAGCCGGTGCTGTGGCGCCGCGCGGACAGCCAGGTCCTCAGGAGCGACCAGAAGTCACGCTCGCCGATGAGATGACGCAGCGCCTGCAGCGCCATGGCGCCGCGGTAGTAGACCGAGCTGTGGAAGATGTGACGCGGACCCGGATCGGTCAGGTCGACGCTCCACACGTAGTCGTCGTAGCGCGCGAAGTCGTAGTTCTGGCGCAGCCACCGCTGGGCGCGCTGCCCATGGTGCTTCTCGGCGTAGGCGACCTCCATGAAGGACGCGAAACCCTCGTTGAGCCAGATGTCACGCCACCGCCGCACCGATACCGAGTCACCGAACCATTGGTGAGCCAGCTCGTGGACGACGGTCGGCCGGTCCATCGCCATGCCTCGGGAGTAGGTCGGCCGGGTCTGGTTCTCCAGCGCGAACCAAGGGTTCAGCGACGAGGCCACACCTCCGGTCGACTCGAACGGGTAGGGCCCCAGTCGCCGGTCGAGCCAGGCGGTGATGGCCGCGCTGCGGCGCAACGAACGCATCGACGCGGCCGCGATGCCGTCGGGCAAGTCACGCGAGACCGCGACGTACCACGGGAGGTCGCCACGGGTCCCCTCACGGATGTCGTAGCGCCCCAGGGCGAAGAAGGCCAGGTAGGTGGCCATCGGGTCGGTCGAGCGCCAGTGGGTGGTCGCGAGGTCGCCCTCGACCGTGCGGTCGACCGGCAGCCCGTTGGAGACGACCTGGTGCGTCGCGGGGCCCGTGATCGTGATGTCGAAGAGCGCTTTGTCGGTCGGGTGATCGTTGGCGGGGAACCACCATGGCGCCATGTGTGGCTCGTTCATCGTCACGACTTCGTTGCCGTCGGCCAACCAGTTGCTCTCCCGGGCGTAGCTGATCGGCCCGGGCTCGCCGGCGTACTCCACGAGCGCGGTGAAGTCGGTGCCCTTGGGAAGCGGGGTCGCCGGACGGATCCGCAGCTCGTGCGGAGCCGGTCGCGAGAACACGGCCGGCACGCCGTCGACGTACACCGCCGTGACCGGCAGCAGGAAGTCGAGCTGGAACCGCGTGAGCGACTCGGTGGCCCGGATGGTCAGCGTCGTCGACCCCTCGAGACGGCCGCCGGCGAAGTCGTAGCTGTCGTTGATGTCGTAGTGCAGGACGTCGATGCCGCCGTTGCCGTCCAGCGGCCAGTAGTCGTCGCCGATCCCCTCGGAGCCGGCGTGAGCGGGGGCGGAGGCCGCACGACTCACCTCCGGGCGGGCCGGATCGTGGCCGGCGGCGGCGGGGCTCGTCGGGCCCGTGACGACCGCGGTGAGCACCGGCAGCACGAGCGCTGCCACGGCCAGACGCGCGCCGACGGTGTGCCGCGGGGAGGACATGTCCGGAGTGTAAGTCCGTCAAGGCCACATCCGTGCGTATCTGTGCTTGGCTCGAGTCGATGAGCGAGCTGATCTGGTACGCCGCGTACGGCACCAACCTCGACCACACCCGTCTTGCGTGCTACCTCGCCGGCGGGACCCCGCCCGGTGGAGCCCGGGCCACCCCCGGCGCCCGCGACCCGAGTCCGCCGCAGTCCGACCGTGCGGTGCACCTGCCTGGTTCGGTCTACTTCGCCTGGAACTCCCCGACCTGGGGTGGGGGCGTTGCCTTCCTGGACCCGACCGCCGTCGCCACGAGTCCCGGCCGCGCCTACCTGCTGACCCACGAGCAGTTCAGCGACGTCGTCGCCCAGGAGATGCACCGCCCGCCGGGCACCGACCTCGACCTCGCGGTCCTCGGAGGACACCGTGAACACGCCTTCGGCGGCGGCCGCTACGAGACGCTGCACGTCGTCGACGAGATCGACGGGGTCCCGGTCGTCACCTTCACCGCCCCGCGATCCGCACCACTCGACTACCTCGCGCCCAGCGCCGCCTACCTCCGGGTCATGGGCCGCGGCCTGATGTCAGCGCATGCCTGGGAGCCGGGCGAGGTCGCGTCCTACCTGCTCGGCTGCCGTGGCATCGGCACCACGTGGACGCTCGACGACATCGCGGCACTGCTGGATCCGCCCGGCGCTGCCTGACCTGGAAGCTGAGCAGGGCGAGCCCCTGGGCGAGGCCGCGGGCACTTCCTCCGCCGGCGTACGCCGACCGTCCCCGACGCGGGCGCGCACGTCACGGGGCTTCGTCGACGCTCGCTTGCGCTCGCTGCTCAGCCTCCGCGGCGAGCGGGCGTCCAGCAACAAATGGGTTGCGCCGCGCGACCCGCGTCCCGCAGTCTTGGCCCCAGACACCGGAGAAGCCGGTGCTCGTCGAGAGGAGCTGACATGTCCATGACTGCCACGGGCCTGCCCGCCACCTGCCTCCTCCACGAAACGAGCACCATCACCGATGTCCACGACGGATCACACCTCTGACCAACCGATCGACCCGGGCTTCACCTTCGACTTCACTCCCTACGACGACGACCTCGACGATGCCCAGCGGTGGTCGACGTGGCTCGACGTCGAGCCGCTGTCGCGCGGACCAGAGCCGCGACCCGACTGGGTCGTGACCTCACAGGGCGCCATCGACACCGAGCTCGGCATCCTCAAGACCGGCAAGGAAGCTGATGTCTTCCTGCTCGAGCGCGCCGACCCGCTCGACCCCGACGACGGGGTGGTGATGGCGGCGAAGCGCTACCGCTCGCCCGAGCACCGCACGTTCCACCGCTCGGCCAGCTACACCGAGGGCCGCTCCATGAAGCGCTCGCGCGACGAGCGAGCGGTCAAGCGCAAGTCGACCTTCGGTCGGCAGGTCGCGGCCGGCGAGTGGGCCGTCTCGGAGTGGGACGCCCTCCAGCGCTTCTGGCTGCTCGGGCTCCCCGTCCCCTACCCCGTGCAGATCGACGGCACCGAGATCCTGATGGAGTGGATCACCGTCGCCGGCGAGACCGCGCCGCGACTGGCCCAGACCCGTCCCGAGCCGGACCTGCTGCAGGCTTACTACGAGCAGCTGAGGGATGCGCTCGCCACGATGGTGCAGGCCGGCGTGGTGCACGGCGACCTGTCGGCCTACAACATCCTGGCCGCGGGCGAGCGACTCGTGATCATCGACCTGCCTCAGATCGTCGACCTCGTCGGCAACGTCAACGGGATGGACTTCCTGCTGCGCGACTGCGCCAACATCTGCGCCTGGTTCCGCGGCAAAGGACTCGACGCCGCCGACGAGCAGGAGCTGTTCGGGGAGCTGATGGCCCACGCCTTCTGAGCGGGTGCCGGCGGTCGCGCGACCGGGTCGTCACTACGCTCACGGCTGTGAGACGAACACGCGGACGGCTGGTGCACGTCGACTCCCTCACCGAGCTCGACCAACGCCTCGCGCACGGGGCGACGTTGCTCGGCAGCTGGAGCGTCCACGGCCTCGATCTGCGTGGACGCGCCGCCGAGCTCCTCGAGCGCGACCTGGTGGGGGCGACCTTCCTCGGGTGCCGGCTCGAGCCCCACGAGGAGCAAGCTCTCCACACGGCCGGCGCGCTGGTGCTCCCGGCCGCAACCCATTCGCCGCTGGAGTCACACCGCGCCGAGCTCTACACCGCCGAGGAGCTCTACGACGCCACGACGTACGCCGCCTCGCGCGACGCTGCGATCTACGCCTGGTCGCAGCAGGTGCCGCAGCGCCGCGACACGCTCGTCGCAGCGTTGCACGACCACGCCATCGACGAGGCCCTGCACGCCTGGCGAGCCGGACGCACGATCTGCGGTGTCATGGGCGGGCACGCCCTGCAGCGTGGGGAGCCCGGCTACGCGGACGCTGCGCGGCTGGGTCAGCTGCTGGGACGCGATCAGGTCGTCGCGACCGGGGGCGGTCCGGGCGCGATGGAGGCCGCCAACCTCGGCGCCCGCCTGGCTGCGGAGGGAGCGCCCGCCCTGGAGCGAGCGCTCGAGCGGGTCGCTTGCGTCCCGTCGTTCGCCGGCCGGATCGATGAGTGGGTGCGGGTGGCCAGGACCGTGCTGGCCGACCTCCCGCACACCGGCCAGGACACCCTCGGCGTCCCCACCTGGTTCTACGGTCACGAGCCGAGCAACCTCTTCGCCACCGTGATCGCGAAGTATGTCGCCAACGCCCTGCGCGAGGCGGTGCTCCTCGAGATCTGCGACGCCGGCATCGTCTTCCTGCCCGGCGCTGCCGGCACCGTGCAGGAGGTCTTCCAGGACGCCTGCGAGAACTACTACGGCGACCAGGCCGAGGTGGCCCCGATGGTGCTCGTCGGCCGGGAGCACTGGACCGAGACCATCCCGGCCTGGCCGCTGCTCCAGCGCCTCGCGCAGGGGCGGGTCATGGAGCACCGCGTGCACCTCGTCGACACCGTCGACGAGGCCGTGGAGATCATCCGCGGTTGAGCCCGCGGCGTCAGCCGGCGGCTCGGTGCTGAGCCTCACCAGAACGCGCGGCTACGACCTCGCGGTAGTGCTCGACCAGCGCGGCGTTGACCGAGGACCACGACCGGTTCCCCACGCTGCGCCGCGCAGCCAGCCCCATCCGGCGCCGCAGCAGCCTGTCGTCGGCGAGCCGTGCGACGTGGCGCGCGAGGTCGGCGGAGTCGCCGGGGCGGTAGAGGAAGCCGGCCACCTCGTCGTCGACCACGTCGATGGGGCCACCCGCACGGGGTGCCACCACCGGCACTCCGGAGGCCAACGCCTCCTGCGCCGACTGGCAGTAGGTCTCGTGCCGCCCGGTGTGCACGAACACGTCGAGGGACGCATACGCGGCTCCGAGCTCATCGCCGTGCAGGACCCCGAGGAACGCCGCCCCGGGAAGCAGAGCCCGCAGCCGGTCCTCGTCCGGCCCACCGCCGACGAGCACCAGCGCGCAACGGGGATCCTCGGCCAGGACGCGCAGCAGGTCCAGCTCCTTCTCCGGCGCCAACCGACCGACGTAGCCCACGAGCAGCGTGCCCGAGGGGAGGCCCGCCAGCAGCCGGCGTCGCAGCGCTGCGTCACGGCGTACCGGGTGGAACTGCTGGAGGTCCACTCCCCGCGGCCAGTGCGCGACCTGCGGCACCTCGAGCGCGGCGAGCTGAGCCAGGCTTGCCGTCGACGGCGCGAGCGTCCGGTCCACCTTGAGGTGGATCCGGCGGGTGAGCGCCGCCATCGCCCGCGGCCCGCCCGGTACGTCGTAGCGCTCGGCGAAGCCGACGAGGTCGGTCTGGTAGATCGCCACGGTCGGGATCCCGAGCTCCGCCGCAGCCTTCGCGGCCTGGTAGCCCAGGGTCGCCGGCGAGGCGATGTGCACGACGTCGGGCCGGAAGCGGAGCATCGTCGCCCGCAACCTGCGTCGGGTCTCCAGCCCGACCTTGAAGTCCCGGTAGAACGGCAGCGCCGCACCCCGGGCGTGCCGCACCCGGAAGCCCGCGTAGGTGTCCGGCCCCGTCGGCGCCACCAGCTCGGCCTCGTGGCCCTGCGCCGCGAGGTGCTCCAGCACGCGCCGGACGGAGTTGGTCACGCCGTTGACCTGGGGAAGGAACGACTCGGCAACGACCAGCACCCGCAGCCGGTCGGTCGGAGGGTCAGGGACTCGAAGCACTGCCGGCTCAGCCATGTCCCGCACGCTAGGGAGCCCTGCGGAACGTGTCCGGAGCGACGAGTGGCCGTGCCGTGAACACCACGCGACCGATCAATGAGTTGGACCGACCGCTCGGTCAGGATGCTCAGCGCCGCTGGTTGCGCGGGTGCTGCCGGGCGACCCGCTCGTTGCCGCGCTTGTAGTTGCCCGTCACCCGCGCCATGACCTCCTGGGGATCGTCGTCCGACACCTCCGCGAGAAATCGATCGGCGGCGGTACCTCGCAGCGTGGTCGCTCGCCGACCGTGGTGGTGGATCACCACCACGTCACCGACCCGCTCGTAGGCGAACCCTTCAGGTCGCTTGCCCATCCCCTGATCTTGCCGTCACAGCCCGCTGCGGTCCACGGGTTTGCGCGTGAGCTACCGCCGGACGGCCTCGAGGACCGCATCGACGTCGAGCCCCGGGGTGCCGCTCATCTCGCCGCCCGGTCGCTACTCGGTGGCGGCGAGCTGCCCGCAAGCGCCGTCGATGTCACTGCCGCGGGTGTCGCGCACGGTGGTCGGGATGCCCTTGGCCTCGAGCCGCCGGACGAACTCGCGCTCGTCGGCGGGGTCGGAGGCGGTCCACTTGGAGCCGGGGGTCGGGTTGAGCGGGATCAGGTTGACGTGCACCCAGCCCCAGTCGCCGCGCATGAGGACGTCGGCGAGCAGGTCGGCGCGCCACGCCTGGTCGTTGATGCCGCGCATCATGGCGTACTCGATCGAGACCCGGCGCTTGGTGGTCTGGGCGTACTGGAAGGCCGCGTCAACGGTCTCCTCGACCGAGTAGCGGGTGTTGATCGGCACCAGCTCGTTGCGCAGCTCGTCGTCGGGGGCGTGCAGGCTCAGCGCGAGCGTGACCGGGATCCCCTCCTCGGTCAACTGCCTCATGCGCGGCACCAGACCGACCGTGGAGACGGTGATGCCCCGGGCCGACATCCCGAACCCCTCGGGCGCCGGGTCGACGAGACGGCGTACGGCGCCGATGACGGCCTTGTAGTTGGCGAGGGGCTCGCCCATGCCCATGAAGACGACGTTGGAGACGCGACCGGGGCCACCGGGGATCTCGCCGCGCGTCATCGACCTGGCTCCCGCGAGCACCTGCTCGACGATCTCGGCAGTCGACATGTTGCGCTGCAATCCGCCCTGGCCGGTGGCGCAGAACGGGCAGGCCATGCCGCAGCCGGCCTGGCTCGAGACACAGATCGTCGCCCGGTCGGGGTAGCGCATCAGGACCGATTCGACGAGCGCGCCGTCGAACAGCTTCCACAACGTCTTGACGGTGGTGCCCTTGTCGGCCTCCATGGTGCGCAGCGGCGTCATCAGGGTGGGCAGGAGCGCCTCGACCAGACCGGCGCGCTGGCCCGCAGGCAGGTCGGTCATCTCCTCCGGGTCGTCGACGAGGCGGCCGAAGTAGTGCTGGGAGAGCTGCTTGGCACGAAACCCGGGCAACCCCTGCTCCTCGAGCAGCGCCTTGCGCTCGGGACCGGTGAGGTCGGCGAGGTGCGGGGGCGGCTTCTTGCGGCCGCGCGGCTCGTCGAAGACCAGTGGCAGCGTCTTGATCCCCTCGGGCGGGCCGTCGGGTGAGCTGGGGGTCGGGGCAGAAGTGTCGGACATCGCGTCCTATGCTCCCACCCCGTCGGGCCTCGCGACGAACCCACTGACAGACGGTTCGGTCACGTCGCCGCGGACTCAGCTCAACGGCACGACATCAGCAGCGCCGAGCCTGGCCGCGTCGGCGGTCGCGTCGTCGGGCATCTGCTGGCTCTCCCGCTCGGCCTCGACCCGCTTGCGATAGTGGTCGATCTCCACCGCCCGCTGCTCCGCGCTCCACCCGAGGACCGGTCCGACGAGGTCGGAGACCTCCTCGGCCGCGCCGACGCCACGGTCGAAGGACTCGATCGAGAGCCGGATCCGTCGCGTGAGGATGTCGTCGAGATGGCGCGCACCCTCGTGGCTGGCGGCGTAGAGCGCTTCGACCCGCAGGTAGTCCGGAGCCGCCGCAAGCGGCTCGCCCAGGGTCGAGTCGGCCTGCACCAGGTCGAGCAGCTCGTGGATCAGCGAGCCGTAGCGCTTCAGCAGGTGGTCGATCCAGGCTTCGTGGAGGCCCGAGCGCTCCGCCAGCACGTGCCGCGAGTTGACCAACGCGTGGTAGCCCTCGGCTCCGAGCAGCGGCACGCCCTGGGTCACCGACGGGCCGACCCTGCGGTCGAACTGCGACGACAGCCCGAAGACCGCCTCGTCGACGGCATCCTTCGCCATGATCCGGTACGTCGTGTACTTGCCGCCCGCGACCACCACCAGGCCCGGCGCCGGATGACCCACCGCATGCTCGCGGGAAAGCTTCGACGTGGCGTCCGACTCGCCCTCCAGCAACGGACGCAGCCCGGCGTAGACGCCGACGACGTCGGCGGTGGTCAGCGGGACCTCGAGCACCTCGTTGACGTGCTCGAGCAGGTAGTCGATGTCGGCCTTGCTCGCCGCTGGGTGCGCCTTGTCGAGGTCCCAGTCGGTGTCGGTGGTCCCGATGATCCAGTGTCGGCCCCACGGGATCACGAACAGCACCGACTTCTCGGTGCGCAGGATCAAGCCGGTCTCGGAGCGGATCCGGTCCTTGGGCACCACCAGGTGCACGCCCTTGCTGGCCCGCACCCGGAACTCGCCCCGCTGGCCGCCGAGGGCCCGGGTCTCGTCGGTCCACACCCCAGTGGCGTTGACCACCTGCTTGGCGCGGATGGTGACCACGGTGCCCGCCTCGAGGTCGCGCACCACTGCCCCGGTGACCCGCTGGCCCTCACGAAGCAGCTCGACGACCCGCGCGCGCGACGCGACGCGGGCGCCGTACGCCGCAGCGGTCCGGGCGATGAACATCGTGTGGCGGGCGTCGTCGACCTGCGCGTCGTAGTACTTCAGCGCGCCGATCAGGGCGTCCTTGCGCAAGGACGGCGCAAGCTTGCGGGCGCCCTTGCGGGTCAGGTGCTGGTGGAGCGGCACCCCGGCCCGGCCCGACACGCGCGACATCGCGTCGTACAGCGCGACGCCGGAGCCGGCGTAGAAGCGCTCCCACCAGCGGTGCTGGAGCGGGTAGAGGAACGCGACCGGGTGCACCAGGTGCGGAGCCAGCTCCTGCAGGAGCAAGCCTCGCTCCTTGAGCGCCTCGGCCACCAGGCGGAAGTCGAGCATCTCGAGGTAGCGCAGCCCGCCGTGGACGAGCTTGCTGGAGCGGCTCGAGGTGCCGGAGGCGAAGTCACGCGCCTCGACCAGCCCCACCGACAACCCTCGCGTTGCGGCGTCGAGGGCACAACCGGCTCCGACGACGCCACCGCCGATCACCAGGATGTCGAGCTCCTGCTCGGCCATGGCTCGCAGGGACGACTCACGGAACTGGGGGGACAGCGCGACTGATCTCAACGGGGGCCTTCCTCTCGGGGGACGGTGCGGCGCGGGCTGAGCAGACTCCATCCTTCCACGGCGGGTCCGGCCAGGAGCGGCTGCTAGCCGTCGCTGCGGACCAACAAGAACAGCGTGGCCGCGGCGACGCCGCCCACGACCACCGGGGTGGCCAGCAGACCGAACAGCATGTAGCGCGCGAACCGGCGCGTGCCCGGCGCGAGAAGCAACAAGACGTTGAGCACGAACAACGCCAAGATGGCCACGAAGAACGGCCCCGGGTGCTCACTCAGGTCGACGTCGAACAGCGCCTTGAGGACCAGTCCGAGGACACCCAGGACGAGCAGTACGAGCAGGGTGCCGGTGAAGAAGCCGGCCAACGGCAGGAACACCGGGTGGTCGCGGTGCCAGAAGCTCGGCCCTCTCGGTGCCGCCCGTCGGCCACTTCGGGACGATGTCCGGGTCATCTCACGCACATCGGTCGTGTGCGTGAGGTCGGCGCCCTCGTCGGTGGTCATCTGCCGATCGTAGGCCGACGTGCCCCGTCAGGACGGTGGATCGGTGGGAATCATCGGTTGGTCGACGACGATCACGTCGGGCATCCCCAGGGTCGCCCACCGAGCCAGATCGGGTCGGTGGCCGGTGAGCTCGGCCGCCAGCAGCGTCCACGCGGTGCCGTGACCGACGAGGACGACGTCTTCGTCTCGGTGCACGCTCAGCAGCTGCCGGGCCGCCGACCGGACCCGGTCCCGACAGACCGCCAGCGGTTCCCAGCCGGGATGTGCCGAGGTCTCGGGTGCGGCGAAGGCCGCGCGGACCGTGCCGGCGAAGTCCTCCACCCACCCGGCCGCGCGCTCGTGCTCGCGCAGGTCGTCGATGATCCCGAGGTCACCGTCGGTGAGGAGCTCGGCTGTCTGCCGGGCCTTGGGCTCGGGCGAGGAGTACCACGCCGCGGCGCGCGGGAGCCGGGCACGCAACGCCCAGATGTCGTCGTACGCCGCCGGATCGAGCTCCCACGTGGACGCGGGAGTGGCGGGGTCGATGAGCGGTCGACCGTGCCGGACGAGATGAAGGCTCATCTGGTCGTGGTGGTCAGAAGACCAGGTAGTGCAGCACCAGCCAGATCGGGGCGATCGTGGCGAGCAGCGAGTCGAGCCGGTCCATCAGACCGCCGTGGCCCGGGATGACCTGGCTCATGTCCTTGATGCCGAGGTCGCGCTTGATCACCGACTCGCACAGGTCGCCCAGGGTGGCCATCACCACGGCGATCAGTCCGAGGATGACCCCCACCCACCAATCGCCCTCGAGGAGCACGACGACGAGCAGGGCCCCCATCGCGACGGTCGCGACGAGGGAGCCGGCGAAGCCCTCCCACGACTTCTTCGGCGAGATGACCGGAGCCATCGGGTGCTTGCCGAAGAGGACGCCGGCGATGTAGCCACCGATGTCGGAGGAGATCGTGACCAGGATGAAGACGAGGATCCCCTGGACCCCGTCGTTGTCGAGACCCCCGCCGCGACGCCCGCCCTCGGAGAGCAGGAGCGCGACGAACGACCCCAGGAACGGGACGTAGATGAGGGTGAAGACCGAGGCGGTGGCGTTCTTGACGTAGCCGTCGATGCCGCGGCGCAGCAGCCACAGCATCACGGCCAGGGCCGTGACCGCCGTCGCGGTGACCAAGGCGTTGGAGCCGTAGAGGTAGGCCACGACGACCATCACGACGCCGCCGACCATCAACGGCTGCTCAGGCAGGTCGATGTCCTTGGCCAGCAGACCCTGACGCAGCTCCCAGATCGCCACGACCACGGCGATCACGACGATCACCATGAACGCCGGCTTCCAGAAGGCCAGCGAGGCAGCGATGGCGAGCAGGAGCAGCACCCCGGAGGTGACCGCGGCCTTGAGGTCGCGCCCGGCCCGCCCGTGGTCCTTCTTCGGGGACGGGGCAGCGTCAGAGCGAGCGTCGGTCATCGTGGAGGAGCAGCTGAGGTCATCAGACCTCGAGCAGCTCGGCCTCCTTCTTCTTCAGCATCTCGTCGATCGCGTCGGTGTGGGTCTTGGTGAACGCGTCGAGCTTCTTCTCGGCACCGGTGACGTCGTCCTTGCCGACGTCGCCGTCCTTCTCGAGCTTGTCGAGGTTCTGCTTGGCGGTCCGGCGCAGGTTGCGCACCGCGATCTTGCCGTCCTCGGCCTTGCCGCGTGCGAGCTTGATGTACTGCTTGCGCCGCTCCTCGGTGAGCTCGGGGAAGACGCAGCGCAGCACCTTGCCGTCGTTGGACGGGTTGACGCCGAGGTCGGAGTCGCGGATGGCGCGCTCGACGTTGTCCATGGCGGTGATGTCGAAGGGCGAGATCATGATGATGCGAGCCTCTGTCGAGGTGAAGGAGGCGAGCTGCTGGATCGGGGTCGGCGAGCCGTAGTAGTCGACGACGATCTTGTTGAACATGCTCGGGGTCGCGCGTCCTGCCCGGATCGCAGCGAACTCCTCACGGGTCGCCTCGACGGACTTGTCCATCTTGCCCTCGGCCTCTTTGAGGATGTCGTTGATCACCGGTGACGGCCTTTCGTTGGGGATAGGCGGAGCTGTGCTGCGATGGTGGGTGGTGCTGCCCGGACTCAGTCGGGACTGACCAGCGTCCCGATCTTCTCACCCTGCACCGCACGCAGGATCGTCCCCGGGTCTGCCATCCCGAGCACGATCATCGACAGCTTGTTCTCCTTGGCCAGGGTGAACGCGGTCTGGTCCATCACGTTGATGCCGCGCGAGATCGCCTCGTCGTAGGTCAACGTGTCCAGCTTGGTCGCGGTCGGGTCCTTGCGGGGGTCGGCGGTGTAGAGGCCGTCGACGCCGTTCTTGTCGTAGATCACGACCTCGCACCGGCTCTCCAGGGCCCGCTGGACCGCGACGGTGTCGGTGGAGAAGAACGGCATGCCCATGCCGGCTCCGAAGATGACGACCCGGCCCTTCTCCATGTGCCGGATCGCGCGCCGCGGCACGTAGGGCTCGGCGACCTGACCCATCGTGATCGCGGTCTGCACCCGGGTCTCGATGCCCAGCTTCTCCAGGAAGTCCTGAAGCGCGAGGCAGTTCATCACGATGCCGAGCATGCCCATGTAGTCGGCGCGGACCCGATCCATGCCGCGTTGCTGCAGCTCGGCGCCGCGGAAGAAGTTGCCACCGCCGGTGACGACCGCGATCTGGACTCCCGACCGGGCAACTTCGGCGATCTCCTGAGCGATGGTCGCGACGACGTCCGGGTCGACCCCGACCTTGCCGCCGCCGAAGACCTCGCCTGACAACTTGAGCAGGACCCGCTCGTATGCAGCCACCCGTGGAACCCCTTGATCGTCGTCGATGCGTCATCGGGCCCGCTGGGCCCTGCAGCAACCTATCCGATGCCCTCCTGCCCGGACGGGAGCAGGGTTACCGGCTTCCGCCGTTGCTCGTGACGGCCAGGGCCACCACGAGTCCGATGACCAGGAGAGCCGCGATCACCGCCGCCGCGATCTTGACCGCGCTCCAGGGTCGGTCGCCGACGACCTCACCGGTGTTGGCGTTGACCATCACCTGGAAGGTCTTGCCGGAGTAGAGGTAGGTGGCGATCCAGAGGGGCATCAGGACGAGCTTGAACATGGCCTGCGAGTAGGTGATGTCCATGTCGGAGACCCGCTGCTCGTCACCGCCGATGTCGCGGCGACAGTCACCGTCGATGACCCCCTTCATCACCTCGCGAGCCTGGGCCGCACCCTTCTGCGGGTCGACGTCGTAACGCAGGGCGGAGTAGCCGGTGAGGTACTCCTGCTGGAACGGCCGGGCCTCGCTGAGCTCCCACGGACCCATCTTGTTCAGCTTCTTCTGGTCCAGCCGGTGGCTGGCTGCCACCAGCACGTCGTCGAAGAAGCGCGACACGTGGCCCGAGGCACCCCTCCACCGGGTACGACGCTCCTGCCGGTGGACCGTCCTCGTACCGCCCTTGCCGTCGGACACGGTGTCGGTCACCGTGACGTAGTAGTAGTCGCCACGCTGACCGCGGTAGTCGGTGTTGGTCTGGGCATCGAAGGTCCAGTGCGGCACGTAGGTGCCTTGCAGGGCCTCGGTGGAGCCGACCTTCTTCAGAGCACCCGGTGCGAACCAGCGCGAGCCGACCCACGTGCCGAACGCATCCTTGGCCCCCCGCTGGTCCACGTGGAAGGGCACCACCGCCTCCGGCGGCATCAGGCCCTCGGGATGGTCGAGGGCGACCAGCGCTCCCCCGCAGAACTGACAGGTGACGGCGAGGTCGCGGGTCTCGGTGGTCGCGCCGCACCCACGGCACTGGACCACCTGACCGCCGAGGTCGGCAACGGCGACGCTGCCGTGACGCGCAGTCCACTCGTCGTAGGAGTGCTCGCGGATGTGGACGTCGGGACCCGCGATGTCCAGCATGGAGCCGCACGACAAGCACCTCAACGCCGTGGTGCCAGGGGCGTAGGCCGTCTGGGAGCCACAGTTGGGACACGTCGAGCTCAGGGGGGCCGACCCCGTGGGGGCGGGTTCGCTCTCGTCACTCATGTCGCGCGGGCGCCTCAGGCCTGTGGCGGCAGCGGCGGCGGGGTGGCCGGGAAGATGCTGCGCAGCTCGGGCAGCTCGGAGGCTGCGGTCCACTGCGGCATCCCGTCACGCCACACGAGCGTGCTGGGCGTGAGCTCGCCGGAGGCGATCCTGGCCGGCATCTCGGCCACGGTGACCGGGCCGATCTGCTGGCCCCCCACCGCGAGGAAGAACGCCGCTGCGGCGCCGGGGATCGGGGGCGGCCCCCCGGCCGGGGCTGCGGTCTGTTGCGGCTGCTGGTTGAGGGAGTTGGCCATCTGCTGGCCGAGGGCCAGCCCCATCCCCATGCCCATGCCCTCTCCCGCACCACCGGGGTTGTTGGCGGCATCGCCGATCGCCTCGGCCGCCTGGAACTTCGTGTACTTGTCGAGGTCGCCGAGGACGCCCATCGACGTGCGCTTGTCGAGCGCCTCCTCCACCTCGGGCGGCAGGGAGATGTTCTCGATGACGAAGCGCGGGATGCTGATGCCGAAGTCGGCGAGGTTGGTGGTCAGGGTGCCGGCCAGGGTGTCGGCGATCGTCTGCTGGTTGGCGGCGAGGTCGAGCATCGGCAGGTTGGAGTTGCCCAGCGCCGTGGCGACCTGGCTGACGATGGTCTGGCGCAGGAACTCCGAGACCTCGTCGGTGCGGAACTGCGGGTCGGTGCCGACCAGCTGGCGCAACATCTTGGCGGCATCGACGACCTGCAGCGAGTAGGTGCCGAAGGCGCGCAGGCGCACCATCCCGAACTCGGCGTCACGCATCGTGACGGGGTTCTGGGTGCCCCACTTCATGTCGGTGTACTGGCGCATCCCGACGAAGTAGACCTCGGCCTTGAACGGCGAGTTGAAGCCGTACTTCCAGCCCTTGATCGTCGAGAGGATCGGCAGGTTCTTGGTCTCCAGCGTGTAGGTGCCGGGCGTGAAGACGTCAGCGATCTGGCCCTCGCTCTCGAAGACCGCCACCTGCCCCTCACGCACGACCAGCTGTGCGTTGTTCTTGATCTCGTTGCCCTGGCGTGGGAAACGCCAGACCAGCGTGTCGCGGCTGTCGTCGAGGAACTCGACGATGTCGATGAACTGACCCTTGACCTTGTCGAACAGACCCATGGCACGCCTCTCGTGGCCGACGATCGGGGACTCCGATGCGCTCGGCGCGAGACTACTCGGCGACGGCGGGCATTTATCAAGCCCCCGTCGGCATCACGGGTCAGGTGTTCAGCTCGCCTCACGCCGTCCTCGGGCGATCAAGCGGTCGATCCACCGGTCGTACCGGGCGAATCGACCGTCGGGATCCCCACGTGAGACATCGAGGCGAAGGAGCAGCTCGGGCCGGTCCAGCGACGGGTCGGTGAAGTTGTCCGACCCCGTCAGGACGAACCGGACCTCTGGCGTCGCGGTGCCGTCGGCCAGTGGAGTCCCGGCGTGGGTGACGAGCGTCAGCTTGTGATGGATGTCGTCACCGTCGGCGAACTCACCGGGATTGACCTGCACGTCGGATTCCTCGAGCGCAGCCCGGATCTGCGGGCCCACACTGCGACCGAGCACGACCTCGACGTCGGCGCCCGCGGCGGCCTTCTCCCCCAGCAGCTCGGCGAGGGCGAACCCACGGGCGTCGAGCCAGGCGTACATCACCACGCGGATCCGCGCTCCTGCCGGCGGCACAGCCGCGAGCTGACTCAGGACCGGGTCGCTCTCCCGGTCGTAGCCAGGGAAGAACCACGCCCGGTCCCGTCCGAGTCGGACCGAAGCCATCGAAGGTACGTCGGGCAGCCCCCGGAGCACGTCGCGAAAGCGTCGGTCGAAGACCCGGCGGACGTCGCGTCGGCCGACGTAGGAGACGACGTCGGTGTACTGCCTGCCGGACTCATAGGTCAGGTTCATCGAGCCCACCAGCACCACGTTGCGCGAGGTGCCTGTACGGGTGAAGGTCCAGGTCTTCTGGTGCAGGTCACCGGGTGCGAAGTAGATGTAGGACGACGCCTTGCGATCGGTGCCGAGCTCGGCGCGCAGCAGCGCCGGCGCTTTCCACTCACCGGACACCCCGGCGTCGACGACCACCTGGACCTCGACTCCCCGCTCGTGCGCCGCGACCAGCTCCTCGGCGGCGGGGACGAACGAGAACGAGTGGGCCAGGATCCGGATGCGCTCCCCCGCCGGCGTCTGGCGCACCAGCCGCAAGAACACCTGGAGCGTGGTGTTGTCCTCCTCGGGCGAGGCCGGGCGCGCCAGCAGCACCCCGGACGGCGCCCGGGTCGCCTCATCGGTGCTCGGCCCGTCCGGGTCCGGACCCGGGAGGTCGGAGTCACCGGAACAACCGCCCACCAGGCTCAGCACGAGCAGCAGGGCGACAAGGCGCCCGATCACGACAGAAAAACCCGATGGCCGGCCCACCCCGGAGGGTCGGCCGGCCATCAGCACTGACATGCGGCTCAGGCGCCGACCTCGAAGCGGACGAACCGCTTCAGGGTCGTGCCGGAGGCGTCGAGGACGGCCTTGACCGTCTTCTTGTTCTCGGTGACCGAGGCCTGCTCGAGAAGCACGACGTCCTTGAAGAAGCCGTTGAGGCGACCCTCGGTGATCTTGACGATCGCCTGCTCGGGCTTGCCCTCCTCACGCGACGTCGCCTCGGCGATCTCGCGCTCCTTGGCGACGATGTCGGCGGGGACCTCGTCGCGGGTGAGGTACTGCGGACGCATCGCGGCCACCTGCATGGCGGCGGCACGGGCGGCGTCGGCGTCACCGTCGTACTCGACCAGCACGCCCACGGCGGGCGGCAGGTCGGCGGCACGCTTGTGCATGTAGGCAACGACAGCGCCATCGAAGTGCGCGTACTGCCCCAGCTCGATCTTCTCGCCGATCGAGATGGCCAGGCCCTGGACGACCTCGCCGACGGTGCTTCCGTCGAGCTCGATGGCCTTGAGGGCCTCGACATCGGCGGGCTTGGCCTCGGCGGCCGCGTCGGCGATCCGCTGGGCAGCGGCGACGAAGTCCTCGCCCTTGGCGACGAAGTCGGTCTCGCACTTCAGCTCGACCAGCACGCCGGCCGAGTGGGCGACGAGTCCGGCAGATGCCTCGCGCTCGGCGCCACGGGCCGCAGCCTTGGCGGCACCCTTGACGCGCAGCAGCTCGACAGCCTTGTCGAAGTCGCCGGCGCTCTCGTCGAGCGCCTTCTTGCAGTCCATCATCCCGGCGCCGGTCAGCTCACGGAGCTTCTTGACGTCGGCCGCGGTGAAAGCCATGTGTACTCCTTGGTACGTGGTGAGGTCGGGCCCGAACGTGGGCCGCCTCCAAGGAGGACGGCCCACGTCGGATCAAGCAGGTTGGTCGTGCAGGTGAGGCAGCGAGCCTCAGGCCTCGGTGGTCGCCTCAGCGGCCTCGGGGGCCTTGGGGTCCTCGACCGGCGCCTCAGCAGCGGTCTCGGCCGGAGCCTCGACAGCGGTCTCGGCCGGCGTCTCGGCAGCGGTCTCGGCCGGAGCCTCGACAGCAGCCTCGGGAGCCTCGGCACCCTCGGACGATGCACCGGTGGCCTCAGCGGCCGGCGTCTCGGCGGCGGGGGCAGCGGTGGCGGCAGCAGCAGCCTTCGACGCCTCGCCGGCCAGGAGCTCGCGCTCCCACTCGGCCAGGGGCTCCTCGGCGCCGGGAACCTTCTCGCCGGTCTTGACACCGGAACGCGAGATGAGGCCCTCGGCGACGGCGTCAGCGATCACGCGGGTCAGCAGGCCGACCGCGCGGATGGCGTCGTCGTTGCCCGGGATCGGGAAGTCGACGGTGTCGGGGTCGCAGTTGGTGTCCAGGATGCCGATGATCGGGATCTTGAGCTTGCGAGCCTCCTCGACAGCGAGGTGCTCCTTGTTGGTGTCGACGATCCAGATCGCCGAAGGCGTCCGGACCATCTCACGGATACCACCGAGCGACTTGTTGAGCTTGTCGCGCTCGCGGCGCATGTGCAGCAGCTCCTTCTTGGTGCGGCTGCTGCCGGCGACGTCGTCGAAGTCGACCTCGTCGAGCTCCTTGAGACGGTTGATGCGCTGGTGCACGGTCTGGAAGTTGGTGAGCATTCCACCGAGCCAGCGCTGGTTGACGTAGGGCATGCCGACGCGGGTCGCCTGCTCGGCGATCGCCTCCTGGGCCTGCTTCTTGGTGCCGACGAACATCACGGTGCCGCCCTTGGAGACGACGTCCTTGACGAAGGCGTAGGAGCGGTCGATGTAGGCCAGCGACTGCTGCAGGTCGATGATGTAGATGCCGTTGCGCTCGGTCATGATGAAGCGCTTCATCTTGGGGTTCCAGCGACGGGTCTGGTGCCCGAAGTGGACGCCGCTCTCGAGGAGCTGGCGCATGGTGACAACTGCCATGGTGTGTTCTCTTCTTCCTGTGGGGCGACCCTCGTGCGCAAGCCCTTGGTCGTGCTCGGTCAGGACGTGCCGGTGGTGCCCCGGTTGGGTTTCAGTTTGCTGCTCCCGACGGATGCCGGGTGCCCTGACGCCTGCGCGTGACCCGACTCGTCCGGCGGTGTTGCGTCCCGGACAGGACTGAGGGTCGGCGCCCACGGGTGGTCGGTGCCTCACCCAGGGGCGTGACACCGTCGTGGTCTGCAAGCGTGCGTATTTCGCTCCGGAGAGCGATCCTCCTCAGGGTAGTCCAGCGGCACCGGAAGCCGGTAATCAGCCGGGAACCGGCCATCGGGCGTCCACAGCCGCCCGTCGAACGCCGGTTCTCCCCAGGGAACGCGCGCTCCCTCCACGAGGCCGGGCGCGGACTCGCAGGATCAAGGCCATGACCCCACTCCGCCGAATCCTCGTGCCGCCCGCCGTCGGTGCTGTTCTGGTTGCTGCGCTGGTCCTCGCCGAGCCCCTCTCGAGCGCTGCCCACGCCGGCGTGGCCCCGCAGCCGTCTCCCGCCGGAGAGTGGCCTCTCCGACCCCGGCCGAGGGTCGTCGACGCCTTCGACCCGCCATCGTCGCCCTACTCTGCCGGACACCGAGGAGTCGATCTGGCGGGAGTGAGCGGTCAGCGGGTGCGGGCGGCCCTGCCCGGCACCGTCACCTACGCGGCGCCGTTGGCTGGTCGCGGGGTCGTGGTGATCTCCCACGGCGCCACCCGCACGACCTACCAGCCTGTGACGGCAAGCGTGAGCATCGGCGACACGGTGGCCGCAGGCGACCCGATCGGCCGCCTGGACCTCCCGGGATCCCACTGTTCTCCGCGCGCGTGCCTGCACTGGGGCTGGATCGAGGGCGAGATCTACCTCGACCCGCTCCGCCTGGTCGGCGCCGGACCGGTGCGGTTGCTGCCCCTGTGGCGCGACCTGGGGCGACTGGGGCACGACCTGGGGCGCGGTCTCCCGGGGACCGGCGCCGGAGCCGTCTCGCCCTACGCCGGCTGGCGCCCGACGCAACAGCTGCTGGACGTCTTCGGCACCGCCTGACGAGCGGGTCGGCCGCCGGTGGCTTCAGGCGCGGGGGTGGGCCTGCTGGTAGGCGCGACGCAGCCGGTCGGTGGTGACGTGGGTGTAACGCTGGGTTGTCGCCAACGAGGCATGGCCGAGCAGCTCCTGGACCGAGCGCAGGTCGGCGCCGCCCTCGAGCAGATGGGTTGCTGCGGAGTGACGCAGTCCGTGGGGTCCGATGTCGGGGGCGCCGGGCACGTCGGCGATGCGCCGATGCACCAGGGTCCGCACGGCTCGCTGGTCGATCCGCCGTCCGCGTGCGCCGAGGAAGAGCGCGGGCCCGGCGCCGTCGACGACCACCTGGGGTCGACCGTGTCGGAGCCAGAACGCCAGGGCTCGAGCCGCGGGCCGACCGTAGGGGACGCTGCGCTCCTTGCGGCCCTTGCCGAGCACGCGGACAAGATGACGCTCGTCGTCGACATCGTCCAGGTCCAGACC
This sequence comes from uncultured Actinomycetota bacterium, assembly GCA_963761285.1. GTDB lineage: Bacteria > Actinomycetota > Actinomycetes > Propionibacteriales > Nocardioidaceae > Nocardioides. Next base: position 223,181 of record CAVXGJ010000016.1, on the reverse strand, counting down.
GACGAGCTCGCCCACCCGGATCCCGGTGGCGTAGAGCAGCTCGAGCATCGCCACGTCGCGCAGTCCGAGCGCGCTTCCGTCATCGGCGAGCTCGGCGGCTGCGGTGAGCAGGTCCCGGGCCTCGTCGGCGCGCAGGACTGCCGGCAGGGTGCGGTGGGCCTTGGGCGAGCCGAGCGCGGCCCCCGGGTCGTGACTCGTGCGGCCCGTGCGCGCCAACCAGGCTGTGAAGACCCTGGCAGCAGTCGCCCGGCGAGCCAGAGTGGTGCGCGAGCGTCCCATCGACTGTTGCTTGGCCAACCAGCTGCGCAGCGTCCGTAAGTCGAGCTCGGTCACGTCGTACTGCCCCAGCCGTTGTGCATGGTCGAGGACCCCGGCCACGTCGGCCAGGTAGGCGCGCACCGTGTGGGGTGTCAGGTCGCGCTCGGACACCAGGTGCCGCTCGTAGTCGGCGAGCACGCGCATCATCGGCTCCGGCAGCCCTGGAGGCCCTGCCGGCTCTGGAAGCTCCGGCCGCTCTGCCGCGTCCTCCTGGATCACCTCTCGATCCTAGGAGGTCGGAGCGTCAGCGCGCGTGAGCCAGCGCGGTGAGCCGCCACCCCTCCTCGTCGTGGGAGACCAGACCGGCGGTGTGGAGCTTGGCCAGGGCTGCTCGCACCTCGAGCAGACCCATGCCGGCGGCGCGGGCGATCGACTCCGGGCCCGCTGCCTGGGCCACGGGGACGGCGTCGAGGACCTGACGTTGCCGAGCGCTCATCCGGTCGCGGGCCGTCACGGGCTCCCGAGCAGGCTCCACGAGGTGGGTGCCGGACTCCCCCACGAGCTCGAGCACGTCAGCACCCGAGGTCACCAGCGACATCGCACCGGTCCGGAGCTGTTCGTGCACGCCCGTCGAGCTCACGCTGGTCACCGGACCCGGCACCCCCATCACGACCCGGCTGAGACGTCCGGCCCAGTTGGCGGTGTTGAGGGCACCACTGCGGGTCGCTGCCTCGACCACGACCGTGCCGCGGGTGAGCGCAGCGATGAGGCGGTTGCGCGCCAGGAAGCGGATCCGCTGGGGGGCGCAGCCGGGTGCGGCCTCCGAGATCACGACACCGGTCTCGGCGATCCGGTCGATGAGCTGGCGGTGCGCCGTGGGATAGACCCGGTCGGCACCACAGGCAAGGACGGCGACCGTGAGACCGTCGACGCCGAGGGCCCCACGGTGAGCGGCGTCATCGATCCCGAAGGCCGCACCGGACACCACCGCGACCCGGCCCAGCGCGGCCACGGCGCCGATCTCGCCGGCCACCGCCGCACCGTAGGTCGTCGAGGCGCGCGATCCGACCAGGGCCACGGACCGCTCGAGCTGGTCCAACCCGAGCGGACCCTTCGCCCAGAGCCCGATGGGCACTCCGCCGCGTTCGTGGAGCGGGTCCAACCCGGCAAGGCCATCGAGCTGCTGGGGCCACTCCTCGTCGCCGGGGATCACGAAGCGCAGCCCGAGACGGGTCGCCTGGTCGAGCTCTCTGGCAGGCTCGATGCCGCTCAGTCGGGCCGCGACGTCGGTCTGGAGGCCCATCAGGTCGCGCTCCTCGAGCAGGAGTTGATACAGGGTCACCGCCCCGAGCTCTGCCGTCAGGGCGGCGAGCCGCAGGTCGCCGGGCTCGGCGAGCTTGTTGAGCGCGACCCGGGCCAGTCGGTCTTCGGTGGAGGGCGTCATCCCGCGACACCCCGGATCCGCTCGAGCAGCAAGGGTTCGCCCTGCCGCAGGCGCAGCGCCGTGTCGACCTCTTCCGGTCCGACGCTCACGTCGCGGTCCAGCATCACCGACGCCAGGTCCGCGACGGTCAGGGCCAGGCGGTGCACGCGGACCGCGCCGCGGCTGCTGAGGTGTCCGGAGTAGAGCGCCGAGTCGATCGCGCGCTTGGCCTCCGGGGACAGCGGCCACCGCTCGCGCAGGATCGAGCCCGGGACGTGGGCGTTGAGGCGCCACCCGCAGTCGGCGTAGCGGTCGTGCTGGCGACTCCTCGCGTGGGCGACCCGCTCCCGGAGGACCGCGGAGGTCTCCGGCGCCGGGCCTCCCCGCTCGTGCGGCTCGAGCGGCCCGACGTGGCGGGTGATGTCGATCCGGTCGGCCAACGGGCCCCCGAGCTTGGCCCGGTAGTCACGCAGCTGCTGGGAGCGACAGGTGCACTGGCTGCGGCCGACCTTCACCGCATAGTTGCCACACGGACACGGGTTGCAGGCCAGGACCAGCATCCCTCGCGCCGGGAGGGTCACCGACTCGTCACGTCGCGCGACCGTGATGTCTCCGCTCTCCAGCGGTTGGCGCAGCGCCTCGATGATGTCGGAGCGGAACAGCGGGAACTCGTCGAGGAACAGCACGCCGGCATGGGCACGGCTGATCTCCCCCGGGCGCACCTGCCCGCTGCCGCCACCGACGATGCTGGTCTTGCTCGCATCGTGGTGGGGGGCGGAGTAGGGCGGGGAGGTGATCAGGCCGGCGCCGGGCTCGAGCGCCCCGGCGAGCGAGTGGATCGCTGTCAGCTCGAGCGCCTCCTCGGCGATGAGCGGCGGGAGGATCGTGGGGATCCGCTCGGCGAGGCTGGTCTTGCCGGCGCCCTTGGGCCCCGAGAGCAGTACGGCGTGCCCACCGGCCGCGGCGACCGTGACGGCGTACTTGGCATCGGCCATCCCGTCCAGGTCGGCGAAGTCGACCTGCTCGAGCCGCTCGTCTCCGCGCCAGGTGAGCAGCCGACTGCCCGACGTTGCCGCGACCGGAGGTGCCGAAGGAATCAGCTCACCCCGCAGCTCGGCGACCACTTGCTGGAGCGAGCGCATCCCGAAGACCGCCATGCCGGGCACCATCGCGGCCTCGCGGGCCTGCGGCTCGGGCACGAAGACGTGGCGGATGCCGCGCTCAGAAGCAGCCAGCACCATCGGCAACACTCCCGACACCGAGCGCAAACCGCCCTCGAGCGTGAGCTCGCCGATGAACGCTGTCGCCGCCAGGGCGCCGCCCGGCACCGCATCGTCGGCAGCGAGGACGGCGACAGCGACCGCGAGGTCGAAGTGGGGTCCGCGTTTGACCAAGTCGGCGGGCGACAGCAGGATCGTGATCCGCTTGGTCGCCGGCCACCCCAGGTCGGAGTTGATGATCGCCATCCGGCACCGGTCGCCCGCTTCGCGCAGGGCGACGTCGGGACGCCCGACCATCGTGAAGCCGGCCTGGCCCGGTGAGACGTCTGCCTGGACATCGATGAGGTGGCCCAGGGCCCCGTGCAGGGACACCGACCGTGCGGTCGCCACGGCCATCAGCCGATGCCCCGGACGTGATCGACGTCCGCCGCGCCCCGACGCGGCCGCATGACCGCGACGAGGTCGACACGCATCTGCTGCGGCGAGACGCCGTGCGCTTGCGCCCACAGCGTGCCGAGGCGTTGGAGCCGCGCGAGCTTGACGTCGGTGATCGCCTCGTGTGGCGTGCCGTTGACGATGCTGGTGCGGGTCTTGACCTCGCAGACCACCAGCACTGCGTCGTCGCGCAGGACCAGGTCGATCTCACCCTCGCTGCACCGCCAGTTGCGGTCGAGCAGGGTCATCCCGCCAGCCGTTAGGTGCTCCTCGGCCACCCGTTCGCCGTAGGCGCCGAGGGCCTGTCTGCTTGCTGCTGTCGTCGTCATCTGCGACCTCCTGACGACAAGCGTCAGGTCTGGCGCGACCGGTGTCAGACGTGCCGCGTCAGGGTGTGGACAAGCAGCGCGCAGCCGATCCCTGTGGACGATTGAGGGGCAGGCGGTGCGTGCGTCTAGCCCGCGAGCCTCGGCGTCTCACAGGTGGGGCGCTGCACGGCGTACACATCGGCGCCGGCGACCTCGAGGCCCAGCAGGTCCGCCAGCGGGTTGATCAGCTGGGTGTTGATGCTGTTGACCAGAGGTCCTGTCACGGCGGGCAGGGCGACGTCGACCACCTGATTGACGGCCGCGGAGATGATCGGGTCGATCACGGCGTTGACGGCCAACCTGACCACGGAGCCCAGTGTCGACAGGGCGACGTCGCCGACCCCGTCACCGTTGTTGTCGATCTTGATGTCCACGGCAGAGGCCGACGCGCTCGTCGGGGTCCCGAGGGCCGCCTTGGAGTTGCCGGACACCGGCGTGTCGTCGTTGGGCGGCACGAGGAGCGAGTTGTCCTTGGTGCTCTCGGCCGTGGGCACCGTCGCCTGGTTCGAGGCCGTGAACTCGGCCACCACGCGGATGGTCTGCGCCGGGATCGCCGGGGTGATCACCACTCCCAGGGCGATGACTGCAGGAACCCCTGGGATCGTCACCTCGATCACGCGCTTGAGCGACAGGGTCGTGGCCAGCGACGAGGTCGCCGCCGAGGTCCGCGTCTTGACCGTCATCCCGTCGGGATCGGCGGCGGTGCCGGCGCGGCACACAGGCGCCGGGTTGGTCAGCACCCCGGCTGCGTTGCCGAGGCTGATGTCGAGCACGCTGTTGGCGTTGGAGACCACGAACCCGTTGATCGCGCCGAGGGTCAGCGGGATCGTGACCTTGCCCTTGAGCTGGGAGTTCAGAGCGCACCCGCGAGGCCGGGGGAACGAGCTGGCTTCGCACTCACTGATGGTCGGGGCCAGCGCGACGGTGCCGCAGGCGAGACGGGCGCGCTCGATCACCTTCAGCGTCGAGCTGATCGTGCCGATTCCCGCGGTGCCGGCGGTCAATGTCGGCACCGAGACCGCAGAGTCACCGTCGGCGAGGATGATCGTGCCGGCGACGAGGTCGAGAAGGTTGAAGTCGGCGAGCAGTCCGGCGCTGTCTGTGGTGTCGACATTGACGAGCTCGCCGATCGTGACCGGCTGCCCGAGGTTGACGCCGGCGGCCACGAGCTGCTCGAGCGTCAGCGTGGCGACGTCGTTCTCTTCCTCGACGCCGAGCTCTCCGTTGGTGGAAGCATCATCGCCGTCGGCGGCGAGCGCCTGGATGGCGGCGGCGTAGAAGTCGCCGACGGTCACGGTGCCGTTGAGGACCTCGTCGGGGGTCCCGCCCAGGAGGCCTGTGGCCACCAGGTCGGCGATGCTCAGGTCGGCCCCGGCGAGCCCCTGGTAGGACAAGATGTCGAGGTTGAGCCCGAGGAGCCCGTTGAGCGGGGCGAGGAGGGCGGCGTCTCCGCTCTTGACGGCCGCTGCATAGGAACCGAGCTTGAAGCAGGCGGACTGCTGATTGATCGCCACCGAGGAGCGGCCGACGTTTCCGGCCCGCAGGCCGGTCATCCCACCGAAGGCGAACGGGACGCTGGTGCGCGTGTCCACGACGACTCCGGAGGGGATCGAACCCGAAGCCGTCTCGACCGGCCAGCCGTCAGTGGTCGTGGCGTAGGTGCCGTCCGGCTGCAGGGTGACGAGGAAAGCACGCACGCACGCTCCACTGACGGAGCTCGTCGTGCCTTGGCCTCCGCCGGTGCACCCGGCGGCCGGCTCCCCGAGCGTCGAGCCCAGGTTGCGACCCACCGAGCGGTCCAACGAGGTCGCCAGCGACTCCACCAGCGGCGATGCTGTCCCGCTCTTGATCTCGCTGGTACGGCGACCGTCGAGCAAGCGTGACATGTCGAGCGCGACGGTGTCGGCGAGCGTCTGCATGTCACGGCGAGCGACCCGCTGCACCCCCAGGTCGACCGCGATGGCGGCGATGAGCACCATCAGCACGATGGAACCGGCCATCATCACCGCGACGGCCCCGCGCTCGTCGCGGTTTCGCTGGCGGCGCATCCTGGCTAAGCGACCCTGGTGCTGCACGTCAGCTCAACTCGACTTCCGCTGTGTAGATGAGGTTGTTGGGGAGCACGATGCCGAGTCCGGGGAACGTCGGAAGCAGGCTGTTGTCGCTGTAGCGGTAGTCGAGGGCCACCCGGGCGCAGGTGGCCCCAGTGCTGCTCGCGGAACAGGTCGCGGTGAAGGTGACCACGCACGTGCCGGCAGTGGTGCCGTTGCGCTCCAAGGCACCCGCTTCCGTGCAGGTCACTCCGTAACCGCCGAGGCCTTGATTGACGGCGTCGATGGCGCGGGTGCGGATGTTGTCGACGCCCGCTGCAGCCGTCTGCGGGACACCCGCTGGTGCGACCGCTGCAGCGCGAGCGCCCTCGGACGCCGCCTGGCTCATCGCCTGGCGGAAGCTGAGCATGTAGCCGTAGCCCACGATCGCGAGCAGCAGGAAGATCAGGATGGGAGCGATGAAAGCGAACTCGACTGCAGCAGCACCGTCGTCATCGCGACGGCGCTTACGGAGCGCTCGGAGCCTCATCTCACCCTCATCTCGGGAGACGACCCCCATGGCCGCCGTTACCTGAGGGTACGGCGTCCAGAGCCCCGCTGCGAGGGGACTAGGGCAAATCTGACCGAAAGGACTAGCCGTGAAGCGCCGTTCGGAGAGCGTGTCGACTTCTCGCGCCTCGCTGCTCAGACCCCGGGGACCTTCGGCGGGTCGATCTCGGCGTCGGCGAGCTCCTCGACGTTCACGTCCTTGAAGGTCAGCACCTTGACGTTCTTGGCGAAGCGCGCCGGGCGGTACATGTCCCAGACCCAGGCATCCGACATCGACACCTCGAAGAACACGTCGCCGGCCTCGGTGCGAGCCTTCACGTCCACCTGGTTGCACAGGTAGAAGCGACGGTCGGTCTCCACGACGTACTTGAAGATGCCGACGACGTCGCGGTACTCGCGATAGAGGGTGAGCTCCTGCTCGGTCTCGTACTTCTCGAGGTCCTCGGCGCTCATCGCACTCCTGTCGGGTCTACTTCCGGATCGGTCAGCAGTGGCATCGTAGACGTGTGGACACCCCTCAGGACGACTCCGACAGGCGGTTGTCGGCACGCGTTCCCGGGCAAGGCCCCCCGCTGCCGACGCGCCAGATCATGCACCAGTGGTGGCGCGACATCTCGTTCGTCCACTGGCGCGTCGACCCCGCCCGCGTTGCCCCGCTGCTGCCTCGCGGCGTACGACCCGACCTGTTCGACGGCAGCGCCTGGGTCGGGCTGATTCCCTTCCACATGGTCGGCGCCGGACTGGGTCGCGGCCCCGCGATCCCTCACCTCGGCACCTTCCTGGAGACCAACGTGCGCCTCTACTCCGTCGACGACGAGGGTCGTCACGGAGTGGTCTTCTGCTCGCTGGAGGCCGAAAGGCTGGCTGTCGTGCTCGGCGCCAACGTGGGCTTCGGCGTCCCCTACAAGCTGGCGAAGATGACGCGAAGTCCCGCCCTGGCGGCGGGCGGAGCCACCGACGTCGGCGACCTGACAGGGCGGCGCCTGCGCTATGAGACCGTACGACGCACGAGGGCGCGCCCGGGCAGCGTGCTCGAGGTCGAGATCGGCGCCGCCGTCGCCGAACCCTCACCCTTGGACCTGTTCCTCACGGCGCGCTTCGGCCTGCACTCGAGCGTGCTCGGCCAGTCGGTGTGGATCCCCAACACCCACGGACCGTGGCCGCTGCACAGGGCGCGCGTGGTCGAGCTGGCCGACGACCTCGTGGGCGCAGCCGGCCTCGCGGGCGTGAGCACGAGGGAACCTGACTCGGTGCTGTTCTCCACCGGCGTCCAGACGGTCTTCGGCCTCCCCCAGCGGCTGCGCCGACCGGACCGTCTGACCCGCCGATCAGGTGTGACCTGGACGGTCACTCCACCGGCGAGGGCTCCAGGCCGGCAGCACGACGTACGTTGACGAACCGCATCCGATGGATCGGGCAGGGCCCGTGCTCGGTGAGGGCCGCCGTGTGGACGTCGGTGATGTAGCCCTTGTGCGTCTTGAAGTCGTAGTCCGGCCACTGCTCGTCGAGCCCGGTCATGATCCGGTCCCGAGTGACCTTGGCCAGCACCGAGGCCGCCGAGATACAGGCCGCGACCCGGTCGCCCTTCCACACCGCCAGGCCCGGCACGCCGAGCCCGTCGACCGGGAAGCCATCGGTGAGCACGTAGTGAGGGCGGGTGTCGAGCAGCGCCACCGCACGACGTAGGGCCTCGATGTTGGCCACGTGCATGCCGAGTCGGTCGCACTCGTCGTGCTCGACGATCACCACCGACCACGCGAGGGCCCGGCGCACGATGTGGTCGTAGCAGCGTTCGCGGGCCTTCTCGCTCAGCAGCTTGGAGTCCGCCAACCCTGGTATGACGCCGGCGGGGCCGGCCGGCAGGATCGCCGCCCCTGCCACCAGCGGGCCGGCGCAGGCACCGCGGCCTGCTTCATCGACTCCGGCGATCAGCTCGACGCCGTGCCGGCGCAGGGCACGCTCGTAGCCGTAGAGCCCCGCGTCCCGGCGTACCGTCGCCCCGCGTGGCAGATGACTCATGGCCAGGCGCCTCAGCCGACGTCGGGGACGTCCACGAAGGAGTCCGGCCCGGACAAGAAGCCGAAGTTGCTGATCGGCCACACGACCGAGAACACCTTGCCGACCACCAGATCGGTGTCGACGTAGGGGCTGTCGGTGCAGTCGGTCTCGCCCACCAGGCACAGGTGGTAGCTGGAGTCGGCGGAGTCAGAACGGTTGTCGCCCATCACGAAGATGGTCCCGGCCGGGACCGGCCCTGCCGACCAGTCGCACGTCGAGATCATCGGCCCGTTGCAGTTGACGCCTTCGGGGCGCTCGGCGACATAGTCGTCCTCGTCGAGCGGGACCCCGTTGACGGAGATCCGACCCTCCTCGTCGCAGCAGGTGATCGTGTCGCCCGCGACGCCGATGACACGCTTCACCAGGTGGCCGCCGGTCGGGTAGAGACCCACCGTGGCAAGCATGCTGCGGAAGCCGGTGACCTCGCTGCTGCTGCCGGCGCCGAGCCAGCCACCGGGGTCCTCGAAGACGACCACGTCGCCGCGCGACGGCTCGCCACCGAACCAGTACGACGGCTTCTGCACCAGGATCCGGTCGTTGTTGACCAACCCGGGCTCCATGGAGGCCGACGGGATGTAGAACGCCTGCACGAGGAACGCCTTGATGACGACCGCCAGCACGACGGCGGCGCCCACCAGCAGGATCGACTCCTGCCAGAGCGGCAGCCCGCGACGATGCTCCGGGCCCGTCGCGGTGGCGTGGTCCGCGGCAGCGGCGTCCTGGTCAGCACCAGCGACGTCACCGTCATCAGTGACGTCGCTGGGGGATCCGTCGGGCTGCTCGTCGTTCACGCAGTGAGCCTAGGTCGGTCGGTGGTGATTCCGGTGGATGACCGGATCACGCGTCGCGACGCTCCTTGATCTTGGCGGCCTTGCCGCGCAGGTTGCGCAGGTAGTAGAGCTTCGCGCGACGCACGTCACCGCGGGTCACGATCTCGATCTCCTCGAAGATCGGGGAGTTCAGCGGGAAGGTGCGCTCGACGCCGACACCGAAGGAGACCTTGCGGACGGTGAAGGTGCGGCCGATGCCGGCACCGTGGATGCGGATGACGACACCCTGGAAGATCTGGACACGCGAGCGGCTGCCCTCGATGACCTTGACGTGGACCTTGATGGTGTCGCCGCCGCGGAAGGCGGGGACGTCGCTGCGCTTCTGGGCGTTGCCGAGCTCGGTGACGAGGTTGTTGGTCATGATGTTTCTCCTCGCAAGTGCCACAGGTCAGTCGCGGAATCGGGGTGTGCGGAGGATGGTGCTTGCTTGCGGGCCCAGATGCTGACCGGCGGCGCGGGGATCCCCCTGTGGCGGGAGCCCGACGCAGCTCCCCCGTGCGTTCCTCGGAGCGAGCTTCGGTCGCTGGACCAGCGGTGAGTCTGCCACAGCGCGATCCGCGGCCCCAACTCAGCGCAGGCAGCGTCCGGGTCAGCGACGCTTGGTGAGCATCACGGCCAACGGGGGTGCCTCGAGGTCGGGGCGCAGTCGGAAGCCGGCCTTCTTGTACATCCGCAGATTGCCCTCGCTGCGCGCCCCCGTCGTGAGCACGTACGACGTCGCGGCCGGCGGGGCGACCCGCTGGATGTGCTCGAGGAGCAGCCGTCCGAGTCCTCGACCCTGCAGGTCCGGGGCCACCATGATCCGGCCGATCTCCCAGGCGTCGCCGTCGAGGCGGCCGCGGACCCCGGCGACCAGACGCCCGCCGCTGCGCACGACGTACGAGGTCCAGGCGTCGATCCACTCCTGGACGTCGCCCAGGGACTCCTGGAGGGGAGGGATGCCGGCGACCGAGTCGTTGGCGGCGGCCTCCTGCATCCAGCACGCGCGCTGCATCGTCAGGATCTCCGCTGCGTCGGCGCGGGTGGCCGGCACGATCTCCCACTCGGTGGCGGCGGCACTGGGGGACAGCAGGTCGGGGCGGCGTTCGGCGGTGCGCTGCACCGACTGCTCGTGACGCCAGCGCGCGACGGCCGCGTGATCACCCGAGCGCAGCACCGGAGGCACGTCGAACCCGCGCCAGGAGGCGGGCTTGGTGTAGACCGGGTACTCCAGCAGGCCGTCGTTGTGGGACTCCTCGCTCAGCGACTCAGCGTTGCCCATGAAACCGGGCAGCAGCCGCACCACGGCCTCGGTGACGACCAGCGCCGCCACCTCTCCCCCGTTGAGCACGTAGTCGCCCAGGCTGATCTCGCGGACCTCGGCGCGGGTCGCGGCGTGCTCCAGCACGCGTTGGTCGATGCCCTCGTAGCGACCGCAGGCGAAGACGAGGTGCTCGCGCTCGGCGAGCTCGACGGCGTCGCGCTGCCGCAACGGGGCCCCCGAGGGAGTGGGGACGACGAGCGTGGCGCCGTCCGGCAGCAGGGCGTCCAGGGCCTCACCCCACGGCTCCGGCTTCATCACCATGCCCGCGCCGCCGCCATACGGGCTGTCATCGACGGTGCGGTGGCGGTCGTGGGCGAAGTCGCGCAGGTCGTGGACGTGCAGGTCCAGCAGGCCGGAAGCCACGGCCTTGCCGGGCAAGGAGAGCGAGAGGGGGGCGAAGTAGTCCGGGAAGATCGTGATGTAGTCGAGGCGCACGGCCGGATCAGTCCTCCGGGAGCGGCGCCACCAGGCCGGGGCGGTCGGCGACGACGACACGTCGAGCGGCGAGATCGACCTCCGGCACCAGCGCAGCGACGAACGGCACCAAGGTGGCGCGGCCGTCGATGGCCTTGATGGCCAGGAGGTCCTGAGCTCCGCCGTGGACCACGCCGGTGACGTCACCGAGGTGGGCGCCGTCGAGGTCGTGGACCGCCAGCCCGATGAGCTGGTGGTCGTAGAACTCCTCGGGGTCGTCCGGGGTGGCGTCGGCCGGGACCATCGCGTGCAGCACGACGCCGCGCGCGGCCTCGGCCTGGTTGCGGTCGGCGAGCTCGGCGAAGCGGACCAGCAGCACCGTCTGGTGCCAGCGCGTGCTGGTCACGGTCAGGCTGCGGTGGGGGCAGGTGGAGTCGCGGGGTGCCTCGGCTCGCAGCGTGGCGTCCGGTGCGAAGCGCCGCTCCGGCTCGTCGGTGCGCACGTCGAGGGTCACCTCACCGCGCAGGCCGTGCGGCTTGCCGATCCGGCCGACCACGACCTCGATGGTCTCCCCTGGGCTGTTCACGGGGTCAGCGTAGAGCGTGGTGGGTTCGGCTGATGCGGCGGCAGGAGTACCCGGATATCCGGGTACTCCTGCACCGGCCGCCACCACCGCAGCCACAAAACCCACGAAGCGGACGCCTCCCGGAGGAGACGCCCGCTTGCGTGGGTACGACGTACTGGTTGCTGCGCCGGTCAGCGCCGGTCAGCGCCGGTCAGCGACGACGGTCGACGTCGACGAAGTCGACGCGCGCACCGTTCTTGCCGGCCAGGGCCGAGATGACCGTGCGGAACGCCGACGCGGTGCGACCGCCACGGCCGATCACCTTGCCGAGGTCGTCGGGGTGGACCCGGACCTCGAGGATCGAACCGCCGCGACGCATTTCCTTGTCACGCACGGAGACGTCGTCGGGGTTGTCGACCACGCCGCGCACGAGGTGCTCGAGAGCATCCTCGAGCATCAGGCGTCGGCCTTCGTGTCGTCGGCGGCGTCAGGAGCCTTCTCCTCGGCGGCGGCCTCGGGGGCAGCCTCCTCGGCGGGCTTCTCAGCCGGCTTCTCAGCAGCCTTCTCCTCGGCGGCAGCCTCGGGAGCAGCAGCCTCAGCAGGCTTCTCCTCCGCGGCCTTCTCCTCGGCAGGCTTGTCGGCCTTCTTCTTCGCGGTGGTCGCAGCGGCCTTCGGCTCGTTGCCGGCATCCTTGAGCGCAGCGTTGAAGAGGTCGATCTTCGAGGTCTTCTCGGCGGCGGTCTTGAGGGTGCCCTCGGTGCCGGCGATGCCCTTGAAGGTCTGCCAGTCGCCGGTGATCTTGAGGATCTTGGCAACGGCCTCGGACGGCTGGGCGCCGACTCCGAGCCAGTACTGGGCACGGTCGGAGGTGACCTTGATGTAGCTCGGCTCCTCCTTGGGACGGTAGAGGCCGATCTCCTCGATGACCTTGCCGTCGCGCTTCTTGCGGGAGTCGACGACGACGATGCGGTACTGAGGCACGCGGACCTTGCCGAGGCGCTTCAAACGGATCTTGACTGACACTGGTGGGTGTCTCCTTGGAACTCGGATGTGGGTGAAGGACCGTACCGAGTGGGGAACACCGGGTCTGATCCTTCGACGGGGCCTGCGACGCGTTAGGTGAGAGGGACCAGACGCACAGGACTCAGCGGGGAAGTCTGCCAGATGCAGCCCCGGGCCCGAAATCTGGGCGGCACCACGCTCGGGCGGACGCCACGTCGTTCAGGTTCGATCTGTCGTCAGCTCGCCGAGGCACCGGCGACCACGGCTCCCCGCAGCACCACGACTGTCGGCTCGCCGAGCACCGACAGGTCGGCGACGGGGTCGCGCGGGTAGACCGCGAAGTCGGCCGATGCTCCTTCCTCGAGGTTGTCGAAGCCGAGCCAGGCCCGGCCCCGCCACGACGCGGCCCCGACGACGTACTCGGCAGGCAGGCCCATGTCGGCCATCGCCCGGATCTCCTCGACGAGGTGCCCGTGCCGTCCGAGCCCGCCGCCGTCGCTGCCGACGTAGAGGTCCACGCCGGCCTCGTAGGCGGCCATGAGCACGTCGCGGCGCCGCGCGTAGAGGTCCTCCATGGTGGCCGCGTAGACGGGGAACTTCTCGCGCCCGGCCTCGGCGAACTCCGGGAACTTGCCGGTCTGCAGCACCGTCGGCACCAGACCGACGCCTCGCTCGGCCATGACGGCAAGGTGCGACTCGGCGAGACCGGTGCCGTGCTCGAGGCAGTCGATCCCCGCCTCGAGGAGTCCCGTGAGGACCTCGCTGCCGAAGCAGTGCGCGGTCACCTTGGCGCCCTCCGCGTGCGCGGCCGCGATGGCGGCCGCGAACGCCTCTGCGGGGAAGGACGGCGCCAGGTCGCCGGTGTCGCGCGAGATCCAGTCGCCGACGAGCTTGACCCAGCCGTCGCCCGCCCTGGCCTGAGCCGCGACCGTCTCCGCCAGCTCGGCAGGCTCGACCTCGTGGGCGTAGTTGCGGATGTAGCGCTTGGTGCGTGCCACATGGCGTCCGCAGCGCACGAGCCGCGGCAGGTCGTCGCGTTCCTGCACCCAGCGCGTGTCGACAGGCGAGCCGCAGTCGCGCAGCAGCAGGACGCCGGAGTCGCGGTCGGCCACGGCCTGGCTCTCGACCTCGTCGTCGTCGACCCCGCCACCGTCCTCGAGTCCGAGGTGGTTGTGGGCATCGAGCAGGCCGGGCACGATCCAGCCGCGCGCGACCGTTTCGGCGCCGCTGTGCGCCTCGTAGGTGACCCGCCCGTCGACGACGTAGAGGTCACGGGACTCACCGTCGGGCAGGACCGGTCCGGAGAACTTGAGCACGCTCATGCGCCGAACCTAACCGACGTACGACTCGCTCAGGCGTCGTCCAGCCGGTCCAGCAGCCAAGCCGGTCCCACGACCACGGCCCCCACGGCACCGCAGTTGGCCGCCAACGCACGGTCAGCCGTCACGACGGTCACCCGCCGCCCCTTCTCCGCCGCGCGCGAGGCCTCGGCGAGGATCGCCCGGTCGCCGTCCTTGGGGGCGTGGACGGTGCGCACGTGCGCGTCCTTGCCGGGCCGTACGCCGGCCTTGGCGCCGCCCTCGAGCACCAGCACGATCTCGTCGCCGGGCACGTCAGCGGTCAGCAGGGTCTCGTGCAACCGACGCGCTGCGCCGGCACGGTCCTTCCACCAACCGTCGGGACGTGACCCGACCACGTTGGCCGCATCGACCACCACCGTCGTCTTCACCGATCACTCCCACCCCAACAACCCCATCCGCCCCACAACCCCAAATTCCTGTCGAGTCGGCGACTATAGGCGCCGACTCGACCCTTCCGGGGGCGGCGAGTCGGCGCGAAGCGTGTCGCAGCGACCCGGGTGTGGGGGTCACTTGAGGAACTTGGAGAAGTCCTGGGGCAGGTCGAGGTTGGCGGCGGCCTTCTCGTAGTCGATGTCCTCGGCCGGCAGCCCGAACGGGTTGCCTCCGGCCTCGGCGGCCTTCTTCTTCGCCGCGGCGGCCTCCTGGGCAGCCTTCGCCGGGTTGCCCGAACCCCGCTTGCCCTTGCCCTTCTTCGGCTGCGGCTTGCGCTTGCCGCCACCGGGAGCGCCCATGCCCGGGCATCCCCGGCATCCCGGGCATCCCGCCGCCCTTCATCATCGACATCATCATCTTGCGGGCCTCGAAGAAGCGGTCGACCAAGGTGTTGACGTCGTTGACGGTGCGGCCGGAGCCCTTGGCGATGCGGGCGCGGCGCGAGCCGTCGATCATCTTGGGGTTGGCGCGCTCGGCCGGGGTCATCGACTGGATGACGGCCTGGATGCGGTCGATCTCGCGCTCGTCGAAGTTCTCGAGCTGCTCGCGCATCTGACCCATGCCGGGCAGCATCCCGAGGATCTTCGACATCGAGCCGAGCTTGCGCACCTGCTGCATCTGCTGCAGGAAGTCGTCGAGGGTGAAGTCGCCGCCGTGACCCGCGAGCTTGGAGGCGGCCTGCATGGCCTGCTCCTGGTCGAAGGTCTTCTCGGCCTGCTCGATCAGGGTGAGCATGTCGCCCATGTCGAGGATGCGTGAGGCCATCCGGTCGGGGTGGAAGACGTCGAAGTCGGTCATCTTCTCGCCCGAGGAGGCGAACATCACCGGGCGGCCGGTCACCTGGCGGATCGACAGGGCCGCACCACCACGGGCATCACCGTCGAGCTTGGTCAGCACCACGCCGTCGTACCCGACGCCGTCGAGGAACGCCTGCGCGGTGACGACCGCGTCCTGACCGATCATGGCGTCGACGACGAAGAGCACCTCGTCGGGCTGGACGGCGTCGCGGATGTCGGAGGCCTGCTGCATGAGCTCGGCATCGACGCCGAGACGGCCCGCGGTGTCGACGATCACGACGTCGTAGAGCTTGCGCTTGGCCTCTTCCATCGCCGCGCGGGCGACCGCGACCGGGTCGCCGACGCCGTTGCCGGCCTCCGGCGCGAAGACGGGTACGCCGACCCGCTCACCGTTGACCTGCAGCTGGTTGACCGCGTTGGGTCGCTGCAGGTCGCAGGCGACCAGCAGGGGCGACTTGTCCTGCTCCTTGAGCCACAGCGCGAGCTTCGCCGCCAGGGTCGTCTTGCCGGCGCCCTGGAGGCCGGCGAGCATGATCACGGTCGGGCCGGACTTGGCGTAGCGCAGCCGGCGGGTCTCGCCGCCCAGGATCGTGACGAGCTCCTCGTGCACGATCTTGATGATCTGCTGGGCCGGGTTGAGGGCCTGGCTCACCTCGTCGGCGCGCGCCCGCTCCTTGACGGCGAGGACGAAGTCCTTGACGACACTGAGCGCGACGTCGGCCTCGAGCAGGGCGATCCGGATCTCACGCGCGGTCGCGTCGATGTCGGCCTCGGAGAGCCGACCCTTCCCCCGGAGGTTCTTGAAGGTATCGGCGAGGCGATCGGAGAGAGTGGCGAACACAGATGGGTCCTACGGGCCGGAGGTCAGGGACCTGCACAGGATAGTGGCCCGGTGTCGCGGCCCCGACAGCGCTGGACCGCAGGCGACCGGGCGCCGCCCCACGACCCCGTACTCTCGGCCGTATGACGATGTGGTTGCTCGGCAGCGGAGCGGTCCTCCTCGGCCTGCCCGCCCTCGTCTGGGTCTCCCACCGGATGCTGACCACCTCGCACGCCGAGGGCACCGGCGGCTCCGGCGGCAGCGACGCCTTCGGGGGCATGGTGGAGGCGTTCGAACCGGCCCGGGCTCGCGCCGACGCCGATCTCGAGAGCCACCACACGATGCGTCAGCAGCTCCCGCCCCGGCGACGACCCCGGGCCGCCCCAGATCATCGACGGCACCTCGATCCGCATCCGCCGCCCCGGCCCGAACGGGCCCCGGATCAGCTGAGCGCAGCCCGCACCGCGTGCGCGGCCTCGGCGGCGCGGGTGTCCGAGAGCGCTCCGGCCGAGGCCTCCTGCAGGTAGAACACGTCGACGGCCTGCGGCCCCAACGTGTCGAGGTGCGCCGATCGCACCGCGACGTCGAGCTGCGTCAGCGCGTGGCAGACGAGGTAGACCACCCCGGGCCGGTCGGCGGTGCGCACCTCGAGCACCGTCGCCTGCTCACTCGCCTCGGGCCGCACCACCACGATCGGTGCCAACGTCTCCGCGGCCGGCGAGCTGAAGCGGGCCAGCGGGTCGGCACGCCCGCCGACGATGGCGTCGTACTTGGTGCGCAGGATCGCCGGGTCGACGACCTCCCCCGCGACCTCCCACACCGACACGCCGTACTCCCCCTGCGCCCAGACCCGCGCCGCGCGCACCGGGACCCGTTGCAGGGCCAGCATCGCCGCGAAGTCGGCCAGCAGACCGACCCGGTCGAGCGCGATGGTCGTGATCCGCGAACCGTCGGTGACCGCCTCGACCGAGATCGACACCGAGGCCGGGTCGAGGTCCGCGGGCACGCTCAGCTCGTCGGTGGTGATCGCCGGCAGCGCCACCCCGCTGTCCAGGGCGGCGCGAGCGCGGCGGGACAGGTCGGTGATGAGGCCGGCTCGCCACGACGACCAGGCCTTGGGTGAGGTGGCCTTGGCGTCGGCCTCGGTCAGCGCGCTCAGCAACGACAACGCCTCGACCGAACCCATCGTGGAGGCGACGAGGTCGACCGTGGCCGGGTCGTCGGGGTCGCGGGTCGTCGCGGTGGTCGCGAGCAGCAGGTGCCAGCGCACGAGCCGGGCGATCAGGTCGACCCGCTCGGCGTCGAAGCCCATCCGGGTCGCGACCTGGCGCGCGATCGGCTCGCCGGCCACGCTGTGCTCGGTCAGGCCACCCTTGCCGATGTCGTGCAGGAGCGAGGCGACCATCAGCACGTCGGGGCGCGCGACCGACCGGATGAGCTCCGAGGCCTCCACACAGGTCTCCACGACGTGCCGGTCGACGGTGAAACGGTGGATCACCGAGGCATGCGGCAACAGCCGGACGCGCTCCCACTCCGGCAGGATCCGGCTCAACGCACCCGTCTCCTCCAGCGTCTCCCAGACCTCCAGGAGTCCCCGCCCCGAGGCGAGCAGCCGCACCAGGAGGTGGCGCGCCTCGTCGGGCCACGGCTCCGGCAGCGCCGGGCACTCGCGCACCAGCCGCGCCGCGGTCGCCGGGGCGAGGACGACGTTGTGCTCGGCCGCAGCGGTGGCGGCACGCAGCAGCAGGACCGGGTCGCGAGCAGGGTCGGCGCGACGGTCGAGGACGACCTCTCCCGCCGAGAGCGCGACGCCTGCAGCCAAGGGCTCCAGGACGGGACGGCGCGGCGTGCGCGGCGTCGCCGAGCGGGCGAGTACGCCGTCCACGCGCCGCCAGGTGAGCCGCGAGAGGTGGGTGATGCGGCGGCCGATCTCGCGCACGTGCACCTGGGCCGCACGGTCGTCGGCGAGCCCGAGCGCCGCAGCCAGGTCGGACCACATCTCCGGGACGATGCGGTCGCTGGCCCGCCCGGCGAGGCCGTGCACCACGTCGCGGACGTCGAGGAGCGCCCGCCGGCTCTGCTCGAGCTCGGTGTGGGGCACGTCGACCAGCCAGGTCGCGACCAGGCCGCGCAGGGTGGTGGCGTCGCGGAGCCCGCCCTCGGCCTCCTTGACGTCGGGCACCGAGAGGTGGGCCAGCTCGCCGATCAGGCGGTGCCGGTTGTCGGAGGAGCGGCGCACCTCCGGGAGTCGCTCACGAGCGCCCCGGCGCCAGTCGGCAAGCATCGTGGCGCGCAGGCGCAGGGTCAGGTTGGGGTCGCCGGTGACGTGCCGGATGTCGAGCAGTCCCGACGCGACCCGGTGGTCGGCCTCGGCAGCGGCGACCATCTCCGGCAAGGAGCGCACCGAGTGGTCGAGGGCGGCACCCGAGTCCCACAGGGGGTACCACAGCTGCGCGGCGAGCTCCCCCAGGTCGATGCCCTCGTCGTGGACGAGGACCACGTCGAGGTCGGAGTGCGGCGCCAGCTCGGCGCGCCCGTAGCCGCCCACCGCCACCATCGCCGCTCCGACCTCGGGGCCCGAGACGTCTGCGTAGGCGCGCGCGCAGAGGTCATCGGCGAGCCTGGTTCGCTCCGCTCGCTCGGCTGCTGTCATCCGGTGCGGATCAGAGCGCCTCGGTGTCGCGGTCGCCGGTGCGCACCCGCACGACCGTGTCCAACGGCGAGACCCACACCTTGCCGTCGCCGATGCGCCCGGTGCGGGCGCTGGTCTCGATGGTGGCCACGATGAGCTCTGCGTCGTCGTCGTGGACGGCGACCTCGAGCCGGATCTTGGGGACCAGGCTGATCTCGTACTCCGCGCCCCGGTAGACCTCGGTGTGACCCTTCTGGCGGCCGTAGCCGCTGACCTCGCTGACGGTCATCCCGCTCACGCCGACAGCCTCGAGGGCCTGGCGGACGTCCTCCCACTTGTGCGGCTTGATGACCGCGGTCACGAGCTTCATGCTTTGTCCCTTCTCATCGCCGAGCCTGTTCCCAGGACCGAGCCGGTTGCCCGTGCCCCGGCGGTCGAGTGGAGGTCGTAGGCCGCCTCCGCGTGCACGACCAGGTCGATCCCGTTGAGCTCGTGCTCCCCGTCGATCCGGAAGCCCATCACCTTGTCGACCACCCAGCCGATCATGCCGGACATCACGAACGCGTAGACCAGCACCGCGCCGCCGCCGACGAGCTGTTTGCCCAGGCGACCAGGACGGAGGCGGCCACCGGCCTGCAAGTCGGTTGTCACGGACGTGTTACGGCCCGGCTGTCAGATGACAGCCGGGCCGTTCGAGACGAACCCCGAGAGCGTCCCGTCAGAGTGCCGCAGCGTCCTTGTCGCCGGTCCGGACCCGGATGACGGTCTCGATCGGGCTGACCCAGACCTTCCCGTCACCGATCCGGCCCGTCTGCGCGGTGCGCACGACGATGTCGACGATGTCGGCCGCGTCGTTGTCGTCGACCACGATCTCGATCCTGATCTTCGGGACCAGGGCGATGTCGTACTCGGCGCCACGGTAGACCTCGGTGTGGCCCTTCTGACGGCCGTAGCCGCTGACCTCGCTGACGGTCATGCCGGTCACACCGAAGGTCTCGAGAGCCTCGCGGACGTCTTCCCACTTGTGCGGCTTGATGACCGCGGTCACGAGCTTCACTGGTGGACTCCTTCACTGGTGGTGGAGGTCAGGCTGCGGCTGCCACCGACTCCGGTGTGCAGGTCGTAGGCGGACTCACCGTGCTGGTCGAGGTCGATCCCGCCGACCTCGTCCTCCTCGGAGACGCGCCAGCCGATCGTGTACTTGATGGCCAGGGCGATCACGAGGGTGGCGATGCCCGACCAGGCGACCGCGACGAGGACACCGAGGACCTGGTCACCGAGCGAGCCGAGGCCGCCGCCGTAGAAGAGCCCGTCGACCGCGCCACCGGCGATGCCGTCGTCGGCGCCGGCGGTCACGGAGAACAGCCCGATCAGGACGGTGCCGACGATGCCGCCGACGAGGTGCACGCCGACGACGTCGAGGGAGTCGTCGAGGCCGAACTTGAACTTCAGTCCGACCGCGTAGGCACACAGGGCGCCGGAGATGACACCGATCGCGAGGG
This sequence comes from uncultured Actinomycetota bacterium, assembly GCA_963761285.1. Lineage (GTDB taxonomy): Bacteria > Actinomycetota > Actinomycetes > Propionibacteriales > Nocardioidaceae > Nocardioides. The sequence continues at coordinate 203,161 of CAVXGJ010000016.1, read as the reverse complement.
CGCCGAAGATGTCGACCGCGCCGGCTGCCGGGGTGATGGCGACCAGTCCGGCCACGATGCCGGAGGCGGCGCCGAGCGACGTCGCCTTGCCGTGCAGGATCCGCTCGACGACCAGCCAGCCGAGGATCGCTGCCATGGTGGCCAGCGTCGTGTTGGCGAAGGTCAGGCCGGTCTCGTTGAGGAACTGGGTGCTGGTGTCGATGTCGTCGCTGAAGACGAGCGAACCGACGTTGAAGCCGTACCAGCCGACCCAGAGCAGGGCCGCGCCGAGCATCGTGAGCGTCAGGTTGTGCGGACGCATCTTGTCCTTCGGCCAGCCGACGCGCTTGCCGACGACCAGGGCGAGCACCAGGCCGGCGACGCCGGCGTTGATGTGCACCGCGGTGCCACCGGCGTAGTCCTGCGCGCCGATCGAGGTGCAGATGAGCGCGTCGTCGGAGCAGCCGAAGACCATGTGGGCCAGCGGGAAGTAGGACAGCGTCGCCCACAGGGGCACGAAGATGACCCAGGCAGAGAACTTGACGCGATCAGCGATCGCGCCGCTGATCAGGGCGGTGGTGATCACCGCGAACGTCAGCTGGAACATCATGAAGGTGTAGCCGTCGTAACCGACGTCCTTCAGGCCGAAGTTGGTGAACGGTGAGGCGAAGAACGTGCCGTCGCCGCCGAACACCATCGAGTAGCCGTACAGCACCCACAGGATGCCGACGATGGCCATCGCGACGTAGGACATCATCATCATGTTGAGCACTGACTTCGAGCGCGTCATGCCGCCGTAGAAAAGTGCCAACGCAGGGGTGGTCATCATCAGCACGAGCAACGTGGCCACGAGCATGAAGGCGTTATAGCCGTCCACAGGACCTCCATGGGGTCTGGATCTCGGATGGTCGGAACGGGGTGGACGTCACTGTCGTCCTGTTCCAACTGGTTCTGTGGAAGCCTGCTGTGACGAGATTTCGCGCTCGTCCGCGTCATGTTCGGTTCAGGTAACGAACCTGATCGTTTTGTTTCGTCCCGGTTAACGCCTTCTCTTATCCGAGGAGAGCGTCGACGAAGGCTGCGGCATCGAAGGGGGCCAGGTCGTCGGGACCCTCGCCGAGGCCGACCAGCTTGACGGGTACGCCGAGCTCGCGCTGCACGGCCACGACGATGCCGCCCTTGGCCGATCCGTCGAGCTTGGTGAGCACGATGCCGGTGACGTCGACGACCTCACTGAAGACGCGGGCCTGGATCATCCCGTTCTGGCCGGTGGTGGCGTCGAGCACCAGCAGCACCTCGGTCACCGGGGTCTGCTTCTCGATGACCCGCTTGACCTTGCCGAGCTCGTCCATCAGACCGGCCTTGTTCTGCAGGCGGCCGGCGGTGTCGACGATGACGGTGTCGATGCCGGCGTCCATGCCCTGCTTGACCGCGTCGAACGCGACGCTGGCCGGGTCGGTGCCCTCGGCACCCTTGACGACCTCGACGCCGACTCGTTCGCCCCAGGTGGCGAGCTGCTCGACGGCCGCGGCGCGGAACGTGTCGGCAGCACCGAGGGTGACCGTGCGGTCCTCGGCGACGAGGATCCGGGCGATCTTGCCGACGGTGGTGGTCTTGCCGGCGCCGTTGACGCCGACGACCAGGATCACGCCCGGGCGGCCGTCCTCGCCGCTCACCTGGAGCCGGCGGTCCATGGTGGGGTCGACCAGGGAGATCAGCTCGTCACGGAGCACCGACTTGGGGTCGCCGGCCTCGTCGCCGCCGACACGGAGCCGGGTGCGGAGGTTCTCGACGACCTGCTGGGTCGGCGCGACCCCGACGTCAGCGGTCAGGAGCAGGTCCTCGATGGACTCCCACGTGTCTTCGTCGAGCTTGTCGCGACTCAGCAGGGCGAGCAGCCCGCGGCCCAGACCGCCCTGCGACCCGGCGAGACGCTGGCGGAGCCGGACCAACCGCGAGGTGGTGCTCTCGGGCCGCTCCAGCGCCGGCGTGAGCTGCGGTTCGATGACGACCGGCGGCGCTTCGACGCCGGGATCGAGCAGGTCCGGGGGTGTGACCGTGAGCGTGTCGGTGGGCCCGCTCGGCGCGTCGGCCTTCCCCTCGACCGGGCGGGGAGCCGACGTACGCCGCGAACGGACCAGCAGCCCGACGCTGGTGCCGACCACAGCGAGCGCTGCGACGGCGATGATGATGATCAGCTGCAGGAGATCCATGGGGTCATCCAATCAGTCCCGTGGGCACTACCTCACCAACGGCTCCAGCACCGAGCGGATCGCCGCGGGGACCGGAGTCACCGAGCGCTGCGGGTCGGTGTTGTCGACGTAGACGTGCACGAAGCGTCCCTCCGCGCACGCCGGCTCGTCCGGCGAGCCGTCCCCGCCCTGGAAGAGCCCGATCCGGTAGATCACCGACGACGAGCCGAGCTTGTCGACGACCAGACCGAGCTCGATCGGTCGGGGGTAGCCCATCTCGGCGAAGTAGCGGCACGAGACCTCGGCCACCACCCCGATCTGGTCGAGCTCGCGGATGTCGGTGCCGGTGGCCTCAGCGAGGTGGGCGTTGACCGCGGTGTCGATCAGGTCGAAGTAGCGCGCGTTGTTGAGGTGACCGTAGACGTCGTCGTCGGACCATCTCGTCGTCGCGGTGCGGTAGGCGACGTAGTCGGCGCGGGTGGGACGGGCGGGGCGTTCGCTCATGCGGGCATCGTGTCAGGTCGTCGGCCGCGACCTCGCACGCTCGGTCGCGCGGCTTGCTCGACCACCGACGAGAGCTGAGACCTCGTTCCTCGGTCTCAACTCTCCCTGAGGCGTTGGGAGATGACGGCGCTGACGCCGTCGCCGCGCATGGTGACGCCGTAGAGCGCGTCGCCGACCTCCATCGTGCGCTTCTGGTGGGTGATCACGAGCAGCTGCGAGTTCTCCCGGAGCTCCTCGTAGATCTCCAGCAGGCGGCCCAGGTTGGTGTCGTCGAGGGCGGCCTCGACCTCGTCGAGGATGTAGAACGGCGAAGGGCGGGCCTTGAAGAGGGCCACCAGGAACGCCACCGCGACCAGCGACCGCTCGCCACCGGAGAGCAACGAGAGCCGCTTGACCTTCTTGCCCGGCGGACGGGCCTCGACCTCGATGCCCGTGGTGAGCATGTTGTCGGGGTCGGTCAGGACCAGCCGTCCCTCGCCGCCGGGGAAGAGCCGGGCGAACGTCGAGTCGAAGGCACGCTCGACGTCGGCGTAGGCCTCGGTGAAGACCTGCTCGACGCGGGTGTCGACCTCACGCACGATGTCGAGGAGATCCTTGCGGGTGCTCTTGAGGTCCTCGAGCTGCTCGGTGAGGAACTTGTGCCGCTCCTCCATCGCCGAGAACTCCTCGAGCGCCAGCGGGTTGACCTTGCCGAGCATCGTCAGCTGCCGCTCGGCCTGCTTGAGGCGCTTGAGCTGCTCCTCGCGGACGTAGGGCACCGAGGGCGCGGGCTCGTCAGCACCGTCAGCGCCGTCAGCACCGTCCAGCACCGTCAGGGCCGTCAGCAGGAGGAGCGCTGTCGGCAGCTGCCGGGTCGGGTTCGTCGGGCGTGACCAGGGACGGCGGCACCAGCTGGTCGGGACCGAACTCCGCGACCAGGGCGTCGATGTCGAGCCCGAGCTCGTCGAGGGCGCGCTCCTCGAGCTGTTCGATGCGCATCCGCTGCTGAGTGCGGGCCATCTCGTCGCGGTGGACGGAGTTGACCAGCTGGTCGTGCTCCTTGCCCAGCTCGCGCAGCTCGGCGCGTACCTCGAGCAGCTCGCGCTCGCGCCCGCTGCGGGCCTGCTCGATGCGCAGCCGCGCCTGGGTGGCGTCGTAGATCGAGACCTCGATCCGCGCCAGGGCGTAGGTCGCGCCGACCGCGACCGCCTCGGCTGCCCGTCCTTCACGCAGCAGCCGCTCGCGACGCTCGGCGGCCCGCGCCCGGGTGTCGCGCTCGGCCTGGGCCTGGCGCAGCAGGGTGTCGACGCGGCCGTGCAGGGCGCGGGCCCGCTCCTCGCCGGTGCGCAGCGCCAGGCGTGCGTCCATCTCGGCCTGGCGGGCCAGCTTCGCGGCCTCGACCAGCCGGGACCGCTCGGTGGTGTCGGGCTCCTCGTCGGGGGCGTCCTCGGCGGTCGCAAGCCGCTGCTCGAGGTCGGCGAGTCCGGCGAGATCGGCCTCCCGCGCTGCCCGGGCCTTCTCGATAGCGAGAGCCAGCCGCTCGGCCTCGCCCTTGGCCGCGCGGGCCTGCGAACCGTGCTGGCCGAGCTCTTCGGCGACCGCAGCCAGGGTCGCGTCGGACTCGTGCAACCGACCCAGGGCCACGTCGACCCGCTTCTGCGCGTCGAGGCGCTCGCTCTCGAGGCTCGACTGCTCGAACCCGAGCCGCTCCCCCGCCGCGGTGGCCTCGGCCAACCGGGCCGCCGCGTCGTCGACGGCGCTCTGGATCTCGATCAGGCTCTGCTGGGCGCTCGAGCCACCGCCGGCCTGGTGGGTGCCGAGGAGGTCGCCGTCGCGGGTGACCGCCACGACGTCCGGGAGGTCGGCCACGAGGGCGCGTGCTGCGGGCAGGTCGTCGACCACGGCGATCCGGGCCAGGATGCGGGTGATCGCGCCCTTCAACGTTGCGGGGCACTCCACCACGTCAGCGGCGTACGTCGCCGTCGCCGGGAGGGTGGGCCAGTCACGGGCCAGGTCGGGGGCACCGCCGAGGACGAGCCCGGCCCGGCCGAGGTCGCCGGCGCGCAGGTGGCTCAGCGCAGCGACCGCAGCATCGGCGTCGGCCACGGCCACGGCATCGGCGGCGGCGCCGAGCGCCCCGGCGACGGCCGCCTCGTAGCCCGCGGTGACGGTGACCAGCGCGGCGACGGAGCCGAGCAGCCCGGGCACCGCGTCGGTGTCGGCGAGCAGCGCGCCTGCGCCGTCCTTGCGGTTGAGGCCCATCTCGAGGGCGTCCTTGCGGGCGGCGAGCGTGGAGCGGTCGCGGTCGGCCTGGGTGGCCTGCTCCCGGACGACGGCGAGGCGTTCCTCGACGTCGGCGAGCGCTGCGCTGGCGGCCTCGTGCTCGGCATCGAGGCCCTCCTCCCCCGCATCGAGACCGGCGACGCTGGTCTCCAACGCGGTGAAGTCGCGCTGAGCGCGCTCGGCCCGGGCGACGGCATCCTCGCGAGCGAGGGTGAGCCGCCCGATCTCCTCGTCGGCCGCTGCGGCCCGCGACTTGAGGGCGTTGACCTGACCGGTGAGTCGCGCCAAGCCCTCGCGCCTGTCGGCTGCGGCCCGCTGCAACGCGGTGATGCGGCGCTCCTCCTCGGAGGCGGCGTCCTCGGCGCTCTTGCGGGCGACCAGCCCGGCCTCGAGCGCCGTGCGGTTGCCCTCGACCTGGGTGGCGATCTCGCGTTCCTGAGCGCGCACCCGCTCGGCCTCGGCCGCGATCTGCTCCGGGTCGCGACCCGACTCGGCGGCCTCACCGACGGCCGCGGCGTTGCGGATCCGCTCGGCGGCCAACCCCTGGGTGCCACGGAAACGTTCGCGCAGGCCGGTGAGGGCGTACTGAGTCTCCTGGGCCCGGCTCAGCGCGGGCAGGTCCTCGCGCAGCGCCGCCTCGATCCTGGCCTCTTCGGCGCGGGAGGCCGCCAGCAGCGCCTCGACCTGCTCGCGCCGCTCGACGAGGATCGACTCGTCGGCCATCTCCTGCTCCAGCGCCGTGCGGGCGGTGACCAGGTCGTCGGCCATGATCCGGGCCCGGGCATCGCGGGCATCGGCCTGCACCGTGACGGCGCGACGGGCCACCTCGGCCTGGCGACCCAGCGGCTTGAGCTGGCGGCGCAGCTCGGAGAGCAGGTCGCTGAGCCTGGTCAGGTTGCCCTCGGTCGCGTCGAGCTTGCGGAGCGCCTTCTCCTTGCGCTTGCGGTGCTTGAGGACGCCGGCGGCCTCCTCGATGAACCCGCGGCGGTCCTCCGGGGTGGCGTGCAGGATCGTGTCGAGCTGGCCCTGGCCGACGATGACGTGCATCTCGCGGCCGATGCCGGAGTCGCTCGAGCAGCTCCTGGACGTCGAGCAGCCGGCAGCCGGTGCCGTTGATGGCGTACTCCGAGCCGCCGCTGCGGAACATCGTGCGGCTGATCGTCACCTCGGCGTACTCGATCGGCAGCGCGCCGTCGGAGTTGTCGATCGTGAGGACCACCTCGGCCCGGCCCAGCGGCGGGCGGCCCGACGTACCGGCGAAGATGACGTCGTCCATCTTGCCGCCGCGCAGCGACTTGGCGCTGGCCTCACCCATCACCCAGGCCAGGGCGTCGACGACGTTGGACTTGCCGGAGCCGTTGGGCCCCACGATGCAGGTGATCCCCGGTTCGAGCTGGAGCGTGGTCGCCGACGCGAAGGACTTGAACCCCTTCAGGGTCAGGCTCTTGAGGTACAACGCAGGGCTCCATCACCGATGGTCGGGGTACAGGACTGACGCGGGGAGGCTCAGCGGGCCTCACCCTACCCACGCACGGACGCAGGGTGGCGGAGGTTGGGGGCGGGCCGGGTGAGGGGTGGGTCAGCCACCGACTCCCCGGCACCGACCGTGGCCACGACACCGCGGCCCGGAGACAGGATCGCTGAGACCGCTCAGCCCTCGAGCAGCCCCAGGGCCAGGAACGTCCCGGCCAGTGCGCCGCTCACCTTGATCGACAGCGTGCCGTCGTCGGCGAACGAGGTGACCTGCTCGGCAGGAGCGCCGGAGGCCGGTACGTAGTAGACGTGCGGCGACAGCGCGCCGAGGTTGTCGTGGTGCTCGCCGGTGGCGATCCGGGCCAGGAGCTGCAGGGCCGCGATCACGCCCGCGCCACTCACCGGGTGCAGGGCGAGCAGGTGCTGGTTGGGGACGGCGACCAGGACCCCCTCGGAAGGCGTCTCGATCCCCAGTCGGTCCAGGACCTCGCTCAGCATCAGCAGCCGCGAAGGAGCGAACACGTCGTCGGCCGTCAGCACGTGCACGGCCGAGTCGTCGCGGTCGGGCTCGGCCAGGATCGTGTCCTGGTGCGGGGCCGGAAGGGCGCGGAGGTTGGTCATGGCGACGACCCGGGCCTCGGGCCACCCGCCGATCTGATCCACTGCCTCGTCGCTGAGGAGGTCGGTGACATGGGTCGGGTGATCGATCGCGGCGAGCTCGGCGATGCCGGGCAGCGGGCGGGCGGCGTACGACGGCACCTGCTGGAGGTCGGCGGACCGGCGCAGGCGGGGGTACAGGTGCGCGCGCACCTGGCCGAGGGCCTCCTGCTCCGCGAGCGGGTCAGCCGCGGGGTCTGTCGGCCCGGCGCCGGGGTGGAGCTGGCAGCCGACGGGGCGGGGGGCTCGTAGCCGCGGCCACGCCTCGAGCGGTAGAACTTCGGCATCGCACCATCCTCCCAGGAGACCCGAGCGGACCCGGAGCAGACCCGGGTGGCCTTTGGGTGGCCTTGGGGCTTGGACGGCGTCAGACCCGGGCGGGCGAGGACGGGCGAGCCCGCTCCCGCGCGCGACGGGCGGCGGCGCGTCGTAGCGACGCCGGGAAGGTCAGCACCAGTCCGAGCAGGATCCCCAGGAGTGCACCTGCGGTGTTGGCCACGATGTCGCGCTCGTCGCTGAAGCGGCCGGGGATGGAGCGCTGCACGGTCTCGATCGCCGTGGTCATCAGGAAGGCGGCGAACCCCGCCACCCACCAGAAGCGGCTGCCGACCAGGAGCAGCAAGAACAAGCCCACCGGCACGAAGAGCGCGATGTTGGCCAGGAACTCGGCGCGGTCGTAGGTCAGCCAGCTGAGCTCCTCGATCTGCTGGAGCCGCGCGAGGACCTTGGCCACCAGCACCGAGGCGGTGGGCGCGTGCGACGACGGCGTCAGCGTCACCCAGCCCACGAAGCCCAGGTAGGCGAACGTGGTCAGGCTGAGGAAGGGATGCCGGTGGAACATGCACCCATTGTCAGGGGTCTCTCTGAGAGTTGCCACTCGCGCGGCTGTGCTCTCACCCAGGAAGCGGGCCGGAAGCCTCGTCGGCGTGAGCGATGTGACTCAGCTGACGCCAGATCACGACCAGGAACACCGCCGAGCCGACGAAGGCGAACCAGAACGGCGCGCTCAGACCCCAGTGCTGGGCCAGGAGGCCACCGATTCCCGACCCGACCACCAGCCCGCCGAAGACACCCACCAGGTTGACCGAGCCGACGCGACCCTGCAGAGCCGTCGGCACCGCCCGCTGCCGCACGGTGATCGAGGTGGTGCCCCACACGAAGGCGTGCGCCCCGAAGACGAAGAAGATCGGCAGCGCTACGGCCGGTGACGTGGTCAGCGCCAGCCCCAGGTGGGTGAGGGTCTCGATGACCAGACCGATGCGCATCAGGTCGCCGAGCGAGACGTGCCGGGTGATCCAGCCGTACGACACGACGCCGACCAGGCCACCGAACGCGCCGACCGTGGTCACGAGGCCGAAGCCGACGGCGCCGAGCCCGAGCCGTTCGGTGGCGTAGAGCACCAGGACCGACCAGGCTGCCCCGAAGGTGATGTTGAAGGTGAAGATCGTCAGGACCAGCGTGCGCACTGCCGCGTGGTGGCGGACCCAGCGGAAGCCCTCGGCGATGTCCTGACGCACGTGCGTCGGGCCCTCGGGCTTCGCCGGACCTTCGATACGCGGCAGCACCAGCCGCGCGATCAGGATGGTGCCGAGCAGGACCAGCACCCCCTGCGCGGCGAAGGGCCAGGCCATCCCGGTGGCGAAGAGCGCCGCGCCGATGGGTGGTCCGGCCAGCTGGTTGACGGTGATGAAGCCGGCCTGGAGCCGGGAGTTCGCCACCGCCAGGTCGTCGCGGGCCACGATCATCGGCAGGAGCGTCTGGCTGGCGTTGTCGGCGAACATCTCGGCCGTGCCCAGCAGGAACAACGCCACCAGCACCGCCACGATCGAGACCCGCCCGGTGACGATGAACGTCGTGAGCACCGCCAGGACCGCGGCGCGCACGAGGTCGACGGTGATCACGATGCGGCGCCGGTCGAGTCGGTCGGTCAGCGCGCCGGCATACAGGCCGAAGAGCAGGGGTGGCGCCCAGATCATCAGCGCCGCGAGCGCGACGACGAACGGCTGGTCGGTCTGCGAGGCGACGAGCAGCGGGCCCGCCGCGATCGCGATGCCATCACCGAGGTTGGTGGTCCAGGAGGAGGCGAGCAGCCACCGGAACCCGACGCCGAGGCGGCGGGGTACGACGGCTTCGACGAGGGCGCTCACAAGGAGAGGACGTTAGTCGGTCGAGCACCGGAGGTCTCGACACGGCTCGACCACCTAGAACCGCAAGGTGGTCGAGCGCCCAGGACCGAAGGAGGGCGTGCACCTGACGGAGGTCTCGACACGGGCTCGCTGGCGCTCGCCCGGCTCGACCACCTAAAGCCGCAAGGTGGTCGAGCACCCAGGACCGAAGGAGGGCGCGCACCTGACGGAGGTCTCGACACGGGCTCGCTGGCGCTCGCCCGGCTCGACCACCTAAACCGCAAGCTGGTCGAGCCCCAGGACCGAAGGAGGGCGTGCACCTGACGGAGGTCTCGACACGGGCTCGCTGGCGCTCGCCCGGCTCGACCACCTAAAGCGGCAAGGTGGTCGAGCCGCCGAGCCGCTAGGCGAGGCGTGTCGAGACCCCCGGACCCGAGGCGGTCAGGCGAGGCGGGGCGAGACCGGAGCCGCGGGTCGGCGACGGCGACGCAGGACGGCGACACCGAGAGCCAGCAGGAGCGCAGCCCCCATGAGCCCCATCGGCACGATGCCTGCGGCGACCTGCTCACGCGCGGTCGGGTCGGCGGCCGAGGTCGGCGGGAGGGCGCCGCGACCGTCGCCGGGGACGTCGACGGCGTAGACGTCGAGGCCGCGGACCAGGTCGATCGAGTAGACGACGTTGGTGCGGGCCTTGGTCATGGTGCCGTTCTTGTAGACCGGCACCCACATGGCGTCCCAGACCTCGGAGAGGCCCCAGACCGAGTGGGCGTAGGTCGTGATGTTGCGGGGGTTGCGGACGTCCAGGATCTGGGTGCCGCCGCCGTAGAAGCCGGCCGCGACGAGCCCACCGGGGCGGTAGTCGAACCAGTGCGAGGAGCAGAAGGCGCCGCGCGGCGTCGGGAAGGTGCCGAGGTCGGAGAGCTCGACCTTGTCGAGGGGGACGATGGCGTCCTTCGTGCCGTCGAGCCGCTTGATCCACCACGTCTGGAACGAGCCGGCCTGGCTGCAGTCGGTCTGCTCGTAGTCCTCCTCGGTGATCAGCAGGACGTTGCCGTTGCGCAGCGAGGGCTTGCGGTTGGCCTTGAAGCGCTTGGCGTTGGGGTGGAAGGCGTTGTGCAGGATGAAGTCGTTGTAACCCTCGAACTTCGGGTCGTCACCGCGGCCGGCTGCACCGGTCGTGGTGACCAGTCGAGGCCGAGCCGGCTTCTTCACGTCCCACATCGAGGCGCCGCCCCAACCGGTGTGCGTGCCCAGACCCGCGGCGTCGAAGTTCCACTTGTGACCGGCGGTCGGCGACACGAACGGCTGGAGGCCGGCCTTCTTCTTGCGACGGTCGACCTCCTTCGGGGCCTTGAGGTTGCGCAGGTCGAAGACCGAGAAGTGCGGGTCGGACTCGTTGTTGCCGGCCGAGTAGGCGTAGGTGCAGTTGTCGATGTCGACGCAGGCCACGGTGTGGGTGCTGGTCGAGCCCTCGGTGCGCGAGAGGATGCGCGGGTCGACCGGCATCGGTCACGTCGACCACGATCAGCTCGCCACCGCCGAGGTTGGCGTGCTGGATGTCGTCAGCCGAGGCCTGCACCAGGTCGACGCCGATCAGCACGAACCGACGTACGCCCTTCTTGGTGCGGCGCTCGCCGCAGTTCATGGCCTCGTTCTCGAAGAGCACGTTGGGCAGTACGCCGACCAGCCGGGGGTTGGCGGGATCCAGGACGTTGAAGACCCGGACGGAGTCCAGGCCGCTGGTGACGAAGAGCGGGGCGGTCTGCATGAAGCACCCGGAGATGCCGACCTGGCTCGGGTTCACGCCGAGGTGGGCGATGTTGTTGCTCTGCAGCGACGCGTCGGTCGCGTCCCGGGTGGCCGCCAGCTGCCGGATCCGGTCGCGGTCGCCGTGGGCGGACGCAGGGGCCGCCGGGAGCGCGATGGCTCCGAGGCCGGCGGTGAGCAGGGTGGTCAGCAGCAGGATCAGTAGTCGGCGCACAGGACTACAACGCGTGAAGGCCGGTGAGGTCACGCTCGGAGCTTGCGCTCAGGCGGGCTGCATCTCCTGCAGCGGTGCAGCGTCGAGCAGCTCGGCGGCTCGGGTGGCGACGAGGCGGTCGTTCTCCTCGGAGAGGCGAACGACGAGGGACTCCAGCTCGGCGACCCGCTTGCGCAGCCGTGCGTTGTCGGCGGAGATCCTGGGATCGCGTAGGTCGCCGTTCAGGTGACCGATCAGCGCCTTGGCCATGACGTGGCCTTCCGTGAGAAGAATGTGCTGGATCCGGGCCCGCTCAGGGCCATCTACCAGAGTCTCACCAGACCCGCATCCGGTCAATCTGCCGCAACTGCGCCGATCTCGACGCCTCAGGCGGCGGGTCGTGATCGTCGCGGAGCCGGCTGGCAGCGGGGGCAGAAGTAGGACGACCTGTTCATGAACGCCACCCGCTTGATGGGCGTGCCGCAACGGCGGCACGGCTCGTCCTGGCGGCCGTAGGCGTTGAGCGAGCGGTCGAAGTAGCCGGACTCCCCGTTGACGTTGACGTAGAGCGCGTCGAAGGAGGTGCCGCCCTGGTCGAGCGCGTCGCTCATCACCTCGCGGGCGTGCTCGAGCAGCCGGCGCACCTGTGGCTTGGTCAGCCGCTCCCCCGGGCGCTCGCCGTGCAGGCCGGCGCGCCACAGCGCCTCGTCGGCGTAGATGTTGCCGACGCCCGAGATGAGGCCCTGGTCGAGGAGCAGCCGCTTGATGCCCGAGCTGCGGCGGCGGACCCGGGCGACGAACTCGTCGTCGTCGAAGGCCTCGTCGAGCGGGTCGCGGGCGATGTGAGCGATCTCGGCCGGGCAGGTCGGCGCCGCCCGGCGACACCGACAGCCCACCGAACATCCGCTGGTCGACGAAGCGCAGCTCGCGTCCCGACGCGGCGTCACCCTCGAGCACCATCCGCACCCGGAGGTGCCGCTCGGGGGCGCCTCGCGCGGTTGGACCAGGAGCTGACCGCTCATGCCGAGGTGGGCGAGCAGGGCCGCCCCGTCGTCGAGGGGCAGCCAGAGGTACTTGCCACGGCGGCGGGCCGCCAGGATCCGGCGGCCGACCAGAGCGGCGGCGAAGCCCTCGGGCCCGCCGGCGTCGCGACGTACGGGCCGAGGGTGCAGGACGTCGACGCGGGACACCAGCGCGCCGAGGACGTGTCGCTCCAGCCCGGCGCGGACCGTCTCGACCTCGGGCAGCTCAGGCATGAGGCGCGGGTACTACTCGGCGACGGCGTCGGACTCGGGCGTGACCGCGGCGAGGATCTCGCCGTACGCCGTCTCCGCAGCGGCCTGCTCGGCTTCCTTCTTCGACCGACCGACGCCGTTGCCGTAAAGCTGGTCGCCGACCTGGACCTGGGCGTGGAACACCTTCAGGTGGTCGGGACCCTCGTCGGTGATGAGGTAGTCGGGGACGCCGAGGCTGTGCTGGGCGGAGAGCTCCTGCAGGGAGGTCTTCCAGTCGAGGCCGGCCCCCATGTCGGAGGCTTCCGCGATGAGGGGGTCGAACAGCAGGTGGACCACGTCGGCCGAGGTCTCGATGCCTCCGCTGAGGTGGACCGCGCCGATGACGGCCTCGACGGTGTCGGAGAGGATCGAGGCCTTCATCCGTCCGCCGGTGGTCTCCTCGCCGCGTCCGAGCTTGACGTGGTCGCCCAGACCGATGGTGAGCGCCACGCCGGCCAGGGCGCGCGCGTTGACGACGGCCGCCCGCAGCTTGGCCAGGCGCCCCTCGGAGAGCTCGGGGTGCATCAGGTAGATCGTCTCGGTGACCACGATCCCCAGGACCGAGTCGCCGAGGAACTCGAGGCGTTCGTTGGTGGGGAGCCCACCGTTCTCGTAGGCGTACGAGCGATGTGTCAGCGCGCGCTCGAGGAGCTCGGGGTCCAGGATCGGATCCCCGAGCTCCTTGCGCAGCGCGGCGTAGTTGGTGATGCCGTCAGCCCGCTCTGAGTCCGTACTCAGAGCACCTGGCGCCGGTCGGCGCGAGCGCCGTACTGGCCGCACTCGCCACACGCGCGGTGCGGGAGGTGCTTGGCGCCGCAGGCGGGGTTCGCGCAGTTGGCCAGGGTCGGCGCAACGGCCTTCCAGGCCGAACGACGGTGCCGGGTGTTGCTGCGCGACATCTTCCGCTTCGGAACAGCCACAGTCTTATCTCCTCATCAGGTGACCCGGACGTAGGTCCGGCCGGGTCGGGGTTGGTACATGTCTTGGGTGGTGCTGGGCACTGCTGGTCGTGCTGGGGTCGTGCTGGCTCGTGCTGCCCTCGCGGGCGACTCGGTGCCTACTCGTCGCCGCCGGCTTCGAGGCTCTTCTTGAGATCCTGCTCGAGCGATCCGAGCGCTGCCCACCGCGGGTCGATCGGAGCGTCGTGGGTGTGATCGGGATCATCGCGAAGCTGAGCACCACACTCGGTGCACAACCCCGGACAGTCATCCTCACACAACGGCTGGAACGGCAGTGCAAGCACCATCGCATCCCGCAGCAACGGCTCGAGGTCGAGCAAGTCGTCCTCCAACATGCTGACGCCGTCGTCCTCGTCGTCCGAGGGCTGATCGCGAGAGTCCCGTGAGTCGTCGTAGACGTACAGCTCCTGGAACCTCACGTCGAGCTGATCGACGATCGGATCCAGGCACCGCACGCACTCGCCCACGAGGTCGGCGGTTGCCGTCCCGGTGACCAGCACCCCCTCCATGACTGCCTCGAGACGCAGGTCGAGCTCGACCGGCGCACCTTCGGCGACATAGAGGACTTCGATGCCCAGACCTGCCGGAGCCGAGACCGACCGGAACACCTCACGCTGGGACCCCGCGCGGCGGCCGAGCTCACGTGTATCGAGCACGAGCGGCGCTTTGGGGTCCAGGCTGGTCAGGGGTCCACTTTCGGTTCCGGGCACAAACAGATCAGCGAGAAGACTACTGCCCGAGCCACCGCGAGCCCAATTCGCTCGGCGCTGGTCGGCCGAGGATCCGACGAGGTGCCCTCAGCGCTCGGCGAGCCGCGAGTTGAGACGCTCCAGCACGAACGGGGGCACGAACGCCGAGACGTCGCCACCGAAGGAGACGACCTCCTTGACCAGGCTCGAGGACACGAACGAGGTGCCCGTCGCAGTGGGCAGGAACACGGTCTGTACGTCGGTCAGCGCGGCGTTCATCTGCGCCATCGGCATCTCGTAGTCGAAGTCCGTGGCCGCGCGCAGCCCCTTCACGATCGCCTGCGCGTCGTGCTCGGTGCAGAAGGTGGTGACCAGACCGGTGAAGCCCGCCACCCGCACGTTGGTGAAGCCGCTGCACGCGCGCTCGAGCATCTCGAGGCGCTCCTCCGGGCCGAACATCCGGCTCTTCGACTGGTTGACGCCGACCGCGACGATGACCTCGTCGAAGAGCCGGGCGGCGCGCCCGATGATGTCGATGTGTCCGTGGGTGACGGGGTCGAAGGACCCTGGGCAGACCGCTCGGCTCATGGTCCCTCGGCTCCGGTCGGTTGATCTGGGGATGGGTCTGCTGCTGGACCTGTGGCTGGATCTGTGGGGAGGTCGGCGTGACCGTACCAAAGCGTCGTCTCGCCGTAGCGCTTCGCCCGACGGGCGCTGATGAGGGGCGGCCAGGTCGGCTGCGGGCTGCGCCGCGACCGCTCGACGACCACGAGGGCGTCGGGAGCCAACCAGTGCTGCAGCTGGTCGAGGTCGTCGGCCAGGGCCTCCTCCGACAGCGGGTAGGGCGGATCGCTGAAGACCACGTCGTACGGCTGTGTGGGCGGGGCCGCCAGGGTGCTGCGCACGCTGACGGCGCGGACGTCAGCGGGGAAGCCCACGGTGCGGGCATTGGCCTCCACGAGGGCGGCGGTGCGGCGATCGGACTCGACCAGGGTGACCGCGGCTGCGCCACGCGACATCGCCTCCAGTCCGACGGCCCCGCTGCCGGCATACAGGTCGAGGAAGCGGATGCCCTCCCAAGCGCCGATCCAGGCCTCGATCGAGCTGAAGAGCGCCTCGCGGACCCGGTCGGTCGTGGGTCGGGTGGCGTCGCCGGGCGGCGTCTGCAGCCGCCGACCGCCGGCGCTGCCACCGATGATGCGCGTCATGACTTCTCGATGAAGTCACCGCGGGTGGAGGCCTCGAGCTCAGCGACGGCCGCGGAGAGCAGCGGGGCGCCGACGAGGTCGGGGTCGGTGTCGAGCAACGCCTGGGCTGCCGAGCGGGCTTCGAGGATGGTGTCCTCGTCGCGCAGCACCTGGAGGTGACGCAGACCCGAGCGTCGGCCCGACTGCGAGCGGCCGAGCACGTCGCCCTCACGCCGTTGGGCGAGGTCGACCCGGCTCAGCTCGAAGCCGTCGGTGGTGCGCGCCACGGCGTCGAGCCGCTCGCGCGCCGGGGACTCGTCGTCGACCGCCGAGACCAGCAGGCACTGCCCGGGAAGCCCACCTCGACCGACGCGTCCGCGCAGCTGGTGGAGCTGGGAGACGCCGAAGCGGTCGGCGTCGAGCAGCACCATGATCGTGGCGTTGGCGACGTCGACGCCGACCTCGATGACCGTGGTGGAGACCAGGACGTCGATCTCACCGGCCGCGAACGCCCGCATCGTGGCTTCCTTCTGCTCCGCCGGCAGCCGACCGTGTAGTGCCGCCAGCCGCAACCCGGCCAGCGGACCCTCGGCGAGCGCGCGGACGCCGTCCTCGACGGCCGCCAGGGACGGCGCGGTGGTGCGGTCGGCCGGGGCGATCGGGTCACCGTCCTCGTCGAGGTCGATCTGGTCGCTCTGACCCTGCTCGAGCTCGTCGCCGGAGATCCGGGGGCACACGACGTAAGCCTGGTGGCCCTTGCCGACTTCTTCGCGCACCCGCTCCCAGACCCGGGTGATCCACCCGGGGTGGTCGAACAGGTTGACCACGGCGGTCGAGATGGCCGCCCGACCGGCGGGGAGCTCGGTGAGGGTAGAGGTCTCGAGGTCACCGAAGACCGTCATGGCCACGGTGCGCGGGATCGGGGTCGCGGTCATGACGAGCACGTGCGGCGGGCTGCCCGCGGCCTTGTCGGTGAGCGCGGCGCGCTGCTCGACACCGAAGCGGTGCTGCTCGTCGACCACGACCAGACCGAGGTCGACGAACTGGACCTTGTCCTCGAGCAGCGCGTGGGTGCCGATGACGATGCCCGACTCCCCGCTCGCGAGGCGGGACAGCGGAGCGGTGCGCTGGGTCTTGGTCATCGAGCCCGTCAGGAGCTCGACGCCGGTGCCGTCGGGGTGGCCGCCGAGCATGCCGCCCGAGGTCAGGTCGCCCATGAGCGCGGTGATGGCCCGGTGGTGCTGCTGGGCCAGCACCTCGGTCGGGGCCAGCAGGGCCGCCTGCCCGCCGGAGTCGACGACCCGCAGCATCGCCCGCAGCGCAACCAGCGTCTTGCCGGAGCCGACCTCGCCCTGCAGGAGTCGGTTCATCGGGTGCGGCTGGGCGAGATCTGCTTCGAGGTCGGCGCCGATGCTGCGCTGGCCCTCGGTGAGGGTGAACGGCAACCGTTGGTCGAAGGCCTTCAGCAGTCCGCCGCCCTGACCGTCGCGGGCCACGGCGCCGAGGGCCTGCACGGCCCGGCGGCGCCGGCCGAGGACCAGCTGGGTCACCAGCGCCTCCTCGAAGCGGAAGTAGCGCTGCGCGTCGTGGACGTGGGCGCGCTCCTCGGGGGCGTGGATCTGCTCGTAGGCGGTGGTGATGTCGAGGAGGCCGAACTTGCGGCGCACGGGCTCGGGGATCAGCTCGGGCAGGTCGTCGACGATCGAGCGCGTGAAGGTGATCGCGCGCTGGAGGTCCCACGACTCCAGGCCCTTGGTCAGGGGGTAGATCGGGTAGAAGGCAGCGATCGCCTCGACGGCGGCGATGTCGGAGTCACCCGCGCCACCCTTTTCCGCGGGCTTGCCGAAGAGCAGCATGCGGGGGTTGGTCAGCTGCCAGACGTTGTTGAACGTCTCAGCCTTGCCCAGGAAGAGCCCTCGTGCGCCCACGGGGAGCTGTTGGGCCTGCCAGCCGGCGACGTGGGCCTTCTTGGCGAAGAACGTCATCTTCAGCGGCGGCCCGTCGGTGCGCAGCACCGTCTCGAGGCGGAACGCCTTCTGGCCGCTGCGCCGGTCGTTGTAGGAGATCTGCCGGCTGGACTCGATCTCTCCGATGACCGTGAGCATCTGGCCGACCTCGAGGTCATCGACCTTGGTGAGCTTGCCGGTCTCGATGTAGCGGCGCGGGAAGTGCCGCAGCAGGTCACCGACGGTCTCGATGCCGAGCTTGGCGATCTTGTCGTGCTTCTTGGACTCGCCCAGGACCGTCGTGACGGCCGAGTCGATGCTGATCACGGCGCGCTCACCGCCCTCCCCCAGAAGATCACGCGCCAAGCCTGCCTCATTCCACCGACAGCAGCAGCGGGTACCGCTCCTGGCCCCCGTCGTAGACGACGACGTCGAGGTGTGGGTAGTGGACATCGACCCAGGCAGCGGCCCGCTCGGCGAGGTCACCGGCACCGTCGCCGGCGACCAGGGTCACCAGGTCGGCGCCGCCCCCGAGCATCCGGCCGAGGACGTCGATCGCCACGTCGTGGAGGTCGGAGCCCACGACCGCGAAGTCGCCGGCGATCACCCCGAGCACGTCTCCCGGCTCGCACGGTCCGGCCATGGTCATGGCCTGGCGCGCAGCGATCGTGACCGCGCCGTGGCGGGCGTGGCGCGCCGTGGCGGTCATCTCGAGGACGTCCTGGTCGAAGCCGCGGCCCGGCTCGTGGACCGCCATGGCAGCAAGTCCCTGCACCTGGGCCTGGGTCGGGATCACCGCGACGCGCAGGCCGAGATCGGTCTCGGCCGTGCCGGCGGCGATCTGGGCCACCCGGACCGAGTCACCGTCGTTGGGCAGAATGACCAGCTCGCTGGCGCCCGACTCGGTGATGGCGCGCAGCACCTCTCCTGTCGAGGGCCGACGCCCCGGGCCTCCGCCCACGACGATGGCGCCGGCGTCCTCGAAGAGCCGGGTCAGCCCGGGCCCGGCAGCGACCGCGACGACCCGACGTCCCTGACGGGTCTCCGCGGCCCGTCCCGCTTGCCGGACCCGCTGTTGAGCCCGCTGTTGGTCGCGCTGCTGGTCCCGTTGCTGGACCAGCTGTTCGTCCTGCTCGGCGACCTGTTCGGCGAAGTGCGTGACCCGCACCCGGTAAGGCCGACCGGCCTCGATGCCGCACTCGATCGCAGCCCCCACGTCGTCGACGTGCACGTGGACGTTCCACAGCCGTTCGCCTCCGACCACCACGAGGGAGTCGCCCAGGAGCGCCAACCGCTCGCGCAGGTCCGGGATCTTGTCGGCGTCGGCTTCGAGGAGGTACATCACCTCGTACGACGGGCCCTCCGGCGTGAGGTCGCCCGCCGGCGCCGCCACGGGTTGCGGCAGCGGGATGGAGCGGTGCCCGAGCGGGCTGTGCACCGCGAGGGGACGACGTCCGGTCATCGCGGTCTCGGCGGCGTCGAGGATGACGCTCAGGCCACGCCCGCCGGCGTCGACCACGCCGGCGTGCCGCAGGACCTCGAGCTGCTCCGGCGTACGGGCCAGGGCCTCGCGGGCCGCAGCCGCTGCCGAGGTGAAGACGTCCCGGGCGCGGACACCCGGGTCCTGGGCCCGGGCCATCGCCGCGTCGGAGGCAGCGCGGGCCACGGTCAGGATCGTGCCCTCGACCGGGGTCCCGACCGCGCGATAGCTGGCGTCGGTCGCGTCGTGGAGGGCATGGGCCATCACGATGGCGTTGGGCTCGTCGGGTGATGCCGCTGCGAGCCTGCGGGCGATGGCGCCCAGCATCTCGCTGAGGATGACCCCCGAGTTGCCTCGGGCGCCGAGCAGTGCGCCCCGGGCGAAAGCCGCAAGAGCCGCGTTGCGCGGCTCGGCGGCGGCTTCCTCGTCAGCGAACAGGTCTGCCAGCGAGGCCTCGCTGACGGCGTCGCGGGCCGCGGAGACCGTGAGGTACATGTTGGTGCCGGTGTCGCCGTCGGGGACCGGGTAGACGTTGAGGGCGTCGATCTCCTCGCGCGCCGCCGCCAGGGCGTCGGTGGCGATGTCGACGAAGCGCAGGACGACCCCGAGGTCGATGCCGTCGCCGCTCGGTGCCTCCTCCATCGGGTCGCCTCCTCGTGGCTGTCATCATCGAACCGGGTCCGGCGGCCGCCGGAGCGCCCGCACGACGGCACACGCTACCGACCGTCACGCCCGATTTCGGGCAGCGCCATAGGTCGGATACGATTGCGCGGTTGCCTGCTCAGCGGGCCCCGTGGACCGAGATACCAGTCCGGTCCGATCCGATGCGATCACCCTAGTGGTCACATTGACCGTCCTCACCTCACCAGACTTATTCAGGAGTGTCCCGTGGCTGCCGTCTGCGACATCTGCGCCAAGAAGCCGGGCTTCGGCAACAACCGCCCGTGGTCGCGCAAGATCACCAAGCGCCGCTTCGACCCGAACATCCAGCGCGTGCGTGCCAAGATCAACGGCACCCCGCAGCGCCTCAACGTGTGCACCGGCTGCCTCAAGGCCGGCAAGGTCTCGCGCTGACCCCGAGTTTCGAAGCAGTACCGACAGGCCGTCACCTCCGGGTGGCGGTCTGCTGCTTTTCTGACAACCGCATCCCCGCCCGGGCACCAGGGCACCGCAACGGGCCGGCGGTGCGACGAAACTCCCGCTTCTGGTACGGAACTTCATGACAGAAGCGGGAGATTCTCCGCCTCAGCGGAGAATCTGCCGCCCCCGCAGCCCCTCAGAAGTGGGTCCACCCGGTAGGTCCGTCGTACGGCGCCCCGTCGACGGTGACCTGACCGGGCTCCGCGTCGCCCACCTCACCGATCGCCGTCCAGCCGTCGGGCAGCGCCACGCCTGCCGGGAAGGTCGCGAGCAGGGAGTGGTCTTCGCCGCCGCTGAGCACCAGCGAGACCGCGTCGATGTTGAGCGCCGCTCCGACCGCGTGCAGCGGCTCTGGGAGGTCGAAGGCCGACCGCCGGACGTCGATCGAGACCCCGGAGCCCACGGCCAGGTGCGCAGCCTCGGAGAGCAGCCCGTCGGAGACGTCGATCATCGCCGTCGCTCCGGCCTCGGCGGCCGCAGGGCCGGCGTCGTACGGCGGCTCGGGGCGTCGGTAGGCCTCGACGAGCGCGCGCGGAGAGCGGAAGCCGCGTCCGAGGACCGCCAGTCCCCCAGCAGCCCATCCTTGGCGCCCAGCCAGGGCCAGCACCTCGCCGGGCGAGGCGCCGGTGCGCAGGACCGGCGACTGGGTGCAGGCGCCGAGCACCGTGACCGCGATCATGATCTCGGAGGCGCTGGTCACGTCGCCGCCGACGACCGAGGCCCCCACCGCCTCGCACTCCTCGGCGAACCCGCGGGCGAAGTCGAGCGCCCATCGGGCGGGCAGGTCGGCCGGGGCTGCGAGGCCGATCGTCAGCGAGTGCGCCCGCCCACCCATGGCGTTGATGTCGGAGATGTTCTGCGCCGCCGCGCGGTGGCCGACGTCGACGGCGTCGACCCAGTCGCGACGGAAGTGACGGCCCTCGACGAGCAGGTCCGTGGAGACCACGACGTGTCCCTTGCGGACCCGCAGTACGGCGGCGTCGTCACCCGGCCCGACGAGGACCTGCTCGCCCTGCGGGAAGAGCTTGACGAGCTCGCCGATCAACCCGAACTCCCCCACCTCGGCCAGGGTCGCGTCCGTCGTCCATGGGGGTGCTGGGTGCGTCGGGTCGGCCATGGGGACCATCCCACCAGATGTGGCTACCGTCTCGGCGAGGACCCGCGATAGGTTGACCTCCGACGTCGAGCGATCCTGCTCGACGAGCATGCATGTCAGCACCACACCCTCGAAGTTCCGCCCGTCGCAAAGGAGCGCACCCATGGTCGTCCAGGCCTACATCCTGATCCAGACCGACGTCGGCAAGGCAGCGGAGGTCGCCAAGGCGATCGCCCTGGTCAAGGGAGTCACCCTGGCCGAGGACGTCACCGGCCCCTACGACGTGATCGTGCGCGCCGAGGCCCGCAACGTCGACGAGCTCGGCAAGCTGGTCGTCTCCAAGGTCCAGAACCTCGACGGCATCACCCGGACGCTCACGTGCCCGGTCGTCCACATCTGAGCACCCGCCGCCACCTCGGCCTGCTCCTGGGCCTGACGCTGCTCCTCACCGCCTGTTCCGCCGGGCCGGTCGAGGTGGCGTCCCCTGACCTCGACGCCGATGACCTGGCGGCCTGCGAGGCGTTCGTCGCCGACCTGCCCGAGAGCATCTTCGAGCTGCCCGCTCGCGAGATCGAGCCCGCCGATGCCCTCGGCGGCGCCTACGGCGACCCCGCGATCGTGGTGCAGTGCGGTGTGGGCGTCCCGGACGGCTTCGACCAGGCGGTCTCCTCGTGCGAGGTCGCCAACGGCGTCGGCTGGTACGTCCCGCCCGAGCAGTTCACCGACCAGCAGGCCGACGTGACCCTCACCGCAGCGGGCTTCCGTCCCGTCGTCGAGGTCAGCGTGCCGGGCACCTACCGGCCCGACGGCACCGCCGCAGCCATCGCCCAGCTCGCCGCAGCGGTCGACGAGCACCTGACCCTGATCGAGAACTGCGACTGACACGCCGGGGCCGGCGGTCGCGGCCGACACGGCCGACACGGCCGACACGGCCGGCACACCCAGTCAGCGCAGGCCGGTCTCACGAGAGAGCGCCAGCCGCAGCAGTCGGTCGACGAGGGTCGGGTAGTCGACGCCCGACTCGGCCCACATCTGGGGATACATCGACGTCGGGGTGAAGCCGGGCATCGTGTTGATCTCGTTGATCACCAGCGAACCGTCGGGCATCACGAAGAAGTCCACCCGCGCGAGGCCCTCGCAGCCGACCGCGTCGAAGGCCTGCGCGGAGAGCGCACGCACCTGCGCCTCGACGTCGGCGGGCAGATCGGCGGGCAGATCGATCTCGGTCGCCTGACCGGGCAGGTACTTCGCTTCGAAGTCGTAGAAGTCGCGAGCGGCGTCGACACGGATCTCGGCGGGTCGCGACGTCTCCGGCGTACCGTCCGGAGCCTGCAGCACGCCGCACTCCACCTCGCGGGCGTCCTGGGCCGACACCTCGATGAGCACCCGCGGGTCGTGCTCGAGAGCCAGCGTCAGGGCGTCGTCGAGGTCCTCGGCGCTGCGGACCTTGGACACCCCGAGGCTCGAGCCGCCGCGAGCGGGCTTCACGAAGACCGGATGACCCAGCGCCCCCGCCCGACGTCGTACGTCGTCGGGGTCGGCGGCCCACTGGGCGGACGTGACCGTCATCCCGGGCATCACGGGCAACCCGGCCGCGGCCAGGACGACCTTCATGTAGGACTTGTCCATGCTGACCGCCGAGGCCAGCACGCCTGCTCCGACGTAGCGCACACCGGCCATCTCGAGCATCCCCTGGATCGTGCCGTCCTCACCCCAGGGCCCGTGCAGCACCGGGAAGACCACGTCGACCTCACCGAAGACCTCCGGCGGTCGGGACGCCTCGGAGACGAGGAGGTCGGTGCCGCCGGCCGCCTGGCTGAGGAGCACTCCGGGACGGCCCGCGTCGACACTGGGCAGCGTGTCCTGGCCCGAGCCGATCTTCAGGCGCTCGAGGTCGCCGGACTCCAGCACCCACCGTCCGTCGGGGGCGATGCCGATCGCGACGACGTCGTAGACGTCCCTGTCGATGGCCGCCAGGACGCTGCCGGCGGTCACGCAGGAGATGGCGTGCTCACTGGAACGGCCGCCGAAGACGACGGCGACACGGGGGCGGCGGGTGCGATCGGAGCCGTTCACGGCCACGACCCTATCCTCGGGGACATGCCTGATCTGACACCTGGACCCCCCTCCGCACCGACTCCCCGGCTCTCCCCTGCCACGGTCGCGGTCACGGGTGGCCGTCCGCCGCGCGAGCCGGACGCCCCCCTCAACGTGCCGATCTCGATGGCCTCGACCTACGTCGCCGGTGGCGACCTGGAGTACGGGCGTTACGGCAACCCCACCTGGACCGCTTTCGAGGACGTCCTCGGTGAGCTGGAGGGCGGGCGCTGCCTGGCCTTCTCCTCCGGGATGGCGGCGGTGACCACGGTCCTCGACCTCGTCGGCCACGGCGCGAAGGTCGTCGCCCCGCAGCATGCCTACCAGGGCAGCATCATGTCGCTGGCCGACCTCGAGGCGCGCGGTCGCCTGACGGCCGAGCTCGTCGACATCGAGGACACCGCGGCCGTCGTCGCGGCCTGCCAGGACGCCGCGCTCGTCTGGCTGGAGACCCCCACCAACCCGGCCCTGGAGCTGGCCGACATCGAGACGATCGCGGCGGCTGCGCACGATGCCGGTGCCTACGTCGTGGTCGACAACACCTTCGCCACCCCGCTGCTCCAGCAGCCGCTCGCCCTGGGCGCCGACATCGTGGTGCACTCGGCGACGAAGTACCTCAGCGGGCACAGCGACATCCTCCTCGGCGCCCTGGTCGTCGCCGAGGGCCAGGGCGACGAGCTGTACGCCGTGCTGAAGAACCGTCGCTCTCTCACCGGCTCCGTGCCGGGCACCCTCGAGGCCTGGCTGGCCCTGCGCGGCATGCGCACGCTCCACCTGCGCGTCGAGCGCGCCCAGGCCAACGCGCAGGCCCTGCTGCCGCGGCTGCGCGAGCACCCGGCGGTCACCGAGGTGCGCTACCCCGGCTTCGGCGCGATCGTCTCGATCGTGCTGGAGGGAGAGCTCGCCGCGGACCTGCTGGTGCGCAAGACCAGCCTGTGGGTGCACGCCACGTCGTTGGGTGGCGTGGAGTCGACCTTCGAGCGGCGCCGGCGTTGGAAGACCGAGGCCCGCACGATCCCCGAGGGGCTGGTGCGGATGTCGGTGGGGGTCGAGGACGTCGAGGACCTCTGGACCGACCTGGTCGGGGCGCTGGACCAGGTCGTCAGCACCCGCCCGGGAAGCTGACCAGCGATAGTCCCTGACGAAATGGCCCCTGAACGGGCCTTTGAGGGGCCACTTCGTCAGGGACTGTCTCGGTCCGGCTAGCCGATCTCAGGCTTGGTGTCGCGCGCCAGCATCGAGTCCATCATCTCGGGGGCGGTCATCCGACCGGCCACGACCTCGTCGACGTAGCGGGCGATGGGCGCGTCGCAGCCCGACTGCTCGGCGAGCGCGCGCAGCGAGGAGCAGGACTTGGCGCCCTCGGCCACCTGGCGGGTCGAGGCGTAGATCTCCTCGGTCGTCAGACCCTGGCCGAGCTTCTCGCCGAAGCTGCGGTTGCGTGAGAGCGGTGAGGAGCAGGTGGCCACGAGGTCGCCCAGGCCGGCGAGCCCCATCAGCGTGAGCGGGTTGGCGCCCAGCTTCATGGCCAGGCGCGCGGTCTCAGCCAGACCGCGGGTGATCAGGGAGGCGGTCGTGTTGTCGCCGAAGCCGAGGCCGACAGCCATGCCCACGCCGAGTCCGACCACGTTCTTGTAGGCCCCACCGAGCTCGCAACCGAGTACGTCGGTGCTGGTGTAAGGCCGGAACGCCGCCGAGTGCACCCGCGACTGGAGCCCCTTGGCGACGGACTCGTCGGCACAGGCGACCACCGAGGCCGCGGGCTCACGCCGGGCGATCTCCTTGGCGAGGTTGGGTCCGCTGATCACAGCGATCCGCTCGGGCCCGGCCCCGGTGACCTGGTGGATCACCTCGCTCATCCGGTTGAGGGTGCCGAGCTCGACGCCCTTCATCAGCGAGACCATCACCGCGTCCGACTCGATGTAGGGCGCCCACATGGTCAGGTTGTCGCGCAAGGTCTGGGACGGGGTGGCCAGCACGACGATATCGGCACCGTGCAGGGCCTTCTCGACGTCGTGAGTCGCGCTGACGCTCGGTGGGAGCTGGATGCCCTTGAGGTAGTCGGCGTTCTCCCGTTCGCTGTTGATCGATGCGGCGACCTCCTCGCGGCGCGCCCACATCATCACGTCGTTGCCGCCGTCGGCGAGCACGATCGAGAAGGCGGTGCCCCACGATCCGGCCCCGAGCACGGCGACCTTGCCCTTCCCCTGGCCGCTGGACGTGCCGCTGTTCTGGCCGCTGTCGTGGTCCTGCCCTGTGCCGGTCATCCGGTCTCCCCCCGCGGACGGTCGTCGCCGACCCCCGCCTTCTTCATGTCGAAGCGCTCGGCCGGGGCGGTCTCCCCGCGCAGGTCCTCGACGATGCTCGTGATGGCGCTCATGATCCGCTCCGTGGCCTCGTGCAGCACCTCAGCGGTGCGTGGCAGGTCCGCCAGGTCGCCCAGCTCGACCGGGTCGCCGGCGCGGATCCGGATCGTCTTGCGGGGGAAGAGGTCGGGACGCTTCGCGTAGGGCGCGAGGAGGTCCTGGGCCCCCCACTGTCCGACCGGGATGACCGGGCACCGGGTCTCCAAGGCGATCCGCGCGGCCCCGGACTTGCCGGTCATCGGCCACAGGTCGGGGTCGCGGGTGATGGTGCCTTCGGGATAGACCACGACGCACTCGCCGGCCCGGACCGCCTCCACCGCGGCCGCATAGGCCCCGGCAGCACTGGCGCTGGCCCGCTCGACCGGGATCTGCCCGGCCGAACGCAGGAAGTAGCCCAGGAAACGATTGCGGAACAGCCCCGACTTCGCGAGGTAGCGCGGGAGTCGCCCGTGATCATGGGTGAACACCGCGGCTGTCAGTGGGTCCACGTGGGAGAGGTGATTGATCACGATCACGCAACCGCCGGCGGCGGGGATCTTGAGGCCGTCGGTCCATTGCGGCTTGGTGGTCAGCAGGAACAGCGGTCGGAGGATCACCGCACCCACGGCGAAGGGCCAGCTGCGTGGCTGGTCCAGCTTGCGAGCTCTCACGGGAGAGGAGGTTACTCGTCGCCGCGCCTTCGTGTGTCCGACACCACGCACGCTCCCCCGAGCAGCACGGTCGGACCGGGCCTGATTGGATGCCTCAGGTGCAGAAGTACGTCGTCGTGGTGCCGGTCAAGCCGCCGGCTTTCGGCAAGTCACGTCTCGTCGGCCTCACCGATCCGTTGCGACGCGCCCTGGCCGAGGCCTTCGCGCTGGACACCACCTCAGCCTGCCTCGCAGCCGAGCAGGTCGCGCAGGTGCTCGTCGTCACTGATGACGCGGCTATCGCCCAGCGGTTCGCCGAGCTGGGCTGTGGGAGCGTGCCCGACGGCGACAGCAGCGGGCTCAACGCGGCGCTGCGCCAGGCCGCCGCAGAGGCTCAACGCCGCTGGCCCGACCTGGTGCCTGTCGCCGTCCTCGCCGACCTGCCCGCACTCCGGGCTCAAGACCTCGATGACGCGTTGGCGGCCGTCGTCCGCGGCGGCCCGAGCGTGGTGGTCGACGCCGACGGGACCGGCACGACGTTGTACACCGCTCCCTACGCCGAGTTCGATCCCTCCTTCGGCCCGGACTCCGCCCACGCCCATCAGGTGGTCGGCGCCCTGGCGTTGCCTGGCCTGTTGCCCACTCTGCGCCGAGACGTCGACGACCTCGACGGTCTGCGCGAGGCTGCTGAGCTGGGTATGGGCCCCGAGACCACCCGGCTGCTGGCCCGGGTGCCGGGTTGGACGCAACGATGACCTACTACGGACGGACCTCGTCGGGGATCGTTCGTCAGGACGCACGAACGGGCCGCTCCCCCGTGGGGAAGCGACCCGTTGCGGTGACCTGAGAGGTCAGGACTTCTTGGCCGGAGCCTTCTTCGCCGGAGCCTTCTTCGCGGGTGCGGCCTTCTTGGCAGCCGGAGCCTTCTTGGCCGGCGCCTTCTTGGCTGCGGTGGTCTTCGCAGCCGGTGCCTTCTTGGCGGGCGCCTTCTTCGCAGCGGGAGCCTTCTTGGCCGGCGCCTTCTTGGCAGCGGGAGCCTTCTTGGCGGGCGCCTTCTTCGCGGGTGCAGCCTTCTTCGCGGCCGGAGCCTTCTTGGCCGGAGCCGCCTTCTTGGCGGGAGCCTTCTTGGCCGGCGCTGCCTTCTTGGCAGCAGCCGCTGCCTTCTTGGCCGGAGCTGCTGCCTTCTTGGCCGCCGGTGCCGCGGCGGCCAGGGTCAGCTTGGGCAGCTTCTTCGCGCCGGACACGACGTTCTTCAGGTCGGCGCCGGGGGTGAACTTCGGCACCGCCTTCTTCTTGGCCTTGATCTTGTCGCCGGTCTGCGGGTTACGGACCCAACGGGCCTCACGGACCCGCTTCTCGAACGAGCCGAAACCGGTGATCGCTACCTTCTCCCCCTTCGCGACCTCTCGGGTGATCGTGTCGAGGACCGAGTCGAGCGCGTGCGCGGCTGCCTTGCGGTTGCCCTCATATCGAGCGGCGAGCGTGTCAATCAGCTGAGACTTGTTCACTAGCTTCCCTTCCAATGAACCAGGTTGAGTCGGACCTGTGTCCGACTTTCCTCATGCACGCTAGGCAGAAGTCGGCGATGTGACAATCGCCACGCCGACTGGATAGAGACAATTCTGCAGGCTGGACCGGGCCGGAAAGCCACGAATTGCCCGTGGCTGAGGGGATTCAGCCACGGGCAACGCGATCATCTGCTCACGAACGGGCAGCGTGATCGTTGGTTCGCGGCAGAGCAGGATCGCGACTTTCCCGCTCAACCATGGGCTTCTGGCCTTTCAGCCCCGGATCGTCACGGGCTTGAAGGACGGTCGCGTCGCCTCGTAGGAGTCGATGTCCTCGGCGTGGCTCAGCGTGATCCCGATGTCATCGAGGCCTTCGAGCAGACGCCACCGGGTGTAGTCGTCGATGTCGAAGGAATCCTCGATCGCATCAGGGCCATCGCCTGCGCGCACCGTCCGGGACTCGAGGTCCACGGTGACACTCGCGCCGGGCTGGTCGGCGAGGTAGTCCCACAGTCGTTGGACAACCTTCTCGTCGACCTGCGCCGCCAGCAGTCCGGCCTTGCCGGAGTTGCTGCGGAAGATGTCGGCGAAGCGGGATGAGATGACCGCCTTGAACCCGTAGTTCTGCAGGGCCCAGACCGCGTGCTCGCGCGAGGAGCCGGTGCCGAAGTCGGGCCCGGCGACGAGCACCGACCCACCGGCGTACGCCGCGTTGTTGAGCACGAAGGTCGGGTCGTTGCGCCACGCGCTGAACAGGCCGTCCTCGAAGCCGTCGCGGGTGACCCGCTTGAGGTAGACCGCGGGGATGATCTGGTCGGTGTCGACGTTGCTGCGGCGCAACGGAACGCCGACGCCGGTGTGGCTGGTGAACGCGTCCATGTCAGTTGCTCCCGTCAGAAGCGGTGGAGGTGGCGGAGTCGGAGAGGGGCGCCAAGTCGGCCGGCGAGGAGAGGGTGCCGCGCACCGCGGTTGCTGCCGCGACCGGGACCGACACCAGGTGGGTGCGACCACCCTTGCCCTGACGGCCCTCGAAGTTGCGGTTGGAGGTCGAGGCGCTGCGCTCGCCGGGTTGGAGGATGTCGGGGTTCATGCCCAAGCACATCGAGCACCCCGCGCCACGCCACTCGGCACCGGCGGCGATGAAGATCTTGTCGAGGCCCTCCTCCATCGCCTGGAGGCGGACGCGGACGGAGCCGGGCACCACCAGCAGTCGGGTGTCGGGATCGACGGTGCGGCCCTCGATGATCTGCGCGGCGAGGCGCAGGTCCTCGATCCGGCCGTTGGTGCAGGAGCCGACGAACACGGTGTCGACCTTGACCTCGCGCATCGGCGTACCGGCCTCGAGGGCCATGTACTCGAGCGCCTTCTCGGCTGCGATGCGGTCCTCGGGGCTGTCGAACTGCTCGGGGAACGGCACTGCTGCGCCGAGCGGGACGCCCTGGCCGGGGTTGGTGCCCCACGTGACGAACGGCGTCATGTCACTGGCGTCGAGCACGATCTCCTCGTCGAAGGTGGCGTCGGCGTCAGTGACCAAGCTCTTCCAGTGAGCGACGGCAGCATCCCAGTCGGCACCGGTCGGCGCCTCGGGGCGGCCCTCGATGTAGTCGAAGGTGGTCTGGTCGGGAGCGATGAGGCCGGCCTTGGCGCCCCACTCGATGCTCATGTTGCACACCGTCATCCGGCCTTCCATCGAGAGCTCCTCGATGGCCTGGCCTCGGTACTCGACGATGTAGCCCTGCCCACCACCGGTGCCGGTGTGGGCGATCAGGGTCAGCACCATGTCCTTGCCGGTGACGCCGGCCGGCAGGCTGCCGTTGATGGTGACGGCCATCGTCTTGGGCTTGGCCTGCATCAGGGTCTGGGTGGCGAGCACGTGCTCGACCTCGGAGGTGCCGATGCCGAAGGCGATCGCCCCGAAGGCGCCGTGCGTGCTCGTGTGGCTGTCGCCGCACACGATCGTCATGCCCGGCTGGGTCAGGCCGAGCTGCGGCCCGACGACGTGGACGATGCCCTGCTCGATGTCGCCGAGCGGGTGCAGCCGTACGCCGAAGTCGGCGGCGTTCTTGCGCAGGGCGTCGACCTGGGTCTTGGACACCGGGTCCGCGATCGGCTTGTCCCAGTCGAGCGTCGGGACGTTGTGGTCCTCGGTGGCCAGGGTGAGGTCGGGGCGTCGTACGGACCGCCCGCTCAGCCGCAGGCCGTCGAAGGCCTGGGGGCTGGTGACCTCGTGAATGAGGTGGAGGTCGATGTAGAGCAGGTCCGGCTCTCCGGCCGACGATCGGACGACGTGCTCGTCCCAGACCTTCTCCGACAGGGTCCTGCCCATGCTGATCTCCTCTGTTCCTGGGTTCGCGGCACGACCTTGTTGAAGGCCGGCTCCGGTAGCGACGACATGGGTGTCGTGCGTCGCGTGAATCAGACCTTACCGCTTGCATCCCATTGGGTGAGACGCTAATCTCAACCTATGGACACCACAAGTGGCGTCGGCGTGCTCGACAAGGCCGCCCTCGTGCTCACCGCCCTCGAGTCCGGCCCGGCGACCCTGGCCGGCCTGGTCGCCGGCACCGGGCTCGCCCGACCGACGGCCCATCGTCTCGCAGTGGCCCTCGAGCACCACCGCCTGGTGGCCCGCGACATGCAGGGCCGCTTCGTCCTCGGGCCCCGCCTGGCCGAGCTGTCGGCCGCTGCCGGCGAGGACCGCCTGCTGGCCACGGCCGGGCCGGTGCTGGCTCGACTGCGCGACATCACCGGCGAGTCCGCCCAGCTGTGGCGTCGCCAGGGCGAGCACCGGGTCTGCGTGGCCGCCGCCGAGCGTCCCTCAGGTCTGCGCGACACCATCCCCGTCGGCTCCCAGCTGACCATGCGCGCCGGCTCGGCAGCCCAGGTGCTGCTGGCCTGGGAGGACCCCGAGCGGATCCACCGCGGTCTGCAGAACTCCGCGTTCTCCGCAGCAGCGCTCTCCGGCATCCGCCGCCGTGGCTGGTCGCAGTCGATCGGCGAGCGTGAGCAGGGGGTGGCCTCGGTCTCCGCCCCGGTGCGCTCCCCCGGCGGCAAGATCATCGCGGCGGTCTCGGTCTCCGGGACCCCTGGAGCGGTTGTCGCGCCAGCCCGGCCGGATGCACGCGCCGGCGGTGCTGGCCGCTGCCGAGCGGCTCTCGGAGTCCTTGCGACGCGCTGCGGCGGAGTGACACTGGTCCCGACGTAGCCGGTCGGCTCACTGGGTTTCGACAGGCGAGGTCGCGACCTCCTTCGTCGGTCGCGCTCGCCGCTCAACCTGCCCTCTCCAGCTGACCCGACCTCGTTCCTCGGTCGGGTTCAGAAGAGGGCATCCTGCTCGAGCGACAACAGCACCTGCTTGCGCTCGACACCACCGGCATACCCCGTGAGCGTCCCGTTGGCGCCGATGACGCGGTGGCAGGGGATCACGATCGGGATCGGGTTCGAGCCGTTGGCCAGGCCGACGGCCCGCGAGGCCGCGTTGGTCTTGCCCAGCCGCAGCGCGATCTCGCCGTACGACGCGGTCTCGCCGTAGCCGATCCCGACCAGCTCGTGCCAGACGCGCTGCTGGAAGTCGGTGCCGCCCGGCTGCAGCGGCAGGTCGAACTCCTTGAGGTCGCGGGCGAAGTAGGCGCCCAGCTGGCGGGCGGCCTCCTGCAGCACCGGGTGGGCGTCATCGCGCGTGCCCCGCACCCGACCGTCGGCGGCGCCGAACGGGGAGAACTCGATGGCGGTGATCGCTGCGTTGTGCTCGACGATCCGCAGCTCGCCGATGGGTGAGTCGATGAGGGTCCACATGATCAGTTCTCCATCTCGGACGGTGTCGTGACGGCCGCAGTGGCCGGCATCAGGGTGTTCCAGAGGTGCAGCAGTGCGTAGGAGCGCCAAGGGCTCCACTCCCCTGCTCGAGCGATGACGGCGGCCGGATCGTGCCCCAACCCGCTCAGCGCGTTGCGGACCCCGATGTCGGTGGGCAGGAACGCATCGGGGTGGGCCAGGGCGCGCATCGCGACATAGTCGGCAGTCCAGGGTCCGATGCCGCGAAGCGCGACCATGGCCGCCCGCACGGCCTCGCGATCACTCCCCCGGTCGAGCACGATCGCCCCGGTTGCCAGGGCCTCGCAGAGTCCGACGAGGGCTCGCCCGCGCGCTCGCGGCATCGGCAGGGTGCTCGGGTCGATCCGCGCCAAGGCCTCCGCCCGCGGGAAGAGGTGGGTCAGCCCGGGGATGCCCGTCGAGCACGGCTCGCCGTGCCGCTCGACGATCTGCCCGGTCACCGTGCGCGCGCCGGTGACGCTGACCTGCTGCCCGACCACCGTCCGTACGGCGGTCTCGTCGCCGTCGACCTGTCCCGGGAGCCGCAGCCCCGGGCAGGCTCGCGAGAGCGGTCCGATCACGGGGTCGCCCACGAAGTGCTCGGCGACTGCGAGGGGATCACAGTCGGCATCCAGCAGTCGGCGAGCGCGCTCCACCGCCGCGGTGGTGTCGCGCAGATCGCTCAGGTCGAACGTTGCTCCGACGAACGCGGTCTCCCCGAAGTCGAAGGCGTCCTCGATCTCGAGGCGCATCGTGCCCGGACCGTGCGGCAGGTCGAGGGTGCGGGCATACCAGCCGCTGCCGGCGACCTCGACGCCCGGCACCAGGTGGTAGGCCAGGAAGTCCAGCAGCGCCTGTCCTGCAAACGGCGTCCGCACGGCGAGCCGCAGGGAGAGCGAGACCCCACCGGCCTCGAGAGCCCCTGCTGCGGAGGCCTCTCCTCGCCGCCCACCACGGCCGCCCCTGAGGTCGGTCGGGCTGGCGGCATACACCTCACGGACGGTCTCGTTGAACTGACGGATGCTCGAGAATC
Organism: uncultured Actinomycetota bacterium; assembly: GCA_963761285.1. GTDB lineage: Bacteria > Actinomycetota > Actinomycetes > Propionibacteriales > Nocardioidaceae > Nocardioides. The sequence goes on along the minus strand of CAVXGJ010000016.1, from coordinate 170,791 downwards.
CGGCAGCGTGAGCGATGTCGGCGAAGGACAGCTCCGTCGTCTCGATCAGTACCCGCGCAGTCTGGGCCCTCCTGGCCCGGGCCAGAGCCAGTGGCCCTGCGCCGAGCTCGGCTGTCAGGACCCGGCCGAGATGACGCGCGGTGTAGCCGACGCGGCGAGCCAAGCCGTCGACTCCCTCACGATCGACGACTCCGTCGGAGATGAGTCGCATCGCGCGACCGGCGATGTCGCCCGAGACATCCCAGTCGGGGCTCCCCGGAGTGGCATCGGGCAGGCATCGCTTGCACGCGCGGTAGCCGGCGGTCTGCGCTGCGGCCGGGCTGGCGTGGAAGCTGACATTGGCCGACGCCGGGGTCCGGGCCGGGCACGACGGCCGGCAGTAGATGCCTGTGGTGCGCACGGCGGTGTAGAAGACCCCGTCGAAGCGCCGATCGCGGGCCTTGACGGCGCGGTAGCACGACTCGTGGTCGAGCCTGCTGGTGCTGCTCACGACTCCGGGCGGATTCACGTCCCCATCATGACGGACCGGACCACGCCGTTCCGGCGGAAATCGGACACCCGAGTCCCAGAGCACCGGGCGGTCCTTCCCTCATCTGAGAGAATCTGGACGTGACCGAGGAAAAGGTGCCGCCCGCGCGGCCGAAGCGACACCGGCGGCACGTGTGGCTCACGGTGTTGCTGACCCAGGTGGTGCTTGCGGCACTCACCGTGGGCGGGGTCACCTACGCCTACGGCACCCTCAACAACAACATCGGCGACGGGGAGTCGATCTCCCACCAGACGACGAAGGCTGCCGTCGCTGACGCCGGTCCGAGAGAGCCCCTCAACATCCTGGTCCTCGGCTCCGACTCGCGCTCGGGCGAGGGCAACGACATCGATGGCCTGGGTGACATCGGCGAACGCGCCGACACCACGATCCTGTTGCACGTCTCGGCCGATCGAAGCAGTGCCTACGGCGTCAGTCTTCCGCGAGACGCGATCATCGACCGACCTGACTGCACGGATGCCGACGGGGACCTGGTCGCCGGCGCGTCGCAGGTCATGTTCAACACGGCCTTCTCCGTCGGCGGTGCCCAGTGCGCGGTGCAGACCGTGGAAGCACTGACCGACATCTACCTCGACCACTTCCTCGTGGTCGACTTCAACGGCTTCAAGGACATGGTCGAGGCCATCAACGGCGTCGAGGTGTGTCTCCCGCAAGAGGTCGACGACCCAGAGCACGACATCTTCCTACCGGCCGGCGTGCAGACCCTCACCGGGCAGGACGCGCTCAACTACGTGCGCGAACGCTCGGTGCTCTCAGCGACCGGCGACATCGGACGGATGAAGCGCCAGCAGGCCTTCATCGCCTCGATGATCAAGAAGGTGCTCTCCGCCGGGATCTTGTCGCAGCCGCTGTCGATCTTCGGCTTCCTCAATGCCGCGACGTCGTCGATCCAGGTCGATGCCGACCTGGACTCCGTCGGCAAGCTCGCCGACCTGGCGACGCAGTTCCGCGACACCGGCCCGGCCGACATCAACTTCATCACGGTCCCCATCGCTGAGTACCCGCTCGATCCCAACCGGCTCATCTGGACCGAGGATGCCAAGATGCTCTGGAAGCGGATCAACGCCGACCAGCAGCTCGGCAAGGACTTCAGCGCCACCAGCATCGGCGCCGATGACTCGGTCGGGAGCATCGACGAGCCGACCGACGAGCCCACCGACGAGCCGACCGGCACTCCCACCGACGAGCCCACCTTGGACCCGGAGGACCAAGCGGCAGCCGACGCGGTGGCCGAGGCGCGGCTCCAGGCGGGGCTCTGCGCCTAGGCCGCACCAGCGGACTCAGGACGAGCCGGGTCCCGGGGCCTCCTGGATGTCGCCGGTCAGGTAACGCTGCAGGGTCCCGGCCAGCGCCTCGACCAAGGTCGTGTCGTCCGCGCTGGTGAGACCGGCGAGCCCGACGATCTGGTGCGCCATGAAGAAGCCCACCACCTGGGAGGCGATCAGCGATCCCCGCAGCTGTGGGTTGTCGACCCCCAGGGCTGCGACCAAGGGCTCCAGCACTTGCCCGGTGACGATGTCACGCACGATCGCTGCGCCCTCGGGCTCGGTGGCTGCCGCGCGGATGATCGCCGTCAACAGCGCGATCCGCTCGGCGTCGTGCAGCAGACCGACGATGACCGTCGCCAGTCGCCGTCCGGCACCCTCTGGGGCCCCGGCAGCCACAGCGCCCACGAGCACCTGCGGATCCACCGGCAGCACGACGACCGCCCGCAACAGCTCCTCCTTGGTGCCGAAGTAGTGCCGCACCAGGCCGGGGTCGACTCCGGCGCTCTTGGCCACCGCGCGCACCGAGGTCTTGGCAAACCCCTCCTCCGCGAAGAGCCGGCGAGCCGCTGCCTGGATGGCTTCGCGGGCGCCGGTGTCACCCGTCGGGCGGCCCGGTCGGCGCCGCGAGGCGCTGCTGGGATGCAGGGTGTCGGTCATCCGCACAGCATGCCAGTTGACACAGTTATTCTCCAGGTGGAGACTTCCTCACATGGAGAATAAACTCGCGTCCTCCCCGCCCCTGAGCGCGCGGCGCCAGAAAGCCTCGCTGGTAGTCATCGCTCTGGCGCTGATGATGGTCGTCTCTGCCGTCAGCGGGCTGAACGTGGCCTTGCCGGAGCTTGCCCTCGACACCCGGGCCACCCAGACCGAGCTGACCTGGATCGTCGACGCCTACACGGTCCTCTTCGCGGGTCTGCTCCTCGGCGCCGGTGCGCTCGGCGACCGCTTCGGCCGCAAAGGCACCCTGATGATCGGGCTGGTCATCTTCGGCCTGGGCGCGCTCACCGCGATGTTCATCTCCGATCCGACCTTGCTCATCGCGACCCGCGCGGTGATGGGTGTCGGCGCGGCTGCCGTGATGCCCACCACCTTGTCGGTGATCACCACGTCCTTCCCCCCTGAGCAACGCGGCAGAGCCATCGGCCTGTGGGTCGGGGTCGCCGGTGGCGGGGCCGTGCTCGGGCTCGTCGCCTCCGGCCTCCTGCTCGAGTTCTTCTCCTGGAACTCGTTCTTCGGGCTCAACGTGGCGTTGGCGGCCCTGGCGCTGATCGGCACCATCCTGGTCATCCCGACCAGCCGCCCGGACAAAGAGGGTGCCTTCGATGCACTCGGGGCTCTGCTGTCCGGAGTCGCGGTCGCCGCGCTCGTCTACACCATCATCGAAGGAACCGATCGGGGGTGGACCGAGCCGGCCACGATCATCGCCGCAGCGCTGACGGCGATCAGCCTCGGCGGCTTCATCCTGCAAGAGCTGCGATCCACTCACCCCTTGCTGGACGTACGACTGTTCGCTCGACGTGGCTTCAGCGGTGGCGCACTGTCGGTCACAGCGCAGTTCTTCGCGGCCTTCGGCTTCTTCTTCATCGTCATGCAGTACTTGCAGTTCGTGATCGGCCGTTCCCCGTTGATGGCGGCGATCACCATCTTGCCGATGCCTCTGGTGCTCATCCCGACAGCCCGCTTCGCGCCCGCGCTGGCCGAACGCTTCGGCTACAACCGGATCGGCAGCCTGGGCCTGGCCAGCATCGCGATCGGCCTGGCGCTGATCGCACAGCTGGGGCTCGACTTCTCGGAGGTCACCTTCTACAGCGGCTTGGCCTTCTTCGCCCTCGGCATGGGGCTCGCCGGCACCCCGGCCACCACCGCCATCACCTCGTCCTTGCCGGACAACAAGCAAGGTGTGGCGTCAGCCGTCAACGATGTCTCCCGCGAGCTCGGCAGCGCGCTGGGCATCGCCGTCCTCGGCAGCGTGCTGGCATCGACCTATCGCGATGCGGTGGCCCCAGCAGCCGCGAAGCTCCCCGAGCAGATGAGGGCTGGGCTCGAAGCATCGATCGCCTTCGTGCAATCGGACGCGATGGCAAACGCTGGGCCGGCCGCCGAGCCCATCGTGACCGCTGCCAAGCAAGCCTTCGTCGACGGCACATCGGCGTCGTTGCTCGCGGGGTCGGCAGTTGTCTTCGTCGGAGCGATCTTCGTGTTCTTCCGCTCCCCTCGCCAGCTCGCCCACTTCTCCTGCGACGACTAGCCCAGCCACGCGCTCTGCATGGTTCGGCAGCGCGTCCCTGCCGATCGACAGGAGGGTCGAAAGCCTCTGCCTCGACAGATCCTGGTTGCGTAGGTTGGGCACATGCGCGACGAGCTGGGGCAGAGCGCCCTCCTGAGCAAGATCCGTGAGTCGGTCATCGGCGAGGACCAGGTCATGCAGGGTCCCTACGGGCCGCGACGCGTCACGTATGCCGACTACACGGCGTCCGGGCGGGCGGTGAGCTTCATCGAGGACTTCATCCGCGACGAAGTGCTGCCCCGCTACGCCAACACGCACACCGAGTCCAGTGGCACCGGGCTGCAGACCACTCGGTTGCGCGAGGACGCTCGCGCACTGATCCACGAGGCCGTCGGGGGCACCGAGCAGGATGTCGTCATCTTCACCGGCTCCGGGGCGACGGGCGCGATCGACAAGCTCATCGGGATCCTCGGCTTGCGCATCCCTTCGCAGCTCGAGGATCAGCACGAGCTGAGCCAGCACATCCCGGCGGAGCAGCGCCCGGTCGTCTTCCTCGGCCCGTTCGAGCACCACTCCAACGAGCTGCCGTGGCGCGAGAGCGTCGCCGACGTCGTCGTCATCCCGCAGGACACCGATGGCCACGTCGATCTCGCTGTGCTCGAACAGCAGCTGATCCAGCACGCGGCACGCCCGCTGCGGATCGGATCCTTCTCGGCGGCGAGCAACGTCACCGGCATCCGGAGTGACACCACGGCCATCTCTGCGCTGCTGCACCGACACGGCGCGCTCTCGCTCTGGGACTACGCAGCCGCCGCGCCCTACGTCACGCTGCGCATGGGTGCCGCGACCGGGCAACCGGAGTCCTACAAGGACGCCATGTTCCTCAGCCCTCACAAGTTCGTCGGCGGCCCCGGCACACCCGGGGTGCTCGTCGTACGCCGCGACCTGCTCCGCAACCGGGTGCCGGACGTGCCCGGCGGGGGCACCGTGGAATACGTCAACCCGACCGAGCACCACTACCTGACCGACCCGATCGCCCGCGAGGAAGGCGGAACCCCGGCGATCATCGAGTCGATCCGGGCCGGGCTGGTGTTCGGTCTCAAGCAGGCCGTGGGCGTTGACGTCATCCGGGCCAACGAGGATCGGTTCCTGCGCCGAGCGGCTCAGGTGTGGGGAAACGAACCGGCGATCGAGGTGCTGGGCAACCTCGCCTCCGAGCGGCTCTCGATCCTCTCCTTCGTGATCCGCTCGCCCTCCGGAAACCACCTGCATCACAACTTCGTCGTGTCCCTGCTCAACGACCTCTTCGGCATCCAGTCGCGAGGCGGTTGCTCCTGCGCCGGCCCCTACGGGCACCGGCTGCTGGGCATCGACCTGGATCGATCGCACCGCTTCGAGCGACAGATCGCCGTCGGTTGCGAAGGCATCAAACCCGGTTGGGTGCGCATCAACTTCAACTACTTCCTGTCCGACACCGTCGCCGACTACCTCATCGCTGCGGTGAGCTTCGTCGCCCGCCACGGTCATCTCTTCCTCACCGACTACGCCTTCGACCCGGCGACAGCGCTGTGGCGACACCGCAACGGGTTGGTCGAGCCGCCACTACGGCTGGACCAGCTGCGCTACGGCGACGACGGCGTACTGACCTATCCCCGCCATCAGGACCGGGCTCCGGAGAGCGACCTGGCCGGCTACCTCGCCGAGGCTGAACACCTGGCGGCGCGGGCCGAGCGAGCCGAGGACCCGGACCACGCGTGCGTTTCGGAGGACTTCGACGCGCTTCGCTGGTTCGACCTACCCGCTCAGTGCCTGCGTGGCCAGTGACGCAGACAGGGTCCGGGTCAGCTCGCGACAATCCCCGCCTGCCGATCTCCTGTCTGCGAGCGGCTACGGGACGACCGCGTCAGCCTCGATCTCGACGAGCAGCGTCTCGTCGATCAGCCGGCTCACCTCCACCATCGTCGTGGCAGGACGGACATCGCCGAACACCTCCCCGTGCGCTCGGCCGACCTCCTCCCAGCGGCTGATGTCGGTCACGAAGATGCGGGTGCGCACGACGTGCTCGGGTCCAGCACCGACCTCTTCCAAAGCGGCCACGATCCGACGCAGCACCTCTCGCGCTTGAGCACCGACATCGTCACCGCCGAGAGCGCCGCCGCCGTCCGCGGCTGCCGTGGTGCCTGCCACCGAGACCCACTGGCCCACGCGCACCGCTCGGGAGTACCCGACCACCGGCGCCCACATCGCGCCGGAGCTCACCGACTGTCGCTGCGTCATGGCGTCATCTTGCCCCGCCGCCAGCTAGAACGCAGCGAGTCCCTTGGATGATGGGCGGAGCGACCCATCGGGACCGACCGGTTGGGGTCCCTCGTGATCCGGGCGAAAAAGATGAAGAGGCCCCGCCCTGCGTCTCCGCAGATCAGGACCTCTTGCATGCTCTGTACCCCCGACCGGATTCGAACCGGCGCTACCGCCGTGAGAGGGCGGCGTGCTAGGCCGCTACACAACGGGGGCCTGAACAACCTGGCAGAGCCTAGCCAACGCTTCGACTTTGCCACAAATCGCGAGCCCCTGATGGTGATCGGGGCCTGCAACTCGCTGGGATACTAGGACTCGAACCTAGAATAACTGGACCAGAACCAGTCGTGTTGCCAATTACACCATATCCCAATGCTGCCACTGGATCAGTGACAATCGGCCCTCCGACAACCGCACCGAAGCGGTCTGGCGAGCCGGTGGAAACCTTACACGCGCCTTGCTGGCGGCTCCAAAACGCCCGGCGTCGTCCGCGTCTGGATGCCCATCCTGCGGGCGACGTAGATCGACAGCACCACGAAGATCACCGACTTCACGATGCTCACCACCACGTCCCACCAGCCGCCACCGCTGGCGTTGAGTGCTTCAGTCATGTCACCGAAGAACACCGCGAAGCCGAAGGCCAGCAGGTTGTTGAGCACGTGGTAGGCGATGCCGGCCTCGAGTCCGCCGGTGGCGATCACCAGGATCCCGGCGACCACGCCGAAGGCGAGGCGGTCGAAGAACACCGGCACGCTCTGCCCGGCGCCGTGGGCGGCCGCGAAGAGCAGCGCCGGGCCGATCACCGCCGCATAGCGAGCGACCTGCGGGTTGCGGAACAGACCACCGAAGGCCTGGGTCAGGTAGCCGCGGAAGACGTACTCCTCGGCCACTGCCTGGAGCGGGGTCATCAGCACGATCACGAGCAGGAAGTCGCGAGTCGGTCGGTGAAGGCGTTGACGCCACCGGAGACGTCCTCGCTCTCGCTCGCGCCGGGCAGCAAGGCACCAAGGACGATCGCCAGGACCAGCGTGACCAGCGAGATGCCGAACGAGGCCAGCAGCCACCGCCACCGGATCCGCGGCGCCACGGAGGCCAGCCAGCGGGGCCTGATGCCGTGCAGGACCCGGGTGCAGAACCACGCCGACGGGATCCCGAGGATCAGTACGGCGTTGATGAACACCAGCACCGACGGCGTCACGTCGTCGGTGTCGGTCAGCTGCCCCATCCGCTCACCCAGGTCGCCGGGCGAGGTCCCGGTGAGCAGGAGCACGATCACCGTGCCGATGAGCACGAGGATCGCGCCGACCACGAAGAACAGCAGCAGCGAGGTCAGGATCCCGCCGAGGTACCAGCCCCAGCCCTGACGGCCCGAGCGGTAGATCCGGTGGTACTCCAGCCCTGCGGCGACCTCCGGGTCGGGCGCGGCCGGTGGGGCCGGTGCGTAGCCGTACCCGTAGCCATAGCCAGGAGGAGGCGGAGGCGGAGGCGGGTACTGCTCAGCCATCGGTCGTCACGCCAGCGCGCTCTGCAGCCGCGCCAGGCTGCGCTCGCGTCCGAGCAGCTCCATCGACTCGAAGAGCGGCGGCGAGATCCGCTTGCCGGTGATCGCGACGCGCACGGCGCCGTACGCCACCCGGGGCTTGAGGCCGCGCTCGTCGACGAGAGCTGTTTGCAGGGCCGTCTGGATGGCGTCGGTCGACCAGTGTGGCAGGCCGGCGACGGCGTCGTGGGAGGCCTGGACGATCTCGAGACCGGCCTCGTCGAGCAGCTTGGCCGCGTCGGCCTCGTCGAGGACGAAGTCGGCCTCGTCGACGAAGAGGAATCCGAGCATGTCGGGCGCCTCGGCGAGCTTGTTGATGCGCTCGGCGATGAGCGGCATCGCCAGCTCGAGCAGCTGGGCGTCGGCGTCGGAGACCGGGTCGCTGACGACGCCGGCCTCCTTGAGGAACGGCAGCGCGCGGTGCGAGATCTCCTCGAGCGACAGCAGCCGCAGCTGCGAGGTGTTGATCGCGTCGGCCTTCTTCAGGTCGAAGCGCGCCGGGTTGGGGTTGACGTCGCCGATGTCGAAGGCCGCCACCATCTCCTCGAGCGAGAAGATGTCGCGGTCGCCGGAGATCGACCAGCCCAGCAGCGCGAGGTAGTTGAGGAGCCCCTCGGGGATGAAGCCCGCAGCGGCGGTAGCCGAGGGCGTCGGCCTCGGGGTCGCGCTTGGAGAGCTTCTTGTTGCCCTGGCCCATGACGTAGGGCAGGTGGCCGAACTGCGGCGCGCCGGAGCCGATGCCGACCTCGGCCAGCGCGGCGTACAGCGGGATCTGGCGCGGCGTGCTGGAGAGCAGGTCCTCGCCGCGCAGGACGTGGGTGATCTCCATCAGCGCGTCGTCGACGGGGTTGACCAGCGGGTAGAGCGGGTCGCCGTTGGCGCGCGCCAGCGCGTAGTCGGGCACGTCGCGGCTGTCGAACTTCACCTGGCCGCGCACGAGGTCGTCGAAGACGATCGGCCCGTCGGGCATGGTGAAACGGGTCACCGCAGCGCGGCCCTCGGCCTCGAAGTCGGCCTTCTGCTCGGGCGGTGATCGTGCGGCAGAACCGGTCGTAGCCCTGGCGCTTGGAGCCGGCGGCCTGGTGGCGCGCGGTGACCTCGTCGGTCGTGCAGTAGCAGGGGTAGGTGTAGCCGGCCTCGGTCAGCCGGTCGAGGGCGTCGCGGTAGAGGTCGCTGCGCTCCGACTGGCGGTAGGGCGCGAACGGGCCGCCGACGCCGGGGCCCTCGTCCCAGTCGAGGCCGAGCCAGCGGAAGAGGTCGAGCAGGCCGGCGTACGACTCATCGGTGTTGCGGGCGGTGTCGGTGTCCTCGATGCGGAAGACGAAGGTGCCGCCGTGGTGGCGGGCGAAGGCCCAGTTGAACAGGGCGGTGCGCACCAGGCCGACGTGCGGGCTGCCGGTGGGGCTCGGGCGCCATCCGCACGCGGACGGTCGGGTCGGGGGTCGTGGGCGGTCTTCATCGTCGTGCCACCTTGTTCGTCAGTGCGCCGAGACCGGCGATCGAGATCTCGACCTCGTCACCGACCTCCATGGGACCGACACCCTCGGGGGTGCCGGTGAGGATGACGTCGCCGGGCAGGAGCGTCATCACGCTCGAGACGTAGGCGATCAGCGCCGGGATGTCGAAGATCATGTCGGCGGTCGAGCCGTCCTGGACGACCTCGCCGTTGAGGTGGGTCTGGATGCGCACCCCGTCGATGAAGTGCTGCGGGTCGAGGTCGGTCTCGATCCACGGGCCCGAGCGGGCAGAAGGAGTCGAAGCCCTTGGCGCGGGTGAACTGCCCGTCGGACTTCTGCAGGTCGCGGGCGGTGACGTCGTTGGCGATGGTGTAGCCGTAGATCACGTCGGTGGCCTGCTCGGCCGGGACGTCGCGGCAGATCCGTCCGATCACGACCGCGAGCTCGCCCTCGTAGTGCAGGTCCTGCGTCTGCGAGGGGTAGAAGATCGGGTCGCCGGGGCCGGCCACGCTGGTGTTGGGCTTGAGGAACATCAGCGGCTCGGTCGGGACGTCGTTGCCCAGCTCGGCGGCGTGGGCGGCGTAGTTGCGGCCGATGCCGACGACCTTGCTGCGCGGCAGCACCGGCGCGAGCAGGCGTACGTCGGCGAGCTTGTGCTCGGTGTCGAGCAGCTTGAGGCCGACGTACATCGGGTCGCCGGCCAGGGCGACCAGGACGGCGTCCTCCTCGGGCTGGCCGAAGGCGTCGAGCTCTCCGGAGAGGACGCCATAGCTGGGTTCGTCACCGGTGGTGAATCTCGCGATACGCACCTGCTCGACCCTATCCGCCGCCTGGCAGGGCTCCACGTCTCCGGTCGCTCGGTTGCGCCCTGGCGCCTCGGGTTCGACCGCTCAGCCGGCCAGGAGCCGCAGCCACCGGATGCGGCCCTCGATCGGGCCCGGTCCGAAGGCGGCGAGCAGCGCGGTGGCGGCGAGGGCGGTCGCCGTCTCCGCGTCGAGCGCGGGGTGGGCGTCCAGCATCCCCCGCAACGGGGTCCCCTGGCAGAAGGCGAGCGCTGCTTCGACCGCCGTGCTGCGACTGACGGCTTCGACCCACTCGCAGGCCTACGGAGTCGAAACCGACGCCTCCCAGCTCGCCGCGCAGGAGCTCCTCGTCCTGCAGACCGTGGGGTGTGCGACCATGAACTCGCAGCGGGTTCGTCCGGCGCTCGCAGCGACCAGGGCGTCGTGCACGACCCGGGCGAAGTCGTTGGTGGCCAGGGAGTCCCAGGTGCTGAACGACCAGGGTCCCCCCGGGGCGCAGGACCCGGCGGGCCTCGCTGAACGCCCGCGGCCGGTCGGGGAAGAACATCACGCCGAACTGGCAGGCGACCACGTCGAACGTCGTCGTCGTCGAACGCAGCTGCCTGGGCGTTGGCGCGCTGCCAGATCACCTTGTTGTCGGTCGGCAGCCGGGCGGCCGCCACCGCGAGCATCGGCTCGTTGAGGTCGGTCGCCACGACCGTGGCGCCCGGGCACCGCTCGAGAGGGCGCGGGTCAGGACGCCGGTGCCGGCGGCGGTCTCGAGCAGGTCGACGGGTCGAGCCGCGCGATCTCGCGCGCCAGGTCGTCGGCCGCTTCGGCGAAGATCATCGGCACCATCAGCTCGTCGTAGAGGACCGGCACGGTGCCGACGAACGCGAGGTCCTCCTGGTGGTCGGCCATCTTACGAATGTAGACCTGCGGGAGCCCGACCGACAGGGGTCAGATCACTCGCCCCAGCCCATCGGGAACACCTCGAACGCGGCGGCGAGCGGGACCCCCAACCGCTGACCCGTGGCGCGAGCCCCGCCCTCCAGGAACTCGCGGGCATCGAAGTGCTCCCAGCCGAGGCCGTCGATGTAGGCACGATGGGCCTCGAGGGAGGCGACCCCTGCGTCGAACGTCGCGGTGGTGTCGACCGCGTGGCCCGACTCCGGGGAGCCGAACGCCCACACGGCGCGGACCTCTCCCCACTTCTTCAGGCCGTCCGGCCCCTCCCCCAGCTGGTCGGGGAAGACCCAGCGGTTGCCGGCGTCGCGCACTGCGTCGAGGACGGCCTTGCCGACCGCGATGTGGTCGGCCTGGTTGAGGTTGGCGCCGCCCCACGTGTCGCGGGAGTTGCCGGTGATCACGATGTCGGGCCGGTGGCGACGTACGACCTCGGCGATGGCGGCGCGCAGCGGCACGCCGTACTCCAGGACCCCGTCGGGCAGCCCGAGGAACTCGACCACGTCGACGCCCACGATCCGCGCCGACTCGACCTGCTCGGCCTCGCGGAGCGGTCGGCACTCCTCCGGCGCCAGCGCGTCGATGCCGGCCTCACCGGAGGTCACCATGCAGTAGACGACCTCCTTGCCCTGGCCGGTCCAGCGCGCGATCGCGGCGGCGGCGCCGAACTCCAGGTCGTCGGGGTGGGCGACGACGCACAGCGCGCGCTCCCAGCTCTCGTCGAGCGGCTCCAACTGGCTCTGTGCAGCGGTCATGCATCGAGACTGGCACGGTCACTGCGTCGCGGAAAGGGGTCGTCGCGAGTCTGTTGCTCGTTTGCCAGGGGGCGGCGGGAGCGGATTGAGTGGGCGCGTGGACGGAGTGGGGAGCAGCACCGTCGTCGGCGAGGCCGACGCTGTTCTCGACCCATCGACCTGGCGTGCGCGCGCCGAGGCCCACGCCGCGCGGGTCGAGACCTTCGTCGCGCCCCACCTCGAACGCCGCGACACCCAGGTCAAGCACCCGGTGCACGACTTCCTCTTCACCTACTACTCCCAGCGACCGGCCCAGCTGCGGCGCTGGCACCCCGGGTTCGGGAGTCGCGCTGGTCGGCGGCGCCGAGGACTACGGCCAGCTCAAGGGCTACACCGCGAGCGATGCCGACGCGGCCGTGCGACCCGTCGTACGTCGCCTCCCAGCGACCGCTGCTCGAGGCGCTCCACCGGCTGCTGCGCGCGACCGCGTCCCGCCCTGCCCACACGGGCTGCTTCGGGCTGCACGAGTGGGCGATGGTCTACCGCCTCGCCGACGACGAGACCCGGCACGCCGACTGGCCGCTGCGACTGGGTGGCTCGGGCACCGACGCGGTGGTCGAGTCGCACCGGATCGCCTGCTCGCACTTCGACGCGTTCCGGTTCTTCACCGCCCCCGCCGCGCCGCTCAACACCCTCTCCCCCGGCCGCGACGACCGAGCCGACTTCGAGCAGCCGGGCTGCCTGCACGCCGGGATGGACCTCTACAAGCACGCCTTCCGGCTCACGCCGATGATCTGCTCCGACCTGGTCGCCGACTGCTTCGAGCTGGCGCGCGACATCCGGGTGCTCGACATGCGCGCGGCGCCGTACGACCTGACGGGGCTGGAGATCGACGGCGAACCGTTCGAGCCGGTGCGGATCGAGACCGCGGAGGGCAAGCGGGACTACGCCGAGGCGCAGGCGGGCTTCGCCGAGCGGGGCGCTCCGCTGCGGGCGCGGCTGATCGAGGAGTGCGCCCGGCTGCTCGGCTGAGTACCACGTACAGCGACGGGCAGACCTGAGGTCGGCGATGCGGTGGCACGCTCAGGGCCGGCTTCCGGCGGCCCGAAACCGTCAGGTCTGCCCGTCCTTGTACGTGACGCGCTCCGATGCGGACGCTGCGGTGTGCCAAGGTGCGCGCATGGATCGAGAGGGCGGCACCGTCCGCAGCGAGGACTGGTACGGCGAGGACCTCGGCGCGGCTCGCTTCGTCGACGTGACCTTCGTCGACGTCGACCTCAGCGAGGTGCGGACCTCCGGGGCACACTTCGAGGACTGCACCTTCCGCAGCTGCCGCCTGAACTCCTCGACCCACCACACGTCGGCCTTCGTCGGCTGCACCTTCGAGGGGAGCAACCTCTTCGACACCACCTGGGAGGGGTGCAAGCTCACCGGCTCGACGTTCTCCCGCTGCACGCTGCGACCGATGACGATCCGCGGCGGCCAGTGGCTCGGCGTGAGCCTGCGTGGCGCCGACCTCTCGCGTCTCGACCTGAGCGGCATCGACCTGCGCGAGGCCGACCTGTCGATGGCGAAGCTGACCGATGCGGTGCTGCGTGACGCCCGCCTGGACCTGGCCACCCTGCGCCAGACCCACCTCGGCGGCACCGACCTGCGCGGCGCGAGTCTCGACGGCGTCGACCTGACCGCTGCCTCCCTGAGCAACACCCGGCTCGACCTGGCCGGCGCGGTGCTGCTCGCCGAGCTCAGCGGCGCCGTGGTCGACACCGGCGGCGGCGACGTAGGCGGACCGCCATACCGCTTCATCAGTCACACCAGCACCAGCGCTCAGGGACTTCCTGACGTTCTCAGGGGGAACTTTCCCTGGGAACGTCAGGAGTACCCGGTGATCCGGGGATTCCTGCACCCGCCGCCCACCGCCGCGGCGTGGACCGCCGCCCCGGCCCGGCCCGCGGCTCGGCATACTGGGCGGTGCACGTCGACCCCGTCCCGTGATCCGCACCGCGATCCACAGCAGCAGCCGCAGGAGTGCCCCATGACCGTCACGTCCACGTCGTACGACCAGCTCGCCAGCGCGATCCTGGACGGCAAGCCCGCGACCGAGGACGACGCCCTGGCCGTGCTCCGCGCCCACGACGACGAGCTCCTCGATGTCGTCGCGGCCGCCGGGCGGCTGCGTCGCGAGCACTTCGGCAACACCGTCAAGGTCAACTACCTGGTCAACCTCAAGTCGGGGCTGTGCCCGGAGAACTGCAACTACTGCTCGCAGTCCTTGGGGTCTACCGCCGACATCCTGAAGTACAAGTGGCTCAACACCGACGAGGCGCTCGAGCAGGCTGCGGCCGGTCTCAAGGGCGGCGCCACCCGGGTCTGCATGGTCTCCAGCGGTCGCGGCCCGACCAACAAGGACGTCGACCGGGTCGCCGACATGGTGGGCAGCATCAAGGCCGAGAACCCCGGCGTCGAGATCTGCGCCTGCCTGGGTCTGCTCAAGGACGGCCAGGCCGAGCGGCTGCGCGAGGCCGGTGTCGATGCCTACAACCACAACATCAACACCGCCGAGTCCCACCACGACAAGATCGTGCAGACCCACACCTACGCGGACCGCGTCGACACCGTCACCAAGGTCAAGACCGCCGGACTGTCGCCCTGCAGCGGCCTGATCGCCGGGCTGGGTGAGAGCGACGAGCAGCTCGTCGAGGCTCTCTTCGCGCTGCGCGACCTCGAGTCCGACTCGATCCCGGTCAACTTCCTGATGCCCTTCGACGGCACCCCGTTCGAGAACACCTGGGAGCTCACCCCCGCGCGCTGCGTGAAGATCCTCGCCATGGCGCGCTTCGTGTGCCCTGACCGCGAGATCCGGATCGCCGGCGGCCGCGAGATGCACCTGCGCTCCCTGCAGGCGATGGCGCTCCACGTGGCCAACTCGATCTTCCTCGGCGACTACCTCACCTCCGAGGGCCAGGCCGCCGAGGCCGACCTCGAGCTGATCCGCGACAACGGCTTCGTGGTGCTGGGCTCCGAGGGCACCGAGACCGACGACGCGCTCCAGAGCGATGTCTCCCGCGACCCGGCCAAGCGCCGCCGCGGCGCGGGCACCGCCGCGGTGCCGAACGCCTGATCCGCTCCCCCACGTGAGCTCATCACCGGACGTGCTCCTCGCCTTCGACCGCGAGCACGTCTGGCACCCCTACACCTCGATGACCGCCCCGACCCCGGTGCGCCTGGTCACCGGCGCCTCCGGGGTGCGGTTGCGCCTCGACGACGGCAGCGAGCTGATCGACGCCATGTCGTCGTGGTGGGCCGCGGTCCACGGCTACGGCCAGCCGACCCTGGACGCTGCGGTCGCCTCGGTCGACTTCGCGCACGTGATGTTCGGCGGGCTGACCAACGCCCCCGCCATCCGGCTGGCCCAGCGGCTCGTCGAGATCACGCCCGACCCGCTGGAGCGGGTCTTCCTCGCCGACTCCGGGTCGGTCTCGGTGGAGGTCGCGCTCAAGATGGCGCTGCAGTGGCAGCGCGGCGCCGGGCGCCCGGGCCGCACCAAGATGCTCACGGTCCGCGGCGGCTACCACGGCGACACGTTCGGCGCGATGAGCGTGTGCGACCCGGTGGGTGGCATGCACTCGATGTTTGCTGACGTGCTGCCCAGCCAGCACTTCGCGCCCCGGCCTCCCGCGCCCGGCTCGGCCGACGTGGAGGACTGGATCGAGGCTTTCCGCTCGTACGCCGCCGAGGTCGCCGACGAGGTCGCCGCGATCATCGTCGAGCCGCTGCTGCAGGGTGCCGGGGGCATGTGGATCTACGATCCGCGGTGCCTGCGCGTCATGCGCGAGGTGGCCGATGAGCACGACCTGCTGCTGATCGCCGACGAGATCGCCACCGGTTTCGGTCGCACCGGCACCCTCTTCGCCTGCGACGCCGCCGACGTCGTACCGGACCTGATGTGCCTGGGCAAAGCATTGACCGGTGGCTACCTGACGCTGGCCGCGGTCGTCTGCACCGACCGGGTCGCGCGCGGGATCTCGGGCTCGGAGTCGGGCGTGCTGATGCACGGGCCGACCTTCATGGGCAACGCTCTCGCGTGCACCGTCGCCCTGGCCAGCCTCGACCTGCTGATGACCAACGACTGGGCCGCTCAGGTCGCTCGGGTCGGGGCCGGGCTGAGCGCCGGTCTCGAGCAGTGCCGCGGGTTGCCCGGTGTGGTCGACGTCCGCACCATCGGCGCAGTCGGCGTCGTACAGCTCGACCACGACGTCGACGTCGTACGCGCCAGTGAGGCCGCGGCCGAGCACGGCGTCTGGTTGCGGCCGTTCCGTGACCTCCTCTACGCGATGCCGCCCTACGTCACCGACGACGACGACCTCGCGCGGATCTGTGCTGCGATCGCCGCCGCGGCCGAGGTGGCCTGAGATGGAGAGCGACTCGATCTGGGCCGATTGGCTCCGGACCCGGTCGACCGAGCGGGCTGCCGCGGGGCTCGAGCGGGCTCTGCGCCCGCGCGCTGCCGACGACACCACCCTCGACCTGGCCGGCAACGACTACCTCGGCCTGGCCCGCGATCCCCGGGTCACCGCCGCGGCGGCCGAGGCAGCCCGCACCTGGGGGGCCGGGGCAGGGGCATCGCGTCTGGTGACCGGCAGCCTCGACCTGCACGCCTCGCTCGAGGGCGCGCTTGCGAGCTACCTCGACCAGCCCGCCGCCCTGACCTTCTCCACCGGCTACCACGCCAACCTCGGTCTGGTCGCCGCGCTGGCCGACCGCGACACCCTCGTGGTCTCCGACGCCCACATCCACGCCTCCCTGATCGACGCGGTCCGGCTCTCGCGGGCCGAGCTGGTGGTGGTGGCGCACAACGACGTCGAGGCCGTACGTCGTGCCGTCGCCGCTTCCCCGGGGCGGCGGATCCTCGTGCTGGCCGAGTCGGTCTACTCGGTCCTGGGTGACGCCGCTCCCCTGGTCGAGCTGGCCGCGATCTGCGCCGATGCGGGAGCGCTGCTGGTCGTCGACGAGGCGCACGCCCTCGGGGTCCACGGCCCCGGCCTCGTGCACGAGTCCGGCCTGTCGTGGCAGCCGCACGTCGTCGTCACCGCGACCCTCTCGAAGGCCCTCGGCAGCCAGGGCGGCGTGGTCCTGGGCGACCCCGCGATCATCGAGCACCTGGTCAACACCGCACGGCCGTTCATCTTCGACACCGGCCTCGCACCGGCCGCGGCGGCCGGGGCCCTGGCCGCGCTGGCGGTGCTGGTCGATGAGCCCGACCTGCCCGGCGTCATCCACGCCAGGGTTGCCGACCTGGCCGCCGCTCTCGGAGTCGATCCGAGCGTCGGAGCCGTGCTCTCCGTGCCGATGCCCTCGCCGCAGGCCGCCGTCGCGGCGCAGGCCGCGGCCGCCGAGCAAGGAGTGCGGGTCGGCTGCTTCCGGCCGCCTTCGGTGCCCGACGGCATCTCGCGGCTGCGGATCACCGTCAACGCCGGGCTGAGCGACGTCGACTGGTCGCGGGCCGTGGCCGTCCTGGTGGCTGTCGTGAAGGAGCACTCGTGATCGGGGTGGGCGGGTCGAGGTCGCTGCGGGTCACAGTGGCACCGTGCGTCACAGCTGGTCGACAAAACTCCCGCTTCTGTCACGAAGTTCCGTACCAGAAGCGGGAGATTCTCCGCCTCAGCGGAGAATCTCCCAGGCCGACATGACCGCCCGCATCATAGTCGTCACCGGCACCTCCACCGACGTCGGCAAGACCATCGTCACCGCAGCGCTGGCAACCACCAGCCCCGGCCGGGTGCTGGTGGTCAAGCCGGCCCAGACCGGGGTCGACGCCGGCGAGCCCGGCGACGCCGACACTGTCCACCGGCTCACCGGCTGCGACATCCGCACCCTCGTGGAGCTGCCCGAACCCCTCGCCCCCGACACCGCGGCCCGCCGCGCCGGGCTGCCGCTGCCGACGGTCGCCGAGCACGCGGCGGCGATCACCGCTCTCGCCGACGACTACGACGTGGTGATCGTCGAAGGCGCCGGCGGCCTGCTGGTGCGCCTCGACCACGACGGGGGCACGGTGCTCGACCTGGCCGTCCTGCTGTCCGAGCACCACCCGCTCGAGGCGGTCGTGGTGTGCGCCGCTGGACTGGGCACCCTCAACCACACCGAGCTGACCGTGCGCGCCCTGCGTGCTCGCGGCCTCGAGCCGGTCGGCCTGGTCATCGGGTCCTGGCCCGCGGAGCCAGGTCTGGCCGAGAGGTGCAACCGCGACGACCTGCCGCGCGTGACCGACGTACGGCTGCTGGGGGCTGTGCCCGCCGGGGCCGGCGCGCTCGAGCCGGACGCTTTCGCGGCCGCCGCGCACCTCTGGTTCGCCGACCCGCGATAGTCCCTGACGAAGTGGCCCTCAGATGGCCGGATCAGGGGCCATTTCGTCAGGGACTATCGCGTGTGGAGTCGGCACCTAGGCTGGACCCATGACGTCCACCCTGGAGCCGGCCTGCGCGGGCGAGATCTACGTCCACGCGCTCGAGCCGAAGCCCCGTCGCCGCGGCGGGCGGTTCGTGGCGGGCGCGCTCGACCTCTGGTGCGCGACGGCCGGTGGCCAGTTCGAGCTGAGCAGCGTCGGGCAGGTCGTCGTACGACGGCGCAGCGACGCGGTCGTCGAGCTGCGGATCCCGGTCGGTGGCGGCGAGGCAGCAGCCACCCTCCTCGGCCTGGTCAGCGAGCAGCTCGAGCACCTCTCGCCGGAGGAGTTCCGCGACGCCTGGGGCGTCGCCTAGTCCCAGCTCAGTCCCACTGTGGCGGTCGGCGGTCGTGCCACGGCGCCGCCTCCTCGACCTGCGCCGACAGCGAGAGCAACAGCTCCTCCTCGGCCGGGCGGGCCGCGAGCATCACTCCCACCGGGAGCCCCTCGGGGGTCCAGTGGAGCGGCAGGCTGATCGGCCGGCATCCCGGTGACGTTCCACGCCGAGGTCCAGGGGGTGAAGGCCTTCTGCGCCTCGAAGTCACGGGCCGGGTCGGAGTCGTCGCGCAGGGCGCCGACCGGGAGCGGCGGCGAGGCGAGCGTCGGCGTCAGGACGGCGTCGTACGGCGCCAGGGCCTCGAGCGCCTCGGCGGCGAAGCGCCGCATCGCCCCGATCGCCAACCCGAAGTCGGGCGCGCTGACCGCGCGTCCGCGCTCGGCCAGCCAGCGGGTGAGCGGGCGCAGCAGGTGCTCGTGCTCGGGCGGTACGACGGACAGCGCTGTCAGCACGGCCCAACAGGTCTCGAAGACGGGCACGGCGTCGATCGACAGCGGAGGGGGTACGTCGACGATCTCGTGGCCGAGCGACTCCAGCAGCAGCGAGGCGTCGTCGTAGGCCTGCACGCACTCGGGGTCGACCGCGGCGTCGGCGATCAGGGGCGTGATGAAGCGTGCGATCCGCAGCCGCCCCGGTGGTCGCTCGCACGCGGCCAGGAACGACCCCGTCGGCGGCTGCGCCCACGTCGGGTCGCCGGCCAGCCGTCCGGCCTGGACGTCGAGGAGCGCGGCCGCATCGCGGACGGTGCGCGCGATGCTCCCGCTCGTCGAGAGACCTACCGGGTCGCCATACATCGGTGAGCCGCTGATCCGACCGCGCGACGGCTTGAGGCCGACCAGTCCGCAGCACGAGGCCGGGATCCGGATCGACCCGCCGCCGTCGGAGCCCTGCGCCACCGGCACGAGCCCCGCAGCCACCGCGGCCGCGGCGCCCCCGGACGACCCGCCCGCCATCCGGGTGCGGTCCCAGGGCGTGACGGCCGGATCGGCGCCGTCGGGCTCGGTGTAGCAAGGTGAGCCGAACTCGGGGGTGCTGGTCTTGCCCAGGCTCGGCATCCCAGCCGCCTCGATCGCCAGGGTGACCGCGTCGGAGACGTCGGGCACGAAGTCGGCATAGGCCGCCGAGCCGAAGGTCGTGCGAACCCCGGCGGTCAGGTTGAGGTCCTTGATGGCCGTCGGTACGCCGTGGAGCGGCGATCGATCACCGGTCGCGCGGCTCGCCGCGTCGGCCCGCCGCGCCTGCTCCCGCGCCCGCTCGGGGCTCAGCGTGACGAACGCTCCCACGTCGTCGAGCCGCTCGGCGCGCTCAAGATAGTGCTCGGTCAGCTCGACCGAGCTGATCTCACCGGCCACGATCAGCGCTCCCTGCTCGAGCCCCGAGAGATCGTGCAGTGTGCCCATGTCGCGACCCTAGCCCGCCGACTGAGCGCGAGACCGACGCCCGCGCGGGTTACCTCCTGTTGACGCGACGGGCCTTGCCAGACCCCCGGGCCTTGCCTAGCCTCGATGGATGAACCTGAGGATGCACGCCGGAGCCCTGCTCGTCGTCGCGCTCGTCGTAGGTGGCTGCGGTGGTTCCGACGAACCCTCCGACGACCCCGAGAGCAGCGGCGACGCCACGGTGACCGACCCGGACTCCACGCCTGAGGATGGCGATGCCGAGCCCGAGGGCACCGAGGCCGGTGGGAGCAGCGCCGCCACCTTGACCATGTCGGACGACACCGTCTACGAGTTCGTCCTGACGAGCTGCAAGACCCAGGACACCGATCCGTCAGGGTTCCCGATCAGCAACGGCTACGACATCACCGGCAAGAGCGCTGACGGCGCCTTCGGCACCTCGATCAGTCGAGCGGGGTTCACCGACGAGGACATCTTCTTCGCAGGGCTGCTCGAGGGCGACTTCGACGACGAGGGCAAGAACGCCGCCATGCTCTACAGCGTCGACTCGGAGACGGTGGACCTCACGGCCACCGGCAACCAGGTGAGCGGATCGCTGGACTTCCGGGCAATCGGTCCGACGCGGCCCCACGGTGACAGCGCCTCCGGGACCCTCGAAGCCACCTGCTGAACACGACCTCCCCGGCGTTCGTGCTCTCCATCACTGACGAGTCGGCGCGTTCCGTTCAGGTGGCGTCGTGGCGCCGCAGCCCGTAGGTGAGGCCGTCGACGAGCGCGCCCCAGGAAGCCTCGATCACGTTGTGGCCGACCCCGACGGTGACCCACGACGAGATCCCGTCGGTGGTCTCGATCAGGACCCGGGTGATGGCGTCGGTGCCGTGGCCCTGGTCGAGGATGCGCACCTTGTAGTCGATCAGCTCGAACTTCGCGACCGCCGGGTAGGCCTGCACGATCGCCGAGCGCAGCGCGGAGTCGAGGGCGTTGACCGGGCCGTTGCCCTCGCCGGTCACGACGTAGCGCACCCCCGCCGCCTGGAGCTTGACGGTCGCCTCCGAGACCGCCTCCTCCGACTCCTCACGGTGGGTGAGGGTCTCGGTGATGACGCGCCAGGACTCGACATCGAAGTACGACGGACGACGGCCCTCGACCTCCTCCACGAGGAGCAGCTCGAACGAGGCGTCGGCGGCCTCGAAGGTGTAGCCGCTCTGCTCGAGCTCCTTGACCCGCGCGGTCACCCGGGTGACCACGTCCTTGTCCTCGGAGAGATCGAAGCCGAGCTCGCGGCCCTTGAGCTCGATCGTGGCCCGCCCGGCCATGTCGGAGACGAGCAGGCGCATGTCGTTGCCGACGCCGACCGGGTCCATGTGCTGGTAGAGGTTGGGGTCGACCTTGATCGCGCTGGCGTGCAGGCCGGCCTTGTGGGCGAAGGCGGAGGTGCCGACGTAGGGCTGACGCGAGGCCGGCGGCACGTTGGTGACCTCGGCGACGGCGTGAGCGATGCGGGTCGACTCGGCGAGCAGCCCCTCCGGCAGGACGGCGCGGTCGAGCTTGAGCTGGAGGTTGGCGACCACGGTGACCAGGTCGGCGTTGCCGGTGCGCTCGCCATACCCGTTGATGCAGCCCTGCACGTGCGTCGCTCCGGCATCGACCGCGGCCAGCGTGTTGGCCACCGCGCAGCCGGTGTCGTTGTGGCAGTGGATCCCGACGCGCACCGAGGTCGACTCGATGACGTCGTGCACGACGTCGGCGACCCAGGTGGGCAGCATCCCGCCGTTGGTGTCGCAGAGGGCAATGACCTCGGCCCCGGCGTCGTATGCCGTGCGCAGGACCTCGAGGGCATAGTCGCGGTTGCGTCGGTAGCCGTCGAAGAAGTGCTCGGCGTCGAGGAAGACCTGCTGACCTTCGGCGCGCAGGTGCGAGACGGTGTCGCGGATCATCTCGAGGTTCTCCTCGAGAGTCGTGCGCAGCGCGAGCTCGACGTGCCGGTCGTGCGACTTGGCGACGAGGGTGACCACCGAGGCACCGCTGTCGCGAAGGGCCGCGACCTGCGGGTCGTCGGCGGCACGGATGCCGACCTTGCGCGTCGAGCCGAACGCCGCCAGCTTGGCGTGGCGCAGGTCGAGCTCGCTGGTGGCCCGGCGGAAGAACTCGGTGTCCTTCGGGTTGGCGCCCGGCCAGCCACCCTCGATGTAGCCCACCCCCAACCCGTCGAGCTGACGGGCAATGGAGAGCTTGTCGGCGACGGAGAGGTTGAGGCCCTCCTGCTGCGCGCCGTCGCGCAAGGTGGTGTCGTAGACATGGAAGGCGCCGTGCAGGTCCATCGGATCACTTTCGAGGTGCGGTCAGCGTGGTGAGGGCAACAAAAAAACCTCCCGGCGGACGAGAGGTTGGCGCATCGAGCAGGCTGCTCGATGCGCTAGCAAATGATGCGGAGTCGGTGTTGCACGCCACCCATCGTGCCACGGCACCGACGCCGCGCGCCGCTCGTCCCAGGATTCGGTCGTCAGAGGGACAGCGTCGGGTCCCACCCGAGGCCCCACGAGCTCAGAGCTGGAACGGCATCTGGGCGGCCGGCGTCCACGAGGTTTCGTTGCTCGATCACCCACACGCCGAGGCCGAGACCGATGCCCAGCAGCACCGCGAGCGTCACCAGCCACGTGCCCGCGGTCCGACTCGCCGGGTCGACCAGTCGCGCCAACGGCGAGCGCACCCGGCTGCCGCCGGGCCCCCACCACAGGGAGAGCCCCAGCACCACACCGCTGCCGAAGAGCGACCACGCCAGCGGGGCCGCGGCTGCGAAGCAGATCAGACCGACAGCCGCGGCGAGCCCGGTGCTCCACAGGATGAGCATCATCGAGCCGGGGATCGACTGGACGAGGTGCCAGGGGGTGTGGACCAGCAGCTGCGGACCGTCATACCACCGGCGGCCGCGGGCCAGACGCCGTTCCTCGACGCGGCTCGCGGCCAACGAACCGCTGCGCAGCAACCAGACCGCGACGACGAGCACGCCGACCGCGACCCAGGGCGCCGCGGCGCACGCTGCTCCGATCACGACCGAGCCGGCGAGCACCAGGGTCAGGCGACGCAGCCGCTCGCCCAAGGGCACCCGCTCCACCGGGATCTCCCACGGGAACAGCTCGGAGGGCGCGTGCTGCGCAGGCGGCGGCCACTGATCGACCGGCGTGGGCGCCAGGACCGGCGGCGGCGGAGCCGGCACGGGCGGGCGGCTCTCGCTCCGAAGGACGCGGGTGCCGGCCGGCCCGAACGGCTCGACCACGGTCGCGTCGGCCCACACCCCGTCTGCCGCGGGGCCGTCGTCGTACGACGGAAGGAAGAGCCCCATCGTCTCGGCGAAGGGGTCGTCCTGCGCGCTGCTCGGGGCGGGTGCCCCGACGGGCGCCGGGGCGAGCAGCGGCGAGGGACGCGTCGTCTGCGGACGCAGCCAGGCGAGGATCGCGTCGAGCGTAGGACGGCGCGCGGGTTCGGGGTCGAGGGCGGCGACCACCACGTCGTGCAGGGGGGCGGCGAGTCCGCGCAGGTCGTGCTCGCCGCGTCGTACGCGATCCATGATCGCCATCGAGGGTCCGCGGCCGAAGGGCGAGCGGCCCGTGGCGGCGAAGGCGACGGTCGCGGCCCAGGAGTGGACGTCGGAAGCGGCGGTGGCGTCGTCGCCGTAGAGGATCTCGGGCGCCAGGTAGCCAGGGGTGCCGAGGAGCCAGCCGGTGTGAGTCAGCCTGGGGTCGTCGGCGACCCGGGCGAGGCCGAAGTCGATGACGATCGGGGTCCGGCCCTCCATCAGCACGTTGGAGGGCTTGATGTCGCGGTGCAGGACGCCGACCTCGTGCACCGAGGCGAGCCCCTCGGCCAGGCAGCCCGCGAACCACAGCAGGTCGTTGCCCTCGATGACCCCTTCCTGCTCGACGTGGTCGTGCAGGGAGAGGCCGGGCACGTAGCGGGTGGCGACGTAGGGCACCGGCGCCCAGGGATCAGCGTCCAGGATCTCGGCCACCCACCGGCTGCGGATCCGCGACAACGAGGCGACCTCGCGCGCGAGACGCTGACGCGCCTCGTCGTCACCGACGATGTGGGGGCGCAGGACCTTGAGCGCCACCCGGTCTCCGCCGGGCCTGCGGGCGAGATGCACCACGCCCATGCCGCCCTCGCCGATCTTCGTGAGCAGCACGTAGCCACCCACGAGGACCTGCGGTTGGGGCTGGATCGTCACGGATCGAGGTTACCCGCGGGTGCGCCTGCGCGACGACACCGACAGGGGCTCGTCGCGTCCGGCTCGTCAGACGACCCGGTGCATCCAGCCGAAGGCATCTTCCGAGCGACCGAACTGGATGCCCACGAGCTGCTCGCGGATCTTCTCGGCGACGTTGCCGGCCGGCACGCTCGGCACCGAGCCGCCGTCCCAGAGGAGCTCGCCGACGGGAGTGACCACTGCGGCCGTGCCGCAGGCGAAGATCTCGGTGATCTCGCCGTTGGCGACGCCGTCACGCCACTCGTCGATGGAGAAACGTCGCTCCTCCACGTCGTGACCCATCTTCTGGGCCAGCTCGATGATGCTCGCGCGGGTGATGCCTTCGAGGATCGTGCCCGTGCCGGGCGTGACGATGTGGCCGTCGGCGTGGACGAAGAAGAGGTTCATCCCGCCGAGCTCCTCGACGTAGCGACCCTCGCCGGCGTCGAGGAAGACCACCTGGTCGCAGCCGTGCCCGAGAGCTTCCTGCTGGGCGACCAGGGAGCTGGCGTAGTTGCCGCCGGTCTTGGCCGCACCCATGCCACCGCGACCCGCGCGGGTGTACTCCTCGGTGAGCCAGAGCTTGACCGGCTTCACCCCACCCTTGAAGTAGGCCCCGGCCGGGCTGGCGATCACCATGAACGTCACGTGCTGTGAAGGTCGTACGCCGAGGAAGGTCTCGGTCGCGATCATGAACGGGCGCAGGTAGAGGCTCTTCTCCCCCGTGCTCGCGTCGGGCACCCAGCGCTGGTCGGCGGCGATGAGGGCGTCCACGGCCGCGACGAAGTCCTCGACGGGCAGCTCGGGGAAGGCCAGGCGCTGGCTGGAGCGCGCCATCCGCGAGCCGTTGCGGTCGGGGCGGAACGACCAGATGGAGCCGTCCGGGTGCCGGTAGGCCTTCATCCCCTCGAAGGTCTCTTGGGCGTAGTGCAGCACCGCGGTGGCCGGGTCGAGGACGAGCGGCCCGTAGGGCTCGATCCGGGCCCCGTGCCAGCCCTCGGTAGGCGTCCACTCGACCTTGAACAGGTGGTCGGTGAAGTACGTGCCGAATCCGGGGTTGGCCAGGATCTCGGCCAAGCGCTCGTCGGAGGTCGGTGTGGTCGAGAGCGTGGTGCTGATCTGCATGGACGGCAACTTAGTCGACCTTCCTAGTAAATGGGGAGGCGAGTCGGCGCAGCCGGGACGCTGCTCAGGACGCCGATCTCGCGCAGGAGTACCCGGTTAACCGGGTACTCCTGACGTTCTCAGGGAGAACTTTCCCTGAGAACGTCAGGAATCCCCGGATATCCGGGGATTCATGCCGCCGCCTCAGCCGCGCAGGCGCGCCGCGATCGCGTCGCCGATCTCGGGCGTGGAGCGGGCACGGCCGGGGCTGCGCTCGGCGATGTCGGCGATGGCTGCTGCCTCGACGGCCGCAGCCGACTCGGTGTGTCCGAGGTGGTCGAGGAGCAGGGAGACCGACAGGATCGCTGCGGTCGGATCGGCGATGAGCTGCCCGGCGATGTCGGGCGCGGAGCCGTGGACGGGTTCGAACATGGAGGGCGTGGTGCGGTCGGGGTTGATGTTTCCCGAGGCAGCCAGCCCGATGCCGCCGCTGATGGCGCCGGCCAGGTCGGTGATGATGTCGCCGAACAGGTTGTCGGTGACGATCACGTCGAAGCGTGACGGGTTGACCGTCATGTGGATCATGGCGGCATCGATGTGCATGTAGTCGACGCTCACCTCGGGGAACTCCGCGCCCACGGCCTGGGTGATGCGCCACCACACCGAGCCGGCGTTGACCAGCACGTTGGTCTTGTGGACCAGGGTCAGCTGGCGGCGCGGGCGGCGCTGGGCGCGGGCGAAGGCGTCACGTACGACGCGCTCCACGCCGAAGGCGGTGTTGACCGAGACCTCGGTGGCGATCTCGTGCGGGGTGCCGACGCGCAGGGCACCACCGTTGCCCGTGTAGGGGCCTTCGGTGCCTTCGCGGACGACGACGAAGTCGACCACGCCGGGATCCGCCAGGGGTGAGGCGACTCCGGGGAAGATGCGCGAAGGGCGCAGGTTGACGTAGTGGTCGAGCTCGAACCGCAGGCGCAGCAGCAGGCCGCGCTCCAGGATCCCCGGAGGCAGGTTCGGGTCGTTGGGCTTGCCGCCGACAGCACCGAGCAGGATCGCGTCATGGCCGCGGATCTCGGTGAGCACCGAGTCCGGCAGCACCTCGCCGGTCGCGAGGTAACGCTCCGCGCCGAGGTCGTAGCGGGTCTGTTCGAACCTCACCCCGTCGGGGGCGACGGCCTCGAGCACCTTGAGGGCTTCCTGCGTCACCTCCTGACCGATGCCGTCGCCGGGGATGACGGCGAGCTGGACGGTCCCGGACGTGGCGGGGGTGGTGGTCGTCGGTGCGGTAGCGGCTTGAGTCACGGGAGAACGTTAGTTGTCGTCGGGGCGCTGGCCGCCGTTGTCTCGCAGGTCGAGGGCCGTCTGCAGGGCGCGGGTATCGCTCGCGCTGCTCCAGGTGTCCTCGGCGCGGTTCTTGGCGGGGCCCCACTCGGGGTACAGGTCGTACATGTCGTGCTCCTTTGCGTAGTGGTCGTGTGTTGGTGGTGTGTTGGTGGCGTGTTCGACGGAGTGTTCTGCGTACGCACGGACAGGTGTCCGACGCACGCCCCGGTGGGCTCTGGCCATGTCCGGAGATGACCCCGCGGTGGGACCGACCGGGCGTGGATCACACGCAGGTACTGGACCGTCAGGGATGCGGATCGCGCACATGCTGCAAGCGTGCCGCCGCGGAGACATCTACCGACATGCCGTGAGCGGCATGGGGATGAGACGAGCTGTGAGAGCCGAAGAACCCGTATGCGCGGGTCTAACACCGCGACGAGGGGGCCTCACGAGCAGATCAGGTCTGCTGGGCCTCGTCGCGGCGCTCAATAAGTACGAGGACGCTGCGCATGATGTGGTGAGACTACGACCGGGCTTGCGGCCGGGCCAGGGACATCCACGAACTGTTCACATGGCGAGACAGATGTCTTGCTCAGAGAGACACGGGGAAAGACTCACCGCATGAGCGCCTCCCCCGACCTCCCCGACGTGGTCGCACGCGCCTTCGCCGTCTCACGCAAGGCCGGCTACGTCTCCTTCTGCCGCAACGAGACGGGCCGGCTGCTCGCGATGCTCGCGGCGACCCGCGACGGCACCATGGCCGAGTTCGGCACCGGTTGCGGTGTCGGCACCGCGTGGTTGCGCTCGGGTGTGCGTGGGGAGAAGGCCACGATCATCACCGCCGAGCTCGACCCCAAGCTGGCCCGGGCAGCCGGCGAGATCTTCCAGGACGATCCGCTCGTCGAGGTGCTGGCCGCCAACTGGTCGACGCTCACCGACAAGGGCCCCTTCTCGCTGCTCTTCCTCGACTCCGGGCAGCCTGGTGCGGTCGGTGTCGATGCCGTGGCCGACCTGGTCGAGGACGGCGGCATCGTCGTGCTCGACGACTTCACCCCGTGCGAGAGCTGGCCGCCGATCGCCCACGGCCGCGTCGACGTGCTGCGCGAGCAGTGGCTGACCGACGAACGCTTCACCACCGTCGAGGTGATGGTGGCGCCCGATGCCTCCACCCTCATCGCGACGAAGCGGTAGCAAGCGGCAAGCGCGAGGCGACGAAGGAGCCACGCGCGCAAGCCGCGAAGGTTGAGCGAGCGCCCGGCTGAGGAACGAAGCCGGGACCGCGAGACGAAACCATGGTGAGGTGCGCAAGCACCCGCCGGGGCCGGCGACCAGGTCACCGGGTTTCGACAGCTCGGTCGCGGCCTCGTTCCTCGGCCGGAGCTCGCTGCTCAACCACCGTCGAGTTGGACTGACCTCGGCCCTCGGTCAGTCCAACCTCGCCTGGCTCGGCCTTGCGCAGCACGATGCGAGTCCAGGCGCCGAGGTAGATCCGGTCGTCACCGGTGACCTCGCTCTTCTGCCCGACCGGGATCGGAGTGGTGGGCAGGGCGCCGAGGCCACCGCCGACGTAGGTGCCGTTGGAGGAGCCGAGGTCCTCGACGAACCAGCGCGAGCCGTCGGTGGTCAGCTGGGCGTGCCGGCGGCTGATGCCGCTGTCGGAGCCGAGGTCGAGGTCGGGGTTGATGCCACGGCTGCGTGAGGCGCGTCCGATCAGCGCTGAGGTGTGCCGCAGCGCCACGACACTCGGCAGCCCCGGTGACGGCAACGGGTCGGTGCTCTGCTGGTCGGCATACCAGTCAGGGTCGATCCACACCTCTGCCACCCACAGCTCGCCCGGTGCAGGCGACGGGTTGAGGTCGACGACGGGGTCAGCGGCAGGAGGCAGGACAGGAGGCAGGGCAGGCGCGTCGTCGGCCGGGTCAGGCGGGACCGACGCATCGTCCGGCGCCGCCAGGTCGAGCGAGGAGATCGGGTCCGGGGATCGCGGGAGGGCGCCGGTGGTGAAGTCGTAGCCGCAGTTCTCGCAGAAGAGCGCGTTGGCGGGCGTCGGGTTGGCGCAGTGGGGACAGGAGCCGCTGGTCGAGGCCGGCGGCGCGGGGTCAGCGGCCGGATCCGTCGCCGGGGCGGCGCTCGAGGAGCCGGCGCTCGGGGCGTCGACCGCCCCGTCCGGGTCGATCGCGAGCCCGCAGGTGTCGCAGTAGTCGGTGGCCGTGGTGTCGTGGCCGGCAGGACACTTCATGGACGCAGCCTCACTTCTTGATCCGGGTGGTCTTCGTCGAGGCGGTGTCGAGCGCCATCTCGTCGGCCTTGTTGATGGCCGCCTTCAGGCGCACGGTGCCCTCCTTCTCGTCGGTCACGTCGACGACCTTCCGCAGCTTGGAGGTCGCCTCGTCGTTGCCGGTGGCCGCAGCGAGCTGGACCGCACGGCCGAGCTTGGTGGTCGCCGTGGCCTCGTCACCGGAGGCCTTGGCGGCCAGGCCCTCCTGGATCATCGCGGCGAGCTCGGTCTGACCGGTGTAGTGAGCGACCTGCTGGTCGATCTTGGCGGTGAGCTCGGAGTTGCTCGACCAGGTCGCCTTGACCAGCGCCTGGGTGAGGACGTCGTCTCCGACGGCGAGCTGCACCCGGGCAGCGAGCTGTTCCTGTCCGATCGCCTTGGCCGCGACCCGGACCGCGACGTGATAGTCGCGCGACTCGTCGGACCAGGCGCCGGTCGGATAGCCACCGGTCAACGGGTTGACGACCACTCGTCGGTCGGTGAGGTCCTCGACCGTGGGAGAGACCTGGCGGACGAACAGCACCTGCGCGCCCTGGGGTGACCACACCCTCAGCTGGGCCTCGGCCACGCCGCGTGACATCGAGGTGCGCATCATCTCTCGGAACTGCGTCTCCATCTGGTCGGGCTCCGGGATGATGTCGACGGTGCCGAGCAGCGCCTGCGAGATCCTGCGGATCTCGCCGACCTGCCAGTCGGTCCCGGCCCCGCGACAGTCGCACTGGAAGTAGCCGGTCGCCCGGGAGATCGCACTCGCGAGCTTGTCGTCGGTCTCGCGGTTCTCCCCGTCGGTCAGGAGGATCGCGTGCCGCTGCGTCACCTGGGGCACCGAGCCGAAGAGCTGACCGGCCAGGTCGAGCCAGGTCGAGATGGCGGTGCCACCGCTGCCCACGAAGCGGCTGACCGCCTGCTGCGCCTGCGAGCGGGTCGCGGGATCCATCCGCACCATCCCGGGGCCGGCGGCCACCGCCGGATAGGCCAGCATCGCGCGGTCGGAGCCGGCGATCACGGCAAACCAGGTGCCGTCGACGATCTCGTTGAGGGCCGCGGTTGCGGCGTGCTTGGCCGCCGCCATGGTCCGCGGCCCCATCGAGCCCGAGGTGTCGACGATGATGATCTCGCCCGCCGCTCCCCCGCCGGTCTGACCGGCGGTGCCGGCTCCGGCGCAGGTCACGGTCACGATCGCGTTGACGTCGGTGCCTCCGTCGGGGAGGTACTCGTTCTGGAAGACACTTGCGGTGAACTCGGCCATGGTGCTGCCTCTCAGTCGCTCTCGTTCGTCAGGTCAGGATTCTCCCCCGCCGCGACCGGCGCCGCAGCGCCGACCCGGGCCAGGGCCACGGTGATGTTGTCGCGCCCGCCGCAGGCGTTGGCGAAGGCCGTCAGGGCCAAGGCCAGGTCGAGCGGGGCGTGCGCCCCGGCTTCCACCGCGAGGTGAAGCTGTTCGGCGATGACCGGGGCCTCGGAGACGTAGTTCCACAACCCGTCGGAGCAGGCCAGGACCCAGCCCGGGCTGCTGAGCTCCAGCTCGGCGACCCGCGGACTCAGGTCGGGAGCATCGCGCCCCAACCAGCGGGTGATGGCGTGACCATGGGGGCCGTTCTCGGCCGCCTCGCGGTCCATCCCGGCCGCCATCAGCTGTTGCGCTGCGGAGTCGTCGACCGTGACCTGCACGCTGTCGCCCACGTCGGGGATCCAGTAGACGCGCGAGTCGCCGACGTTGGCGACGCTGAGCCTGCTGCCCTCGACGACGGCCACCGCGAAGGTCGCCGACGCCGGGTTGGGTGAGTTCTCGTCGCTGGTGGCGACCACAGCGGCGTTGGCCGCCTCGATGGTGTGCGCGAAGGCCGCGACCACAGCGGCGCTGCGCGCCTGATCGGTACCCATGCCTCGTGGCAACGGGGTCAGCAGGGTCTCGCGCGCCGCCCTGGCCCCGGCCAGGGAGGCGACGTCGGAGGCGATCGAGCTCGAGACGCCATCGAGCACCACGAGCACGGCGCGCGAACCGGCGGGTGCGTCGGCCAGGAGCGCCATCGCGTCCTCGTTGCTGGAGTGCACGAGACCGCGATCGCAGACCCCGGCGACCCAGGAGGCGGGCGTCTCGCGGAAGTGGTCGCGCTCGCTGGCCTGCTTGGTGCCACAGGACAAGCAGTAGCCGTCGGGGTCGACGTCTGATCCACAGGCCAGGCACGGGCGGTCGGCGCCTTCGCCCGGGCCGGCCGAGGCGGGCGTCATCCGGGTCGGGGCGCTGATCGGCCCGCTGCCGAGGTCGTCGAACGGCGACGCCTGGGTCGAGACGTCTATCCCTCCCGCAAGCGGCTCGGTCGCCAGCGGGACCGGCGTACCGCAGGCTTCACAGAAGGCCGCGCCCTTGCTCAGCGGCTCGTGGCAGGCCGTGCAGGCCGTCGGGCCCGGCGTCGGGCCCGGCGTCGGGGCGGGCGGCGGGGTGATGCTCATGTGAGGCTCCAGGTGCGTACGGCGTTGGCTCGGTTGACGAGCTCGATGCGCTCGGGAAGGGCTTGGGCATCACGAGCCAGGAGCCGGTAGGCGCGCTCGAGGCCGGCCCGCAGCCCGGCCTCATCGGCTTCGTAGGAACCGATCTTGGCCTTCTTCACACCGCCTCCTGCCAGCACGATCGCGAGCCCCTGCTCCAGGATGCGCACGGTGTAACGACCCTGGGTGGTGGAGTCCATGGAGGCCGACTCGATCGAGGTCATCGCCTGGTCGAGGACGCGGAGGTCGGAGGTGCCCTGCCCGAGCAGCACCTCGGCGCGCAGCTGGCGGCTCTCCGGGTAGCCGCGGCTGGTGCGCGGCACCCAGTCGAGAGCCTCCACGGCGGCAGGCGCATCACGGCGCTCGGCCCGGATCCTGGCGACCCCGAAGGCAGCGGCGGCGATGAAGGCGGCATCGGTCGAGGCACAGGTGATGTAGAGACGCTCGGCGACTTGCGGCAGACCGCCGCGCTCACAGGCCACGGCGAGCGCGAGCTTGGGCGCGAGCTCGCCGGGCACCTGCTGGTAGACGGCGTTGAAGGACGCCTTCGCTCCCTCCCAGTCGCGATCGAGCATCGAGGCGAGTCCGTCGATCCACAGCGCCCGCCACTCCCACGGGTCCTCGGCCAACATCTCGGCAGCGAGGGCGTGTGCGGCCGGCACCTCGCCGAGCGCGAGAGCGGCGTAGCCGCGCGCGATCCGCACCTCGGGCGATTGGTCCGGAGCCTCGGAGGTCAACAGCTTGAGTCGTTGCGCCGGGTCCTCGGCGCCGACGCCGGCCAACCAGGCGTGCTGCGGGTCGGAGGTGTCGGGGCGCAGCTGCGGCAGCTGGGACCACTCCAGCACCGAGCGCGAGGTCGCCGGGGCCTCGAAGAGCACCGAGGCCACCGAGGTCATCGACGTGCCGATGGTGCGCTCGCCGATCTCCTCCCGCAGGACCCCGAGCATCTGGGTGCGCAGCTCGTCGGCCGAGGCGAAGCGGTCGGCCGGGTCGGGCTCGCAGCACTTGGCGATGAGCCAGTAGAGCGAGTCGTTCTCGGCGAACAGCGGCGTCGCCTCGACCGGCGGCAGCGAGTGCAGGTAGGTCCCCTGGTAGCCGCGGAACTCCATGCACAGCACCAGCAGCGTGCGACCGATCGTGTAGATGTCGGAGGCGACGCTGGGCCCGACCTGGGCGACCTCGGGCGCCTGGTAACCGACGGTCCCGTAGATGGCGGACTCGAGGTCGTCGATCCGGCGTACGCCGCCGAGGTCGATGAGCTTCATGGCGTCGCCGACCTGGATCATGTTGTCGGGCTTGAAGTCGCAGTAGACCAGGCCCAGGTCGTGGAGGTACTGGAAAGCCGGCAGCACCTCGATCAGGTAGGCCAGCGCCTGATCGATCGGCAGCGGGTCGTAGGCACCGCCGTTGTCGCGCATCCGCTGCTTGAGGATCTGCTTGAGCGAGTGACCGCCGACATACTCCATGACGATGTAGCCGGCGCCCTCGTGGGTCACGAAGTTGTAGATCTCCACGATGAGCGGGTGCTCGACCTGGGCGAGGAACTGTTGCTCGGCGATCGCCGCGGCGAGTGCATCGGGATCGCCCGAGTTGAGTAGTCCCTTGAGCACCACCCAGCGGTCGGAGACGTTCTTGTCCTTCGCCAGGTAGATCCAGCCGAGACCGCCGTGGGCCAGGCAGCCGACCATCTCGTACTGACCGGCCACGACGTCGCCGGGCTGGAGCTTGGGGGTGAAGGAGTACTCCTGTCCACACTGGGCGCAGAACCCCTCGGTGCGGCCGGGCACGCCGTCGCGGCTGCGCCCGATCGCGCTGCCGCACTTCGAGCAGCTGCGCTTCTCCTCGGGGACCTCGGGGTTCGGGTTGATCGCTGCCGACGGGTCGACGAACGGAGCGGGCGGAACGCTGGTGAGTCCGGCACCGATGCGGGCCGCTCGCAGGCGCTGGGAGCCGCTGCGCGCCCGGCGGGTGGCCAGCGACCCGGCTGCGGCCCGCTCGGAGCCGAAGGCGGCCGACTGCACCCGGCTCGCGGACGTGGCCGTCGAGACCTCGGCGCCGACAGCGGCGACCGAGGCGTCGACGCCGGCCGCCGTGCTGCTGGAACCGGCCATGCCACAGGTGTCGCAGTAGCCGTCGGCGATGGCGCCGGAGCACCCTGGCTGGGTGCAGGCGGCCCCGTCCGGCGAGGCCGTCCCGGCCGGAGCACCGGGTGAGCTCGGCGAGACCGGCGCGACCGGTGACGAGCCGGTGGCGCCGGGGGCTGCGGCCATGCCGCACACGTTGCAGTAGCCGTCCTGGATGGTCCCGGAGCAGCCGGGCTGGGTGCAGGTCATGAGGGGTCCTTCGCGGCGCTGTCGGCTGAGGGAGCGAGCTGGGTCAACCAGGTCTGGTAGGCGGTCACGAGCGCGCGGCACACGCCTATCGGAGCAGGTCGCCGGGCGAGCACCTCGCGGGCACGCGCCTCGCTCTGCGCAAGGTCGTCGCGCTCGGCGACTCCGAGGGCCCGGGCCTTGGCGGCGTAGGCGTCGAGCAGGGCGGTGAGGTCGGTGTGCTCGGCCATGGCCCCGGCGTAGGCGTCCTGCACGACACTCAGCGCCTGGTCGACGCGCGCGAGGCGATCGAGGTAGGGCTCGAGAGCATCGGGGGTGTTGGGCACGGGTCCGAGCGTCGAGGGATCAGGGACGGCGTAGCGCGGCGCCGGCTCGACGGTGGCGACGCAGCGCTCAGCGAGGGCACGCAGGGCCTCGGCCCGAGTCGTGAGCTCGGCCAGCTGGGCGCGGGCCTCGACGACCTGGGCGCGCGCACCACGGCGGCGCGCATTGCCCACGATGAGGTCCCGCTCGAAGACTGCTGCCTCGTGCTCGAGCGGGCCGAGCAGACCACCGACATCGGCTCCCCGTGCGGCCTTCGTGGCGAGGTCCTCTAGACGCGCCATCAGCGCGGCGAGCCGCTCGACCACCGGGTCGCGACCGACCGCAGGTTCGAGGGCGACCTGGTCGCGAAGCCGTTCGCACTGGGCGCGCAAGGCCCTGATCCGCGCGGCCGCTCGGTCGGCGCCCGGGCTGAGAGCGAGGGTGGTGCGCAACTGAGCCGCAAGAGCGTCGGAGAGCTTGCACGCCTCCGGCACGGTCACCGCCATGGCGCTCACCCCGGCCAGGCCCTGGGCGGCGTCGAGCCGCCCCCAGATCAGGGCGGCGATCTTCTCGCGCTCCGCGCCGAGGACCCGGCCACCGTCGAAGACAGCCGACATCTGCTGGAAGCGGTCGGACACTGCTTTCCACAGGGCCAGCGAGAGTGCGATGTCAGAGCCGGTCTCGCGTCCTCGGCCGGCCGCGAGCGCAGCGGCGTCGAGCTGGTCCAGCTCGTGGCGGCGCCCGCGGACCCACCCGTCCAGCCCGTCGAGGTACTCACGGATCGCGAAAGGCTGGGGCGCCTGGCCCAGACCCCCGGGGGCCGCGGGGGCTGTGACGTTCTGGGTCGCCGAGAGATCGGTCACTGGTGCACCACTCATCGTCCGTAGAGCGCCTTGGGCTGCTTGCCCGCGACCTGGAGGGACGGACGCAACCAGGTGTTGTAGGACTCCTGCCAGCGACCGTCGGCCCGCATGTCCTCGAGCACGACGTTGATGAGCTCGGCAAGGTCGACGTCGTCGGAGTTGACCCCGATGCCGTAGGGCTCCTGGGTCAGGAAGTCGGTGTCGAGGACGACGGCGTACGGGTCCTGCGCAGCGAGCCCAGCCAGCACCGTGTCGTCGGTGCTGACGCCGTCGGCCTGCCCGTTCTGGAAGAGGACCATGCACGCGGAGTTGTCGCCGGCGGTGACCGGGATCGCCTTCTTCTGGATCTGCTGGATGTTCTGGATGCTGGTCGTGCCGACCGGGGCGCAGATGCGCTTCCCGGCGAGGTCGTCGATGGTCTCGATCTCGGAGTCGCGTCCGACCAGGACCTTCTGCCCGGCGTCGTAGTAGATCTGGGAGAAGGCGATCTGCTGCCAGCGGTCGCAGTTGACGGTCATGTTGCGCGCCACGATGTCGATCGTGCCGTCCTGGAGGAGCGGGATGCGCTCGGCCGCGGTGATGACCCGCAGCTCGACGGTGCCGTCGGAGGTCCCGAAGATCTTCTCGGCGATCGCATCGACCATGTCGATGTCGAAACCCTTGATCTGGCCGTCGCTCGGGTCGCGCGCCGCGAGCAGGTAGGTGTCGGCAGCGACTCCCGCGATCAGGCGGCCCCGTTTCTTGATCCGCTGCACGGCTGCACCGGTGGGAGCCGAGCTCTCGGGTTGGTAGGACCGGACCTGGGTGCCGTCGTTCTCACAGGCAGGGCGCGGGTTCGCCGCCGCGGCCTGCGAGGTCGGCGCCTCGGGCTGCGGGACGGTCGTGGCGTCGTACCCGCAGGAGGCGAGCAGGAGCACCCCGGTGAGCAGCGACGCGGCCGTGGCGTGCAGGCGGTTCATGAGTACTCCCGACGTCGCTGGTTGATGCCCCAGGTGGCAGCGGCTGCGGCCACGAGCCCTCCCAGAAGGGTGAACGCTGCCAGGATCAAGGACAGCGCCCCGCCTGCCCCGAAGGTGTCCGTTGCCTCGGCCGCGGCTTCGGCCACGACTGACTCGGCGGCGGCGTCGACGTCGTCGAGCGCCGCGGTCGGGGAGGACTCCTTGTCGCTGGTGGCAAGGGCCACCGCGGAGTCCCAGTCACCGCCGTCGTCCAGGGCTCGGACCTGATCGTGCAGGTCGACGTACTGGCGCCACAGGCCGAGCGTGCCGGCCGAAGCGTTGTCGGTGACCGTGGTCGCCGCCTCGTCGAACAGCACTTCGTAGGCCGCACCCGAGCCCCGGTTGATCAGGCCCTGGCTCTCCTGTGCCTTCGCGTCGTTGGCGGCGGTCCGGGCCGAGGCCTCGGCCACCGCGATCCGGTAGGGCCCGTCGCGGGTGGCGTCGTTGTCACCGCCCTTGTTGCCCGCGTGGAGGGCAACGACGAGGGTCAGCAGGCCCACGGTGACCGCTGCCCCGGCGACGCCGAGGTTGAGGCTGCGGTGGAAGCGGCGGGCGATCTCCCGGTTGACGAGGAACAACGCCACCACCGCGAGCAATCCGATCCCGAGGAGCCAGAACGGGTGCTGGCCGTCCATCTCGTCGACGGCACGCTCGGAGTTGGTGTCGACGAGGGCCTGCACGATCGGCAACGCGTCAGCGCGCAGAGCATCGCCGGCGGAGTTGAGGTAGGCGATGCCGATGACCAGGTTCTGCCGGTTGTAGTCGCGCGCCTGGGCCACGCTCGTGGTGTAGCCCCGCACCTCGACATTGAGATCGGCCAGGACCTCGCGGTCCGCGGGCTGCGCATCGGCGGCATCGGTGATGAGCCGTAGGACATCGTCGATGGCGGCGTCGTAGGCAGCCCGATCCTCGGAGGGTTCGAGGCCGCCCACCAGGAAGGCGGTGGTCGCGATCGCGTCGGCGCGGAGCAGCGAGGTCTGGATCTTCTGTACCCGCACCACCTGCTCGGTGTTGTCGGCGGCCCGACCGTTGGCCTGCCACGACACGACCTGAACGACGGTGGCGAGGACAGCGAACAGCACGCAGGCCACCACGGCGAGGACCTGGAGTCGGTTGAGCAGCCGCGGGACGTCTTCTCGGAACGCAGCACCCGTCGGCGCAGTGGCACCGGCCGCATCGCCGGGATGCGTCAGCAGCGCGCCCTGGGTCGCCGCTGCTCCCGTGGGAGCCATCGGGGCCAGTGCGGGCTGGGGGTGCGGGGCCTGGTGGCTCACGAGGACTCCTCGTCGAAGGGATGCGCCAGGACGTCAGGCTGGTCGGTGCCCGGCTCGGGTCGGTCGTCGGGAACGCCCTCCCCGAAGTCGACCACATCGCTGTCGGGCGCGGCCTCAGGCGCGTCCTCCGGCAGCGGCGCCGTGTCGAGATCCTCGACGATGATGAGCCGCAGCTCCTCCAGCGTCGGCTCGGTGATGTCGCGCAGTCTCCAGGCATGGTGGCCGATGGCGGCTTCCAGGATGTTGCGCACGTAGCGGGCGTTGCCGAAGGTGGGCCCCCGCTCCACGCCGGCAAGGATCTCGCGGAGCCGGTCGAGGACCGGCTCGCCGACGTCGTACTCGGCGCCGCCGGCCATCAGGCCGAAGATCTCGGCCAGCTCGTCATCGGTGTAGTCGGGGAAGTCGATGGTGGTGCGGAAGCGGCTCTCCAGGCCGGGGTTCTGACCGATGAAGACCATCATCGGCACCGGGTAGCCGGCGACGATGACGACCAGGTCGTTGCGGCGGTCCTCCATCTCCTTGACCAGGGTGTCGATCGCCTCCTGGCCGTACTGGTCACCGGCCAGCGAGTAGGCCTCGTCGATGAACAGCACGCCACCCGCTGCCGACTCGACGACCTCGGCGGTCTTCATCGCGGTCTGGCCGAGGTAGCCGGCGACCAGCTCGGAGCGATCGACCTCGACGAGCTGACCCTTGGACAGGAGCCCGAGCGCGCGGTAGATGCCGGCGACCAGGCGCGCCACCGTGGTCTTGCCGGTGCCGGGGTTGCCGTTGAAGATCAGGTGCCGGGTGATGGTCGGCGACTTCAGGCCGGCTTCGCGACGCAGACCCTCGACCCGCAGCACTGCCGCCTGACGGTGGATCTCAGCCTTGACGTCGTCGAGGCCGACCAGCGCGTCGAGCTCGGCGAGGAGCTCCTCGACCGTCTTGAGCGGCACCTCCGGCTCGGGCTCGGCCTCCGGGGTCGGGGAGCCGTCGGGTGGCGGCTGGGTGGCTGTCGGCGGGGACTCAACCACCTGAGGAGATCCCGGGCGGTGCTCGGTGGGCTCGAACACCTGAGCAGACGTGAGAGCGGAGAGATCGAGTCCGGCGAGCTTGCGCTGCACCACGCCCAGCTGCTGCACGAGGGAGGAGGTCACCTCGTCGCCGAGGGTGGGCACCGGCCGGCGAGCGATGGTCGGCTCACCCAGCTGCGCTGCCGCGGCGATCGCCGCGTTGCCGCTCGCCCGCGGGTCGGGGGTGCCGAGAGCGGCTGCGACCAAGGCGACGTCGCCGAGGGCGGCGGCGTACGTCGGCGCCCGTGACGACCCCGTGGCCGCGAGCTCGCTCATCGAGGCCGTCGGAGCCGAGCGGTAACGCCTGCCCCGCTGGGCGGCTTCCATGAACTCCTCGGCCGAGGAAGCGCGACCCGTCTCGGCGCACCAGTCGACGAAGGCGCCCTTGGAGGGTTCGGCGACCGCGGCGGCGAGAGCCTCGCCCTCACGGCGCGCGGTGCCGGGATCGACCCCGGCGTCGGCGGCAGCCTGCTCGAGCGCGGCGAGCGCGCCGGCCAGGCGCTGGGTGGTGCTGTTCACGTCGTACTCCTGAGGTCTGGCCTGCGCCGTCTCATGTGGGGCTGCCCAGCTGCAGGTCGGGACCGCCGTCGGCGGCATGTCCGAACTTTGCTTGGAGGAACATCCCGTGCGCCAGCAACGCCTGGGCGTCGGCGCGGTTGGCGGCGTCGAGGATCTTGTCCATCGTCGAGGCGAGCAGCTCCAGCTGCTCGATGAGCACCATCAGCGACGTCTTGTAACCGTCGATGGGTCGGGTATCGGCCCACTCCCGCGGCAGCCGGAGGTAGCCACCCACCGCCTCGGGGAGGTAGGTCGTGGCGGTGGCCACCACGGAGTAGCCCTCCATCGACCCCAGCCCGAGGTGCCGCAGCCGCGGCAGCGTCGAGTTGATGGAGCGCGCGATCCGCACCACCCGCGCCGTCACGATCGGCGGCGCATTGGCTTCGATGAGCATCGCGTTGACTCGGTTGAGGGCGGCCAGGATGTCCTGCTCGGTGGGCGCGGCTGCCACCCGCGAGACGTCGTCGACCTCCGCGGCGCGTCGCTGCGCCCACCACTGCCTCAGCCCCACGTCAACACGCTGCGCGTCGTCCGTCCGGTCGCTCTGCTGCTCAGCCGAGCGACTGAGCGGACAGGTCGAGGGTGCCCTGGGCGTTGCGGGCGTCGTGCTGCTGGACCCGGTCGAGGTAGGACTGCGACTTCTCGACCTCGTGCCCGAGGACGCCGATGGTGGCCGACATCGTGTCGAGGGCCTTGAGCTTGAACTCGTCGATGGAGTCCATCGTGGCGTAGATGTTGGCGAAGGCCGCCTGCAGCTGCTCGATACCGATCGTGGAGGAAGCGGCCTGCTCCTGGATGGCTGCGGAGTTGTCCTTGAGCATCTCGGAGGTGCGCTGGATCATCCCCGACGTCGTGGTGTTGAGCGCCGTGATCTGGTCGAGGACCAGCTTCTGGTTGCCCAGGGCCTGAGCCACGATCACGGCGGTGCGGAGCGCCGAGACGGTGGTGGTCGAGGCGCGATCGACGCCCTTGATGAGCTCGATGTTGTTCTTGATGATGATGTCGATGGCGAGATAGCTCTGGATCGAGACCGCCAGCTGGGTCAGCAGGTCCTGGTGCTTCTGGCGCACGTAGAAGAGGACGTCCTGGCTCAGGGTCCGGGCGGTCTCGGGGTCGCTGAGCTCGAGCTCGGCGATCTTGGCGGCGAGCTTGGCGTCGAGCCGCTCAGCGACGTAGATGTATTGGTTGAGACGCCCCATCACCGCCCAGAGGTTGGTCTTCTCCATGTTGAGCGCGACGTTGTCCTTGGTCAGCTCGTCCTGGCCGTTGCGCAGGCTGTGCAGGATCCCGTTGAGCTGGGTCTGGGCCGACTGGTACTTGCGGAAGTAGTCGGTGATCTTGTCGCCGAACGGAAGGATGTCGAGCCAACGCTTGGTGCCGGTCGCCTGGCTGGGGTCGAGGTCCTCGACCGTGCGACGCAGCTCGAGCAGGGTCTTGCCGACCGTGGAGCCTTCGGCGAGGCCACCCTCCTTGAGCGCGGTCACGGGACGGTCGAGCATCCGGTTGGAGGTCTCGGCCGCGCGGCGGATCTCGGCGTCACCCATGGTGCGGACGTTCTCGGCCTGGGCGGCGAACTCGGGGCTACCGGCCTGCGTCTCGCTGAGCGCACTCATGAAGCTGTCGACCTTGGCGTCGAGCTCGGGCTGCACTGCTGCCGCCACCGGGGGCGCCATCTTCGGAGCCTGGGTCTCGAGCACGACAGCCGGCGCCTCGGGCGCCGTCAGCGTGACCGCCGGGTCGGGTGGGGCGAGGCGCATCGGCTCTGCAGCGGCTCCGTCAGATGTACTCATCGTTCCTCCACCGGGATTCATGTGAGATCAGGCACGCTCTTGAAGCGCTATGCGGACACTACCGATCAGTGCCGACAGACGCGACGGCGATGGGGTGTGGCGCGCGAGCCGCTGGGTGAGAGCGATCCGGAAGACCACCGAGACGTCGGCCACGGGGCGTGGCGAGGCGTCAATCGGTCGATGAGGACCGGACGACGGGTCCGTCGTCGGTCGTGGAGGGCGAGCGGCTGACCACGGTGGCCTCCCCCGCCCGGCGGAGCAGCGCGACGGGCTCCTTCGCGGAGTCCACGGCGAACAGCGGAGTCACGGCCGGCTTGCCCCGCACCCGGCCATCGGCGACGACCACCTGGCCACCGCTGTCCTGGGCCCGGGTCCAGGCGACGAGGAGCCGACCCTGCGGACTGACCTTGATCGCGAACCGGTTGCTTCCGAGGTCGCCGACGACGCGTGGCCCGGCGACCCGCTGCGCCACCACTGGGCGTCCACGACGCACCAGGGCTCCACTTATCGTCGAGCCCTTGCCCGGCTGGACCCAGGCGACGTAGGCGCCACGTGCCGTGGTGCGGATCCCCAGTGACTTCTGGGGCATCGAGCGACGGCCACGCACGTCCACGACGCGATCGGGCTTCCAGTTGCCGGTGGGCGACCGCCTCGCGACATGCACGGTCTTTGCCTTGCCCTTCGACGCGGTCGTCCACGAGACGTACTGCATGCCCGAGGGTGCGATCGTGGCGGAGAGCTCATCCGTGAGGGCGCCGGGCTTGCGCAGCACTCTGGTCTTGTGGTCGCCGTCGGGCCCTACATCGACGGTGCGCAGGCTCCTGCCGACCCGACTCGCCAGCATCACGTCGTCGTCCGGTCCGAGCACCCACCGGTGCGGACGGTGTTCGGCCGACCAGTCCGGTACGTCGAGCGGGTCCAGGCCGCTGCTCGCGTCGCCGTAGAGCGCCAGGAGCGGGTACCCGCCGCGGCCGGCGTAGGTCACCAGCACGTCGTTGTCGTCGTCGACCGCCAAGCCGACGCTCGACCAGGGCTCGTAGATGTCGCGGAAGACCGTTGTCGTGCCGTCGGGAGCCCACCGGACCACTCGAACGTAGGACTCGTCATCGATCTCGACGCGGTAGGCCAACCAGGCCGCTCCGTCCCTCGCAACCACCACTGAGCTGCGGTAGGTGGGCGTGTAACCGTCGGGGTCGGTGAAGAAACCTCCGGGCACCCAGTCCGACCCAGGGGCACGCGAGCTGCGACGGAGGCCGCCCGCCGCATCGTCCACGAGGGCGATGAGGGTGCCGTCGGCTGTCTCGTTCGCAGCGACCAGCTGCGACGTCGGCGTTGCCGAGACCGTCTGCGGCTCCGACCAGGGATCGGCCGCCGCTGTAGCAGAGACGGGCAACGCCAAGGCGCAGATGAGGACGAGCAGAGCCGTGCGCCCGAGAGACGTCATGCACGATCGTAACCCCGTTTCGCCGATCTGGTCCTCCTTCGGCCCGCTGCGTCGACACTCAGAGCTTGACGAGGAACCTCGGCATCAAGGCCTGCGCGATCGGGCCGATGGTGAGCGCGAAGAGGACCGTCCCGGCACCCAGCGCGCCACCCAGCACGAGCCCGATCAGCACCACGGCGATCTCGATCGCGGTGCGGACCAACCGGATCGAGGCGCCCGTACGACGGTGCAGGCCGGTCATCAGCCCGTCGCGCGGTCCGCGGCCGAGCTGGGCGCCGATGTAGAGAGCGGTCGCGAAGCCGCACAGCGCGACCCCGCCGACCATGAGGGCCACCTCGGCCCACAGTGCCTCCGGGCGCTCGAGCAACGCCAGGGTGCCGTCTGCAGCGAAGCCGACGACCACGGCGTTGGCGATCGTGCCGACCCCTGGCATCTCCTTGAGCGGGATCCACAGCAGCAGCACCACGAAGCTCATCACCACCACCGCCTGGCCGAGGGTGAGCGGCACGTGCTGGATCAGGCCGGAGTGCAGCACGTCCCACGGGGCGAGCCCCAGGTCGGCGCGCACCATCATCGCGAGCGAGGCGCCGTACAGCACCAGGCCGACCATCAGCTGCGTCGAGCGTCGCAGCAGCCGTCCGGCGCGGAGCTGGGCGACGGGCCCGAGGTCGAGCAGCGCGGGAGCCCCGTGGGTCGTCGCGGTGGTGGCGGTCTCGGTCATGGCTCCAGGGCCTGCGGCAAATTGGCATTGGATCAAATAGCCAATCGTGATTCACTGGACTGCATGAGCACGCCCACCCGCACGATCAGCGCGACCCGGGTCGCCGCCCTCGTCGGCGACTTCGACCGCTCCCCCGCCTACGCCGGGTTGGCCGAGGCACTCACCGAGCTCGTCGGTGACGGCCGGATCCCCTACGACACCCGGCTCCCCAGCGAGCGCGAGCTCACCGAGGCCCTCGCGGTGTCGCGCACCACGGTCACCCGCGCCTACTCCGCGCTGCGCGACTCCGGGCTACGCCGAGGCACGTCAAGGCGCCGGCACCTTCGCCCGCGTGCCTGGCGGTCGTCAGCAGGTGCGCGATCGGGCGCTGCTGCCGCGACCGGACGCCCAGGACGCCATCGATCTCGGCTGCGCGGCTGCCTCGGCACCACCCGGCGTGGCGGCGGCGTACGCGGAGGCGGCCGCCGAGCTGCCCGCCTACCTCGGCGGGCACGGCTACTTCCCCGTCGGGACTGCCGGCGCTGCAGGCTGCCATCGCCGCGTCGTACGACGCCCGCGGGCTGCCCACCGACCCCGACCAGATCATGGTGACCCCCGGCGCGCTCACCGCCGCCTCGATCGTCGCGACCGCCTTCACCGGACCGCGCGACCGGGTGCTGGTCGAGTCGCCGGTCTACCCCAACGCGACCCAGGCGATCCGCAACTCCGGCGCCCGCCTCGTCGGCTCGCCGGTCGACCCCGACGGATGGGACCTCGCTGCCATCGGCAGGGCCCTGCGCGAGGTCGCCCCCACGCTGGCCTACCTGATCCCGGACTTCCAGAACCCGACCGGACACCTGATGACCGATGAGCAGCGCGCGACCTACGCCGGCCACCTGCGCCGCGCCGGGACCGTCGCCGTCGTCGACGAGGCCCACCAGTCGCTCGCCCTCGACGGCCAGGAGATGCCGCGACCGTTCGCGTCGTACGCGCCCTCGACGATCACGATCGGGAGCGCCAGCAAGAGCGTGTGGGGTGGGCTGCGGCTCGGCTGGATCCGCGCGCCCCGCGAGCAGATGGAGGCGCTGACCCGCGCCCGCCTCGGGCTCGACCTGGGTGCGCCGGTGATGGAGCAGCTCGTCCTCACCCGGGTGCTGGCCGACCCGGAACCGCTGCTCACCGCCCACCGCGACCGGCTGCGCGAGCAGCGCGACCGGCTCCTCCTCGCCCTCGACGAGCACCTGCCCACCTGGCGCTACGTGCGCCCGAGCGGCGGGCTCGCGGTCTGGTGCGAGCTGCCTTCCACATCGGCTACCGCGCTGGTCGCCGAAGCCGACCGGTCCGGCGTCTTCATCGCCCCCGGGCCCGCCTTCGCCGCCGAGGGAGGCCTCGACCGCTTCGTCCGGATCCCGTGGACCCGACCGGCCCACGACCTCGAGGAGGCCGTCCGCCGCCTGGCCGGCGCCTGGGAGTCCGTCAGCAGCCGCAGCGCACCGAGTACCGCTCGAAGGCAGCGGGTCATGGTCGCCTGACGAACACCGCGCACGCCGCGGCTCAGCGCAGGCCTGGTGCCGCGCGGGAGTCGGCGGGTGGTCACGTACAAGGACGGGCATACCTGCCCGGCGACCGCACCATCC
This sequence comes from uncultured Actinomycetota bacterium, assembly GCA_963761285.1. Taxonomy (GTDB): domain Bacteria; phylum Actinomycetota; class Actinomycetes; order Propionibacteriales; family Nocardioidaceae; genus Nocardioides. The sequence continues at coordinate 126,406 of CAVXGJ010000016.1, read as the reverse complement.
CCGCCTGCGACCGGGCTCCCGCCGACGCTCGACGCCAGGTATGCCCGTCCTTGTACGGCCGTGACTCCCCTGACCCCGCCGCGAAGCTCAGACCAGGTCGACCGCGCGCACCGAGTGGGCGCTCATCGCGGACTCGATGTCGGCCAGCACCTCGGGCGAGATCCCGGTGTCGACCGAGATCGCCATCAACGCCTCGCCGCCCTTGGCGGAGCGAGCGACCTGCATGCCGGCGATGTTGACGCCGGCGTCACCGAGGATCTGCCCGACGGTGCCGACCATGCCGGGCCGGTCGCCGTAGGTGAAGAAGGCCAGGTGCTCGGTGGGCTCGAGGTCGATGTCGTAGCCGTTGACCTCGACCAGGCGCTCGCGCTGGTTGATCCCGACGAGGGTGCCGCTGACCGAGACCTGGGAACCATCGGGGAGCGTGCCTCGCAGGGTGATCAGATTGCGGTGGTCGGGGCTCTCCTGCTCCGACACGAGGCGTACGGCGGTCCCGCGCTCGGCGGCGAGCAGCGGCGCATTGACGTAGGAGACGGCATCCTCGATGACGTCGGTGAAGACGCCCTTCAGCGCCGCCAGCTCGAGGACCTTGACGTCGAAGGCGGTGATCTCGCCACGCACCTCGACGTCGATCGACTGCGCGACCTCGCCGGCGACACCGGTGAAGATCCGGCCGAGCTTCTCGGTCAGCGGGATGCCGGGGCGCACCTCCTCGGCGATCACCCCGCCCTGCACGTTGACGGCGTCCGGCACCAGCTCGCCCGACAGCGCGAGGCGGACCGACTTGGCGACTGCGATGCCCGCCTTCTCCTGCGCCTCCTCGGTCGAGGCACCGAGGTGGGGCGTCGCGACGACGTTCTCGAGCTCGAAGAGAGGGCTGTCGGTGCAGGGTTCGCTCGCGAAGACATCGAGCCCGGCGGCGGCGATCCGGCCGGTCTTCAAGGCGTCGTACAGCGCTTCCTCGTCGACGATGCCGCCGCGCGCGGCGTTGACCAGGACGAGTCCGGGCCGGGCGACCGCGAGCTGGTCGGCACCGATGAGCCCGATCGTCTCGGGGGTCTTGGGCAGGTGCACCGACATGAAGTCGGACTCGGCCAGCAGCGTGTCGAGGTCCACCAGGCGCACGCCGGCCTGCGCGGCCCGTCCGGCCTGGACGTAGGGGTCGTAGGCGATGACGTTCATGCCGAACGCGGCCAGCCGTTGCGCGACCAGGACGCCGATGCGGCCCAGGCCCATGATGCCGACGGTCTTCTCGTAGAGCTCGGTCCCGCTGTAGCGCGACCGCTTCCACTCCCCCGCCCGCAGCGCAGCGTGGGCCGGCGAGACGTGCCGGGCTGCGGCGAGCATCAGTCCGACGGCGAGCTCGGCGGCGGAGACGATGTTGGAGGTCGGCGCATTGACGACCATGACGCCCGACATCGTGGCGGCGCGGACGTCGATGTTGTCGAGACCGACCCCGGCGCGGGCGACGACCCGCAGCCGCTTGGCGTGGGCCAGGACCTCGGCGTCGACCTTGGTCGCCGAGCGCACGAGCAGTGCATCGACGTCGACGATCGCCTCGAGCAGCGCGGCCCGGTCGGCGCCGTCGCAGTAACGGATCTCGAAGTCCGGTCCGAGCGCGTCGACGGTGGCCGGGCTCAGCTCCTCGGAGATCAGCACCACAGCGCGCTCAGCCAACAGATCAGGAGGGGTCACAGCGCAGGTCCTCGCAGACAGCTCGGGGATGTCGTCGCACGACGCTGTGCGTTGCATCACGCTAACGGATCGGGGCCGACGACCGCCGGTCGTCCCGCAGCGTGTCAGGTGCCGAGCCGGTCCCGCGGCGCCGCGCGGCTAGGCAAACAACGACTCGCCCACGTACTCTCCGGCGCCGAGGCCCGGCGGGACCGCGAAGAGCGCGGAACCAGTGACCTTGAGGTACTCCATCAACGCGTCGCTGGTCGCCATCGCGTTCTGGATCGGGATGAACTGGGTGCGGGGGTCGCGCACGTAGGCGAGGAAGAACAGGCCGGCGTCGAGCCCGCCGAGCGCGTCGGTGCCGTCGACGAAGTTGTAGCCCCGCCGCAGCATCCGTGCTCCGCCGTGCTGGTCGGGGTGCACGATCCGGACGTGAGCGTCGGCCGCGATCGTCGGAGCCGCACCCGTCACCGCGCCGAAGTCGGGCTCGTCGAACTCATCGCTTCCGGTCAACGGCGCCCCGGTGCCCTTCGTGCGTCCGACGAACTGCTCCTGGTCGACGAGCGGTTGGCGGTCCCAGACCTCGATCGTCATGTTCATCCGGCGCGCAACCAGGTAGGAGCCGCCGGTCAGCCAGGCCGCGTCCGGGTCGTCGTCCTCCGCGACCCAGAGGTGCTCCGTCACGGCGTCGGCCTCCTCGGCCTTGAGGTTGGCGGTGCCGTCCTTGAAGCCGAACAGGTTGCGTGGAGTGTCCTGGGACTCCGAGGTCGACGACGTACGCCCGAAGCCCAGCTGCGACCACCGCACCGATGCCCGGCCGAATGCGATCCGGGCGAGGTTGCGGATCGCGTGCACGGCGACCTGCGGGTCGTCGGCGCAGGCCTGCACGCACAGGTCGCCGCCGGACCGCTCGGGCGCGAGGTCGTCGCCAGGGAAGTGGGGCAGCGCCCGCAACGCCTCGGGCTGCTGGCCGGCCAGGCCGAACCGGTCGCCGCCGTCGGAGTCGCGGAACAGACCGGGCCCGAACCCGAAGGTGATCGTCAGCCCCGAGGCCGGGAGCCCGATCGCCTCGCCGGTGTCGTCGGGCGGCAGCAGCGGGTCACCCTCCACCGGCCCGACCTCGCCGGCCGACCCGCCGGCGGTCAGCCGCTCGGCGGCTGCGGTCCAGTCCCGGAGCAGGATGATCAGCTCCTCGCGGTCGTCGGTGGTGACGTCGAAGGCAGCGAAGTGCAGCCGATCCTGAGCAGGGGTGAGGATCCCCGCCTGATGGGCGCCTCGGAAGGCGTAGGTGCGTGTCAGCGTGTCCGCAGCGAGTGCATCGGCGGCCCCCTCCGCCGCGGCGCGGCCGGCCGCGAAGCCCCCGCCGGCCACGCCGACCGCGCCGACCGCCCCGACCGCGACCAGGCCGCCGCCGAGCAGACCCCGCCGCGAGACGCCCGTCGTACGACGACTCATACGACGGCAGCGGTGAGCAGCGACAGCGGCTCAGCGAGCGCGTTGACCGCGTCGGCGAGCGCCTTGACGTCCGCCTCGCTCAGGTCGGTGTAGGCGACGAAGCCCTCGCCGGCCCGGTGGGAGTCGAGCAACACCTGCAGCTCGTCGAAGCGAGCGGCCAGGGTCTCGGCAAGCTCCGCATCGTTCGCCGCGACGATGGGCTCCACGCCCTCGAAGCCGACCCTCGCCCCATCGATGTTGGCTTGGAAGTCCCACAGGTCGGTGTGCGACCAGATCTCCTCCTCACCGGTGACCTTCCCGGTGGCGACCTCTTCCAGCAGACCACGCGAGCCGTTGGCGATGTCGTCGATCGTGTACTCCAGGGCCTGCACCCGGGTGTCGAGCTCCTCGGTGTTGGCCAGCAGGTCCGCGGCGTACGACGTGCGCTCGGCCGCGGTGAGCGCCGTGTAGTCGATCGCCTCGGCGGGCCACAGGTCCTTCTCGATCAGGTGCCAGCCGGTCCACTCCTGGCCGGGCTCGAGGTCGGCCTCGCGCAGGTCCATCAGCGGGTCGAGGTCACCGAAGGACTCGGCCACCGTCTCGATGCGCTCCCAGTGGGTGCGCGCCACCGGGTAGAGCGCGCGGGCCTCGTCATCGGCAGTCCCGGACTCGTAGAGGTCGACGAAGTCTCGCGTCCTGGCCAGCAGCTGGGCCGACTGGTCCTGGACGTAGGCCTGGTAGTTGACCAGGGCCTGTTCGATCAGCTCGGCATCGCCGGCGGCAATCGCGGGAGCCTCGTCGGAATCGGTCACGGTGAAAGCTGCCCGCTGTCCGTCGCCGACCATGCCGGGCTTGCAGGCGGTGAAGTAGTCGCCGGCCGGCGCGGTGACCGTGAGCGTGCGGCTGACGGAGGGTCCGATGTTCTCCACCTCCCCCACGACCCGCAGGCCGTCGTCGGCCAGCAGGTAGAACTCGGTGGGCTGCGAGCCGGTGTTGGTGATGTCGAAGGTGAGCGTGCCGGCCGGGGCCTCGGCGGCCGACACCTCGCACGCATCGTCGGCGGAGCTGACCTTCACGGTCGGCGCCACCTCGGACCCGGTCGCACCTGAGGTGGCGTTGCCGGTGCAGGCGGCGAGCAGCGGCGCGGTGAGCAGGGCGGCTGTGACGAGGGAGGAGCGCATGAAGGGTCCTTCGGATGGCTGAGCGGTCAGTACGGCGCGGTCGTGGGCCCGCGCCCGATCAGGCGGCGGCGAGCACGCGAGGACAGTATCGCACTAAGTTAGGCATGCCTAACCAAACTAAGGATTGCCTTACTTCGAGAACCCTGAGGTCGTCTCAGGGTCGCGGCCGAGGCAGACCAGGGTCCGGCTCAGCAATCTCCCCGATGTGGAGCAGCACCCTGAGCAGGCAGGCTCGCAGCCATGATCACCATCGACCACCTCAGCAGGAGCTACGGCTCCTTCACCGCCGTCGACGACGTCACCTTCACCGCCCAGCCCGGCCGGGTCACCGGCTTCCTCGGGCCCAACGGCGCCGGCAAGTCGACCACCATGCGGATCCTCGTCGGGCTCACCCCCGCCGGCGCCGGCTCCGCCACCGTCTGCGGCCAACGCTTCGCCGACCTGCCCAATCCCGGCCGCCAGGTCGGGGTGCTGCTCGACGCCTCCGCCCAGCACGCGGGGCGCTCGGGTCGCGAGGTCCTCACCATCGCCCAGCGCACCCTCGGGCTGCGGCCCGACCGCGTCGACGCCATGCTCGAGCGGGTCAGCCTGACCGCCGAGGAGTCCGAGCGCCGGGTGCGCAACTACTCCCTCGGCATGCGTCAGCGCCTCGGCATCGCGGTCGCGCTGATCGGGGAGCCCGAGGTGCTGATCCTCGACGAGCCCGCCAACGGGCTCGACCCGGCGGGCATCCGCTGGATGCGCGACCTCCTGCGCGACTACGCGAACCGCGGCGGCACGGTCCTGCTCTCCTCCCACCTGCTGCACGAGATCGAGGTGATCGCCGACGACCTGGTGGTCATCGGCAACGGACGCATCGTCGCTCAGGGCACCAAGGCCGAGCTGCTGGCCGGCGCCGGCACCCTGGTCCGTACGTCGGACCCGTCCGGCTCGGCAGCGCTCGCGACGGCTCTGGCCGGCGCCGGCATCGACACCTCGCCCGCTCGACGGCGGCCTGCGCGCCGACGCCGAGCCCGAGCTCGTCGGCCGGATCGCCCTGACCGCCGGCGTCGCCCTCCTCGAGCTGCGCGGCGCAGACGGCGCCGGGCTGGAGGAGATGTTCCTCGAGCTCACCGCAGACACCCAGCGCGAGTCGACCACGACCACAGGAGCAGCAGCATGAGCAGCACCACCATCACCTCGTCCACCTCGTCCACCTCGTCCAGCCTCATCGAACGACACCGCAGCCACGAGCGCCGCGACCACCCCGGCGGCGAGGCGCACGACATACGCCCCGATCCCGTTCTCCCGCCTCGTGTCGGTGGAGCTGCGCAAGATGTTCGACACCCGGTCGGGATTCTGGCTGCTGGCCTCCATCGGCCTGCTGGCGACCGCGGCGACGGGGCAGTGATCCTCTTCGCCTCCGACGACGCGATCACCTACGACACGTTCGCCGCGGCCATCGGGATCCCGATGACCGTCATCCTCCCGGTGATCGCGTTGCTGTCGATCACCAGCGAGTGGAGCCAACGCACGGGGCTGACGACCTTCACCTTCGTGCCCCGACCGCGGCCGCGTCATCGCCGCCAAGGCGGTGTGCGCCCTCGGGATCGGAATCGTCTCGATGCTGGTCGCAGCCGGCATCGGCGCGATCGGCAACCTCGTCGGAGCCGCGCTGGCGGGGGTGGACCCGGTGTGGAACCTCGGCGCGCTGCAGCTCGTGATGATCATCCTGGCCACCGTGCTCAACATGTTCATCGGTTTCATGCTCGGCCTGCTGCATGCGCAACTCGGCGGCCGCACTCGTGGCCTACTTCGTCTACCAGTTCGTGCTCTCCGGCTCACCATGCTGCTGGCCGGCACGCAGCAGTGGTTCGCCGACCTCCAGCCCTGGGTCGACTTCAACTTCAGCCAGGGCCAGCTCTTCGACGTCGTGCCCAGCGCCGAGCAGTGGGCCCAGCTCGGTGTCTCCGGCTTCTTCTGGCTGGCGCTGCCGCTCGCCATCGGGCTGCGGCTGGTGCTGCGGTCCGAGGTGAAGTAGCCGCGACCCCCGCGACGCGACATACACGACATACACGACAAAACTCCCGCTTCTGTCACGGAACTTCGTGACAGAAGCGGGAGTTTCACCGCCTCAGCGGAGAATCTGCCGCCAGCGGCTGACGCGAGATCAGCGAGCCGAGCTGCCCTCGACGTAGTCGGAGTCGTGGCTCTTGACCCACGCCATCAGCTTGCGCAGCTCGCGGCCGGTGGCCTCGATCGGGTGCGCCTCACCGGTCTTGCGGAACTCGGTGAACTCGGGCGAACCGTTCTCCATGTCGGTGATGAAGCGCTCGGCGAACTTGCCGTTCTTGATGTCCTCGAGCACGGCCTCCATGTTCTTCTTCACGTCGGGCGTGATGACGCGAGGGCCGGAGACGTAGTCGCCGAACTCGGCGGTGTCGGAGACCGACCAGCGCTGCTTGGCGATGCCGCCCTCGTACATCAGGTCGACGATCAGCTTGAGCTCGTGCAGGCACTCGAAGTAGGCGACCTCGGGCTGGTAGCCGGCCTCGGTGAGCACCTCGAAGCCGTACATGACCAGCTGCGAGGCACCGCCGCAGAGCACGGCCTGCTCGCCGAACAGGTCGGTCTCGGTCTCCTCGGTGAAGGTCGTCTTGATGCCGCCGGCGCGCAGGCCGCCGATGCCCTTGGCGTAGGACAGCGCGAGCTGCCAGGCGGTGCCGGAGGCATCCTTCTCGACCGCGACGAGCACGGGCACGCCGCGACCGTCGACGTACTCGCGGCGGACCAGGTGGCCGGGGCCCTTGGGCGCGACCATGAAGACGTCGACGCCTTCGGGCGGGGTGATGTAGCCGAAGCGGATGTTGAACCCGTGGCCGAAGACGAGGGTGTCACCCTCGGCGAGCTGCGGGGCGATCTCCTCGGCGTACAGCTTCCGCTGGTGCTGGTCGGGAGCGAGGATGACGATGACGTCGGCCTCCTCCGCGGCCTCGGCCGGCGTGAGGACCCGCAGGCCCTCGGCCTCGGCCTTGGCACGGCTCTTCGAGCCCGGCTGCAGACCGATGCGGACGTCGACGCCCGAGTCGCGCAGCGAGAGGGCGTGCGCGTGACCCTGGCTGCCGTAGCCGATGACGGCCACGTTCTTGCCCTGGATCAGCGAGAGATCGGCGTCGTCGTCGTAGAACATCTCAGCCACTGGTGGAGCTCCTTGTGTGTTGGTGGTGCTGGGGTTGGTGATGCTGGTCTGTCGTGCGTGACGGGGTTTGCGAGGCTCGCTTCGCTCGCACCTCCACCACCGTCGGTCGGGATGGGTCAGGTCAGGCGGTCGCCGGCGGGACCGGGATCACGACGGGGCGCAGGTTGCGCTCGGAGATCGAGCGCGAGCCGCGGCCGATGGCGACCTGGCCCGACTGCACGAGCTCGCGGATCCCGAACGGGGCCAGGACGGCGAGGAAGTCGGCGATCTTGCCGGAGTTGCCGGCGATCTGGATGGTCAGCGCGTCGGGGGCGACGTCGATGACCTTGGCCCGGAAGAGCTGGACGGCGTCGAGGACCTGCCCGCGCGAGTCCGCCGCGGCCGAGACCTTCACCATCACGAGCTCCCGGTTGACCGAGGCGTCGGGGTCGAGCTCGACGATCTTGATGACCTCGACCAGCTTGTTGAGCTGCTTGGTCACCTGCTCGAGCGGGGTGCCCTCGACGTCGACGACGATCGTCATCCGCGAGACGTCCGGGTGCTCGGTCGGGCCGACCGCCAGGGACTCGATGTTGAACGCGCGCCGGCTGAAGAGGGCCGCGATCCGGGCCAGGACGCCGGGCTTGTCCTCGACGAGGACCGACAGGGTGTGCTTGCTCATGCGCTGTTCCTCACAGGTCGTTCTCGTCGAAGTCCGGCGCGAGGTCGCGCGCGTACTTGATCTCGTCGTTGCTGGTCCCGGCGGCGACCATCGGCCACACCATGGCGTCGCGGTGCACCCGGAAGTCCACCACGACCGGCACGTCGTTGATGCTCATGGCCTTCGCAATGGTCGCATCGACGTCGCCCGGCTTGTCGCACTCGAGCCCCACGCAGCCGTAGGCCTCGGCGAGCTTGACGAAGTCGGGGATGCGTCGCGCCGGCCCGGTGTGCAGGTCGGTGTTGGAGTAGCGCTGGTTGTAGAACAGCGTCTGCCACTGGCGCACCATGCCGAGCGACTCGTTGTTGATGATCGCGACCTTGATCGGGATGTCGTTGATCGCGCAGGTGGCCAGCTCCTGGTTGGTCATCTGGAAGCAGCCGTCACCGTCGACCGCCCACACCGTCGCGTCCGGGCAGCCGACCTTGGCGCCCATGGCGCCGGGCACGGCGAAGCCCATCGTGCCGAGGCCGCCGGAGTTGATCCAGGTCCGCGGGTTCTCGTACTTCACGAACTGCGCGGCCCACATCTGGTGCTGGCCCACGCCCGGAGGTGTAGATGGTGTCGGGCCCGGCGATCGCGCCGAGGCGCTCGATGACGTACTGCGGCGCGAGGCCGCCGTCCTCGTGCGTCTCGTAGCCGAGCGGGTAGGTCGTCTTGACGCCGGTGAGGAACTCGACCCAGGCCTCGTAGTCACCGGTGTGCCCGGCGTCCTCCTCGACCTTGAGTGCCGCGATCAGCTCGATCAGCACCTCGCGGACGTCGCCCACGATCGGGACGTCGGCGTGGCGGTTCTTGCCGATCTCAGCGGGGTCGATGTCGGCATGGATGACCTTGGCGCCGGGCGCGAAGGAGTCGAGGTTGCCGGTCACCCGGTCGTCGAAGCGCGCGCCGAGGCTGATGATCAGGTCGCTGCGCTGCAGGCCCGCGACCGCGGCGACGGTGCCGTGCATGCCCGGCATGCCGAGGTGCTGCGGATGGCTGTCGGGGAACGCCCCGCGAGCCATCAGGGTCGTCACGACCGGCATCCCGGTGAGGGCGGCCAGGGAGGCCAGCTCCTTTGACGCCATCGCCCGGATCACGCCGCCGCCGACGTAGAGCACCGGGCGGCGCGACTCCAGGATCAGCCGGGTGGCTTCCCGGATCTGCTTGGCGTGCGGCTTGGTGACGGGGCGGTAGCCAGGCAGGTGCAGCTCGGAGGGCCACTCGTAGGTGGTCATCGCCTGCAGCGCCGACTTGGCGACGTCGACGAGCACCGGGCCGGGGCGACCGGTCGAGGCGATGTGGAAGGCCTCGGCGATGGTGCGAGGGATGTCGGCCGGGTCGGTGACCAGGAAGTTGTGCTTGGTGATCGGCATCGTGATGCCACGGATGTCGGCCTCCTGGAAGGCGTCGGTGCCGATCATCGAGGCCCCGACCTGGCCGGTGATGGCCACCATCGGCACCGAGTCCATGTGGGCGTCGGCGATCGGGGTGACCAGGTTGGTCGCGCCCGGGCCGGAGGTCGCCATACAGACGCCGACGCGGCCGGTCGCCGAGGCGTAGCCCTGGGCCGCGTGGCCGGCACCCTGCTCGTGACGGACGAGGATGTGGCGGATCGAGGAGTCCATGAGGGGGTCGTAGGCCGGCAGGATCGCGCCTCCGGGGATGCCGAAGATGGTCTCCGTCCCGGCTGCCTCCAGCGACTTGATCAGGCTCTGGGCGCCGGTCATTCCCTCGCCCGTGCTAGCTGCGCTCATCGACTCAATTCCCTCGTGTGGTGTCTGTGCGGTGTGGATGCTGGTGGATGCTGGTGGATGCTGGTGCTGGTCTACCTGCTGGGCAACAAAAAACCCCTCGGCCGCAAGGCAACGAGGGGTGACGCGCTGGCTGATCGGTCAGCCGGCGCGTCGCATGCGTACGAGAAGGTCCTGGAACACACCCACACCGTAGCCGCTGCCCGTCCCGCGCCCCAGATGAGTGTCCCACCATCTCATCTGGTGGGACAGTCATCTCGTCATCCGGTCGGCGGGATGCCCAGGAAGGCGAGGCCGAGGTCGGCTTCCGGAAGCGCGATCACCGGTTCGACCATCCCCTCGAAACCGTTGCTGCTGCCGGCCAGCGCCGCCAGGTTGGCGGGCTCGTAGCCGCCCCCCTGGAAGTGCGTGATCGCACTGCTCGCCACCCGCACCGACAGCGCCCGCTCCGTGCTGAGCCGACGCAGCCCGCCATCGAACGCCGCCGCACGTGACCCGCTGCCTCCCCGCATCTTCAGGGCCCAGTTGTCGACCTTGAACATCCGACTCAGCGGGTTGTGCCGGATGGGGTCGCACCCGCTGTCGACGTAGTGCGCCAGCAGCGGTACGTCGAAGACGAGGCCGGCACGGTGCGCCTCACGCACCATCCACAGCAGGGCCGTGTCCGAGAGGCCGGTGGAGTCATAGCCGCCGCCGACGTCGGAGTGCGCCCCCTCGAACCACACCTGCTTGACCCGCTGGTCGACGGTCGCTCCGCTCGGGGCCCCCTCCGGCGCCACCCACAGGGTCGGCGCGAACTTCAACCGGGTCTCGTCGATCGCCATCGCGTGCCGCGCGTGCAGCACCTGGCTGCCCAGCTGCACCTCGTGGAAGCGTGGCGCGAACCTCATGAAACCCGGCACCCCGAGCGCCCCCACCGTGTCGAACACCCCGAGGAAGTGCACCGGAGCCGCATGGCAGTGGTCGTGCTTGAACTCGTCGATGCTCGCTCCGAAGGCTCCCTCGGACGGGTCGCGGCGCTGATACATGTTGACCGCGGCCGGAAGCCGCTCCTCGACCAGGGACCGCTTGGTGAGCAGGCCCACCGTGGCGATCATCCCGGCCACCGACCGGGCTGTGTAGGCACCGCGGCTGAAGCCGACGATGAAGATCTCGTCGCCGCTCTCGTAGTTCTGCGCCAGGAACCGGTAGCAGGCGACCACCTGGGAGAACAGCCCGAACCCGAAGGCACCGCCCAGGAGCTGATCCATCCGGTAGCTGCCCGCCCCTACGCCGCTGACGTAGTAGACGAGCTGGTGGACGCCGCCCGCCACCTCGGGGTCGCTCTGCACGGAGCGAGCGATCTTCTCGACGTTGGTGACGTTCTCGCTGTCGGGCTTGTTCCAGGTCCCGTCGCAGCACACCACCAGGCGTTTCATGCCCTCCACAGTGACACGCGTGACGGGCGCCGACCAGGGCCAAGCTTGACCAGGTCCGGTCTGGTGCCGACTCAGGCGTGCGTGCGGCCCTGCCACGTGGTCAGGCACGCCCGGTTGCCCTGCGGGTCGGCCAGCACCCAGAACTTGGGCGCCTCGTCGTCGGCGACCAGCCGCCCGCCGGCCTCGATCGCCGCGGCGATGCGCGCCTCGACGAGCTCGGGCGGCACCCGCAGGTCGAGGTGCCAGCGCTGGTGGGGGGTCTCGTGCTGCTCGGACTCCTGAAACCAGATCGTGGGGTGCTTCCCCGTCGGGTCGACCAGCTCGTCGGGCGCCTTCGAGGTCTCGTAGCCGAGCACCGCGCACCAGAACGGCTTGATCTGCTCGTGGTCAGGGGTGTCGAGCGCGAGCTCGAGCACCGACGTGGCGCCCGGACGACTCGAGTGACCGAGCCGGGAGGCCATCTCGCTGATCACCCGCGCAAGGACGACATCGCGGCGCGTCACTCCCCCGACGTCATGGCTCGCGAGCCGGATGTCGACGCACGGATAGGTCAGGTCGACGTCGGGGTGGTGGTTCATCTCGTCGGCGGCCGCGCCGATCGCCTTGGTCAAGGTGATCCCGGCGTTGAAGTCCCCGGTCTCGAACCGCGCGTGCAGGACCCCGTGGAGCACCCGCCAGTCGGCGAGGGCCTCGGCCTCGATCTGTGGTCCGTCGAGCACGATCCGGTCGGCTTCGTCGATACTCATGGCAGCCACAGTGCCATCCGAGCACCAGACCCCTCAAGGCCTCCAGGAGCCCCCGATGACGCCCCCGACCACCAGCAGCATCCGCACGTTCTGTCGGATCTGCGAGGTCCACTGCGGGCTCGTCGTCGACGTCGAGGTGGATCCGGCGACCGGGGGCGAGCGGGTCACCAAGGTCAGCCCCGACCGCGAGCACCCGGTCTCCCGGGGCTACTGCTGCGTGAAGGGCCTCGGGCTGGGCGCCCTGCACCACGACCGCGACCGGCTCGACGTACCCCTCAAGCGAGTGGACGGCGAGCTGGTCGAGATCAGCTGGGACCAGGCCCTGTCGGAGATCGGCGCCAAGGTTCGCACGCTCGTGGACGAGCACGGTCCCCGGGCGCTGGCGATGTATCAGGGCAACCCGACGTTCTTCTCCCTGGCGGGCACCGTGATGTCGACGGCTTACCTCGAGGCGCTCGGCTCCCCCAACGTCTTCGCCTCGCACTCGATCGACGTCAACAACAAGTTCCACGTCTCGACGCAGCTGTACGGACTCTCGCTCGTGCACCCGGTGCCCGACTTCGACCACCTCGAGCTGTTCATCTGCCTCGGGTCCAACCCGCTGGTGAGCCAGATGTCGGTGCTCCAGGTGTCCGACGCAGCCGGCGTCCTGTCGTCGGTCACCGACCGGGGCGGCCGGGTCGTCATCGTCGATCCGCGCCGCACCGAGACCGCGCGCCGCGTCGGCGAGCACCTGCCGATCCGTCCGGGCAGCGACGCCTACCTGCTCGCCGCGATGCTGCACGTGCTCACGGTCGAGGTCGGGGTCGACCTCGACCCGGCGCGCGCCGTCGCTCGAGGCGTCGACGAGTTCGTTGCGGCCGCAGCCCCGTGGACCCCCGAGCGCGCCGCCGCCGTGACCGGGATCCCGGCGGAGACGATCCGCGACCTCGCGACGTCGTACGCCGCCGCCAGCGTCGGGCAGGGCGGCAAGGGCGCCGCGCTCTACTGCTCGACCGGCGTCAACATGGGGCCGTTCGGCTCGTTGGCCTACTGGCTCCTCCAGGGCCTCAACCTGATCGCCGGCAACCTCGATCGTCGCGGCGGCCTGCTGGTGCCGCGCGGTGCGTTCGACACCCTCAAGATGGCCGGGATCCTGGGGCTGGGTGGCTTCGACGAGCACCGCACCACCGACGGCCGCTGGCACCGTGTCGCCGGCGCCTTCCCCGTCGCGGCGCTGGCCGACGAGATCACCACCGACCACCCCGACCGGGTGCGGGCGCTGTTCGTGACGGCGGGCAACCCCGTCCACTCGGTGCCCGGAGGCGCCCTGGCCGCGGCTCTGCCCGGCCTCGACCTGATGGTCAGCGTCGACCTCTACCGCAACGAGACCGCGGCGTACGCCGACTACGTGCTGCCCGCCACCGACATGCTCGAGCGCTCCGACTTCCCGGCCTCGCACCAGTCGCTGCAGATCGTGCCGCACGCCCAGTGGACGCCGGCGACGGTCGAGCCGCTGGCGCAGCGTCGCACCGAGTGGCAGATCTTCTCCGACCTGGCGCTCGCCTCGGGCGTGCGGCCGTGGGGCATCACCGCGGCCCACTCGCTCCCCCGCCTCAACCGCCTGCTGCGCCGGTTGCCCCGCTCACCGCAAGTCACCTTCGAGCACCTGCTGGCCGTGCTCCTGCGATGGGGGCGACGTACGACGCTCGGCGAGCTCAAGCGCCGCCCGGAGGGCGTGCTGCTCCCACCGACCGAGCCCGGATCGTTCCTCGGCAAGCGGGTCGCGACACCCGACGGCCTCGTCGACCTCGCGCCGGCCGATCTGCTCGCCGACCTCGACCGACTGGCCGCCACCGAGGCCGAGCTGTCCCGGCCCGGCGTGCTGCGCCTGGTGGGCCGGCGCGACCGCCGCTCGCACAACTCCTGGATGCACAACAACTCCCACATCAAGCAGCCCGACGGCAACACCGCCCTGCTGCACCCCGAGGATGCCGCCGAGCGCGGCATCACCGACGGGACGACCATCGAGGTGTCCAGCGCGACCGGCGCGGTCGAGCTGACGGTCTCGCTCACCGACGACGTCGCGCGCGGCGTGGTCGTGGTGCCGCACGGCTGGGGCCACGCCACCACCGGTCCCCGTCGGGCCCGGGCGTTGAGCGGCGCCAACATCAACACCGTCATCCCTGGCGGCGCGACCCACATGGACCCCGTCAGCGGGCAGGCCGTGATGCTCGCTCACGAGGTCGAGGTGCGCCCGGTCTGAGCGCTGAGCGCGGAGCGCTGCCGGCCGTGCTCGTCGAAGTTGTCGGGGTCCAGCCAACGCTCGTGCGCCTCGCGGACCGCCGGCCACTCGGCATCGGTGACCGAGAACCAGTCGGTGTCGCGGTTGCGGCCCTTGGTGACCAGGTGCCGGCGGAAGCGGCCCTCGTAGGTGAAGCCGAGTCGTAGGGCAGCTCGCCGGGACGGCTCGTTGAGGCTGTCGCACTTCCACTCGAAGCGGCGGTAGCCGAGGTCGTCGAAGGCCCAGCGCATCAGCAAGTGGGTCGCCTCGGTCGTCGCCGGGGTGCGCTGGAGCGCACGGGAGTAGAGCACCGCGGCGACCTCGACCTGGCCGTGCGCCGGCTCGATCCGCATGAACGAGACGAGGCCCGATGGCTGTCCACCGCTGGGCACGACCGCCCAGGTCTCGACCCCGGGCACGGCCACGACTCCCTCGACGAAGGCGGTCATTGCGGCGACGTCGGACGGCGGCTCGGTCGGACGGTAGGTCCACAGGTCGTGGTCGTCCGGACCACACAGTGCGGCGTGCAGCGCGGGAGCGTGCGCGGGGGCGAGCGGTTCGAGACCGACATACCGACCGACGAGCCGCACCGGCGTCGGCCAGGCCCGCGGTGACCAGTCGGGCACGGCGTCGCCGACATGCTGGTGGAAGTCGTTCACTGGGGGCACTCCGGCACCGTAGTGTCCGGGCGTGATCAACGCGCGCAGGTTCCACGTCCTCACCGCGGCGGTCACTCTCGCGGCCATCGCGCTCCAGCTGGTGCTGGTGATCCGCGGCGGCCAGGTGCTCGACGAGGTCGAGCCGCCGGTGCTCGGGCTGCGCCTGGCGCGCTTCATCGCCTACTTCACCATCCAGAGCAACGTGCTGGTCGCGCTGAGCGCCGTCACCCTGGCCCGCGACCCGCTGCGCGACGGTCAGGTCTGGCGGGTGCTGCGGCTCGCCGGTCTGGTCGGCATCACCGTCACCGGCCTGGTGCACTTCGTGCTGCTGCGACCGCTGCTCGACCTGAGCGGCGCCGACTGGACCGCCGACAAGCTCCTGCACATGGTGGTGCCGGCGCTCGCGATCGTCGGCTGGGTCGCCTTCGGCCCACGCCCCAGGATCACCCGTCGCGAGGTCGCCCTGGCCTTCGCCTGGCCGGTGGCCTGGCTCGCCGTCACCCTCACCGTCGGGGCGCTGTCGGGCTGGTACCCCTACCCGTTCCTCGACCACCGGGAGGACGGCGCCGGCGCTGTTGCGGTGGTCAGCGCCGGGGTCGTGGTGCTCTTCCTCGGACTGTTCGTGCTGGCCTCCTTCCTGGATCGACGGCTGGCGCCCGCTCCCGAGGCAGACTGAGGCCATGGACCTCTCCGATGCGACCGCCTGGGCGGCCGAGCGCAAGCACGCCGTGATCATCACGATCCGCAAGGACGGACGTCCCCAGTCCTCCGACATCGTCTACGCCCTCGACGGCGACACGTTCGTCATCTCGGTCACCGACGACCGCGCCAAGACAGCCAACATGCGCCGCGACCCGCGCATCGTCCTGCACCTCACCGAGCCGTCGTCGTGGTCCTACGTCTCCCTCGACGGCACCGTCGAGCTGTCGGCGATCACCACCGAGCCGGGTGATGCGACCAGCGACGCGCTCTGCTCCTACTACGAGACGGTGGCCGGAGCGCCGCACGACGACTGGGACGAGTACCGCGCGGCGATGATCGCCGAGAAGCGCCTGGTCGCGCGCTTCACCCCGACCTCGGCCGTCGGCCAGCTGCACTGATCCTCAGGAGGCGGCTCAGCGGCCCGAGCGCGGACGCCAGGCGCTGAAGGAGCGCACGCTCGCCGGGCGCGGCTGCACCAGCCACGGCCACGGATGCAGTTCTCGTACGTCGAGCCGCGCGCGGTGGCGCGCCCACCCCGGCACCGGGGCGTACGTCGTAGCGAGCGCGCCGCTGCCCAGCTCGGCGACGACCTCGCCGCGGCGTACCTCCAGCGGCCGGGCGTCCGCCAGCTCGCCGAGCGTCTCGGCGAGGAAGACCAACCGCTTGCCCGAGAGCCGCAGGCGGCGCAGCAGCGGCTCGTCGAAGACGAAGACCGCCGGCCGGTCTGGGTCGCCCGCGAGCGCCGGGTCGCCGGCGCCGAGCGACTCGGCGGTCAGCCAGACCCGTTCGCCCTCGCCAGGGCCCTCCACCGCTTCCGGTCCCCCGGGCACCGGAGCCTTGCCGAGCGGCGGACCGTCGACCTCCGGCCCGAGCCCGCGCTCGGGCCAGTCCTGGATCGGGCAGGCGTCGGCCAACGGGCACGCCGCGCAGAGCGCCGGCGCCCGCTTCTCGACCTGCCAGCGGCTGAAGCCGTAGGCCTTTCCGCTGCCGGTCCCCGACGTCCACTGCCAGCCGAGCCGGTTGGCAGCACGTGAGCCGTCGAGGAGGTGGGCGAACATCTCGTCCTCCCCGTCACGCCACGACGCCCCGGCCCGCACCGCCCACTGGGAGGCCAGCCACATCCGGGTCTGGTTGACCAGCCAGCCGTCGCGCTCGAGGTTGTCGACGACGTGCTCGACGCACGCCATCTCGCGCGGCCAGGCCTCCTCCGACGGCCACACCCCCGAGCGGGAACCGGCGCGGGGCTGCTCGTGGCGCAACGCGCGGCCGAGGTCGGCGCCGACGCGCGCGTAGAGGTGGCGGGCGTACTCCTGCCACAGCAGCTCGTCGCGGTACTTCCCTCGGTCGCGCTCCGGGGCGTCCTCCACGGCGTCCCACACCTCGGGCAGCGTGACCAGGCCGTGCCGGATGTAGGGCGACATCCGGGTCGCGCCCTGACGGGCCACGGGCAGCACCGTGCTGCGCGAGCGCGCGTAGCCGCGGACGTCGAGGCCGGCGAGCGCCGTGTCGGCGGCGAGCTGACCGCCGCGCAGCGCGCCGGGTCGTACGCCGTCCGGCCCCTCACGGGTCAGGTCGCCGAGGTGGGTCGACACCCAGCCGGCGACGTCGTACGGCGTGGCACCAGCGGCCGGCGATGGTGGGGCGGGGAGCACAGGCACCCCCGCATCCTGCTGGGCGCGACCGGTCCTGCGGCTCACCCGGCCGTCGATAGTCCCTGACGAAATGGCCCCATCTCGGCCCGGAAAGGGGCCACTTCGTCAGGGACTATCTCCCGGGGCGGGTCAGATCAGCTCCTGGGTGATCTCCTGCCGCTCGGCGTCGACCACGAGGTGTGCCAGCGCGCCGGTGACCAGCGGCAGCGACGGCTGCGTGTGACCGCACTCGACGTCGAGCACGATCGGGATGTCGAGCATGCCGAGCGCATCGAGCACCGCCTCGCGCTGGCTCAGGTCGGGCCGGTCCGGAGCAGCGGTGCGCCCGATGAGGATGGCGTTGGCGTCGTCGAACCAGCCGGCCAGTCGGAGCGTGTGCAGGTGGCGTCCGATGGTGTGCGCATCGTCCTCGGCCGCTTCGAGGAACACGATGGTCCCGTCGTCGGCATACTCCCGACCGAACGCCGCGACGTCGCCGAACCGGGTGGCCGCCAAGGACGAGACGATCTCGATGCACCCCCCGACCAGACGACCGGACACGTCGAGACCGCCGCCACCGACGAGGCTCCACGAGCCGGTGCCGTCGAGCGTCATCGACTCGACCTCGGGATGCGTCTGGTAGTCGTCCCACCCGGAGGTCCGGAACCTGCCGGGGCTCCGCTGCACCACTGGCTCCGTCGCGGCCGCGAGGTCGGTCCAGTGCACGAGCCCCGCGGGCACCTCGTAGGCGGTGTCCATCAGGTTCACGCCGTGGATCGTGCCCCATCCGAGCAGGGTCGTCAGGGGCAGCATCCACGAGCAGGAATCGCTGAACCCGACCGTCCACGTCGGCTCGAAGGTGCCCATCTCGCGCCAGTCGAGCTGGTCGAGCAGGTCGATCCCGAGCGCACCACCCCAGGGCGGCGCGATCGCGTGCACGTCCGGGTCGCGCAGCATCGCCATCAGCTCGTCGGCGCGCTGCTCCTTCGGCGCCGAGACGACTCGCTCACCGCCGAGGCACTCCCCGACGCGGACGTCGTAGCCCCGCTCACGGAGCCAGGCCACGTTGTGGTCGAGCCGCGGCCTCAGCGCTGCGGACACGCCGCTGGAGGGGGCGGTGACGCCGATCGTGTCACCAGGTCGGAGGGGACGTGGGTAGCGCATGCGCCCACCCCATCACACGGTCAGTGCCTCAGGTCGAGGCCTGCTGCTCCAGGGTCTCGGTCGACACCAGCCACGGCAGTACGGCGAGCAGGCTCACCAGCCCGGTGGCTGCGAACGCCCACCCGTAGCCGGCCTGGTCGGCGATCACCCCGACCAGCACCGGACCGAGGATCGCACCGCCGTCCTGCGCCATCTGGAAGGTGCTCAGCACGGTGCCGCCGGAGCGCTCGGCGCCGATGACGTCGGCGACCGTGGCCTGCTGGGCGGGGTTGACCAGGCCGGCGCCGAGCCCCGACAGCGCGGAGAGCACGAGGAGCACCAGCAGGCTGCCGCTCAGCCCGATCAGGCCCAGGGTCACGCCGGTCGCGACCAGGCCGACGATGGCCAGCGGACGACGCCCGAGCGTGTCGGCGAGTCGGCCGGCGACCTGGAGCGTGGCCGCGGTCCCGAGTGCGGCGAGCGCGAGCGCCACGCCCGCCACCCAGGTCTCGTCGCGCACGACGAGGGCGAACTGCGGGATCACCGCGACCCGCACGCCGAAGTTGCACCACCCGTTGGCGAAGCCGGACGCCAGCGCGGCCCGGTAGGCCGGGACCCCCAAGGCCTCGCGCAGCTGCATCGGCGGGGCCGTCGGCCCGGTGCCGGTGGGCCGGAGCCGGGCACCGGACAACCGGATCCCGACGACGGCTGCGGCGGCGACGAGCGCGACGGCGTACGCCACGAACGGGACGCGGAGCCCGAAGCCCGCGAGCGCTCCTCCGATGAGCGGGCCGACCATGCCGCCGATCAGGAACGAGCTGGCGTACGCCGACGACACCCGGCCGCGGATCGTCGGCGGCGCCAGGCGCACCAGCAACGCCATCGCGGAGATGGTGAACATCGTCGAGCCGATGCCGCCGAGGCCACGGAAGATCAGCAGCTGGTAGTAGGACTGTGCGAACGCGGTGGCCAACGAGGACGCCGCCACGAGCAGCAGCCCGGTCAGGTAGACCGGCCGCTCCCCCAGCTTCGCGACGAGCTTGCCGCCGACGGGAGCGAACGCCAGCCGGAACATCGCGAAGATCGAGACCACGAACGACGCCGCCGCGACGCCGACGTCGAAGCTGCGCGCGTAGGCCGGCAGCACCGGCGAGACCAGGCCGAAGCCGATCGCGATGACGAAGGCCGAGGCGACCAGGACCTTGATCTCGGCCGGGATCGGGATCGGCGGCGCGGCCGCTTCTGGGAGGCAGACTTCTTGGAGGCCGGCTTCTGGGAGGCAGACTTCTGCGGGCGGAGCCTCACCCGCGTGCGGCGAGCGAGTCGAGGACCTCGCGCACGGCCTGCAGCCCGCGCTCGACCTCGTCGTACGACGTCGACAGCGGCGAGAGCCCGAGTCGCAGGCCGCCGGGGTCGCGGTAGTCGGGGATCACGTCGCGCGCCCAGAGCGCTGCGGTGACCTCGCGCATCGACGGGTGCGTGAGCGTGACGTGGCCGCCGCGCCGCGCGGGGTCGGTGGGCGAGGCGAGGCCGACCTCGGGCAGCAGCTCGGCTGCGCGCTCCAGGGCGAAGGCCGTCAGACCGATCGACTTCTCCCGGATCGCGGTCATGCCGACGCGGGAGACGAGCTGCAGCATGTCCTGCAGGGCCAGCATCCCGATCACCGGCGGCGTGCCCGAGAGGATGCGGCGGATGCCTTCGGCCGGTCGGTAGACCGGGCCCATCAGGAACGGGTCAGCGGCGCCGAGCCAGCCCTGGATCGGCTGGACGAGTTCTCGAGGGCCGTCGAGCAGCCGCTCGGCGACGTAGGCGAAGGCCGGCGCACCGGGTCCGCCGTTGAGGTACTTGTAGGTGCAGCCCACGGCGAAGTCGGCATCCCAGGCGTCGAGCTCGACGAGCACCGAGCCGACCGAGTGGGAGAGGTCCCAGAGCATCAGGGCGCCGGCATCGTGGGCGATGCGGGTCAGCTCGGCCCCGTCGGCGATCCACGCCGAGCGGTAGGCGACATGGCTCAGCGCGACCAGCGCGGTCCGCTCGCCCACCACCGCGCTGAGCTGCTCGGCGGTGACCCCCGCCTCCGGGTCGACGTCGATCCAGCGCAGGCTCAAGCCGCGCTCGGCGGCGATCCCCTCGGCGACGTAGCGGTCGGTCGGGAAGTTGTCGTTGTCCATCACGATCTCGGTGCGACCCGGCTGGTCGGCCTGCAGGGTCACCGCAGCGCGCATCAGCTTGTAGAGCAGCACCGTCGTGGAGTCGCCCACGATCGTCTGACCCGTCGAGGCTCCCAGGCACTGCGCGCCGATGGCGTCGCCGAGCACCTCGGGCAGGTCCATCCAGCGCTCGTCCCAGCCGCGGATGAGCCGTCCGGCCCACTCCTCCTCGACGAAGGTCCGCAGCCGCTCGCCGCTGCTCCTCAGCGGGCGGCCCAGCGAGTTGCCGTCGAGGTAGACCAGCGGGGTCTCGGCGCCGACGAAAAGGTCCCGGTGGTGGGCGAGAGGATCGGCGGCATCGAGCTCGGCGGCGGAGTGGGCGGTCACCTCCCGAGCCTAGGAGATGGGGCTCTACCCCGCGGTGGGCGGTCGCGGCTGCACGCAGAACTGGTGTCCGTCCGGATCGGCCAGCACGGTCCAGGCGACGTCGCCCTGCCCGACGTCGGCGTACGCCGCCCCGAGGGACACGAGACGATCGACCTCGGCCTCGACGCTGCTGTCGACCGTCGGCACCAGGTCGAGGTGTGGGCGGCAGGTCCGGGTGTAGGTCTCCAGGGGCGTGCCTCCCCACGAGAGCTTCGGGCCACCGGCCGGTGACTGGATGGCGGTCTCCTCACCCTCGTCCCAGACCAGCGGCCAACCGAGAGCGGCACTCCAGAAAAGACCCGTGGCGTGAGAACCGTCGCCGGCCAGGCACCCGAGTCGGCCGCACCCGGCGAGGAAGTTGTTGTCGGGCTCGATCACGCAGAACTCGTTGCCTTCAGGGTCTGCCAGCACCACGTGGCCCTCGTCGCCTCGCTGGCCGATATCGAGGTGACTCGCACCGAGGGAGAGAGCCCGAGCCACGAGGGCGGCTTGGTCGCCGAGGCTCGCACTGGTGAGGTCGGGGTGCATCTGGAGCCGGTCGACCTTGGGCTCGACGCTCGGCGTGAACCGGATCGGGAGGGTTGACTCGTCGTCCGGCAGCACCGTGCTTCCGTGGGTGCGTCGGTCGAGCAGAGCACCCCAGAAGGCCGCCTGCCGGTCGGGGTCGAGCGCGTCGAAGGTGATGGACGAGATCTCCAGGGCCACCCCCGCATCGTGGCCCGGACGGAGGATGGACGCCAGCGAATTACCTCTCCCGCGCCCACCCGAGCGACCTCCTATGCTCGCAGCCATGTCGACGAGCGGGATCAGGCCCGAGCTGCTGGAGGTCCTCGCGCGACGAGCTCTCACCGAGGACACCGCCCGCCCGGAGGCGGTCGCGAAGCTGCACGCCCGTGGCGGCCGCACCGCTCGCGAGCAGGTCGCAGCGCTCGTCGACGAGGGCAGCTTCGTGGAGTACGGGCGCTTCGTCACCGCGGCGCAGTCGGACAAGCGCTCGGACGACGACCTGCTCGACCGCACCGTCGCCGACGGGATCGTGGGCGGACTGGCGACGATCGACGGCCGGCAGGTCGCGGTGCTCTCCTACGACTACCTCGTCATGGCCGGCACGCAGGGGATGCGCGGACACCGCAAGACCGACCGGCTGCTCGACGTCATCACGCGACTGTCGCTGCCGACGGTGTTCTTCGCGTCCGGCGGTGGTGGGCGTCCCGGGGACACGGACATCCCGTTGGTCTCGGCGCTCGACGTCACGACCTTCGCCGCGTGGGCCCGGCTGTCGGGGAAGGCGCCGCGCATCGCGGTGGTCGAGGACAACTGCTTCGCAGGCAACGCCGTCATCGCCGGCTGCTCCGACCTGATCGTGGCCACCCCGCACTCCTCGCTCGGGATGGGCGGCCCGGCGATGATCGCCGGTGGCGGACTCGGCGAGGTGGCCGCCGCGGACGTCGGTCCGCTCGACGTGATGAGCGCCAACGGCGTGGTCGACCTCGCCGTCGACGACGGTGCGGCTGTCGATGCCGCCCGGGCGCTGATCGGCTACTTCCTGGGGGACGACGCGGCGTGGGCCGCGCCGAGCGAGGGCGAGCAGGTAGCACTGCGCGACGCGGTGCCCGACGGCGAGCGGACGTCGTACGACGTGGAGCCGATCATCGAGGGGATCGCCGACGTCGCCTCGGTGACCGTGCTCCGCTCGGGGTTCGCACCCGAGCTCTGCACCGCCCTGGGCCGCATCGAGGGCCGCACCGTGGGGTTCCTCGCCAACGACACCCGCCACATGGCCGGCGCGATCACGGCCGACGCCGGCGACAAGGCCGCCCGCTTCCTTCAGCTGTGCGACGCGTGGGGCTTTCCGGTCGTCTCGCTGGTCGACACCCCAGGGATGATGGTCGGCGCCGAGGCCGAGCGCACCGGGCTGGTCCGCCACACCTCCCGACTGCTGGTGGCCGCTGCGGCGATGGAGGTGCCGCTGATCGGCGTGGTGCTGCGACGCGGCTACGGGCTCGGCGCGCAGGCGATGCTCGGGGGCAGCACCCATGAGCCCCTGATGACGCTGGCCTGGCCGGGCGCGCACCTCGGGGCGATGGGGCTGGAGGGCGCCGTCCGGCTCTCGATGCGGCGCGAGCTCGAGGCGATCGTCGACGTCGACGAGCGCGAGCAGCAGGTGCGCGAGCTGACGGCGTACGCCCAGGCTCACTCGACCGCGCTCAACGTCGCGCGGCACTTCGAGATCGACGACGTGATCGACCCTGCCGAGACGCGCGGCCTGCTCGCCCGGCTCCTCGACGCCGCTGCGCAGGGCGGCCGGCTGCGCGGCAGCGGGCGCACCGTCGACACCTGGTAGCCGCCCACAGGGTGCAGCGCCTAGGTTGCCTGGGTGAAGATCCGCCGCCTCGACCTCGATGACCACGACGCCCAGTTCCGGCTGGGCTCAGAGGCCTTCGGAACCCCGCCCTACCCGGCCGCAATTCCTGCCGCCCCGGCCGCGCTGCCGGCCGGGCGAGAGGTCTGGGGAGCGTTCGACGGCAGCACGCTCGTCGCGCGGGTGGCGGCGCATTCCTACGAGTCGTGGTGGCACGGCAGCCCGGTGCCGACCTGCGGGATCGCCGGGGTGACGGTCGCGCCCGAGCACCGCGGCTCCGGCCTGCTGCTCCCCCTCTTCGAAGCCGCTCTGGGCGCTGCGGCCGACCGTGGTGAGGTGGTCTCGACGCTCTACCCGACCGCCAGCGGCATCTACCGCTCGCTCGGCTACGAGCTCATCACCAGCTTCGACACGATCGAGGTCAGCGTTGACGAGCTCGCCGGCGTGCGACCTCCGGTGGCGACCCGGACCCGCCGCGCTACGGCGGCCGACGTGCCCGACATACGCGCGCTGTACGACCGTTGGGCATCCGAGCAGAACGGTCCCCTGACCCGCACCGGACCGCGGTTCGCCGCCACCGACGACGAGATGCTGGCCGACGTCACGGCGATCAGCCTCGCGATCGACAGCGACGACGCCGTGGTCGGCTACGCGAGCTGGGACCGCGGCGCGGGCTACGACCCGAGCACCTCGGTGATGCAGGTGCACGACCTGATCGCCACCTCCCTCGACGGCTACCGAGCGCTGTGGCGGATGCTGAGCACCTTCGCCCCCGTCGTCGGTCGCGTGCGGCTCTCGTCGTCCGGTCACGACGCGGCCCGCCTGGTGCTGCCGTCCTCGACCTGGAGGGTCGTCGAGCGCCGCCCCTACATGCTTCGGGTCGACGATCCCGCCGGTGCCCTGAGCGCCGCCGCGCCGTACGTGCCCGGACTGCTCGACCTCGAGCTCGACTTCGTGATCGCCGGCGACCGTCTCGAACGCGCCGACGGCCAGTACTGCCTCACCCTCGGCGAGGAGCCCGGCTGGTGCGAGGAGGTGATGCCCGAGGGCGACGTCCCGACCTTCACCACCCAGGGCTTCGCGTTGGCCTTCGCCGGCGCCCAGTCGTGCGCCAACCTGCGGCTGATCGACCAGCTCAGCGGGCCCGACGAGCACGACCTGCTCCTGGACGCGGTGCTGGGCGGGCGTCCGCTGCACGTGCGCGACTACTTCTGACCCGTCGCGAGCCCGCGAGCCCGCTGCGACGCTGCAGTTCCGTCAGAGACGTCGCAGCGTCACGAGCGAGGTCCCGAACGCCGGGTCCGCGTCACCGTGCCCAGTCTCCACGAAGCCGAGCTTGGCCAGCACCCGACGCGAAGCCGTGTTCCAGTCCCAGACCGAGGCCCACACGCGTTCGCACCCAGCGACTCTCGCCCGCTCCAGCACCGCCGACGCCGCCTCGGTCGCGTAGCCCTGCCCCCACACCCGCCGCAACAGCTCGAACGCGAGCTCGGGCTGCTCCTCGACCGAAGGGGCACTCTCGATCAGCCCGCAATAACCGACCACGTCACCGACCTCTTTGCGCTGGATCGCGAGCAGGCCACTCGACGCCGGCTCCGGAGCGCGGATCCCTGCCTCGAGCTCGGCGAGCGTGGGGTGCCCTTGCGCATCGATTCGACGGTGCGGCGGCACCCGGGGATCCCGCTCCGTCCACAGCTCGCGCTGGACCTCGGCCTCGACGACCCGCCAGGGCCTGAGGATCAGGCGCTCCGTCTCCAGCACAACGTCTCTGCCCATGGCTGCCCCGCCCTCCGTTGCTCGAGTTTCCCACGATGCGCTCGATCCCTACCGGCGCAGCGCAGACAACGACCGGCTGCGCAGCGGTGGCTGAGGTGGGTCTGCGTGGCTCAGCGTCGGGAGGCGCGTCGCACCAGTCGCGAATCGCAGCCTGACAACAAATTAGACACCGTTCGTTGTCCACAGAGCGTGGGAACACACTATCGATTGTCGGCGGCGCCTCTAGAATTGGAGCATGGAAGAACCCACCACCCCGACCGCGATCACCGCGGTCCGCGACCTCGAGAAGCCGCCAGCGCGACACCGCCGAAGTCGTCGCTCCTCCAAGGGGTCGTCACTGGTCGGCCGAGTTCCGCGTCGACAACTCACTGGTCGACGAACTCACCTTCGGCGTCGACGGGATCCTCCTCGGCGGGGTGGGCTGCCCGCTCGTCAGTGAGTTCGACGTCTACGACCTCGCAGTCGGCCTCGGGATGTCCACCGATGCCGGCTGCACCTACGTCGGCAAGGTCCTCGAGTTGCGCTACCGCCTCCCCAAGACCTGGGAGAGGGTGCTGGCGTTGGAGGTGCCGGTGTGGAAAGCGTTCAAAGTCTGCGAATCAACCATGAACCTCAGCTACGAAGCAGCCCGCTACATCGACCAGATGCTCGCCCCCGTCCTGCACTCCTGCACCTTCGCCCAGATCGAGCGCACCGTCGCCCAGGCTGTCGACCTCTACGACCCCGACGAAGCCGAACGCCGCGCCGCCAAGGCCGCTGATGACCGGTCCTTCGACGTCCACCTCGGCACCCGCGGCCCGACCACCGACGGCACCATCGCCATCTCCGGGTCCGTCTCACTCGAAGACGCCCTCGACCTGGAGCAGGCCGTCAAGGACGGTGCCAAGAGCCTCGGCGACCTCGGCTGCGACGAGAGCCTCGACGTCCGCCGCTCGATGGCCGTCGGAGAGATGGCCCGCAACCAGCTCGCCCTCAACCTCAAAACCGAAGAGGCGACGGGGATGCTGCACGCTCCACCGCGCGCCGGTGGACGTGGGGTGAACCTGTACGCCCACCTCGACCCCGACACCCTGCACGCCACCGTCGACAACGTCGGCGCGGCGACGTGTTGATCGATCAGATCAAGGCCTGGTGCCAGACCGTGGGGAACACGGTCATCATCCGGCCCGTGATCGACCTCAACACCCAAATCTCCACCAACGCCTACACGCCCACCGAGAAGCTCGTCGAACAAGTCCGACTCCGTGACCAGGTCTGCGTCTTCCCCCACTGCCCCCGACGCGCGAGGTGGTGCGACCTCGACCACCGGACCCCCTACGACAAGAACCAACCCGAGGCCGGCGGGGAAACCTCGACCCAGAACCTGGCCCTCCTCTGCAGGAGACACCACCGGGCCAAGACCTTCTCCCCCTGGACCTACGAAACCCCCGAACCCGGGGTCTACGACTGGACCAGCCCCTCGGGACTCCGCTACCGCGTCACCCGCGGACGCCGCCACGGACGCCTCCCCATCACCACCCCCCTCGAACCCACACGAACCCTGAACACCAAGCCCCGACACCCCGCCCACCCAGCGGGGACATCGGCACGTCTGGACACCCGGAGGCTGAGCAGCGAGCGCCAGCGAGCGTCGACGAAGCCCCGCAACGTGCCCACCCGCGTCGGGGACGGTCGGCGTACGGCTCGACAGGGGCTTCGTCGACGGGCTCGCCCAGGGGCTCGCCCTGCTCAGCCTCCGGTACGCCGCGCCGGAGGCTGAGCAGCGAGCGCCAGCGAGCGTCGACGAAGCCCCGCGACGTACCCACCCGCGTCGGGGACGGTCGGCGTCGGCTGACAGGGGCTTCGTCGACGGGCTCGCCCAGGGGCTCGCCCTGCTCAGCCTCCGGAGACCCCCAGCGAGCGTCGACGAGGCCCCGCAAGGTGCCCACCCGCGTCGGGCACGGTCGGCATGCGGCTCACAGGGGCTTCGTCGACGGGCTCGCCCAGGGGCTCGCCCTGCTCAGCCTCCGGATTCGCGCCAGCGAGCGTCGACCTCGTCCCTCGCCCCGCTCAGCCTCCGGCGTGGGGCCCACTCACTGATAGCTGACGAACCGCACCCGCGGCCGGATGGCCAGCACCCTGGCCGGCGACATCAACCCGACGTCCTCGTCGTAGAAGAGCTTGAACCCGGGGTGGAACTTCGGGTGCAGCACCGCGTGGTAGGTCGCCAGCTTCTGCCCCGCGGTGCCGAACCCGTCGACGTGCTGGACGGTCGCAAGGCGCTTGCGCACAGCTACCCGGCCCATGCGTTCGATCATGCTCTCTCGGAACTGGTGCAGCACGAACAGTTTCTGCGGGAGGCCGCCGCGACGCTGCAGGTTGGCCAGCCACAGCGAGACCTCGTTGATCTCCGCGGCGTCGACCGAACCGATCACGCGTCCGGGGACCTCGTCGCCGTACATCCGCCACTCGGGGTCCAGCGCCAGTCCGACCCGGCGGTCCTTCAGTGCCCAGGTCCAACGGCGGGCGACGCTGAGAAAGTCGGTGCGCCCCGGCTGGAGGTCCAGCAGCAGGAGCGCGTCATGTCGGTGGGCGGCCTTGATGTAGCTCTCGACCTGGGCTCGGGCGAGGTCGTGGTTGAAGTCCTTGCCGGGGCCCGGGATCGCGTCGGCGATGGTGACGATGAGCTCGTAGACGACCTGGACCGGCCGCCCCGGGCGGGCGAACGCCTGTGCCGCCTTGGTCAACCGGCCGATCACCTGATTCGGCGAACCCTCGCCGAGCACCCCGAGAGACCCGGTGCCCGCGGTGCCGTAGTAGGCCACCAGGGTCCGGTTGCCGTCGAAGACCCCCCGCTCGGGTTTCGGTGCACGCGACGGCGCGCTCGACGGCGTGCTCGAGGGAGCAGCTGTCGGGCTGGACGAGGTCTCGCTCGGAGCCGACGGCTCGGGTGCGCTCGACGGTGCCGCGGTCGTCGGAGCCGGACTGGCGACCGATGGTGCGGCCCCGTCGTCGAGGAACCGCACCAACCCCGCAAGCAGCAGCAGGGTGACGACAACAGCCAATACTCCGCCGCCGAGGCGGCGACGCGTGGCACTGCCCGAGGTCACGTGTGGCCCATCGTCAGCAGGTGACCGCGCCGTGCGCCGCAGACGTCACGGTCCGGGCGTACTTGCCGAGCACTCCCTTGGTGTACTTCGGCGGGCGCGGCGTCCAGCCCTCCTTGCGGGCCTCCCAGTCCTCGGGGGTGCCGACGGGCTCGATCTCGAGGGAGCGGTTGAGCACGTCGAGGGTGATCTGGTCACCGTCGCGGACGAAGGCAATCGGACCCCCGTCGGCGGCCTCGGGGGCGAGGTGACCCACGCACAGCCCGGTGGTGCCGCCGGAGAAGCGACCGTCGGTGAGGAGCAGGACGTCCTTGCCGAGGCCGGCGCCCTTGATGGCGCCGGTGATCGCGAGCATCTCGCGCATCCCCGGACCACCCTTGGGGCCCTCGTAGCGGATGACGACGACGTCGCCGGCCGAGATCGCTCCCTCGGTCAGAGCATCCATCGCGGCGCGCTCGCCGTCGAAGACCCGCGCGGTGCCGGTGAAGACGGACTCGTCGAAGCCGGCCGTCTTCACCACGGCACCCTCAGGAGCCAGCGAGCCCTTGAGGATCGTGAGTCCGCCGGTGGCGTGGATCGGGCGCTCGAGCGAGCGGATCACGTCGTCGTCGAGCGCGGGCGGGTTGAGCGCCTCGAGGTTCTCGGCCAGGGTCTTGCCGGTCACGGTAAGGCAGTCGCCGTGCATCAGCCCGGCGTCGAGGAGCGCCTTCATCACGACCGGGATGCCGCCGATCTTGTCGACGTCGTTCATCACGTAGCGACCGAACGGCTTGAGGTCGGCGAGGTGAGGCACCTTGTCGCCGACCCGGTTGAAGTCGTCGAGGGTCAGGTCGACCTCGGCCTCGCGGGCCATCGCGAGCAAGTGCAGGACAGCGTTGGTCGAGCCACCCAGGGCCATCACGACCGTGATCGCGTTCTCGAACGCTTCCTTCGTCATGATCTGGCGGGCGGTGATGCCGCGCCGCAGCATCTCCACGACCGCCTCGCCGGAGCGGTGGGCGAAGCCGTCGCGTCGGCGGTCGACGGCCGGCGGGGCGGCGGACCCGGGCAGGCTCATCCCGATGGCCTCGCCGACGGCGGCCATCGTGTTGGCGGTGTACATGCCCCCACAGGCGCCTTCGCCCGGGCAGATCGCCCGCTCGATCCGGTCGACCTCGTCACGGGTGATCTTGCCGGCCAGGCACGCTCCGACCGCCTCGAAGGCATCGATGATCGTGACGTCCTTGCCGTCGACCGAGCCCGGCATGGTCGAGCCGGCGTAGAGGAAGACTGCGGCGAGGTCGAGCCGCGCGGCCGCCATCATCATCCCGGGCAACGACTTGTCGCAGCCGGCGAGCAGCACCGAGCCATCGAGGCGCTCGGCCATCATCACCGTCTCGACGGAGTCGGCGATGACCTCGCGCGACACCAGCGAGTAGTGCATGCCCTCGTGGCCCATCGAGATGCCGTCGGAGACCGAGATCGTCCCGAACTCCAGCGGGTAGCCGCCGGCAGCGTGCACGCCGTTCTTGACGGCCTTCGCCAGCCGGTCGAGCGAGAGGTTGCAGGGAGTGATCTCGTTCCAGCTCGACGCCACCCCGATCTGCGGCTTGACCCAGTCGTCGTCGCCCATCCCGACCGCGCGCAGCATGCCGCGCGCGGCCGCACGCTCGAGGCCGTCGGTGACGTCGCGGGAGCGGGGCTTGATGTCGGGCTGGCCGCTCGGGCGGGGAGAATCGCTCATGCGTTCAGGATAGGGCGAGCCGCCGACGGGGTTGCGAGCGCTCTCAGCACCTGACCGGTCGCCCGGTCCGCAGGGTCGCCGTCAGGCTTCGGCCACGGTCTTGAGCTGAGCGAGCCCCTTCTCGAAGTCCTTGCCGACGAGCCGGTCCATCGGCATGAGCTTGCCGAACACCGCCATCAGCCCGGTCTGGACCCCCGTCATCTCCCACGCGACGTCCGCGCCGCCGTCGGCAGGCACGATCCGGAACGTGACGTCGTTGGTGGCCTTGAAGGGCTTGAGGAAGCTGAGCACCAGGTCGACCTGCTCAGGAGTCGAACCGACGATCTCCATGGAGCCTTCTCCGGCCTTGCGGTTGCCCTTCCATGCGTAGTGCGCGCCGACGCCGCTCTCGGCGCCGCTGTAGGTGCGTTCCATGTCGGCGTCCCGCCCCTCCCACGGCGACCAGGCCGGCCACTCGTGGAAGTCGTTGACCAACGCGTGGATCAGCGCCGGATCAGCTTCGATGGCGGCGGTGCGTGTGACTTTGAAAGACCCCATGCGCGCATCGTGGCACAACCTGACCCCCCCGCGGACGCTGCCGGCCTCGGCACTCGCCCGCACCTCGGGGCTAGTCTCGCCGGGTGCGGCGCCCCTCCACCTTCGTGCCTTCACCCGTCGTGCTGGTGCTGATCGGCATCGTCTCGGTCCAGCTGGGCGCCGGGGTGGCCAAGTCGTTGTTCGACGAGGTCTCCCCCACCGTGATCGTCTGGCTCCGACTCGTGACCAGCGCCGCGGTGCTCGTGGCCTACGCGCGACCGCGGGTTCGACGGCGTACGACGCACGACTGGCTGGTGGCCGTCGGGTTCGGCGCGAGCCTCGGTCTGATGAACCTCGCGATCTACCAGTCCTTCGCCCGCATCCCGCTCGGGATCGCGGTGACGATCGAGTTCATCGGGCCCCTGACGCTGGCGGTGCTCGGCTCGCGCCGCGTCCGTGACCTGCTGTGGGTCGGGCTGGCGGCGATCGGGGTGGGCCTCCTCGGCATCGAGCGAGCCGACCTCGACCCGATCGGTGTGCTGTGGGCCTTGGTCGCCGCAGCCATGTGGGCCGCCTACATCCTGCTCAGCGGCGAGACCGGTCGACGCTGGGAGGGGCTCGACGGACTGGCAGCGGCCAGCGTGGTCGCCGCCTTGTTGATCACCCCGCTGCTCGCCCTCTCGGGCAGCGCCCTGGCCGACGGGTTGGGCAGCCCCCACGTGCTGGCGCTCGGCGCCGCCGTCGGTCTGCTGAGCTCGGTGCTGCCCTACAGCTGTGAGCTGATCGCGCTGCGCAGCCTGCGCGCTGCCACGTTCGGGATCCTGATGAGCCTGGAGCCGGCGGCGGCCGCCCTGGTGGCGATCGTCGTCCTCGGCGAGCTGCTCAGTCCGCTGCAGTGGCTGGCCGTGCTGTGCGTGATCGCAGCCAGCATCGGCGCCACCCGCCGGAGCCCGGCGATCGCGGAGCCGATGCCGGTCTGAGGCCGCGACACATCCTGGCAACCCGTTCGCCTGAACGAAACCTATGAGTTCACACAACTGTCACACAGGAGTGTCGACGTGGATGATCACGAAGACTACGGTCGGGACCATGCTCGGAAACAACCTCTTCGCCACCACTCCCCTTGCGGGAGTTCTGGCGCGCGTGCGCGAATGGCCGGTCACGGCCCAGCAGCACGCTCGTCGTAACGCGATGATCGCTGCCACCGCGTGCGCCGCGCGGCGGGTGGAGCGCGAGGAAGTCGCTGACTACCTGCGTTCCAGGCGAAGCCCTGCCGTCGAGAGCGACGCGGCCCCGACGGCCGATCCCGCCCGCTCGCACGCCTGATCCGCCCCGCACGACCGGATCCTGGCTCTCGCCACCCGGACGCGGCTGCCTCGGGCACAATCGGGACATGCCCCTGTCTGCTGCGCGCATCGACGTCACCTCCATGCTCGCCTTTCGTGACGTCCTCTCCGACGACGGCACCCACATCCGGGCCTGGACCAACGACCCGGAGGGGGTCATCGACGGCCCCACCGTCGTGCTCTGCAACGGCCTCGGCACCAACCCGTTCTGCTGGCCGGCGCTGCTGAGCCCCGACTGCGGCGTACGCATCGTCTCGTGGAACCACCGCGGCGTCGGTGGCTCCGACCGGCCGGCCGACCCCTCCCACGTCGAGATCGCCAACTTCGTCGAGGACGGCTTGTCCGTCATGGACCACTTCGACATCGAGTCGGCCGTCCTCATGGGTTGGTCGATGGGGGTCAACACGATGTTCGAGCTCGCGGCGCGTCACCCCGAACGGGTCCGCGGCCTCTTCGCTGTCGCGGGCGTGCCGGGCGACACCTTCGCCACGATGCTCGCGCCGCTGCGGCTCCCCCACGTGGTGGCCCGGACCCTGACGGTCAACCTGTCGCGGGTCATGTCGGTGGCCGGCAAGGCGCTCAGCCCCGTGGCCAGCCGGGTGCCGGTGGGGCCCAAGGTCATCGGGATCCTGAGCCACTCGGGCTTCATGTTCCCGTTGCGCGACCCCGAGCTCGCCGAGGTGGCGGTCAAGGAGTTCCTGACCACTCCCCTCGACTGGTACTTCCAGCTCGCCCTGAGCACCTCGCGCCACGCGCGGGTCCGGCTCAGCAGCATCAAGGTGCCGGCGCTCTTCGTCGCCGCGACCTTCGATGTCCTCGCCGGGGCTCGCGACATGGCCAGCGCCGCAGCGCGAGTGGAGCAGGGCAGCTACGTCGAGCTCAAGGGCTCGCACTTCATCCAGATGGAGCAGCCCGAGGTCGTCCACCAGCTGTTGCTCGACTTCATCGACCAGGTCGGCTGAGCAGGTGCGCCGGAGTCCGCGCCGGGTGGTCCCCGGGGCCCTGCTTCTCGCCGCCGCCGTCGTCCTGAGCGGCTGCAACCAGGGCGGCAACGAGAGCATCGTGACCCTGACCGGCACCGCCCCGCCGACCCCGGTCGGCTCCGGGGTCCCGCAGGCTCCGACCACCGCCCCGGTCCCCGGGAGCACCGAGTCCCCCGAGGCCACCCCGGGCAAGGGCAAGGGCAAGCGCGCACCCCGCGTGATCGACACCATCGCCGAGGGCCTCGCGGTCCCGTGGGGCCTGGACTTCTTCGCCAACGGCGACGCCATCGTCACCGAGCGCGACACCAAGCGGGTCCTGCTCGTCTCGGGCGGGCGCAAGCACAAGGTGAGTGTGCTCGGAGTCATCGACCAGGCCGCGCCCCAGGGTGAGGGCGGCCTGCTCGGCGTCGCCCTCTCCCCCGCCTTCGAGCAGGACCGCGCGGTCTACTTCTACCTGACCACCGCCACCGACAACCGCATCGTGCGCAGCTATCTGGTCGACGGCGGCCTCACCCCCGTCGAGGTGCTCCTCGACGGCATCCCCAACGGCTTCATCCATGACGGGGGGCGGCTCGAGTTCGGCCCCGACGGCTTCCTCTACGCCTCGACCGGGGAGTCCGGCAAGCCGGCCCTGGCCCAGGACCTCGACTCCCTCGGCGGCAAGATCCTGCGGATCACCACCTCCGGCGAGCCCGCCCCCGGCAACCCGTTCGACACCGCCGTGTGGAGCTACGGGCACCGCAACGTGCAGGGCTTGGCCTTCGACGCCCAGGGCAACCTGTGGGCCTCCGAGTTCGGGCAGGACAGCGTCGACGAGCTCAACAAGATCGAGGCCGGTGACAACTACGGCTGGCCCCGGGTCGAGGGCACGGGTGGGGCTCGCAAGTTCACCGACCCCCAACAGACCTGGGACGTCGCCGAGGCCTCACCCTCGGGCCTGGCCTTCGCCAAGGGCTCGCTGTGGATGGCGGCGCTGCGGGGCGAACGCCTCTGGCAGGTGACCCTCAAGGGCGGAAAGGCGGTCAAGCAGACGCCGTACTTCGTCGGCGACTACGGCCGGATGCGCACCGTCGCCCAGGCCCCGGACGGCACCCTCTGGTTGACCACGAGCAACCGCGACGGCCGAGGCGACCCGGCCGGACAGGACGACCGGATCCTGCAGGTCCGCCCCTGACGCGACCCTGTGCTGTCCTCGTCGTGGGGTAGCCTGACTAGACATTGCTCGACCCACTGCCATGGGGCGGGCACTACTCGGGATGTCTGGAACTCTTCACCGTGAGGTGTGTCGTGTCGTACGGAGTCGTGGCCTGGAAGGTCGGGAACGTCAGGGTCGAAGACCTGCGAGCACCCGCCTCGGCGACCTCGCCGCACGTCACCCCCTGGGGTCCTGGCCGGTTGGCGCTGACCGCCCTCCACCTCACCTTCGTGCCGGCGCGCGCCGACTCCGGCGTCGGACCACTGACCCTGGCCCTGGCCGACATCGTGGCGGTCCAGACGTCCTCGGGGCACCTCCACCGCATCGTGAGCTTCCGCACCGCCGACACCGTGGTGCACACCAGGGTGCCCGGCGCCTCGGCGTTCGCCCGCCGTGTCTCGCTCTCCGTCGAAGCCGCCCGCAAGCGCCAGTCCGGCTCGTCCAACGGAGCCTGGACGATCGATGAGCTCCCGCCGCACGACCACACGGCTACGCCGTAGGGAGCACCAGCGCCCGACGCGACGCGCGGCGCAGCGTCGTCAGGACGCTCGGACCGAGCACGACCACCGCCACGGCCGTCGTGATCGCCCGCCCGGTGTCGAAGCTCCCGGTCGAGGTGATCAACGTGTAGACCAGGAAGGTCTGGAGGTTCTCCAGCAGCGGCGCGCCGGCGACGTAGGACAGGTTGCCCTCCGCGCCCGGCACGGAGACGCCGAGCAGGAACGGCCAGCCGGAGAGGTTCATGAGCATCCCGAAGAGGTACGCCGCCACCACGCCGTAGCTCGCCAGCATCGCGATCTCCCAGCGCCCGCTGACCCGGCGCGGGAGCAGGCCCGCGCCCATCCCGACCCACGCCGCGCAGATCATCTGGAACGGCAGCCACGGCCCCACCCCCGCCGTCATCAGGGCCGAGGCGAAGAGGGAGGTCACCCCCAGCACGAAGCCGAAGCCGGCGCCGAAGACCCTCCCGGCGATGATCAGCAGGAAGAACACGAGCTCGACCCCTGCGGTGCCGGCCGACAGCAGCCGCATCAGGGCGTTGATGGCGCTCAGCACCCCGAGAATCGCCAGGACGCGGGAGTCCATGCCTCCCTCGCTGATCTCAGCGATCACCACCGCGATGACCAGTGGCAGCAGCAGGAGAAAGAGGAACGGTGGGTCCGTACGGCCGGTGCCGTCGGCCGGCACCTGCACCAGGAGCGGCCAGCACAGCATCATCAGGCCGGCCAGCGAGGCGACGCCCAGCACCAGGCGCGAGCGCAGGGCGAGGGGTACGGCGCGCTGGTCCAGCACCCGACGGACGCTCGTGGTGGGGCTCATGCCGAGGCCCCGTCGACCGCGCCGTCGACCGCGCCGTCGCCAGCCCCGCCAAGAGCCAGGGCCGCGACGACCTCGTCGACGTGCAGCCAGCGCGGCCCCAGGATCTTGGTGACCTGGGGGGCGAACGCAGGCGACTCGGCGACCACGCGGCGTACGGGCCCGGAGGAGACGACCTCGCCCTCGGCCAGCACCACCACGTCATCGGCGGCGGTGGCGACGAACTCGACGTCGTGGGTGGCCACCAGCACCGCGCGCCCCTCGCGGGCCAGGTCGCGCAGGATCGTGGCCAGCGCCGTCTTGGCGGCGTAGTCGAGCCCGCGGGTCGGTTCGTCGAGCAGCAGCACCTGCGGTCGGGCGGCCAGCACGAGCGCCAGAGCAAGGGCCAGGCGCTGGCCCTCGGAGAGGTCGCGGGGGTGGGTGTCGTCGTCGATGCCGGGCACGAGCCGATCGAGCAGCGCGCGGGTGTCGGGCCCACCGGCGTCGCACTCGGCGGCCACGGTCTCGAGGTAGAGCAGGTCGCCGGCGGTCTGCGGCAGCAGTCCGACGACGCCGCGGCGTCCGGCGGGATCGAGGGTCGCCGGATCGGTGCCGGCCACCGCGACGGCACCGGCCCGTCGCTTGCGGGTGCCCTGGAGGGTCCAGAGCAGGGTCGACTTGCCGGAGCCGTTGCGACCCATCAGGGCAGTGACCCGGCCGGCGTCGAGCCGGACGTCGACCTCCCGCAGAGCCACGTGGCTGCCGTGGGCCACCGAGAGGCGGCTGCTGGTCAGGAGCGGGTCGGGCGCGTGGGCCTCGGGCGGGATCGGCGGCACCAGGTCGAGCCCGCGCGCTGCTCGTCGCGCCTCGCGCACCGTCAGCGGGAGCGGGGACCAGCCGGCCGCGCGCCCCAGCTCGACGATCGGCGGGGCGACGGGTGAGTCGAGGAGCAGGTCGGCCGGCGCCCCGACGCGGATCTTGCCGGCGCCGGTGAACAGCACCATCCGGTCGGCGAACGGCACCACCCGCTCGAGGCGGTGCTCGGCCAGCAGCACCGAGACGCCGAGGTCGTGCACCAACCTGGTGAGGGTGGCGAGGACCTCCTCGGCCGCGGTCGGGTCGAGGGCCGAGGTGGGCTCGTCGAGGACCAGCAGTCGGGGGTGCATCGTGAGCACGGCGCCGATGGCGACCCGCTGCTGCTCTCCCCCGGAGAGGGTGTGCAGGTCGCGGTGCCGCAGGTCGGCGATGCCGAGGAGGTCGAGGGTCTCCTCGACGCGACGGCGCATCGTCTCGGGCGGCAGGCCGAGCTGCTCCATGCCGTAGGCGAGCTCGTCCTCGGCGGTGTCGGTGACGAAGCCCGCGGCCGGATCCTGACCGACGTACCCGATCACGTGGGCGCGCTCGCGGGGCGGGTCGTTGATGATGCTGACCCCGTCGAGGCGGACGTCGCCGGAGAGGAGGCCGCCGCTGAAGCGCGGGACGAGTCCGGTGATGACCCCCAGCAGGGTCGACTTGCCGACCCCGGTCGGGCCGGAGACCAGGACGAGCTCGCCCTCGTCGATGTCGAGGTCGATGCCGTCCAGGACCGGTGCCGTCGCGCCCTGGTCGTCGTAGGTGAGGCGGACGTCGCGCAGCTCGATCATCGGGTGCTCCCTGCAGATTCGGGGGCGGATTCGGGGGCGGATGCGGGGGCGGGCTCGGCGGCGCGGGTGCGGGCAGGCGCCGCCCGGGTCCGGCGCACTCCGGCCGGGGGTGGGCTGATGGCCGCCGCGACGACCCCCAGCAGCGCCGCCGCCAGGGCGGTGACGCTGACCTGCGGCACCGACGTGAGGTCGGGGTAGGCGATCGGGAGCTGGTGGGCGTTGACCCACCAGCCGAGGATGCCCGCGGTGATGCCGACGCTCGCGACGCCGATCTCGGCCGCCCGCCACCGGTCGGGGCGGTAGCGGGTGCGCTCGACCCGGCGCCCCGAGGCGACCAGGCCGGCCAGGGCCACCGCGAGCCCGAGGGCCAGCATCGGCCCGGCCAGGAGTCGGGGCGCGGTCTGGTCGAGCAGGGCGTAGACCCCGACGACGACGCCGGACAGGCCGCCGAGCATGAGGGCTCCCGTCGTACGTCGTTCGGCCGGCGTCGCGGTCCCCGAACGGCCGTAGCCCCGGGTGTCCATGCCGGCGGCGAGGGCCAGCGACCGCTCGAGGGTGTCCTCGAGGACGGGCACGAGGTAGCGCCGCAGCTTGCGCACGCGTCCGGTCTCGCCGGCGCGCAGGGCCTGGGCCGCACGCACCCGCTTGATGCTCTGGGTGAACTGCGGCAGGACGGTCACCGCGACGACCAGGGCCGTGCCGAGCTCGTAGAGCGCGGGCGGCAACGAGCGCAGCAGCCGTTTGGGGTTGGCCAGCGAGTTGGCCGCTCCGACACAGATGATGATCGTCGCGAGCCGCAGGCCGTCATACAGCCCGGCGAGGAGGGACTCACGGGTCAGCGGGCCGAGCAGGTTGATGCCGAGCACGAAGTCAGGCAGGGGGATCTGCGGCAGGTCGAGGATGACCGTGCCGGGGTAGCCCCCGCCGAGCACCACCCGGAAGAGCACCCGCAGGAAGACCGCGGCCACCCCGAGCCAGACGTAGAACCGGAACGACCGCGCCCACGCATGGTCGCTGCGACGCGCGGTGACGACGACCGCGGCGACCCCGATGATCATCAGCAGCACCAGCGGGTTGGTCGTGAGCGACGCTGCCGCGGCGAGACCGATCGCCCACAGCCACCAGGCCATGGGATGCAGGTCACGCGGCAGCGCGCTCACGACGGGCCCGTCACAGGGGAGCCGCTCCTCGACGACGAAGCCACCAGGCGAGGCCCGCTCCACCGAAGATCAGCACGATCAGCGCGGGGGCCACGAAGGTGGGCAACCCACCCGAGTCGACCGGCGCCGTCTCGGCGGCGAGCGCCGGGTCCGTCGTGGTGACCTCGGGTACGTCGACCTCGGGGCTCGCGCTCTCGCTCAGCTCAGCGGCGCTGGTCTTCCCTGACCGGGACTTCTTCCCCGTCTTGCCTTGAGCTTCGTCCCGGCCGGCAGCCGCGCTCGGGCTCGCGGGGTCGGTGGCCGTCTGGCCTGCCGTGGACTCGGTCCCCGGCGAGGGCGTGGGCGTCACCGAGGGCGAGCCAGCGCCGGAACCAGCCTGGCCGGCGCCCTCGTCGGCCTGACCACCACCGGATCCGCCGCTCGACGGGGCGGGCGTGGCCTCGGGGGCCGGGGTCGGCGTCGGCGTGGCCGTCGGCGCACTCGGCCGGCTGGCCGAAGCGCTGGGGCGTTCGCTGCCCTCGACCTCGTCCCAGGCGAGCGCGACGAAACCGCCGGCCAGACCCTTGAGGGAGTACGCCCCCTTGGTCGAGTAGGTCCACGCGCTTCCGGGTTCGCCGTCGGACCACCACAACCCCCAGTAAGCGGTGTCGGGTGGGGTGTTGACGCACGGGTCGTCAGCCGGCTTGCCGGCGACGCGACACACGAAGCCCGGCTGCCGCGTGGGCTGGGTGAGCGGCTGGCCCGCGGTCTCGAACAGCGTCGACGCGAGCTCACCCGCCCCGTCACTGACGCACACCGTGGGCACGCCACCGCCGAGCTGGTTGAAGTCCACGACGACAGTGACCCCGACCGATGCGCACGAGGCATCAGCCCTGGCCGGAGCGCCACCGGCGGCGCCGACGAGCCCCGCCGCCGCGGTCACGAGGACCGCGGCGACGAAGCGCGACGTACGACGCGTGCTCATCGGGCCTTGACGACGCGGAACTTCTCGACGGCCTTGCGGTTGCCGAACTCTCCGCGCACCTTCACCTTCTGCTTGCCGGTCTCCTTGCCCACCTTGAACTTCGTCGTGAAGCGGTGGTTGTCGCCGGCGGTGCCCTTGCCCACGACCTTGCCGTCGTACTTGACCTTGACGCTCTCGCCCACGGCGAGGCCCTTCACGGTGACCTTCTGCTTGCGCTTGGCCGGCACCTTGTCCTTCTTCAGCGCGACGTTGAGGGTCTTGGCGGCGAGGGCGTTGAAACCGAACGCGCCGACGACGCCATCGGTCAGACCGATGTCGTAGAGGCGCTGGCCCGAGCCGCTCGGCAGCGTGACGAAGCCGCGGGCAGTGCCCGTGGTGTCGGCCGACACCAGGGTCTGCGACGCGCCGAGGGCGAAACACACCGTCTGGCCCGGGGCGACGCCAGTCGCCGTGACGGCCTGCTTGGAACCGGCGCGGACGTAGTCCCCGGCCGTGGTCCCGGCGTCGGCACCTGCGCCGGCCGGGGCCCACTGCATCGCCGCGACCGCCTGGGCCGTGGCCCGACGGAACTGATCCTGGCTGGAGACCTCGATGCCCGCGCTACGCCCAGCAGCGAGCGCGTCGTCGTCATAGGCGATGGCTCCGGTGTCGCCGCTGAGACCGGTCGTGCAGGGGCCGAAGTCGTCTGCCTGGTGCTGGCGCAGCCACACCGCGGCCGCGCTCGCGGCGTCGGCCTCGTCGGCGTCGCCGAGGGCCCAGCCGGCCAGGCCGGTGCTGTTGGCGTTGGGCGTGGTGATGTCGCCGTCGCTGCCGAACGAGCCGTCGGCGTCCTGCGCCTCGACGAGCCAGTCGACGGCAGCGGCCTTGGCCTCGTCGACGTCGGCCGAGTAGTCCCCGAGCGCGGTGAGGTTGAGCAGCGCGAGCGCCGTCACGTCGGTGCTGGCAGAGGAGGCTGCGTCACCGTCGCAGGTCTGGTCGGCGGCGTCGGCAGCCGCGAACGACAAGCGGAAGAAGCCTGCCTCGCACTGCTGCGCCAGGAGGAAGTCGACGCTGCTGGCGGCGAGCTCCGAGCCGTCGGCGTGCAGCGCGTTGGCTGCGAAGGCCTGGCCCAGGGTGTTGGAGTAGTCGGCCTCGAAGGCCTCGTCGGGGAAGAACACGTCGCCGATGCGGCCCTCGGTGCCGGCAGCGGTGCTGACCCGGTCCTCGAGCTCGACGACCAGGTCATGACCACCGAAGTCGGTGGGGTCGCCTCCGGCGGCCTCGACGAAGGCGGTGGCCTTGGCCAGCGAGCCGGCGCTGACGTGGGTGCCGACGACCTCGCTGTAGTCGGCGTTGTAGACGTCGTAGGTGTAGTAGTCGGCGATGACCGGCTCCAGCGCGGCGGAGATGGCGCCGGCGGTGGCGGTCTCGCCGAGGTAGGCCATGGCCAGCCCGGTGTCGGTGGTCAGCCCGAGATCGTCGAAGTCGAACTGGTCGTTGTGCATCAGCCCGTCGGTCAGCTGGCCCGAGAGCCAGTCGACGCCGTTGGCCAATGGAGTCGGATCCGGCTCGGCGGCCGACGAGGGGGCTGCCGGCACGAAGGCCAGTGATGAGAATGCCAGGGCTGGTACGGCGACCAGGGAGAGGCGTCGGAGGTGGTTCATGGTTCCTTCCCGCTGCAACGCAACGGGAGGCTCCGGCCGAGGCCACAGGCCACCCGCTGTTTTCCACGACAGCGATGTGGTGAGGACGCGTCGTGACAGGTGCTCCGGCTCGTCTGCCCCTCCCCTTGCGGGCAAAGAACAGACCTACGGTTGCGGGACAGCGCCGGAATCTGACCGGCTTCCCCCACCACGGGCGTGAGTGATTGATTCGAGCCGGAGCCTACTCCGCTTCACCCTTTGGTGCCGACTCGAGCCCTCTGTCAGTGCCGAGTCGGCGACTATAGTCGCCGACTCGACCTGGATCTTGGGTCAGGCGAGCTTCTCCAGCACCAGCTCGCGCACCCGAGCGGCGTCGGCCTGGCCCTTCATCTCCTTCATGACCGCACCGATCAGGGCGCCGGCCGCGGCGTGCTTGCCGTCGCGGATCTTGTCGGCGACGTCGGGGTTGGCCGCGATCGCAGCGTCGACCGCGGCACCGAGCGCACCGTCGTCGGAGACGACCGCGAGCCCGCGGGCCGCGACGATCTCCTCGGGCGTGCCCTCACCGGCGACCAGGCCGTCGAAGACCTGCCGGGCGAGCTTGTCGTTGATCGTCTTGGCGTCGACCAGGGCCTGCACGGCGGCCACCTGGGCCGGTGAGACGCCGAGGTCGGCGATGTCGGCGCCGGTCTCGTTGGCGCGGCGGGCGAGGTCGGAGAGCCACCACTTGCGGGCGGCCTGCGGAGTGGCGCCGGCGGCGATGGTCTCCTCGACCAGACCGAAGGCGCCGGCACCGACGGTGTCGCGCATCTCCAGGTCGGAGAAGCCCCACTCCCCCTGCAGCCGGGCCCGCTTGACCGTCGGGTTCTCGGGCATCGTCAGGCGCAGCTCCTCCACCCACTCGCGCGACGGCGCGACCGGCACCAGGTCGGGCTCGGGGAAGTAGCGGTAGTCGTCGGCGTCGGACTTCTCGCGCCCGGCAGTGGTGATGCCGGTGTCCTCGTGCCAGTGACGGGTCTCCTGCAGGATCGAGCCGCCGGCGTCGAGGATGCCGGCGTGACGCTGCATCTCGTAGCGCACCGCGCGCTCGACCGAGCGCAGCGAGTTGACGTTCTTGGTCTCGCTGCGGGTCCCGAGGCCGCCGGCGTCCTTGGGAGCCAGCGACAGGTTGACGTCGGCGCGGATCGAGCCCTGGTCCATCCGGGCGTCGGAGACCCCGAGGGCGACGATCAGCTCGCGCAGCTGGGCGACGTAGGCCTTGGCGATCGCCGGAGCCTTCTCGCGCGCGCCCATGATGGGCTTCGTGACGATCTCGATGAGCGGGATGCCGGCGCGGTTGTAGTCGACCAGCGAGTGGTCGGCGCCGTGGATGCGGCCGGTGGCGCCACCGACGTGCAGTGACTTGCCGGTGTCCTCCTCCATGTGGGCGCGCTCGATCTCCACGCGGAAGGTCTCGGTGCCTCCCTGACCGTCGGGGATGTCGACGTCCATGTAGCCCTCGAAGCAGATCGGCTCGTCGTACTGAGACGTCTGGAAGTTCTTCGGCATGTCGGGGTAGAAGTAGTTCTTGCGCGCGAAGCGGCACCACTCGGCTATCTCGCAGTTGAGCGCGAGCCCGATCCGGATCGCCGACTCGACGGCCTTGCGGTTGACGACCGGCATCGCACCGGGCAGTCCCAGGCAGGTCGGGCAGACCTGGGTGTTGGGCTCGGCACCGAACTCGGTCGGGCACCCGCAGAACATCTTGGAGTTGCTGTTGAGCTCGACGTGCACCTCGAGCCCCATGGCGGGGTCGTAGGAGGCGAGGACGTCGTCGAACGACACCAGCGTCGCGGAGTGGTCAGCCATCACGGGGCTCCTGTCAGGCTCGGGGCTTGGTCGAGCAGCGGCCCGCCCCACTTCTCGGTCAGGACCGCCTCGAGGGCGGCGCCCACGCGGTAGAGCCGGTCGTCGGCCAGGGCCGGGGCCAGCATCTGGATGCCGGCCGGCAGCCCGTCCTCGTCGGCCAAGCCGCTCGGGAGCGAGATGCCGGGGATCCCGGCCAGGTTGGCCGGGATCGTGGCGAGGTCGTTGAGGTACATCGCGATCGGGTCGTCGAGCTTCTCCCCCAGCTTGAACGCCGTCGTCGGCGCCGTCGGCGACAGCAGTACGTCGGCCTGGGTGAAGGCGGCATCGAAGTCACGCGAGATCAGCGTGCGCACCTTCTGCGCCTGGCCGTAGTAGGCGTCGTAGTA
Organism: uncultured Actinomycetota bacterium; assembly: GCA_963761285.1. GTDB lineage: Bacteria > Actinomycetota > Actinomycetes > Propionibacteriales > Nocardioidaceae > Nocardioides. The sequence continues at coordinate 83,456 of CAVXGJ010000016.1, read as the reverse complement.
GCCGCTCGAGAGGGCGTAGGTGCCGAGGATGATGCGGCGCTTGACCTCGTCGCCGAAGCCGGCGTCGCGGGAGGCCCGCATGACGTCCTCCGCACTGGGCGAGTCGATGCCCTCGGGCAGGACCCGCAGGCCGTAGCGCATCGCATCGAACTTGGCGAGGTTGCTGGACGCCTCGGCCGGCAGGATCAGGTAGTAGGCGGCGAGCGCGTGCACGAAGCTCGGGCAGGAGACCTCCACGACCTCAGCACCCATGCTCACCAACAGGTCGACGGACTCCTGGAAGCGGGCCTGCACGCCATCCTGGTAGCCGTCGCCACCGAGCTCGGTGATCACGCCGACCTTGAGGCCGGCGAGGTCCCCCTGCGCGCCCAGGCGGGCAGCCGCGACGACGTCGGGCATGGGGGCGTCGACCGAGGTCGAGTCGCGCGGGTCGTGGCCGCCGATGAGCTCGTGGAGGAGCGCGGAGTCCAGGACGGTCCGGCTGACCGGTCCGACCTGGTCGAGGGAGTTGGCGAGGGCGACGAGGCCGTAGCGCGAGACCCCGCCGTAGGTCGGCTTGATGCCGACCGTGCCGGTGACGGCGCCGGGTTGGCGGATCGAGCCGCCGGTGTCGGTGCCCAGGGCGAACGGCGCCTCGAAGGCCGCCACGGCCGCAGCCGAGCCACCGCCGGAGCCACCGGGGATCCGGTCGAGGTCCCACGGGTTGTGGGTCGGGCCGTAGGCGGAGTGCTCGGTGGAGGAGCCCATCGCGAACTCGTCCATGTTGGTCTTGCCGAGGATGGGCAGACCCGCAGCCTTCAGCTTGGCGACGACCGTGGCGTCGTACGGCGGGATCCAGCCTTCGAGGATCTTCGAGCCGCACGTGGTCGGCAGGCCCTGGGTGGCCAGGACGTCCTTGACCGCGATCGGCACGCCGTCGAGGTCGGACGCCGGGGCGCCGGACTCGCGCCTCGCGTCGGAGGCCGCGGCCTGGGCCAGGGCCCCCTCGGCGTCGACGTGGAGGAACGCGTGCACGGCGCCGTCGACGGCAGCGATGCGGTCGAGGTGCAGCTTGGTCAGAGCAACGGAGGTGGTGGTGCCGTCGGCGAGCGCGGCCGCCATCTGCGCGGCGGTGCTGGTGATGGAGGTGCTCACTGCTCGTCCCCCAGGATCCGCGGCACGGAGAAGCGCTGCTGGTCGGTCTCGGGCGCCATGGCCAGCGCCTGCTCGGCGGTCAGGCACGGCTCGACGACGTCCTCGCGGAAGACGTTGGTCAGCGGCAGCGGGTGCGACGTCGGCGGGACGTCGTCGCTGGCGACCGCACTGATGGAGGCGACGGACTCGAGGATGACCGACAGCTGCGGCGCGAGGTGGTCCAGCTCGGCGTCGGACAGGTCGATCCGGGCGAGGTCGGCCAGGTGGGCGACCTCGTCTCGTGTGATCTCAGGCATGGGCGCAGTCTAGGAGGGGTACGCCGGGCCGCGTCGTCACGGGTGCAGGCTCAGGCGCAGGCCCCTCCCGAGCAGGTCCGCGAGCCGCGAGACCTCGACCTCAAGCGCCGGATGCGGCCGCGGCCGTTCGTCGAGCCAGGTCAACGCGACCTCATCGCCCTTGCGTGACCAGGTCCCGCACACGACGCCACCGACGATCACCGGGTTGGCCTTGCGGGTCATCAGGCCTCGGCGCGACGGCGGCGTGACGTGGGCGTCCTTCGTCCCTGGACCGATCACCCACTGGTCGTGCCCAGGAAGCAACCGCACCGCGTCTGACGGGAGCGCAGCCGCCAGGCCGTCGACGTCCTCGCGCAAGCAGTACGTCGCCCCGCCGTCGACGTCGACCCGGACCAACCGGTCGCCGAGCTCGGCCATCCAGGTCTCGATGCGTCTGCGACCGGCGCTCAGCCCCTCGCCGAGCCAGTAGTGGATCTGCTCGGCCGTGGTCGGCCCGTAGGTCGCGACGTACGCCGTGACAGCGCGCGGTCCGGCGTCGTCGAGGTCGGGGATCCCGGCCCAGCGGGGGTTGGTGTCCAGCCGTTGGAGAGTCGCCTGGCCGTCGCGGGGTGGCCCGAAGCTCATGTCGCCCTGCCACGTCAACGGCTTGATCAGCGTGCCGGCGCCCTCCTCGAAGACGAGCTGGAGGTGGCAGTAGGCGCGGTGCCTCGACAAAGCTGCGCCGAGCTCCTTGACCGTCTTCGGGCCGTCGCTCAGTGCTTCGCGCACCGCTGCCCGGAAGTCGGGCCACTGGGCTGCCGTGAGCCGGTAATGCTTCACCCAGCTCGGCAGCTCCCACTGCCGACCTGCCGACCGGAGGGCCAGGTAGATCCCCCCGTCCTCGGGCGAGAGGTAGTGCATCGAGCCGCGGAACGCGAAGGCCTTAACCACCGAGCCGTCGGCCAGAGCGGCCGCGAGATCCCCGGGACGCGAGGTCGAGCACCGAGTCCGGACGGCGAGCTCGGCGAGCGACTCGTCCATCGAGAGCACCGCACCGAGTCGGCGTACGACGCCGGCGACCGTGTCGCAACCCACCGGGTCGAGAAGGTGACGCCCCATCCGCCAGGCCAGCGCCCGTGCCCACGTGACCGAGATCTCTGCCGTCCGATCCATTCACCCAGCCTCGCACCATTTCCGGTCGCATCTGCTCCGCAGCTCGCGCTCCGTCGGTCTGGCGGCCGTTCAGACGTGCACAGGTGGCATTGGCCGGCCCAGGTGAGCGTGGAAACAGACTCGCTCACGTGCTCATGCACGTTTGACGGGACGCGGCGTCGCCGTCCATGAACGTTCGCGACCGCTGACGAAGACCCTTCCGCTGGGCCGCTGTATCACCGTCTGATCCGGCGGCTCCTTGAGAGCAGGACGGATCCCGGTGCGCGGGCTGCCGACGGAACAGTAGGAGCTTCATGTGACGATCGCCCCGCCCCTCTCGCCGATCCCGCAGCAGCGGCGTCACGCCGAGCGGCCCGTCGGCCCAATGAGCAACCCGACGACGCCGATGCTCACCGTCGACGTGGCGACGGTCCGCTGCTCCTACCGGCAGTTGCAGGCCGCGCTGCCTGGCGTCGACCTGCATTACGCGGTCAAGGCCAACCCGTCTCAGCCGGTGCTCGAGGCGCTCGTTGACGAGGGTGCTTGCTGGGATGTCGCCAGCCCCGGCGAGATCGACGCCGTCCTCGCCGTCGACCCTGACCCGGCGCGGATCTCCTACGGCAACACCGTGAAGAAGCCCGTCGACATCGCCCACGCGCACGCCCGCGGCGTGCGCCGGTTCTCTGTCGACTGCGACGCCGAGCTGGACAAGCTGATCGACCTGGCACCTGGTGCCACGCTGCTGGTGCGGATCACCACCAGCGGTGCCGGCGCCGATTGGGCACTCGGTCAGAAGTTCGGCTGCGACGAGATGACGGCCGGCCGGTTGCTCGCCCGGGCTGTTGCGCACGGCCACCCGGTGGGCATCTGCTTCCACGTCGGAAGCCAGCAGCATGACGTCTCGGCATGGGACGAGCCGCTGGCGACGACCTCCCGGCTCCGTGCCGTCGTCCGAGCCCGCGGCTCCGACCTCGCCGTCGTCGACCTCGGCGGAGGTTTCCCGGCGCACGCTGCCGTCCCCACGCCGGAAGTGTCATCGTTCGGCACCGCGATCATGACGGCGGTCGAGCGCCACCTCGGTCCGGACGTGCCACCGCTCATGGCCGAGCCGGGTCGGGTGATCGTCGCCGACGCCGGCACCCTCGAGACCGAGGTCGTCCTCGTCTCCGAGCGCGCCGGCCGACGCTGGGTGTACGTCGACGTGGGACTGTTCTCCGGGCTGGCCGAGACGATGGGCGAGGCGATCCGTTACCGGATCACGGCGCACCGCGACGGGCGCCCGCTCCACGGACAGACCGCGGATGTCGTCCTGGCCGGACCGACCTGCGACAGCGTCGACGTGCTCTACCAGGAGCACCGTCCACAGCTGCCGCTCGACCTGCGGGTGGGCGACCGGCTGCGCTTCCACGCGGCCGGCGCCTACACCACGACGTACTCCTCGGTCGGGTTCAACGGGTTCGCGCCGCTGCGAGAGGTCCATCGATGAACCCCGCGGGATTCCGGTCGGCGCTGGCGAGCAGAGACTTTCGCCGACTCTGCCTCGCTCACGGTGTAGCCACGGTCGGGCAGCTCGTTCTCACCCTCGCGGTGGGGGTCCACGTGTTGGTGGAGACCCGATCAGGAGTCTGGGCTTCCGTCACGGTCGCGCTGGCGTTCGCGCCGTACGCGCTCTTCTCCGGGCTCTCAGGTGTCCTGGCCGACCGCCGCTCGCGCAGTGCTGTGTTGGCCGGCGCCGCGTGGGTGCGAGCGGCCCTGGCAGGTGCACTCGTCATCGGGACGGCCGCCGGCTGGCCGGTCACCGTCATGGTCGCTGTCACCGCCTTGATAGCGGTGGCCGCGACGCCGTCCTACCCCGCGCTCGCCGCTGCCACGCCGCAATGCGTGCCGGACCGCGACCTCCCGCCGGCGAATGCGCTCGCCACCTGCGTCGAGAACGTCACCTGGATCGGCGGGCCCGGAGTGTTCGGGTTGCTCGTCCTAGGCGGGGCCGGAACCGAGGGGATCGTGCTCGTTGCCGCTGTGCTGTTCGCCTTCGCCGGCATCGTCTCCGCGCCCGTACGGCTCCCCCGACCAGTGAGGCCTCAACCGACCAGGTGGCTGGACGACCTCGCCGCCGGGATGATCGTCGTGGCCCGACGGTCCGAGATCCGCCGGCCCATGGGTCTCGCCGTCCTCGACAACTTCCTCTACGGCTACCTCGTCGTGGCGATCGTCCTGCTCGCCGATGCGGCACCGGGGGGCGACAGCCCGCTCGGCCTCCTCAATGCGGCCCTGACCGCGGGGGCCCTGGCGTCGATGCTGGTCGTCAACCGGTTCATCGGCGGCGACCAGACCTCAACGGTCCTGGTCGTGACCCTCCTCGGCTTCTGCGCCACTCTCGTCGCCCTCGGTGCGGTCGGCGCCACCGCGGTCGGCGTCGCGGTTGTCGCGGTCGCCGGTGCCACGACTCTGGTGGCGGAGGTGGCCGCAGTCACGCTGCTCCAACGGGCGACCGACAGCGGGACGCTGGCCCGAGTGTTCGGGATCTACGACCAGCTCAACGTGGGCGCCATCGCGCTCGGCTCCCTGCTGGCCGGCCCGCTCTCGGCGGTGGCGGGGCCACGCGGAGGACTCGTCGCCGTCGCAGGTGCCGGGATCGTTCTCGCGCTGCCGGTGCTCGGCGGGCAGTTGCGCCGTCGCGCCCAAGGGTGTTCGCCAGGGCCGGCGACCTCGAACTCGTCTCCTCCGTCGCCGTCCAGGGCGGCCTAGTACTAGAGCGTCAAACGGCGCGTCATAGCACCACCTCTTGAAACCGGCGCGACGTCACATTGCCGCCTCCGAGCGTCATCGGATCATCTCTGCCGGGTGGATCGTGCGGCGGTCGTCGGTCGTCCTACCCACGGTTCGCGCACCATATTCGTGGCCGGTGGGAGCGCCTGTAGACCGAGCCGACCGGCTCGTCACGAGCGCGACCACTGACCCGGTCAGTCAGCGCACAAAATCCGCAGGACCTGCTGCGCGCGGCGCGCGTCCTCACGCGGCATCCGTCGCCACGCCGCTTGGTCGTCGGCCAAATGACTCTGGAGCAACAGCAGACGAGACCGGTCCGATCCGGCGAATCCCTCCCGCTCGTCGAACGGGTCCTCGATGCAGGCGAGCAGCACCGCCGCGTCGTTCAGGTGTCTGCCGGGATCTCTGGAGTCGGTCTTGTAGGCGGCTGCCTTCAAGATGAGCGCGCCGAACGGCTGAGGCACCGATATGGTCGTCAACTCTCCTGGAGCGATCTTGAGCCGATAGTTGGCGGTCCGCTTGAGCGCCTGGGTGCCGCCCTCGATCTTGACCATCTCCATGCGCCGCATCGCCTCCTCGACGCTCGGCGCTGGATGGTCGGCAATGACCACGTCGATCTGGTCCTCGTTCGCTTCCATAGTGGTGTCACCTGCGATGACGTCGATGCAGCTAGTTCCGCGTGTGAACCGGTGCGCTGTCGGGTTGGACGGGTCCATGCTGGTCAGCATCTGGTAGCCGATTCGCTCCAGTGCGGCGACCGTGGCTCTTGGGGTACCGCGCTCGGTTTCGATGTGCAGGACGATGTCGACGTCGTTGGTCGGGCGCACGGCGTCGATGCCGCGATTGATGGCGTGCATCTGAGCCATCAGGCCGCCGATGAGGGTCCACCGGTTGGCGGGCAGCACGCTGGCGAGTTCGGCGACGTTGGGCCAGGGGTACGGCCAGCCGCCGATGGCACCGGCCACGTCGATGACAGGTCGTTCCACCACGACGCGCACCGACTCCTGCTGCTCATCCTGCTCCTGTTCGTGCTCATCCTGTTGCTTGTCATTCTTAGCCACAGGCGAACGCCTCCAGGTGCTTGACTAGCGCTCGCACGCCGACACCGTGCTCGCGGTCATCTGTGGATGAGGCTGCGTCCAGAGCGCTGAGCGCACCGTTGCCCTTGACCGCGATCTTCTTCACGAGTGCGAGGTCGAAGTTCGTCGCGCGCAGGACCAACTTTCCTCGTGTGTCGACGGTCAGGAAGTTGCGCTTGATGACCTTGGCCAGGTCGTCCTGGGCGATGTACGCGTCCAGGCTCGTCTTATTGGCGGGGGCCAGGTCGAGACCGCGGCGTCCGACGACCAGGACGTCCTTCTTGACGCGGGAGGTGATGAAGTCGAACGCCTCGAAGGTGTGCACAGTCGCCCGACCGCGTGCCCGGCCGATGAGATCGTGGGCGCCGTGCTCCTTGTCTGAGGCCATGCGTCGCAGGCGTCCGCGCAGCCGGGAGGTTTGGACATCGCCAAGCCAGCTGACCTCCAAGCCAGATAGGAGCGCGATGGCCGCCCAGCAGGTGTGCTCGTCCCACGAGCGTCGACGTGAGTAGCCCCGATCAGAGAGGTACCGCTCGATCGAGCCTCGATCGACGAGCCCTCGGAACGGGACGAGGATCTCGCCCTTCTCGCCTAGGCGCGTGACCTGCCGCGTTGTTACGCCGAGCATGCGCGCCGCCTCGGTCACCTCGACGTAGTCGTTGCCCTTGGTCATAACAGACATAGTCCTCTTTCGGACCTTATCTGTAAAGGTCGTTGGTTAACAGAAGAGGTCTGAATCAGGACGTTGTCTGCAAACCCGTCGTCTCGGTCTCCGTCGCGTGGCAGCCAGGTCGTAGCGTCATTCCGCCGCCCATGGACTCACGGATCGTTCCGGGTGTGGCGATTGGCCGGCTCTGCTCGTTGCTCAACGCAAGGTGTCGCGTAAACGGACGGGCATACCCGGGGGTTCTCGCCGGATGCGTCCTGGTTCCAGGCGGGGACCACGCCGCTGTCCGTCTGGTATGCCTGTCCGTGTACGAGAGGACCGATCCGCAACTGCCTCATCCCCCAGGCGGTCTATAGGTGCGTCCTTCCACCGCCTTGGGGCACAGAACCTTCCGCTCGTGCTTGTCCTTACCCTCGCTGCTATATGCGGGCGCACCTGGTCAGCGAGTCGAGGCGGCGGTAGCCGCCACGCCGCAAAACCTGGGTGTCGGTACACAATGTCTCCGGGGGGTCCAAGATGCCTGAAAGGTTGGTCTCGAACGCTCGCGAGGGCCCCTGCCCGCAGCGGATCCGCGGGTTCCTGTGGCCCACTGAATTCCTCGTGGTGACGAACTTCTTACAGGCCGAACCCCATTCGCACGGCGCCCTGCAGCTCTCCGTTGGTCTCGAGGGAGCGCCCCGGGTGTGGCTAGGCGGAGAGTGGCGCCAGGTCGCGGGACTGATCATCGACACCGCGACCGAGCATGGCTTCGACTGTGCGGGGGCCCTGACCGCGATCGGGTGGGTCGAGTCGGAGAGCCCGACCGGGCGGTTTCTGAGGGACCAGCTTCTCCGCGGTCGCACATCGGCGGTTCTCGAGGGTGACACCACTGACAGCCTTCGCGCGCTTCTCGACGGGGTCACCGACACCCGACTGCGAGACAGCTCATCGGCGGTGGCGATCGGTGCTCGCAGAACTGGGTTCGCCCCACACCGACGTCGTGCACCAATACGATTCGAGGATCAGCGCGGTGCTCGACCACCTTCGTACTGTCCCCTCGCCCCCTCCGACCGTCGAGGACCTCTGTCGCATCGCCCACATGAGCGAGAGCCGGCTTCAGCAGGTGTTCCACGAGCAGGTCGGGGTGCCGATCCGGCGATATCTGCTCTGGCATCGCTACATGGCGGCCATGCGTCACCTCTCCGCTGGGGCCACCGCCACCGAAGCCGCACACGCGGCGGGCTTCTCCGACAGCGCACACTTCACGAGGACCGCGCACACGGTCAACGGGTTCACGCCGACCAAGATGCCCTTCCGCGAGTGGCTGACCTGCTGCCCATGACGCATCGCTGCCGCCCACGAGCACGTGGGCGGCAGCGACAAGGGTGAACGCGGAGTCAGGGTCAACGCGGGACGCGAATGCTGTAGACGGTGCCGGTGAACTCGGGGTCGCTGAGCACCACGTACCCACATGTGAAGACGTGCTCGGGGCCGGCGTACTTCTTGTCCACGTTGATGAACTTGTCACTGGTGCCCTCGATGAAGGCAGGACCGTCGCTCGTCCGCTTGTGCGTCTGGTAGATGCCGCCGTCGTCGCAGTAGCGCACGAAGTCGATGCGCTGCGACTTCGTGTCGGGCTTGGCGACGACCGTGGCTTGCGCCGATGAGGGCTCGGGAATCATCATCGCGACCGAGGGCGCGGCGAGGGTGACGGTGATGGTGGTGGCGACCGCGGCGGCGAGGGCGGCGGTGTGGATGAGTGAGTTCATGTGCAGGACTCTGCTGCAGTACGGACAGTGCAGCATTGAACGTTCCTGCTGATCCTACGATCGCCCGGAGCCCTGCGCAGGTTTGCGTACTCGGTGTCGACACGATCGACAGGCCCGTCATCTCCCTGCTGAGCAGAGCGGTGTCGGCGTGGGGGTCAAGCGTGTTAATCCTTGACGTCGCGTTACCGCCGAGTAGTTCGTCGAAGTCACCAACCGCATCGCTGACCCGAAACGTCCGGTCATGCCCCACAGCCTGCGCTCGCAGACGCACGATTCTGCTTGTCGTGCACGTGATCCGCTCGCCTGGAGAGGTTCGTCTTTTCCCCGAGATCGACCCCGCCCGCGCGCACTGAAGCACTGACTATCGTTGGGGACGATGATCACCCGCCGCGACGCCGCCCAACGCTTGGACATTCCCCTCGAGATGGCCACCCGACACGGCCTGCCCACGACGCTCACCGAAGCCCAGCTGGGTGAGATCGAGGACAACCCTCCCCCGTGGCTGGTCCAGTCCCGTGCCAACCGGACCGGCAAGAAGCCGGTGTGGGTCGATCTGACCTGCAGTGTCTGCGGGTTTGCCGAGAGAACCCGACCGAAGAAGTGGTGGCCGACGTTCACGTTCGTCAGTTGCGACCGCCATCAGCCGTCCGATCTGCCGCCTCCTCTCCCCGGCCACTATCGTGAGGAGATCCTGGGTATCGGCAGCCGGTTCGTCGGCTGGGTCGACACCCCACTGGACTGAGCCACCCGTCGTCCCGCCATGCCTCTCAACCGCAGGCTGAGGTCACGTGCTGGGCTTGTCGTTGGGCAGACCGATGGTGTCCTGAAGGGCGTCTTCGGGGTCTGTCGGCACAGTCCCGACCAAGATCTCGGCCAGGTCCAGGCGACGGCCGCAATCGGCCTCCCGCCGCGGGTCGCAGGGTTGGAAGCGGGTGATGCCACCGAAGTTGCCGGTCCAGACCGTCCCGCCGGGGCCGATGGTGGTGGCGGCGTAGAAGCTGTTGCTCATCGGAAATGCCGTGGTCTCCACAGTGAGCTCGACGTCGCCGCTGTCCCAGTCGAGGCCTTCGAGGGTCCACACACCGTCGCGTGACCCGATCCCGTAGATGAGCCCGGTCGCGGAGCTCATCGTCGGGATGCCGTTGGGGATGGCCACGTCCGGGTTCGACCAGGTCACGTCGCAGGTCTTCGTCTTTGGATTCCAGTCGAACCGCTCGATCCCGCGAGGCTCGTTCCCCGGCAGACCTGAGAGCAGCTGTGAGTACGGCGCGAGCTGCGGCGGCAGCTGACCCAGCACAGGATCGGCGTTCATCAGGTTGTTGACCACCACGGCGCTGTAGTCGCGGACCAGCACCGACTGCTCCGACAGCGACCGCTCGGCCGACTTGTCTCCGAAGGTCACCGGGATCTCGCAGGCGATCCGTCGGTCGGCTCCCTTGCGAATCGGCTTCCACCCGTGGGGGATCTTGTCGCGCCACATCAAGACCAGGTGCATCAGCTCCTGACCGTCGGTGATGACCGCGAACCGGTCATCGCGGGGCCCGGTGCCCATCAGGCTCGGCGTCGAACCCGACCCGGCGCCGAGACGACCGCCGCCGGAGCCACCCGCCCCCTCGTAGACCGAACGCCACCGCGGCGAGAGCCGCTTACCGTTCCAGGCCAGGCGATACATCGCGTGGCTGGTGACGACGTAGATGCCACCGTTCTCGTCGGCGGCGATGGAGTTGGAGACGGTCTCGTTCTCACCGTCGCGCCCACCGGCGCAGTCCTTGCCGTTGAGAGAGAACGTACGCAAGTGCTTGTTGTTCATGCGCTTCGGCTGCCGGGGCACCACACCGACCACGCCGTTCTCAGTGGCGAAGGCGATGTAGCCGTCGTAGGTCATGGTGAGGCCGACAAGCTGGTCGTCGCCGCACAAGGCACGCGCGGGGAGGTCGAAGCGGCGCAGCAGGGCGATGCTCGACTGCCGCCGTCCCGGCACCGTGTCGCCGTAGACCTCCAACGAGGTCGCCTTGCCGACGTGGAGGCGATTGTCGGCGTCGACGAGGTTGTAGGCCCCGGAGACGGAGTTCGCCCCGGGCCCCGCACCCTCCTCCAGCTGAGGGATGTACTTGTCGATGACGGTGACTGTCTCCGGGTCGATCTTGAGGATCTCTCCGGTGACCCCCACCGTCGAGGCCCAGATGACCCGTCCGCCCTTGGGGTACTTCGGCGAGAACGACAGCACGACCGGCGCGGACGCGAAGCCGTCGTGATCGACGTTGATCCGTCCGGCAGGCCCGGTGGGCCCAGGGAACGGGGAGGACGCCTGGGCGTAAGAGCTCCTGTGGTTGCCGGCCCACGGCGAGGCCGCCAGGTGCCGATTGCAGCGAGGCTCCGCGCCGTCGGCTGCCTTCGGGGTCCTACACGCTGCCCGGCCGGGCCTCGACGCCGCTGCCGGTGGCGAGGCCGCGGTTGATCCGGCCGAGGCCCGGACCACCCCCGTTGACCCGGACGAAGGGCCCAGACCCTGAGCCGAAGGCGCCAGGGTCATGACCACAGCAAGGACGGGCAGCAGGACTCGCGTGAGCACGTCGAATTCCTTCGGGTAGGTCTGAACTCTCGTGATCCGACAACGATCTGCTCTCGAACGGGTTACGCGCTCGCACGGTCATGGCGCCTTGACACGGCACGTGACCTGGCGCCGTCAGCCGACGCGGCCAGTTGCCGTCTTCGCTGCTGCGGTGAGCATGCGGGCGAAGCCCGGCCACATCCGCGGCGAGAGTGCCATCGACGTGACGGTGCGGGTGCGGGTGGTGACCGGTTCCGGGTCCTGCTGGAACCGCCGCTCGAGCCAGGTGAGCATCGCCGGTAGGCCCAGGATCATCAGCGAGATGTGCTCGCTGAGCCGGTCGCGCACGTAGCTCACCTCGGCGCCGGCCTCGACGTATCGGGCGACCAGGTCATCGACGTCGTCGACGTCGATGATCTGGTCGAGGACCGATTGCACGACCAGGACGGGGCACTGCGGAGCGGCGTGGCCGAGGCGGATGTCGTTGAACACCTCGATCACCTCGGGCTCGGCGAGGACGTCGGCCAGGGGCGAGTCGAGGAAGTCATCAAAGTCGTCGAATGCGTAGCGCGCCACGGCCTCGACCGTCGTCATCTCCTGCAGCCGATCGAGGCGCCCGATGCCGTCGGCGTGCGTGTGTCGACGTACGACCTCGCCGAGACCGGGGTAGGTGCGCCGCAAACCGGACACGACGAGGGCGGGGAGGCCGGCGTTGAGCCCGCCGTTGAGCTTGATGAAGGCCTCGCCAGGGTCGCCGACCGGTGAGCCAAGGACGGCCCCCACGAGCGGGATCTCAGGGGCGTACTTGGGCGCCATCTCGGCGGCCCAGGCCGAGGCCATGCCTCCTCCGGAGTAGCCGAACAGCCCGACTGGCGTGTCCTGGGTCATCCCGATCGGCGGGTACGCCGTCGCCGCGCGGATCCCGTCGAGCACCCGGTAGCCCGGCTCGCGCGGCGCAGCGAAGTAGCCGTGCCGTCCCTCGTGGTCGGACAGGCTGACGACGTACCCCCTGTCCAGCAGACCGGCGATGATCACCAGCTCGAACTGCGGCAGGGCGCCCCACGCCCGGGAGCCGGGGCGCAACGCGTACGACGGGAAGCAGCGGTCGGACACGGCGTCAATCGCGCATTGGTAGGCGACGAGCTGCTGCGGGCGCTTCGGGTCGTGTCCGCGTGGCATGAGGAGAGTCGTCACCGCGACCTCGGCCTTCCCGTGGAGGTCGGTGCTGCGGTAGGCGAGCTGCCACGCGGTCAGCCCGCGCTGGGTGACGAGCCCCAGGAAGGCGACGCGCACCTGTCGGCTGCGCACGATCGTGCCGGGCATCAGCACCGCCAGATCGGCCGGCGCGTCGTAGAACGGGTCGACTGCCGGTCGCAGCGGCCGACGAACGGTGCGCTCGTCGGCGTGCGGGACCGTCCAGTCGAAAGCCTGCTCGCTCATGCGCCTCATGGTCGCACCCGGCTACCGGCGAGTAACAATCGAGCCCAGCCGCCTGCCTACATCGTGAGGAGATCCTGGGTGTTGGCAGCCGGTTCGTCGGCTGGGTCGACACCCCACTGGACTGAGGCAACCCTCGGCCGCAGCACTAACTGGGTGCGTCCCTATCGCACGGCCGGTCGCCCAAGTGGCAGTGAACCCGCGTGCCTGCTTCGTGAACATCTCGAGGACTTCGATGCGCGAGTGAAGTGCGGACCGTGGGAGCCCCAGGCTGCTGCGTAGTCGGACGTACGTCGATGGCAATGGGCGCTCCTGATTCCGCGCCCCTGCGCTTCCCGACGCCGTCAATATGCATCGACGTACGTCCGACTACGAGAGCGTCACCCTCCGCGCCCTCAACTCGGCAGAGGCTCGCGTGGGAGATGCAGCACGGCTGAGGAGCGCATGGGCGAGGCTGCTCTGTTCGAGCCCGGAGCCCGGATAGCGTCCAGTGGTGGCCAGTCCTCGCCGATCCGGCGCCCGTCGACGCAGCGCGTCCCCGCGCCGCGACAAGTCGCGGCAACCACCGAAGCCGCTGCCCGCCGCGGGGCCGGGTGAGCGGATCTGGGTGCTCGACGTGCCCTACGGCACCCAGGTCGATGGAGCCACCTGGCATTCGACCGTCAGGACCCACCTGTATGTCGGTCCCGCTCTGCCCGCGCACCTCGCGCCCTACGCACCGGGTCCCTACACACTCGGGCGCTTCATCGAGAACGACCTGAACCCCGACGATCCGACGCCCAACCCCGAGCAGACCGATGAGCTCGAGCCCCGACAGATCCAGTTCGAGGCGGCCGACGCGATCGCGACGCGCTCCGCGGCGGGTGGACGCCAGTTCCTGCTCGCCGACGAGCCCGGCGTGGGCAAGACCATCGCAGCCGTCCTCGGAGCAACCGCGGTGGGCGACCTGCGCGGGGCGCGACGGGTTCTCGTCGTCGCCGACCGACCCGCCGCGATCACGATCGGCCACTGGTGCCGCACCATCACGGCGCTGGGCGACGGCGGACTCGAGTGGGTCGTGATCACCTGGGACCGGCTCGAAAAGGTCAAGGACCACACGTGGGACGTGATCATCGCCGACGAGGCCCACGCGCTTCGCCGTACAACCACCAAACGATGGAAGCACTGGGCGAAGATCTCGGGCCACGGGCGCCCGCACGACACGGCGCCGTTCGTGATCGCTGTGACCGCGACGCCGGGCCACACGCCGCTCGAGCTGCCCTACCTCGCTCCGGCCTACGCGCAGGTGCTCGGCGAGCCGATGAAGGAGTGGACCTCCGCCACGCAGCCAGGGGCGGTGTTCGCCACCGCGCTCGAGCGCCACGGCGTGGGGGTGGAGCACGGCCGCTACGGCGCGACGTGGACCACCGATCCGGCCCGGCGCGCTGCCGACCTCAAGCTGGTGCGCGGCTGGCTCGACGAGGAACGACCCCCAGCCATGCTGCACCGCGCCGCACCGTGGGGGCCGGTGCCGATCTCCGGGATGCCGGTGGCGCTCACGCCGGCCGAGCGCACGGCATACGAGTCCGAGTGGGGCGAGTTCTGCCGCGAGATGGACCTCGCCCGACGCGGACGCAACACCGCGAAGGGCCGCGCCGCGCTGCTGCGCTTCCGGCAGAAGGCCGGCCTGATCCGCGTCGACTCGACGGTCGCCTGGATCACCCAGCAGGTCGAGGCCGAGAGACAGGTGGCCTGCTCGGTCGAGTTCGTCACCACCGCCGCCGACCCCATCGCCGAACGGCTACGTGACTCCGGCATCGAGGTCGCCACGATCTACGGCCGCGACCGGTTCGACCCCGAGGCCGAGCGGCTGCGGTTCCAGACCGGGCAGGCACAAGTCTGTGTGTTCACCACGGTCGCCTCGATCAGTCTCCACGCCGGCGAGACCCTCGCCGAGGGCCGCCGGGCGAGCACCGAGCCCCGCGTCGGCGTCTTCCACCAGGCCCGCTTCTCCGGTATCGCCGCACGCCAGGTGACCGGCCGCACCCACCGCGACCACCAGGTCTCGCCGTGGCACATCGCGTACGCAGAAGGCACCGTCGAGGAGCAGGTCGGCAAGGTGATGGTCGAGCGCATTGCCGCAGCCTCCGACACGGTGGGAAGCGACACCACCGGCCTCACCGACCTCGCCCTGCTCCTCGGAGCCGACTGGCTGCCACCCGCCGCGCTGACCGAGGACGGCGGCTGACGCTCCGGCCACCACCCCCGCCGGACACACCAGCAGTGGTGCCCAGGTCAGGGTGCCTCGTCGGCCTCAGCGATCCGCTTGATCGCAGCAAGGGTCTTCGGGATGCCGTCGAGCGCCTGCTGGGTGCGGTCGGCGATCTGCTCGGCCGCCTCGTCCCCGAACTTCTCCTCGAACATCGCGATGCCGCCGGGCAGGAACTCCCACGATTCGCTCAGGCTCGTCCCGGTCTCCGTAGGGGCGAAGGTGAAGCCCCAGCGGACGAAGGTGCCACCCACCACGAAGGCGAACTCACGGCCGCGCTCGGCCGCGACGACCTCCGAGCGGGTCTCCCAGGTGCGGTGCGGCAGCTCGTTGTGCCCGGTGAACCAGGCCCCGACTCGGCCGGCCTCCTCGTCGTCGTCCCACCAGCACGACGTACACACCGGGCTCCACTCGCCGGTGCGGGTGATGTCGGAGACGAGGTCGTAGAGCGCCTCGGCCGACGCATCGACAGTCACGGATTCCTGGTGCTTGCGGAGGCTCGTCTCGCTCATCCACCCATCTTCACAGACGGGACCACGGCCACCCGAGCCCAAGCGTGTGCCCGAGGCGGAGGGATGGCTCCCCTCCGCCCCGGGCAGGTCGTGCTCAGGGGTAGATCTCGCCTGCGAACCAGGTGCCTGCGTCGATCCACTCGCCGGCGCCGCCGCCGCCCCACCCGTTGTTGACGTAGAACGCGGTGTCCGTGACGGTCTCGGTCCAGTCCCACCAGAGGAAGGAGTGGCGCACGGTCCGCTGCTGCCAGGCATAGCCCCAGGCCACCGGGTAGTGGCTCAGCCAGCCCGTGCCGATGACAGCCGGCGTATGGCGGTAGGCGATCGAGTTCGCGGCATAGTTGGCCAGCCGCGTCTCGTGGATGCCGAGGCTGTTCCAGTGGGTGTCGAGCCGCGTGTAGGTGCGGCCGTTGAGGTAGCGCCACGCGCCGGGCATGTCCCACGGAGTCGTCGCTCCGGAGCCGAAGGCGCAGAAGGTGCCGACCTGCCCCCGGAGCTCGCCGATGGCGTTGTTGACACCCCCGTCCTGGGCGATCGGCGCGACGACGTTGGCGCCACGGCCGCCGTTCTGCCGGTAGAGGCCGTAGCGGCCGGCCCAGTAGGCGTTGCCGTTCGCGGCCTGACGGTCGCCCCAGTTGAACAAGATGCCCCAGGCGGTGGGGCCGCAGCCGACCGCGCACCCGGCAAACGGGAACTGGTTGTAGGCGGGCTGGTCGCCGGAGGTGCCGGCCCAGAAGTAGTTCCAGGTCATGTCAGTACTCCTCTCCGAGTGGACCGATTCGCTTCGCGCCGGTCGACGGTGCTTGGTCGGGCACGATGAAGTAGCGGAGCACTTCCTCGCTGCCGGCGTACTTCAGGTGTACGTCGAAGCTCGTGTCCTTGACGCTGACATCGGCTTTCGGACGCAGGACGAGCCGCGGCGGCGATTGCGAGTCGAGCTCGGCCCTGACCAGCTCGGCGGCGGGGCCCTCGATGGAGAAGTCGCCCTCCTCGAGGAGCCAGACCGTGTGCGTGGCACCCGAGTGGATGCCCTCGCCGAAGGCGTCGGTGAGCTTCTCGGTCTCCCAGCGCGGCGCCGCGCGCTCGGTCAGCTCAGCCAGGTGGAGTCGGTAGGAGTCGGCGTACCCCTTGGTCAGCTCGTTCCACGAGCGCCACTCCCCGAGCTTGACGGGGCGCTTCTCCCGCGATGCCCGGATGCGCTGGGCCTCGGCCTTCTCGCCGTCCTCCGTCTCCTGGGAAGCGGCTGCGGCCGTCGCGGCGTAGCCCGCGGGCAGTCGCTTCGGCAGCTCGCGCGGCACCCCGGTGAGCTTGGGCGGCATCGTGCCGATGTGTCCGACGAGGTCGCCGCTCTTGTCCACGCCCGCGTAGCAAAGCGCGTCGAGCTTGATGACGCGGTCGACGGTGCCGAGCGCATCGAGCTGGCGGCTCGGCGGCGCGAGGTCGAGACTGAAGTGCGGCACCGGGACGTCGTGGCCGCCGGTGGCGATGATGATGAACCCCTGCTCGGCACTGCCCGCCTCACCCTCGGGCTTGGGCAGCGCGGTCGAGAGGCCGGCGATCTCGATCTCCCAGTACGCGATGTCGGACACGTCCGGCCGGTAGACCGGTGTCGCCTCCCCGAACCGTGGCTCCGCCTTGCGGAGCTTGGTCGGTGAGAGCCGGTCGCCGACCATCGTGGCGACGGCTCGGGCCGCGCGACGACGTACGTCGAGCGGCACCTTCTCGAATGGAACCCTCATGAGCTGCATCCCCCTTGCGTTGTGTGCGCGGTTGCCCGCTGTGCAAGGAGGAGGAGACGCTGACCGACCGCCTGATACGTCGGCCGACGTACGACCTACTGAGCGCCGGCGAACCCGTGTTGGCGCCAGGCCTCGTAGGTCACCAGTGACGCTGCATTGGAGAGGTTCAACGACCTGCGCCCGTCGACCATCGGGATCCGGAGCTGTTCGGTGACCCGGTCATGGCTCAGCACCTCATCAGGCAGGCCGGTCGGCTCGGGACCGAAGAGCAGCACGTCGCCCGGCTCGAACTCGATCTCGGTGAACCAACGGGTCGCGTGGGCGGTGAAGGCGAAGACCCTCGACGAAGCCAGCGCGGAGCCGGCCAGCGCAGTGTCGAGGTCCGGGTGCACCACGACGGAGGCCAGGTCGTGGTAGTCGAGTCCTGCGCGCTTCAGCTTGGGTTCGCTCAGGTCGAAGCCGAGAGGTTCGATCAGGTGCAGCGTGGTCCCGGTGCCGGCAGCCAACCGGATGGCGCTCCCGGTATTTCCTGGGATGCGGGGCTCGAGGAACATCAGATGAAACACGTCTCACCGTATCCCGGCGTCGTGGCACGGGCGGATCCCAGCCTCGCTCCACCCGAGAGGCGTCGCAGCCTCGACTATCGTCGGGTCCGTGCCCGGTCACCAGCGCATCTTCGTGGTCAGCACGACCGCGAGTGACGCCGAGCTCCAGGCCCTGCGCGACGACGTGGGTCGCCGCCCCGTGGTCCTGACCGCTCCGAGCGACGAGGCCCCGCGGGTGGTGCGCACCTTCCAGGTCGAGCCCCGGGTAGAGCTGTTGCTGGCACCGAGGAGCTATCCGGGCGCCGACCGCGGCCACCAGCTCGATGCGCTGGTGCGGGAGCACGCCCTGCGCGACAGGTTCCGCGATGTCGTGGTGGTGACGGACGCAGCGAGCTCGACCCTGCTGCTGCGCGTGCTGGCCCCCGACCAGTTGCCCAGCGGCGGTGCGGTCACGGTGGTGGGCCTCCCCCGCGGCGACCGGCCGGTCGAGCTGCGGCAATCGGTCGTCTCCGGGCTCGCCCTCGGCTTCGGAGCGAACCTGGTGCAGCCGGTGTTGACCCTGCCCATCGCCGGAGCACTGTGCGGCCTGGCCCTCATGCTCGTCCCGGCCACCCGACACGTGGGGCGCGAGCTGCTGCTCGGGGCAGGCATCGCCCTGGTGATCGTCTTCCTCGTCGTGGCCGGGTCGGCACGCTTCCCTGGCGCCTGGTGAACGGCCTCGAGACGGCACGACGCGGTCCGTTCACCCCTGCGGAGGACTTGACCCCGAGGTTGTACCCACTACGGTAGGCACAACCCCCCAGGGGGTTGTTCGACCCTCAGACAGAACGGAGCACCCCATGCAGGAGATCGACATCGCCCAGGCAGCGGCCGCCCACGAGAGCGGCGCCAGCTTCATCGACGTGCGCGAGCCGTCGGAGTACGCCCAGGGACGCGTCCCCGGCGCGCGCAACATCCCGGTCGGTCAGCTCAACGCCCGGCTCGGCGAGATCGACCGCTCCTCACGCGTGCACGTCGTCTGCGCCTCCGGCAACCGCAGCGGCATGGTGACCGAGCAGCTCAACGGTGCCGGCTACGACGCCGTCAACGTCCAGGGCGGGACGTCGGCCTGGATCCAGGCCGGCCGCCCCGTCGAGAAGTGAGGACCGAGATGACCTCCACCACTGAGACCAAGACCTCCCTGACGGTTCGCGTCGTCGAGACCGAGTCGTTGGGCGACCGCACCTACCTCGTCCACGACGGCGAGGTCGCGTTCATCATCGATCCGCAGCGCGACATCGACCGGGTGCTCGACCTCCTCGAGAGCGAGGGCGTCCAGCTCACCCACGTCTTCGAGACCCACATCCACAACGACTACGTCACCGGCGGCCTGGCTCTCGCCCGCGAGACGGGTGCTGACTACCTGGTCAACGGTGAGGACGAGGTCTCCTTCGAGCGCACCTCGATCTCCGACGGAGACGTCATCGAGATCGGCCCGCGGATGCGGGTCGAGGTCCTCTCGACCCCGGGCCACACCTTCACCCACCTCTCCTACGCCCTCGTCGACTCCGCTGACGACAGCGACGACACGGAACCGTTCGCGGTCTTCACCGGCGGCTCACTGCTGTATGGCGCGACCGGTCGCCCCGACCTGCTGGGCGAGGACCACACCGACACCCTGGTGCGTCACCAGCACGCCTCCGCACGACGCCTGGCCGAGCACCTGCCGGACGAGGCTGCGGTCTACCCGACCCACGGCTTCGGCTCGTTCTGCTCGGCCTCGCAGTCCGAGGCGAACTCCTCGACGATCGGGCAGGAGAAGAAGTCCAACCCGGTCCTGACCCAGGACGAGGAGACCTACGTCCGCGAGCTCCTCGACGGCCTCGGCGCCTGGCCCGCCTACTACGTCCACATGTCGCCGCTCAACTCAGAGGGCCCGTCCGCCCCCGACCTGACCACCCCGCAGCAAGCTGATGCCGCCGAGCTGCGTGAGCGCATCGAGGCCGGCGAATGGGTCGTCGACCTGCGCACCCGCACCGCCTTCGCGGCCGGGCACGCTCCGGGCACGCTGAACTTCGGACTCGACGGCGGCTTCGCGACCTACCTCGGCTGGCTCATCGAGTGGGGCACCCCGCTGACGCTGCTCGCCGAGACCGCCGACGACGTGGCCAAGGCCCAGCGCGAGCTGGTCCGGATCGGGATCGACCGGCCCGCAGCCCAGGCGACCGGCTCGCCGAGCGACTGGTCGGACGAGGAGCCGTCGTCCTTCAAGACCGCAAACTTCGAGGACCTGGCCAAGGCGCGCGAGGACCGCGACATCGTCGTGCTCGACGTACGCCGTGCCGACGAGTACGAGACCGAGGCCATCGAAGGGGCGCTCAACATCCCGATCCACGAGCTCCCTCGTCGCACCGACGAGGTGCCCGCTGGTGAGGTGTGGGTGCACTGCGCCGGGGGCTACCGAGCCTCCGTCGCGGCCTCGTTCCTCTCCGCCGCGGGACGGGTGCCCGTCGCGGTCGACGACAACTTCGAGAACGCCGAGAAGGTGGGGCTGCACCTCGTGCGCCCGGAGAGCTCCGGCACCTCCGGATGACCCTGCTCCTCGCGGCTCTCGCCGGCGCGTTCATCGGCCTCTCGCTGGGCGCGCTCGGCGGCGGTGGGTCGATCCTGGCCGTCCCGGTGCTGGTCTACCTGCTTGATCAGTCGCCGGCTCAGGCCACCACGGGCTCGCTCGTCGTCGTCGGGGTCACGGCAGCGATCGGTGCTGTCGCAGCCGGCAGGGCCGGCAACGTCCTGGTGTGGCGCGGCCTGGCCTTCGGGGCCGTGGCGATCGGCGGTGCTGCCGCCGGAGCGCGCGCCTCGTCATTGGTCAGCGAAGACGTCCTGCTCGCGAGCTTCGCGGCGCTGATGCTCGTCGTCGGCGGAACGATGGCCTGGCGTCAGTTCAGCGGCGGCCGTGGCGAACGCCCTCGTCGCGTCGAACGGCACGAGCTCGACGAGCCGATCATCACCTTCAGCCCGGAGTTCGCCTGCGCATGCCCTCGCGCCCTCAAGGTGCTCGTGTCCGCCACGGTCGTCGGCCTCCTCACCGGCTTCCTCGGCGTCGGCGGCGGCTTCCTCGTCGTGCCGGCGCTGCTCGTGGCACTGGCCTTGCCGATGCAGTACGCCGTGGGCACCTCCCTCGTCGTCATCACCATCACCAGCGCCTCGGCCCTGGCCGTGCGCGCCGGCAGCGGCGTGGCCCCGGACTGGGCCCCGGTCATCGTCCTGACCATCGCCTCGGCCGCAGCCGCCGTCGTCGGCACCCGAGTGGCGGCGCGGGTGTCGACCCACCACCTGCACCGGGCCTTCACCGTGCTGGTCCTCGGCGTGGCCGTCTACACCGCCGTCCAGGCGATACCTCCACTGATATGACCTTTCGCAGAGCAGCGCACTGGCGGTGCAGCCCGATCGTCCTGGCGTCCGGGCTTGTCGGCCTTGCCCTTGTCTGCGCAGCTGCGTGGGCCTTCGGCCTGGGCCGCTACGGCGAGGACTACTGCCTCACGCGGGCCACCGGCGCAGAGGGATCCGGATTCGGAGGCCCCTCGATGAGCGGGCCGGTCACGGTCCGCTGCACTTACGGCGACACCGAGCTCCACACGCTCGACGTCTTCCCCCTCCTGTGGACCCTGGGCTGCCTGGCAGCACTCGTCGCCGGCTTGAGTCTTCTGGTCGTCCTCGTTCAACGAGCGGGCCGACCCTCCACCGGGGCGCAGTCCAGGGTCCGGTAGGGGTGGTCTCGGCTCAGTCCTGGTCGGACACAATGTGCATCATGCCTGTCACCCGAGGCTTCACCGGACGCCGGCGCGAGTCCGACCCCGGCCGAGCCGACCGTCTGCCGCCCGGCCAGTTCGACACCGGATCGGACTTCCCCTCCCTCACCGCCGAGGCGACGCCGCTGGTCGACGTCGACTCCTGGACGCTGCGCGTCGACGGTCTCGTCGAGGCCCCGCAGCAGTGGTCCTGGCGCGAGATCCACGCGCTGCCCGGATCGTCGTACGTCGGCGACATCCACTGCGTCACGACGTGGAGCAAGTTCGACACCACCTTCACCGGCGTCAGCGTCGACACCCTGCTCGAAGCGGCCGGACCACTGCCCGAGGCGGCCTACGTCATGGCGCACACCGACTCCGGCTACACCACCAACCTCCCGCTGGCCGACCTGCTCGGCGGCAAGGCCTGGGTGGTCTGGGACTTCGACGGCAAGCCGCTGACGGTCGAGCACGGCGGCCCCGTGCGCCTGCTCGTGCCGCACCTGTACTTCTGGAAGTCCGCCAAGTGGATCACCCGGCTGGAGCTGATGGCCAAGGACCGGCCCGGCTTCTGGGAGCAGAACGGCTACCACGACCGGGGCGACCCGTGGCTGGAGCAGCGCTACCAGGGCGACCCGTAGGTGGAACCCACCGCGTGGACGACCGCCACGATCGTCGAGATCGAGCGCGATGACCGGCTCGTGCGGCTGCGACTCGAGGTCGAGGACCGCAACGACCACCTGCCCGGACAGCACTACGTCGTACGGCTGCGCGCGCCCGACGACTACACCGCCCAGCGCTCCTACTCGATCGCGTCCGACCCTGGGGACCCGCTGCTCGAGCTGATGGTGGAGCGGCTCCTGGACGGCGAGGTCTCCGGACACCTGCACGAGGTCGCCGAGGTCGGCGACGTGCTCGAGGTGCGTGGGCCGATCGGCGGCTGGTTCACCTGGACCGGCGACGAGCCCGCGGTCGCCATCGGGGGCGGCACCGGGGTCGTGCCGCTCGTCTCGATGATGCGCCACGCGACCCGCCTCGGGATCTCCGACCGGCTGCGGGTGATCGCGGTCGGCAAGACCCTCCCCGAGCTGCCGTATGCCGAGGAGCTGATCGCCGGCGGTGCCTTCGTCACCACCACCCGGGAGAACCTCGGCAGCCGGGTCGCCGCACCGCCCTACCCCGAGGAGGTCCGCGACCTCGTCGAGGGCGTGAGCCGGGCCTACGTGTGCGGCTCGGTGGGTTTCGCGTCGTTCGCGCAGCGGCTGCTCGGTGAGGTCGGCGTGCGCGCCGACACGATCCGCGTGGAGCAGTTCGGCTCCACCGGAGGCTGAGCCACCCACCCGGAGGCTGAGCAGGGCGAGCCCCTGGGCGAGCCCGTCGACGAAGCCCCCTCCAGCCGAACGCCGACCGTTCGCACGGAAAGTAGGCACCTCACCGGGCTTCGTCGACGCTCGCTGGCGCTCGCTGCTCAGCCTCCGGTGGGTGGGGCTTCGTCGACGCTCGCTGGCGCTCGCTGCTCAGCCTCCCGGGAGGTCAGGTTTCGCGCACCAGCGTCACGGTCTGCTCCCCCGGCTCGAAGCCGAGGCCTCGGTAGAGCGCCTGCGGGCCGGGGTAGGCGCGGTCGCCGCGCGGGCACACGACCGCCCGCGTCGCCCCCGCATCCCGAGCCGCACGCAGGGCCGCGAGGCTGACGGCGCCGGCCAGACCGCGCCTACGGTGGTCGGGGGCACAACCGACGGGCTCGACGAGCGCGACCTCGGTGATCGGATCGAGCCACACCAGGCAGGACGCCACCCAGGTCCCGTCGCCGGCGACCGCGACCCAGTCGAGGTCGGGTCGGTACGGGCTCGTCGCCATCACCGCGGCGTACGACGACGTGGTCACCCGCGAGGGGTGCCCGGGCGTCGACCACGCCGCCCGGTGGCACGACGCCCGTTGCGCGGCCTCGCCCATGGCGACCGCCCGGAGGCGGTAGCCGGGCACGTCGGGGACGTCCGGCAGCCGGGCCAGGTCGAGGTGGTGGTGGGTGAAGCAGGGCCCGCCCTCGATCAGGAAGCCGGCCTCGGCCAGGACGTCGAGGAGCAGGTGCTCGTTGCGCAGCACCATGGTGCGGACCGCGACGCCTTCAGGAGCTCGGTCGAGGAACCATGCGACGGCTTCGCGCGCCACGTCGGTCGCGTGCAGGTCGTCGGGATCGAGGCAGATGTCGAGCCAGGTCGGCTCCTCGGCCCAGACCCAGCCGGCGTCGTGGCCGTGCTCGGTCCAGAACCGTACGGCGCCGGCCTCGCCGGCATCAGCGGGGCCGGCCGCCTCGACGGAGCGAGCGCTCCAGGCCAGCTGTCCGGGATGGTGGCGGGTCTCCCAGCCCCCGAGGCGTGAGCCCAACGACTGCATACGCATCAGGTCTGCCGTCTCCACCCGCGCAGGATGTCACGACCCACGCTCGCCCTAGTCGGCCAACAGCTTCTGGATCGCAGGAAGCACCTCAGCGGCGGACTTGTTCGAGGAGATCACCACCACGGTCGACCCTCGCTCGCCGTCACCCCCGCGCGACCACGAGGCGCTCACCGCGGCGACCGTCCGCATGGCCTCGGCGAACTCCCGGCGGGGGTCGCCGCCCTCGGCTCTCAGCCACCGTCGCAGCACGACGTTGTGGGCGGTGACGACAGCGGCCGCGAAGAGCTCGGCGTGCAGGTCGGAATCGGGATCGTCGAGCCAGTTGCGGACGTGCTCGCGAAACAGGCGCTGGTAGCCCAACATGCTCGCGATCTCCCGGTCCCGCAGGGCCGGCACGGCCCGGGTGAGGCGGTAGCGGCCCCGGGCCAGCTCCCCCTCCGAGAGGTAGTGCTCCAGCACCAGTCCGGCCGCCTCGGTGACCGCGACCATCATCGTCTCGGGGGTGCCGGTCGCCAGGCGGGCGGCGATCCGAGCACGTACGTCGTCGTGGCGCGGGAAGATCACGTCTTCCTTCGCCCCGAAGGCCCGGAAGAAGGTCGAGCGGCTCACGCCTGCCCGTTCGACGATCTGCTCGACGGTCGTGGCGTCGTACCCCTGCTCGTCGAAGAGCGCGAACGCGGCCTCGACCATGCGCTCGCGCGCCGGCTGCTGGTCGGTCATGTGTCTCCCTCATGGCGGCCTGGGGCCGGCATCGCGGCGGCATCGCATTTGTCTGCGACACCATGACATGTGAAACTCGGTCTCATCCGAACGATACCGAGTTTCGCTAGGGGTACCCGATGAGCAACGCCGCGCACGACTGGTTCCGCACCACCGACGACCACGAGGAGCTGCGCGCCGCGGTACGCGATCTCGTCGCCGACAAGGTGACGCCGTACGCCGCCGAGGCCGACGAGAAGTCGGAGTACCCCCAGGCCGCCCACGACGCGCTGGTCGCCTCCGACTTCCACGCCCCGCACGTGCCGGAGGCCTACGACGGCGTCGGCGCGGACGCCCTGGCCACGTGCATCGTGATCGAGGAGGTGGCACGCGGCTGTGCGTCGTCCTCGCTGATCCCCGCGGTCAACAAGCTCGGCTCCTTGCCGGTGATCCTCGGCGC
This sequence comes from uncultured Actinomycetota bacterium, assembly GCA_963761285.1. Classification (GTDB taxonomy): domain Bacteria; phylum Actinomycetota; class Actinomycetes; order Propionibacteriales; family Nocardioidaceae; genus Nocardioides. The sequence continues at coordinate 58,274 of CAVXGJ010000016.1, read as the reverse complement.
CTCGGAGGAGCTCAAGGCGCGTTACCTCCCCCGGCTCGCCGCGGGCGAGGGCTTCTCCTACGGACTCTCGGAGCGCGACGCCGGCTCCGACACCGCCTCGATGAAGACCCGGGCCAAGGCCGACGGCGACGACTTCGTGCTCAACGGCCAGAAGTCGTGGATCACCAACGCCGGCATCTCGGAGTTCTACACCGTCCTGGCCGTCACCGACCCCGAGGCCCCACGCGGCAAGGGCATCAGCGCCTTCGTCGTGGAGAAGTCCGACGAGGGCTTCACCTTCGGCGAGAAGGAGCGCAAGCTCGGCATCAAGGGCTCCCCGACCCGCGAGCTGCTCTTCGACAACGTCCGGATCCCCGCCGACCGGATGATCGGAGAGCCCGGCACCGGCCTGGCCCTCGCGCTGCGCACCCTGGACCACACCCGCGTGACGATCGGCGCCCAGGCCGTCGGCATCGCCCAGGGGGCGTTGGACTTCGCGCTCGGCTACGTGCAGGAGCGCCAGCAGTTCGGCAAGCGGATCTCCGACTTCCAGGGCATCCAGTTCATGCTCGCCGACATGGCGATGAAGCTCGAGGCCGCCCGCCAGATGGTCTACGTCGCGGCCGCCAAGTCCGAGCGCAACGACGCCGACCTCCCGTTCTTCGGCGCCGCCGCCAAGTGCTTCGCCTCCGACGTGGCGATGGAGGTCACCACCGACGCCGTCCAGCTGCTCGGCGGCTACGGCTACACCCAGGACTTCCCGGTCGAGCGGATGATGCGCGACGCGAAGATCACCCAGATCTACGAAGGCACCAACCAGGTGCAGCGCGTCGTGATGGCCCGCCAGCTCCTCGCCGGGAAGTAGCCGGAAAGACCGGAGTCGGCTGCCGCCTCCTGCCGCTCCGGGCCCTCCGGGCGTCTCAGCGAGACGGCGCAGCGGCCATCCGCACCACGCCGTGCCCACCGGGGTACCGGTAGCTGGTCACGGCACGGTAGGCCGTGACGCGCCGTACTGCTTCGACTTGCTCGGAGGCCCCGGGGGCCAGGTGCACGCTTCCGTCGGAGCGGCGCTTCGCCCACCCTCGGGGTCCATAGCGCACCCACATCCGCACGTCGCTCGGATTGGTGAACTGGATCAAGCCACGCTCCGCGTCCTTGGTAGCCGTCACCTTTGCCACGTCGTCATGGTCAGCCACGTCGAGGCCACGGATGATGCCTTCGCCGGCAAAGGAGGCCGAGCTGAAGGCGGAGTAGCCAATGGCCGGCCGATGGGCCTGGGCCACTACGGACGTACCGCCCGGGACGTGGAGCTCCTCATCGTGGTGGTCGCGGCGAGGCTCGCCGAACTGGACGATCACGCCTCGCTCCCCCGGATTGGTGAACCGCACTCGTCCGTTCGGCAGCTTGCGCGCCTCCACCGGGTCGATGCGGACCACGCGGACGTGCATCGTCCCTTCGCTGCTGTCCTGGTCGTTGCAGGCAAGATAGGTGACCTCGTAGGTCGCTGATTCGTTGCGCGACGAGAAGACTTCCAGGTACCTCTCCTCCTCCGGGTGCCTGTAGCCCACGTACACCTGGAGCGGAACGCCCTCGGGCAACGTGACGCCGCACAGACGCAATCTCGCCCCGGTCGGATCGCTGTCATTCGCCAGGGGGTAGATGGGCGCCGTGTATCTCCCTGCCGGCGGGATACCCGGGGTCTCGACGTAGTCGTCAACCGTGACGGGCGCGGAGGACACCTCGTCTGCTCCGGCGGCCGACTGGACCGACAGGAGCGCGGCCACCGCGGCCACCACCGCCGCTGTGGCCCGGGTGCGGAGGACGTAGGGGCTGAACGACGACATGCGCGCTCCCGAGATCAGGCCACGTGCTTGCAGCGGCTGCTCAGGCACTGCTGAAATGTACACAGTCCGGTTCGGATCGTGGCGGCGTTCCTCGAACCAGCAATGACCGTTTGGCCGCCGTGCTGGGGTAGGAGGCCCCGCCTACACTTTGCCCATGGCGACCGGGCTGCGAGCAGGCAACGAGAGGCGCTCGTCGTCTCTCCTGCTGCGCACTGCCGTCGTGGCCTTCGTCGCCGCCGGCGTGCTCGCCATGCATGCGTTCACCGGCGGCTTCAACGCTTCCGCCGACCACACCGACATGGCCCACAGCGGTATGTCGGACATGGCGACGTCGTCGGTGCTGACGCCCGCCGCTACCACCACTGCGATCATCCGCGACCACCACGGCAGCCACTCCACCGACGAGGCCTGCGGCCTCGCGACGATGTGCCTCGCGTTGGTGGCGGGCGGCCTCCTCCTGCTGATCGCCGGTCGCGCCCCGCGACCGTTCCTGGCCCGGCGCCGCGTCGAGGCCTCGTTGTCGCGCCTCCGGCTCCTGGCTCTCGCCAGGTTGCCCGACCCTCCCGACCTCCACGCCCTGTCGATCCTGCGCTGCTGAGGGGCGGGTCACCGGTCCACCCCTCGTGGACCGGTCTCCCAGTCACGCCCTCCACCACCAGAACCTTCAGACGAGAGAGATCGACGACATGACCAAGACCCTGATCAACCGCACCCTGCCCACCCACCCGCACCTGGCGACGGCGTACCGCCCTCGCCGCGGCCCTGCTGGCGGCCACCGCCCTCTCCGCGTGCGGCAGCAGCGACGACGCCGCCGGCCCGTCCGCGGTGAGCACCGCCGCCGACGGCTCCACCTTCAACCAGGCCGACGTCGACTTCGCGACCGAGATGATGCCCCACCACGCCCAAGCCGTGCAGATGGTCGTGATGGCCCAGGGCCGCGAGCTGGACCCCGAGGTGGCGAGCCTGATGGACGAGATCCGCACCGCCCAGGTGCCCGAGATCGAGACCATGACCGACTGGCTCACCGCCTGGGACAAGCCGATCCCCGCGACCTCGCTCGACCACTCCAACGCCGGCGAGGACATGGGCGACATGAGCTCGGGCATGGAAGGAATGGACCTGAGTAGCATGCCCGGCATGATGAGCGCCGATCGGATGGGTGCCCTGGAGGACGCGTCCGGCTCGCAGTTCCAGGAGATGTGGCTGCAGATGATGATCGAGCACCACACGGGCGCGATCCAGATGGCTCAGGTCGAGATCGACAACGGCGTCAACGCCGAGGCGATCGCCCTGGCCGAGGGCATCGTCGAGTCGCAGACCGCGGAGATCACCACCATGGAGGGCCTGCTCGGATGAGGCACCTGTCCCTCCTGGCGGTCCTGAGCGCCGCGGTCGGCCTCACCGCCGGTTGCGGTGACGACGCTTCCACCACCACGGGACCGCGACCGGGGCCGGGGCCGTCGACATGTCCCACGTCCACGGTCTCGCCCTGGACCCTGCGGACTCGTCCCGGTTGTTGATCGCGACCCATGCCGGGCTGGTGTCCTACGGCGACGGCTCGCTGTCGAAGGTGGGCGACGACACCACGGACCTCATGGGCTTCTCCATCGGCTCTGACGGCCAGTACTTCGCCAGTGGCCATCCGGGCCTCGACGACGACTCACCGATGGCCCTCGGCCTGATCGTCTCCTCCGACGGAGGACAGGAGTGGGACCCGGTTTCGCTGGGTGGCGAGGCCGACTTCCACGCCCTCGACGCCTGGTCCGGCGGTGTCGTCGGCTTCGACGGCGCTGTCGGCGCCCTGCGGATCAGCACCGACGACGGGGCCACCTGGACCCAGGGCGCGAGCGACGTCGCCGCCTTCGACCTGGCCGTCAACGAGACGGCTCTGGCCGCCACCACCGAGGGCGGGCTCCGCGTCAGTCGTGACGGCGGACGGTCGTTCGAGGCACCGTCGGCGCCCCTCCTCCAGCTGGTCGACTTCGCCGAGGACGGGTTCCTGTTCGGCCTCGACCCTGGCGGCAGGGTCTACGTCAGCGAGGATCTCGCGCACTGGGAGGTCCGGGGTGCGGTCACCTTCGGCCAGATCGAGGCGTTCACGACCGGCGCCGACAGCGAGCTCTGGGTGGCCACCACGGAGGGACTCCAGCACAGCGCCGACGGCGGGGTCAGCTTCAGCACCGCCGTGGCGTGGTGAGTCCTGGCCCTTCGGCGTGACCTGACATCGATGTGTGTAACTATTGATGCATGTCGATACCTCCGCCCCTGATCGTCACTCCTGAGGACGCCCTGGCGTGCTGCATCCCGCTCGAGCGCGAGCCGATGTCGCTCGAGCACGCCGTCCGGGTCGCGCCGTTGCTCAAGGCGATGGCCGACCCGGTCCGGCTGCGGCTGATGTCCCTGGTGCTCGCGCACGAGGGAGCCGAGGCCTGCGTGTGTGACCTGCTACCGGCCTTCGAGCTGTCGCAACCCACGATCAGCCACCACCTCAAGGTGCTGCACGATGTGGGGCTCCTCGACCGGGAGAAGCGTGGCGTCTGGGTGTTCTACCGGGTCCGCCCGGCCGCGCTGGCGGCGATCTCGGCCCTCTTCACCACCACCGGGCTCACCACTGCCGAGACCTCAGGGGCACCGGCATGAGCAACGTCTCCCAGGAGGTCGGTCGCGGCTCCCACGAGGGCGGCGAGGACGCTGCGGTGCTGCAGCGACTATCGGTGCTCGACCGGTTCCTACCGGTCTGGATCATCACGGCGATGGTGCTCGGCCTCGTGCTCGGCCGGAGCGTCGACGGTCTCGACGAGGCTCTGTCGAAGGTCGAGGTCGGCTCGGTGTCGCTGCCGATCGCCATCGGCCTGCTCATCATGATGTATCCGGTCCTCGCCAAGGTCCGCTACAACGAGCTCGGCCACGTCACCGGCGACCGCACGCTGCTGGTCTCCTCGATCGTCCTCAACTGGCTCATCGGGCCGGCGCTGATGTTTGCCCTGGCCTGGCTGCTGCTGCCCGATCTGCCGGAGTACCGCACCGGGTTGATCATCGTGGGCCTGGCCCGGTGCATCGCCATGGTCCTGATCTGGAACGACCTGGCCTGCGGCGACGGCGAGGCGGCCGCCATCCTGGTCGCCCTCAACGCCGTCTTCCAGATCGTCGCCTTCGCGGGCCTCGGCTACTTCTACCTCGACGTGCTCCCGGGCTGGCTGGGCCTCGACCAGAGCGGCCTCGACGTCTCGGTGTGGGACATCGCGGTCTCGGTGCTGATCTTCCTCGGCATCCCCCTGCTCGCCGGCTTCCTGAGCCGGACGCTGGGTGAGAAGACCAAGGGACGCGAGTGGTACGAGTCGCGCTTCCTCCCCCGGATCGGCCCCACCGCGCTCTACGGCCTGCTGTTCACCATCGTCGTCCTCTTCGCCCTGCAGGGCGAGACGATCACCAGCCAGCCCTTCGACGTGGCGCGCATCGCCCTCCCCCTGCTCGCCTACTTCGCCCTGATGTGGGGCGGTTCGTTCTACCTCGGCCACCGGCTGCGGATGACCTACGAACGCACGACCGCCCTCGCGTTCACCGCTGCGGGCAACAACTTCGAGCTCGCCATCGCCGTGGCGATCGGCGTCTTCGGGGTCACCTCCGGCGAGGCCCTCGCCGGCGTGGTCGGCCCCCTCATCGAGGTGCCGGTCCTGGTCGGGCTCGTCTACGTCGCCCTGTGGGCGCGCCGACGCTACTACCCCACCACTCCACCCACCGTCGTCGGGAACCAGGCATGACGACCCCACCCGAGGTGCTTTTCGTCTGCGTCCACAACCAGGGCCGTTCGCAGATGGCCGCAGCGCTGCTCGCTCGCCACGGCGGCGACCGCGTCGTCGTCCGTTCGGCCGGCTCGGCGCCGGCCGACTCGGTCAACCCGGCCGTCGTCGAGGTGATGGCCGAGATCGGGATCGACCTCTCCCGCAAGCTCCCCGAAGAAGCTCCTCACCGAGGACGTCGCTGCCTCCGACGTCGTCATCACCATGGGGTGTGGCGACGCGTGCCCGATCTTCCCCGGCAAGCGCTACGAGGACTGGGCGCTCACCGACCCCTCCGGCAAGGGTGCCGACTCCGTGCGGGCGATCCGCGACGAGATCGACCAGCGGGTCCGGGCGCTGCTCGCCGACCTGCTCGCCGGCTGAACGGCTGCGACTCAGGCGCGCTCCAGCAACAGCGCGACCTCGTAGTGCGTGGTGTGAGCGAACATGTCGAGCAACCGCGCCTCCACCGGCCGCCACGACGGCATCGCCGACAGGTCCCGGGCGAGGGAGACCCCGTTGCAGCTGGAGTAGATGAGCTGACGGGCTTCCGAAGCATCCAGCCGCGCCGCCAGGTCGGACCCGATGCCGCGTCGCGGCGGGTTGACCACCACGAGGTCGGCCGAGAGGTCGGCCGCGGCGGCGTCCCCGACCCGGAAGTCCGCCTCGAGCCCACGCTCGCTCGCGGACAGCATCGCGCTGGCCACTGCCTCGTCGCTGACCTCGACACCCGCCACCGCGCGCCCGGGCCGGGCCAGGTGAAGGGCGAACCCGCCCACCCCGCAGTAGAGGTCGAGCACTGAGGCGGGCTCGATCCGGTCGGCCCAGTCAGCGGCCTGACGGTAGAGCGCGGCAGCGACGTCGGTGTTGGTCTGGAAGAAGCTGCGCGGGCGCAGGTGCAGGACGACGTCGTTGACGCGCATCGGCAGCGTCTCGCGAGTGGTCAGGACCGTCTCGTGCTCGCCTTCGAGCACGGCCTTGTGGTCGGGCTGGAAGTTCACCGAGACCACCGCGATCCGGGGCTCCTCGGCGAGCAACGACGCGAGGTGCTTGCGGATCCGCGGCAGCGCTTCCGAGGAGCGCAGCACCCAGCGCACCAGGAACTCCCCGTCCGGGGACTCGGTGACCAGCACGTGCTTGAGCTCGCCGTGCCGGCCCACCACGTCGTACGGCGTGAGGCTCGCGCGCGCGACGTACCCGGCGAGCACCTCGAGCACCTCGTGCATCGCCGTTGAGTAGAGCGGACAGCCCCGCAGGTCGACGCCGGCGCCGCGCGGGTCGAGGATGCCGAGGGTCGGCGCCTCGGCGGGGCCGGTCACCACCATCTTCGCCTTGTTGCGGAACGCCCCCTCGGCGCTCGCGACGACCGGGAGCCACGTGAGGCCCTCGCGCTCCGCGTGCTCACCCAGGACTGCGCGGCACAACGACTCCTTGCGCGCGAGCTGCTCGGCGTACGGCGTCGGCAGCTCGCTGCACGACCGACACACCGCGGCGTCGTAGTAGGCGCACTGCACGGCGTCAGCCTAGAAGAGCCTCAGCCGCCGGCGGACACCGCGATGCGCCCGGGCCCTGACGGTGGTTGAGGTGCGAGCGCAGCGAGCCTCGAAACCCCGTAGGTTGCGCAGCGGCCGGACCCGACGCTGCTGCCCCTCCCGCTGGGTTTCGAGGCTCGTCGCCGGCGCTCCTCGCGCCTCAACCAGCGTCAAGGGCCGGCTCTGGATCGCCACCCGACCCAACCGATCCGCCCACCAGCACGTCTTTACTGGTGACCCACCCGCTACTTCCCGGGAGCAGCAATCGTGCCCAGACCACCGACCGATGCGGACTTCACCGAGTTCGTCCACGCCACGTGGCCCTCGCTGTATCGCACCGCCTACCTGCTCCTCGGCGATCGCGCCGAGGCCGAAGACCTCGTGCAGTCGGCGTTGGCGAAGACCTATGCCTCCTGGGGGCGGGTGCGCGACCTCGAGGCAGCGCCCGGCTACGCCCGCACCACGTTGATCAACACCGCCTCGTCGTGGTTCCGCAAGAAGTCGTGGCGCAACGAACGCCCGACCGAGGTGCTGCCCGAACCGGCGGCCGGGAGCACAGGACCCGACCCCTCCGACCGTACGGCCGTCCTCACCGCACTGGCCCAGCTGCCACGCCGACAGCGCGCCGTGATCGTGCTGCGCTACTACGAGGACCTGAGCGTCGCGCAGACCGCCGGCGCCCTCGGCATCGCCGACGGCACCGTCAAGAGCCAGACCTCCGACGCCCTCGCCCGGCTGCGCACGTTGCTCGGCGATGCCGTCATCCCCGCGACCCTGGGAGCCCACCATGACTGAACGACTCACCGCTCTGATGTACGACGAGGCCGACCACCTCGACGTCCCCGCACCGTCGGCGTCGGTCGTGCTGACGCGCGGCCGCAGCTTGCGTCGGCGGCGACAGGCCCTCCAGGCCGGGACCGGCCTGGCCTCGATCGCCCTCGTCGCCGGGGTGGCAGTCGCGGCCACGTCGGGTGGCGACGGCTCGCGCGACGCCCTCGACCCGAGCGGCTCCCCCACGGCGGGACCGACCTCGCCGTCCACCGACCTCGGCGCCGTCTTCGCAATGGGACCCGAGGTCCATCTCGTGGGCCCGGGGATCACCGCGGTCGTCGACGACGTGACCGTGAAGTCGATGTACTACACCTCCGCCGGGGTCCTGGTGCGCCACGGCAAGAACAACTTCAGCGACGGTGGCGGGCCCCAGCGCTACTCCTTGGTCACGCCCACGGGCGAGGTCCGCCCGATCGACGTCGTCACCAACGAGGTCGTGCCGGGCGTCGACGCCGAGCAAGCTCTCCTTGCCTATGCCGAAGTCGTCGACGGCATCGTCGAGGTGGTCGTCCACGACCTCGTCTCCGACGCAGAAGTCGCTCGGGTGTCGGTGCCCGAGGCGACCGAGTGGGGCGGCTGGTCGGCACCTCCGGTCTCGCTGTCCGGCGACGACGTCTACGTCGGCACCGACGACATCGCGCGAGTCGTCGACTGGCGCACCGGCCAGGTCACCCGTATCGACACGGTACCCCCGGGCTTCCCGCCGCAGGTCAACGCTGGTCTGACGACCGAGGTCCTGCGAGGAGAGCTGCGGGTCTACGCCCCGTTGACCGGCAAGGACGTGGCGACGTTCCCCGACAACAGCGAGGCCTACGACCTGACCCTGTCGCCGGACGGCCGATTCGCCCGGATCGACGCCTTCTCCGGGCCGCTCCAGGTCTACGTCGTCGACTCGGGTGAACCCGTCGACTTCTCCCTCGGCGACCGGACGCCGACGGCCATGGTCTGGGCCCCCGACGGCACCTTGATCGCTCTGGACGAGGCCGGGGTGCTCACGACCTGCGCCGCCGACACCGGTGAGTGCGCCGCCGAGCAGCTCGAGCTCGACGTACTCCCCTACTCCTCGTCAGACCCCGACGACTACTCCGACGACCTGGTGCTGGGCAACCAGATCCGGGAGTCCTGAGGCGGGTCAGGCCTTGCCGAGCGCCCGGGCCCCGAAGCCGGCTGCGAAGGCGAGGGACGTGACCACCCCGAGGACCCGCCCGCTCGACTTCAAGCCGGAGGTCGTAGTGGCGATCAGGGCCGCGTTGACGAGGTTCATGGCCACGCCGGCCTGGGCGAGCAACGCCCGGGTGTCCTCGTCCTCGGTCAGTAGCGTCACGACCGAGAAGCCGCTCAGGGTCGTGCCCCACAGCCGCGTCATGATCGCGAGGTTGTCGTCGCCCTCGAGGCGGTAGACGGTGGCGATCACTCCGGGCGCGAGAGCAGCGGCGACGCCGAACCCGAGCCCCCCGATCGCGAGCTGGTCCTGCAGGTCTGAGGTGTCCATGTCCGGTCCCGTCGTCGGTAAATGGAATTTCACGGTAGGAGCCGGGCATCCCATCCGCCAGGGTCGTCTAGACCGGCGCTGATTCGTCCGCCGGATCCGCGTCGTCCGCCGAGTGCTCGGCAGCCGGTGGCCCCTGAGCCAGCAAGGCCTTGAAACCGTCCTCGTCGAGGATCGGTACGCCGAGCTGCTCGGCCTTCTCGGCCTTGGAGCCGGCGTTGTCGCCGATGACGACGAAGTCGGTCTTCTTCGACACCGAGCCCGACGCCTTGCCGCCCCGGCTGAGGATCGCTTCCTTGGCGGAGTCGCGGCTGAAGTCGATCAGTGAGCCGGTGACCACGATCGTCAGCCCCTCGAGGGTGCGCGGGGTGGACTCGTCGCGCTCGTCGGCCATCGTGACCCCGGAGGCCTCCCACTTCTCGACGATACCGGCGTGCCAGTCGTGGGTGAACCACTCGATCACGGCCTCGGCGATGGTCGGGCCGACCCCGTTGGCGGCGGCGAGCTCCTCCTCGGTGGCGGCCCGGATCGCTGCCATCGAGCCGAACTCGGTGGCGAGCGCGCGGGCGGCGCTCGGACCGACGTGGCGGATCGACAGTCCGACGAGCACCCGCCAGAGGGGCACCTGCTTGGCCTGGTCGAGGTGGTCGAGCAGCCGCTGACCGTTGGCCGAGAGCACCCGGCCCTCGGTGGCGCCGTCGAGCTCGGTCTTCTTGGCAGCCCGGGTGAACAGGTCGGTGCGGAGCAGCTTGGTGGTGTCGAGGTCGAAGACGTCGCCCTCGTCGGCGATCACCTCGGCGGCCAGCAGTGCGGCCGCGGCCTCGGAGCCGAGGCCTTCGATGTCGAAGGCCCCTCGACCGGCGACGTGATAGACCCGCTCGAGCATCTGCGCCGGGCACGCTCGGTGGTTGGGGCACCGCAGGTCCTTGTCGCCCTCCTTCTGCTGGGCCAGGGTCGTGCCGCACGACGGGCACTCGGTCGGCATCACCCAGGGCTCGAGACCCTCGGGTCGCAGCGCCAGGACCGGACCGACGATCTCAGGGATCACGTCGCCGGCCTTGCGCAGCACCACTGTGTCACCGGGGCGGACGTCCTTGCGAGCCACCTCGTGGCCGTTGTGGAGCGTGGCCATCTCGACCGTCGAGCCGGCGACCCGGGTCGGCTCCATCACCCCGAAGGGCGTCACCCGTCCGGTGCGACCGGTGTTGACCTCGATCGCGAGAAGCTTGGCGTTGACCTCCTCGGGCGGGTACTTGAACGCGATCGCCCACCGCGGCGCCCGACTCGTCGACCCGAGCCGGCGTTGCAACGACACGTCGTCGACCTTGACCACGACGCCGTCGATCTCGTGCTCGACGTCGTGGCGGTGCTCGCCGTGGTGCTCGATGAACTCCTCGACCTCGGCGAGCGTGTCCAGGACGCGCACCCGCCCCGAGGTGGGGAGGCCCCAGGCGGCCAGGGCGTCGTAGGCCTGCGACTGCGTGGCCGGGGCGAAACCGTCGCGCGCCCCGATGCCGTGGCAGACCATCCCGAGGTCCCGGGTCGCGGTGACCCGGGGGTCCTTCTGGCGCAGCGAGCCAGCGGCGGCGTTGCGGGGGTTGGCGAAGGGTGGCTTGCCGGCCTCGGTCATCGCGACGTTGAGACGCTCGAAGGCCTCGACCGGCAGGAACACCTCGCCGCGCACCTCCACCGAGGCCGGGACCGGGAACTCGTCGGTGCCACTCAGCCGGTGCGGGATGGAGTCGATGGTCTTGACGTTGGGGGTGACGTCCTCGCCAGTGCGGCCGTCGCCGCGCGTCAGCGCCCGCACCAGCCGGCCGTGCTCGTAGAGCAGGTTGATGGCGAGCCCGTCGACCTTCAGCTCGCACAGCAGCGCCGGCGCCTCGACGCCGTCGCGCGCCAGCCGGGCGTGCCACTGCTCGAGCTCCTCGTGGCTGAAGGCGTTGTCGAGGCTCTCCATCCGCTGCTGGTGGGCGTGGGCGGTGAAGTCGGTCGAGACCGAGCCGCCGACCTTCTGCGTCGGGGAGTCCGGCGTACGCAGCTCGGGGTGGGCCTCCTCGAGCTCCTCGAGGCGCCGCATCCGCCGGTCGAAGTCGGCATCGTCGAGGGTCGGGTCGTCGAGCACGTAGTAGCGCCAGCGCGCGTCCTCGACCTCCTCGGAGATCAAACGGTGCTCGTCGCGCGCCTCGTCGGGGGCCGGGGCCGGGGTGGTGGCCGTGGGGTCCTGGGTGGGGTCCTCAGCGTGCGTGTCGGGCATGGGTCCATCTTGCCGCCGGGCGCCGACGTTCGTGTAGGCACCTGCGGGTGGTGACGTGATTCACCCATCCAATGGCCCCTCCGGGTGCGAACCAGCACTGTGACCGCTGAGCAGGCGCATGAGTTCGACGCGCAGATCATCCCAACCGGGCGCGCCTTGACGCGCCTCGACGTCGACGCCCCCCGGGCGGTCGCGCTGGTGCTGCACGGCGGCAAGCAGACCAGCCGCCAGCCCGTCGACGGCCGCAGCGCCTCGTGGAAGCGGATGGCGGCGATGCAGCGCTCGATCACCCCCGCCCTCCACGCCGAGGGTGTGAGCACCTGGCTGCTGCGCTACGCCGAGCGCGGCTGGAACGGCGGCGCCCCCGTGACCGATGCACGCTGGGCGCTCGACCAGGTGCGCAGCAACCTCGGCGACGTGCCCGTCGTACTCCTGGGGCACTCGATGGGTGGGCGTACGGCGGCCTACGTCGCCGACGACCCGTCCGTCACCGGGGTGGTGGCCGTGGCCCCGTGGTGGCAGGACGACGACCCGGTCGCCGGGCTGCGCGGCAAGCGCGTCGCCGCCGCCCACGGCCGCACCGACAAGATCACCTCGGCCCGGATGACGCGTGCCTTCCTGCACCGCGCCGACGGCATCGCGGCCTCCACCGAGTTCCGCGACATGGGCCGGGTCGGGCACTACATGTTCCGCCGGGTCCCGACCTGGAACGACTTCGCTGCCTCGCGGTGCTTGGCGTTGGTGGGGTGACCTCGGGTGGTCGATTCGCCACAATTGTGACGTTCTGACCGGTCGGAGCGTCCAAAACCCGTCAGAACGGCACAATTGTGGAGTTTCGACCGGCCCGGCAGAAAAACTCGCACCACCGGGGAATGAAACCCGACCGACCACCCTTGAGCAGTACGAAACTGTTCCGTTCCATCGAGCTACCCCAGGTCGTGCCGTCATGTCCACCGCTCCCACTTCGCCCGCGCCCGAGGCCGTCGCGAGACCCCGCGTCGAGGGCGACCGCGAGCAAGAGGTGCTCGGCGCCGCGCTCGAGGTGCTGGCCGACGTCGGCTACGACCGCCTCACGATGGATGCCGTCGCCACCGCGGCCCGGGCGTCGAAGGCGACCCTCTACCGACGCTGGTCGTCGAAGTCGGCGCTGGTCATCGATGCGCTGAAGTCCCAGAAGTCCGCGAACCCGCCGGTCGACACCGGCAACCTGCGCGACGACCTGCTGGCGACGTACTGCGGGATGGGCGGCCAGGCCGACCAGGCCCAGATCGCCATCCTCGCCAGCGTGCTGACCGCCATCGCCCGCGACGAGGACTTCGCCGAGGAGTTCCGTCGCGACTTCATCGGCCCCAAGGCCGCGATCTCGGCCTCCATCTTCGCCCGCGCCCAGGCCCGCGGAGAGCTGCGCGACGACGTCGACCTCGACGTCATCGCCCCGGCCCTGCCCGGCATCGCCCTGCACCGTCAGTTCCTGCTCGGGCAAGCCCCCGACATCGACTTCATCACCCGCGTCATCGACCAGATCATCCTGCCCGCCGTCCTCGCCGGACCCCACGGGCGCGCCGCCACCACCACCACCACGACCATGACCACGAAGGACCCCTCATGACCGACCTCACCAGCGCCGGGCCACCCGCACCCGACGCCGCGGCAACCGACACAGACACCACCACCCCCACCAAGGAGCTCCACCTCGGGTGGGCCCTGGTCGTCATCTCCATCGCCCAGCTGATGGTGGTGCTCGACGGCACCATCACCAACATCGCGCTGCCCTTCATCGGCAGCGACCTCGGCATCAACCAGGCCAACCTGTCGTGGATCGTGACCGGCTACGCCCTCGCGTTCGGTGGTCTGTTGCTGCTCGGCGGCCGCCTCGGCGACCTCTACGGCCGTCGCCGCATCTTCATGACCGGACTGCTCGTCTTCGCGTTCGCCTCCGCGCTCGGCGGCCTCGCCCAGAACGAAGCGATGCTGCTCTCCTCGCGGGCGCTCCAGGGTGTCGGTGCGGCGATGGCCGCCCCCACCGCCCTGGCGCTGATCACCACGACGTTCCCCGCCGGCCCCCAGCGCAACCGCGCCTTTGCCGTGTACGCCGCCATGTCCGGCGCCGGCGCGGCCGTCGGCCTGATCCTCGGCGGCTACCTCACCGGCCTCGACAGCGTCTTCGGCGTCGAGCTCAGCGGATGGCGCCTGACGTTCCTCATCAACACCCCCATCGGCCTGGCCGCTGCAGCCCTGGCTCCGCGGTTCCTGCCCGAGTCCGCCAGCGGCCGCGGGCGACTCGACGTACCCGGTGCCATCACCGCGACCAGCGGTCTGCTCAGCCTCGTCTACGGCCTCACCCGCGCCGGCGACGACCGCTACGGCTGGGGCGACAGCTTCACTCTGCTCGCTCTCGTCGGCGGCATCGCGCTGCTCGCCCTCTTCATCGTCGTCGAGCTGCGCACCGACCACGCGCTGCTGCCGCTGCGGATCTTCCAGAACCGCACCCGGGCCGCCAGCTTCCTGGCGATGATGCTCGCCCCCGCCGCGATGTTCGCGATGTTCTACTTCCTGAGCCTCTTCATCCAGCAGGTCGTCGGCTACAGCTCGCTACGCACCGGCTTCGCGTTCCTGCCGTTCTCGTTCGGCATCGTGATCGGCGCGGGGCTGTCCTCCAACCTGGTCAACCGGATCGATGCTCGCTTCATCGCCGGCACCGGCACGCTCCTGGCCTCGTTCTCGCTGTTCATGTTCTCCCGGATCTCCATCGACGACTCGCCCGGTGCGGTCCTCGACGCGATCGCCGCCGGCAGCACCGCCGGTGCCGACCTCAACTACTGGACCAGCATCTTCCCGTTCATCGTCACCATGGCGATCGGCATGGGGATGACGTTCGTGCCGCTGACGCTGACCGCCGTGCACCACGTCCGCGCCGAGGACTCCGGCGTCGGCTCGGGCGTGCTCAACACGATGCAGCAGGTCGGTGGCGCCCTCGGGCTGGCCAGCCTCAGCACCGTGGCAGTCCACTTCGTCAACGACCGGTCCGACGTCGTCGCCGGGCCGATCGGCGAGGGCATCGCCCGCGCCGGGCTCGACGAACGACTGATGGGCTCCGCGGTCTTCCAGGCGACCTTCACCGAGGGTGCGACCAACGCCTTCTTCGTCGGCTCGATCATGATGCTCGGTGCGTCACTGGTCGTCTGGACGATGCTCAACGTCAAGCACGAGGAGCTCGCCACCGACGGTCCCGAGGGCGCCCCGGTCCACGCCGGCTGACCAGGCGCACGGAGGCCCGGTCAGGACCCGTCGTACCAGGGCTCGTACGCCGCCGCGGCCTCGACGACCGCCTCGCTGGTGAGCAGCGAGAGCCGCGGATCGGACACGAGGCCGGTCAGGTCGTCGACCGAGACGGCGAGGTCGTCCTGCTCGCGCGGGTCGCCGGTCACGTTGTCACCGGCGTAGAGCGCGAGGACCGTCTCGTCGGCGCGGGTGAGCGCCACCACGACGTAGCCGGGGTCCTCCTCGGGGTAGAACTTCTCCCAGGCCACGCTCAGCCGCCCGGCGTCGGTCTGCGAGGTCTCGCACGCGATCTCGTACTCCGCACAGAGGTCACCGGTGTCGGGCGTGACCCAGACCCGGACCAGGTCACCGTCGTCGCCCTCGCCGGCGCCGGCGGCCAGACGGACGTCCGCGGCCACGGCGCCGCGGCCCAGCCGCTGGATGCTCGAGGTCTCCCGCGCACCCGTCACCTCGAGGTCCAGACCGTCGGCGACCAGGGCGGCGAGCGTCCGAGGTGTGATCGGGACCTCGTCGGCCGCATCGGCCGGCAGCTCAGCAACCCGCTGATCGCCACACCCGGCGAGTGCCATGGCGAGCACGGTCACCGGCACCATCGCCACCAGCCGGGTGCGGGACGTCGCAACGGTCACAGGGACTCCTCCAGGGCTGTCGGGGCGGGTCAGGTCAGCCTAGGTTGCTCGCCGCCGAGCGAGCCAGGGTCAGGGAACGACGAGCCCACGCCGGCGAAGCACCGGCCAGGCCGCAGGTCGGCGAGACACCGAGCAGCGGCGTCACGGTCGCCGGGTCGAGACCGAGCATGTCGAGCCACCGCAGCACCTTCTCCACCACGACGGTGTCGGTGAGGCTCGCGTCGAGGGAGGGCACGTAGCCGAGGACGACCCGCTCCCCCGCCTCGAGGGCCTCGCCCAGAGCACTGTGGCCGGCTGCGTCGAGGACGTTGACGTCGACGGCCAGACCGCGCGCCCCCGCCCCACGGAGCAGCTCGAGTCGCGTCTCGGGCGCGCAGGCGTGCACCCACGGCTCCGCGCCTTCCTCGGCGATCGCCGCGAGCACCCAGGCGAGGTGCTCGGAGGCCTCGGGCGGGTGGACGGTGCGGTGGCGTCCGAAGCCGGAGGCCGTCGGCACTCCCCCGTCCATGACCGCGGCCAGCGCCGGCTCGTCGACCTGCACCACCAGCCGCGAGACGTCACCGCGGTCGTCGAGACGACGGCGTACGTCGCGCACGTGTCCGCGCACCGACTCGGCCAGGGCCTGGGCCAGGTCGCGCCGCGCGCCGTGATCGCTGAGGACCTTGTCGCCACGGGGCTTCTCGACCATGGCTGCGAGCGTCCACGGGCCGGCGACCTGCACCTTGAAGGCCCCCGCGTAGCCCTGGGTGTGCTCCTCGAGCACGTCGAGGTCCTGGTCGAGGCGGCTGCGGGCCCGGCGCTGGTCGACCCCGGCGGCGTCGGTCAACCGCCAACCGGCCGGCTGGAGGTCCACGCCGATCCCGTCGATCAGCGACAACGTGCGCCCGATCATCCCCGAGGCGACCCCACGCGCGGGCAGCTCGGGCAGGAACGGCAGACCGTGGTCGTGGGCGAGGACGTCGAGCACGACCTGCAGGGAGGCGGCGAGGTCGTCGCCGGGCATCGAGCCGATGCCGGTCCCGAGCGAGCCGGCTGCCGTCACGCCGACACCCGGTCGGTCGCGGAGATGGTGGCGGAGCCGACGACCCGGGTGCCGTCGTAGACCACGACGGCCTGGCCGGGCGCGATGCCGTAGGCCGGCTCGTGCAGGTCGACCTCGACGGTGCCCGCCTGCTCGTCGACGCGCACCGTGGCCGGCAGCTCCTCGCCGTGGGCGCGCAGCTGGACGGTGACGTCGGGCCCTTCGAGGACCTCGGGCACGGCGCCGCACCAGCGCGGCCGGATGCCCGTGAGCGAGTGCACGGCCAGGCGTTCGCGCGGTCCGACGGTGACGGTGCCGGAGACCGGCTCGATGTCGAGCACGAAGCGTGGCTTGCCGTCGGGCGCGGGGCGTCCGATGCGCAGGCCCTTGCGCTGGCCGATCGTGAAGCCGTAGGTGCCGCCGTGGCGGCCGAGGACCTCACCGGAGTCGTCGTCGACGATGTCGCCGCCGTCGTTGGGCGCCCGGTCGCCGAGCTTCTCGCGCAACCAACCGGTGTTGTCGCCGTCCGCGACGAAGCAGATGTCATGGCTGTCGGGCTTGTCGGCCACGAGCAGCCCCCGCTCGGCGGCCTCGACGCGCACGTCGGGCTTGGTCGAGTCACCCAAGGGGAAGAGGGAGTGGGCCAGCTGACGCTGGTCGAGCACGCCGAGCACGTAGGACTGGTCCTTGCCCGCGTCGATCGCGCGGTGCATCTCGATCAGGCCGCCCTCCTCGGGCGACGCGGTGCGCAGCTGGGCGTAGTGGCCGGTGGCCACGGCGTCGAAGCCCAGGGCGATCCCCCGCTCCAGCACGGCGGCGAACTTGATCTTCTCGTTGCAGCGCAGGCAGGGGTTGGGAGTACGGCCGGCGGCGTACTCGTCCATGAAGTCCTCGACGACCTCCTCGTGGAACTCCTCCGACAGGTCCCAGACGTAGAACGGGATGCCGATGATGTCCGCGGCCCGGCGGGCGTCGTTGCTGTCCTCGATCGTGCAGCAGCCGCGGGCGCCGGAGCGGTAGGACTGGGGGTTGCGCGAGAGCGCGAGGTGGATGCCGGTGACGTCGTGCCCGGCCTCGGCGGCCCGGGCGGCGGCCACCGCGGAGTCCACGCCCCCGGACATGGCGGCGAGGACCTTCATCGTCGCGCCGCTCTGGCCCGCTCGACGACGGGACCGATCGCAGCGACGACGGCGTCGACGTCGGCCTGGGTCGAGGAGTGCCCCAGCGAGAAGCGCAGCGAGTGCCGAGCGGCCCCGGGGTCACACCCCATGGCGAGCAGCACGTGGGAGGGCTGGGCGACGCCGGCCGAGCAGGCCGAGCCGGTCGAGCACTCGATCCCGCGCGCGTCGAGGAGCATCAGGAGCGAGTCGCCCTCGCACCCGGGGAAGCCGAGGTGGGCGTTGCCGGGCAGACGCAGGGTCGGATCGCCGTGCAGGTGGGCGTCGGGGACCTCGGCGATGACCCGTCGCACGAGGTCGTCGCGCAGCGCAGTCAGTCGGGTGGCGTGCTCGGCCTGGTGCTTGACGGCCAGCTCGACGGCAGCGGCGAAGCCGGCGATGGCCGGGGCGTCGAGGGTGCCGCTGCGGATGTCGCGCTCCTGACCGCCGCCGTGTGCCAGCGGCGTCACCCCGAGCTCACGGCGTACGACGAGCGCGCCGACGCCGTAGGGTCCGCCGACCTTGTGACCGGTCACGGTCATCGCGTCGACCCCCGCAGCAGCGAAGTCGAGCGGCACGGAGCCGAGCGCCTGCACCGCGTCGGTGTGCACCGGGATGCCGTGCTCGGAGGCGATCGCGACGACCTCGTCGAGCGGCTGGAGGGTACCGACCTCGTTGTTGGCCCACATCACCGAGATCAGCGACACGGGCCCCTCACCGGCGATCCCGCGCAGCTGGTCGAGGTCGATGCGACCGGTGCTGTCCACGTCGAGCAGCCGCACGTCGGCCTCGCCGCTCTCCTGCATCCACACCAGCGGGTCGAGGACGGCGTGGTGCTCGACGGCCGACGAGATCAACCGGGCGCCGGGGCCGAGGGACGCAGCGCGCGACCAGTGGATGCCCTTGAGCGCCAGGTTGTCGGACTCGGTGCCGCCGGAGGTGAACACGACCTCTCCGGGACGACAGTTCAGCGCCTGCGCGATCGTCTCGCGCGACTCCTCCACGACGCGTCGGGCGGAGCGCCCTGAGGCGTGCAGCGAGCTGGGGTTGCCCACCGCGCGCAGGTGCGCGGTCATCGCCTCGATCGCCGCCGGCACCATCGGTGTCGTGGCGGCGTGATCGAGGTAGTGCACCTGACCCGAGCTGGGGGTGCTGGCTGCTGCGTTCATGGCCTGCCCAGCCTACGTGCCCGCCGGTGCTAGTCCTTCACCAGCAAGGTCGTCAGGCGTCGCGGTGCCCCAGCAGCTGCGGCGCAGGTCAGGGTCCTCGTCGCCGAGGCGTCGTCGATCCAGGCAGTGAGGTCCGCGGTGAAGCGCTTGGGCACCCGCACGGCGTACTTCCCGGCCCGTCGCAGGGTGAAGCCACTGATCCGCCCCTTGCCGCGCAACGGCATCGCACCCGAGTCCGGGAGCTCGGTGAGCGGGAGCCTGACGTTGCGCACCCGCACCCGCTTGGCCCCGACGCTGAGTCGGGTCGAGCTCGAGGAACCTTCGAGCGAGTCCACGTGGTTGCGTCGGAGCTCGTCGACGATCTCCTCGGGCACCGTCAGCCTCACCCGCACCGCGCGCGACGCCAGCTTCTCCGAGGACTGCACCGAGCTGGGGAACTTGGTCGAGACGCGCACCGCACCGCTCCCGTAGCCGAAGTCGGAGGTGCAGTCGTAGGTGGTCACGACGGAGGCCGGCTGCGCCCGGCCCGACACCGGCAGCGCTGCGTCAGCAGCCGGGAGAACGAGCAACGAGGTCAGCAGGGCCGAAGCGAGGAGGCGGATCACCTGCGCAGATTAGGCCACCGCCGACCGTTACAACAGCACCAGATCGTCGCGGTGCACCACTTCGCGCTCGTAGCCGGCGCCGAGCTCGCGCTTGAGGTCGTGGGAGGAGCGGCCGAGGAGGCGTGGCATCTCGTCGGCGTCGAAGTTCACCAGCCCGCGCGCCACCACCGCGCCTTCGGGACCTACGAGGTCGATCGGGTCGCCGGCTTCGAAACGCCCGGTCGCGCCGGTGATCCCGGCCGCGAGCAGCGAGGCGCCGCGCTCGACCACAGCCGTGACGGCGCCCGCATCGAGAACGATGCTCCCCTTGGGCTCGGTGGCGTGGGCCAGCCAGAGCAGGCGTGTCGAGCGGCGCAGCCCGGTCGGGCGGAAGAGGGTGCCGACGGGCTCCCCCGCCAACGCGGCGCCGGCCTGTGCTGCGGAGGTCAGGACCACGGGGATGCCCGCACCGGTGGCGATCTGGGCCGCTTCGACCTTGGTCTGCATGCCGCCGGTGCCGAGCCCCGCGGCTCCGGTCCTACCGATCCGCAGCCCGGCGAGGTCGTCGGCCGTGACCACCTCCGGCACCAGGGAGGTGCCCGGGTCGCTGGGGCGGCCGTCGTACAACCCGTCGACGTCGGAGAGCAGCACCAGCAGGTCGGCCTTGACCAGGTGAGCCACCAGGGCGGCCAACCGGTCGTTGTCGCCGAAGCGGATCTCACCGGTGGCGACGGTGTCGTTCTCGTTGACGATCGGCAGCACACCGAGCTCGAGCAGCTTGTCGAACGTCTGCGCCGCGTTGCGGTAGTGCACGCGCCGGGTCACGTCGTCGACGGTGAGGAGCACCTGCCCGACCACGATGCCGTGGCGGCCGAGCTCCTCGGTGTAGCGGTGCACCAGCAGGCCCTGGCCGACCGAGGCGGCCGCCTGCTGGGCCGGCAGGCCGGACGGTCGCCGGGTCAGCCCGAGCGGGGCGAGGCCGGCAGCGATCGCACCCGACGAGACGAGCACGACCTCCGCGCCACCAGCACGAGCCGCAGCGAGTACGTCGGTCAGCCCGCGCAGGCGGGCAGGGTCCAGCCCGCCGGCGGCCGTGGTCAAGGAGGAGGAACCGACCTTGACGACGACGCGGCGCGCTGAGGTGACCTCGCTCCTAGTCACGGGTCCGGTTGGACGAGGAGCTGGGGTCGCTCTCGGACCAGTCGGGGTCCTCGGAGGAGCCGATCTCGTAGGACTTCGGGCCGTAGGTCTCGGGCTTGTCGAGGCGTCGCGCGACGTCGGCGCGGGTCTCGTTCTCGGTGCGGTCGCCCATGGCGTCCTCGATGGCCTTGCGGCGATCGCGAGCCGGACGGTTCTCCATCAGGCGGGTGTCCTCACCACGGCGGGCGAGGTTCTCGGCGCCGGCATCGAGGCCGGGCTTGAAGTCGAAGACGACGGCGTTGTCGGGGTGGCCGATGAGGACGGTGTCGCCCTGCACGGCACCCAAGGTGACCAACCGGGTCTCGATGCCGAGCCGGTTGAGCCGGTCGGCGAGGAAGCCCACGGCCTCGTCGTTGCTGAAGTCGGTCTGGCGGACCCAGCGCTCCGGCTTGCTGCCGCGGACCCGCCAGCCCTCGTCGGTCTCGGTGACGGTGAAGTCGGCCTTGCCGTCGGCACTCGGGGGACGCAGCACGATGCGCTGAGCCACCTCGGTGGCCCGCTCGGCGCGGGCCGCCGAGACGATCTCGGCCATCGCGAACACGAGCTCACGGGTGCCTTCGCCGCTGGCGGCCGAGACCGGGAAGACCCGCAGGCCGCGGGCGCGCAGGTCGTCGACGACCATGTCGGAGATGTCGCGCCCGTCGGGCACGTCGATCTTGTTGAGCGCCACCAGACGCGGGCGGTCCTCGAGGCCGCCGTAGCGGCTCAGCTCGTTCTCGATGATGTCGAGGTCGTCAGCCGGGTTGCGACCGGGCTCGAACGTGGCGGTGTCGAGGACGTGCACCAGGGCTGCGCAGCGCTCGATGTGGCGCAGGAAGTCGTGGCCGAGGCCGCGGCCGTCGCTGGCGCCCTCGATCAGGCCGGGGACGTCGGCGACGGTGAAGGTGACGTCACCGCCGGTCACCACACCCAGGTTGGGCACCAGGGTGGTGAAGGGGTAGTCGGCGATCTTGGGCCGGGCGCGGGAGATGGAGGCGATCAGGCTCGACTTGCCGGCACTGGGGAAGCCGACCAGGCCGATGTCGGCGACCACCTTGAGCTCGAGGACGACCTCGATCTCGTCGCCGGGCTCGCCGAGGAGCGCGAAACCGGGCGCCTTGCGCTTCGCCGAGGCGAGTGCCGCGTTGCCCAGGCCGCCGCGGCCGCCCTCGGCGATGACCAGCTCGGTGCCGTGGCCGACGAGGTCGGCGATGACCTCGCCGTCCTTGTAGGAGACGAGGGTGCCGGCCGGGACCTCGAGCACGATGTCGGCCCCGTGGGCACCGTTCTTGTGCGAGCCGGCCCCGTGGCCACCGTTCTCGGCCTTGCGGTGGGGACTGTGGTGATAGTCGACGAGGGTCGTCACGTCGGAGGCCACTCGCAGGATCACCGAGCCGCCGGGACCGCCGTTGCCACCGTCGGGCCCGCCGAGGGGCTTGAACTTCTCACGGTGGACCGAGGCCACCCCGTGGCCGCCGCGGCCGGCGCTGACGGTCAGCGTGACCCGGTCGACGAACGTGGGGACTGCCATGGGTGCTCCTCAGTGGGTGAAATGCTGACAGGGCGTCCCGAGATCGGGACGCCCTGTCGGAAGGTCTAGCTGGATCGAGCGTCAGTCACTCACCGGGGACGATGTTGACGACCTTGCGGCCGCGCTTGCGGCCGAACTCGACGTCGCCGGCGATCAGCGCGAAGAGGGTGTCGTCGCCACCGCGGCCGACGCCGCTGCCCGGGTGGAAGTGGGTGCCGCGCTGGCGGACGATGATCTCGCCGGCGTTGACGGCCTGGCCGCCGAAGCGCTTCACGCCGAGGCGCTGGGAGTTAGAGTCGCGACCGTTCTTGGTGGACGCGGCGCCCTTCTTGTGTGCCATCTCAGATGTCCTCGTATGTCGTGGTGATAGGTGAGCGGGAGCTCAGAGCGTGATGTCGGTGACCTTGACCTGGGTGTACTTCTGGCGGTGACCCTGGCGCTTCTTGTAGCCGGTCTTGTTCTTGTACTTCTGGATGATGATCTTCGGGCCCTTGGTCGCGCCGAGGACCTCGACGGTCACCGCGGCGTCGCCGAGACCGGTAGCGGTGATGGTCTCACCGTCGACTGCCATGACGACCGGGAGACTCAGGGTCTCCCCGACGGGGGTGGCGACCGTGTCGATCTCGATGACGTCGCCAACAGCGACCTTCTGCTGCTTGGCGCCTGCGCGCACGATCGCGTACACCGCGGTCTCCTTCGTCGTTTGCATCACGTCTGTGATCTGCCACATCTGGATCTGCGGCACCTCAGCCACCTTCACGCACGACACATCGAGCTTGTTCTCTCGATGTCCGGACTGCGTGGGGCGAGCGGGTGCCAGGCAGGGTTGGCACGCCGGGCGCGCCAAGGATGAATGCTACGGACAACGTCCCCGGACAGCAAAACGAGCCGCCCGGGGACCCTGCCATCAGTGCTTGCGGGTGCCCTTGCGCTTGACCGGCACGTGCGCGGACGTGCTGTCCGCGTCGACCTCGGTCTCGGCCCCGGTCGAGCTCTCCCCGGGCTCGAGGTCAGCCGACCCAGGCTCCACGACCCCGGACTCCGGGGGCGAGCCGATCTGACCCGAGGTCGCCGGGACCTCACTCATCTCCGGGACCTCTGCGACAGCCCGGCGAGGGCTCGCCTGACCACGGGTCCGGGTGACCACTCGCGGCGGCTCCGGGGGGCTGTCCGGGCTGGAGGCCGCCACCGGCGCTGCTACGGGCGCCGCAGCCGGCACGGAGGCCTCCGTCGACCCCGTTGCTGCCGTGGCCACGGTGCGGCTGACACCGCGACGGCTCCGGGTCACGACCCGGGGCGCGCTCGGCTCAGCAGGAGCGGCCTGCTCGGCGGGAGCCTCCGGGGCAGACGGCTCTTCAGGAGCAGCCGCGGCCGGTTCGGGTGCGGAGGCCTCTGCGGGCACCTCTGCAGTCGAGACCGGCGCCGTACGGCTCGCACCACGGCGCGTGCGAGTGACCACCCGCGGCGCTGCCGGCTCGCTGGCTGCCGCAGTCGGCAGCTCGGGCGCCTCGACCTCGGGTGCTTCGACCTCAGGCTTCGCCGTGGACTCGTTCGCGGACTCGTCAGTGGACTCATCGCTGGACGGCACGGCCGTGGAGACCGCCGCCGTACGGCTCGCACCACGACGGGTGCGGGTGACCACGCGGGGGGCAGCAGGCTCGGTCGTTGCCGGCTCGGACCCGGTCGGGCCATCAGTCGGAGCATCCGTCGGGATCTCTGACGGGGTCTCTGACGGGGTCTCGGTCGACTGCTTCTCCTCGGACTCCGCCGCGCGGTCCTCGCGGGCCCGCTCGGCCTTCGCCATCGCGGCGAACTCGGCCGGAGTCGGCTTGGAGGCCGCGCTACCGGAGTCGCCCGACTGCGAGGTCTGCTCGTCGTCCTGCGAACGGCCGCGACCACCACGACGGCGACCACCGCCGCCGCCGGCACTGGTGCCGCCGCTACCGCCTCCACCGCGGCGCGAGTCGTCCTCGCCCTGGCGTGGCTCGACGGGCATGTCGTGCACGACGACCCCGCGACCCGCACAGTGCGAGCAGTTCTCGCTGAACGACTCGAGCAGGCCCGTGCCGATGCGCTTGCGGGTCATCTGGATCAGGCCGAGGGAGGTGACCTCCGCGACCTGGTGGCGGGTGCGGTCGCGGCCGAGGCACTCGACGAGACGCCGCAGGACCAGGTCGCGGTTGGACTCCAGGACCATGTCGATGAAGTCGACGACGATGATGCCGCCGATGTCGCGCAGCCGGAGCTGGCGCACGACCTCCTCGGCCGCCTCGAGGTTGTTCTTGGTGACGGTCTCCTCGAGGTTGCCCCCGGAGCCGGTGAACTTGCCGGTGTTGACGTCGACGACCGTCATCGCTTCGGTGCGGTCGATGACGAGGGATCCGCCGGAGGGCAGGAACACCTTGCGGTCGAGGGCCTTGGCGATCTGCTCGTCCACCCGGTAGGCAGCGAACAGGTCGACGTCGTTGTGCTCGGCCGGCAGGTACTTCTCCAGCCGCGGCTCGAGGTCGGGGGCGATGTCGGCGACGTAGCCGCGCACGGTCTCCCAGGCCTCGTCGCCGGAGATGACGAGCTTGGCGAAGTCCTCGGTGAAGAGGTCACGCACGACCTTCAGCGTGAGGTCGGGCTCGCCGTAGAGCAGCTGCGGTGCGGCGCCCTTGGCCTTGCCGGAGGCCTTGGCCTCGATCTCTTCCCAACGGGTCTTGAGCCGCTCGACGTCCTGGGTGAGCTCCTCCTCGGAGGCACCCTCGGCGGCGGTGCGCACGATGACGCCGGCCGTGTCCGGGACGATCTCCTTCAGGAGCGTCTTGAGGCGGTTCCGCTCGGTGTCGGGGAGCTTGCGCGAGATGCCGCTGGTGGTGCCGTCGGGCACGTAGACCAAGAAGCGTCCGGCCAGGCTGACCTGGCTGGTGAGGCGGGCGCCCTTGTGGCCGAGCGGGTCCTTGGTGACCTGCACCAGGATCGTCTGGCCCGAGGAGAGCACCGACTCGATCTTGCGCGGAGCGCCGTCCTTGTGGCCCAGCGCCGACCAGTTGACCTCACCGGCGTAGAGCACGGCGTTGCGGCCCTTGCCGATGTCGATGAAGGCGGCCTCCATCGAGGGCAGCACGTTCTGCACGCGGCCGAGGTAGACGTTGCCGATGAGCGAGGTCTGGGACTCGCGGGCGACGTAGTGCTCGACGAGGACCTTGTCCTCGAGGACACCGATCTGGATGACGTCCTCGCGCTGACGGATCGTCATCACCCGGTCGACCGACTCGCGGCGGGCCAGGAACTCGGCCTCGCTGACGATCGGTGCACGGCGGCGACCCGCCTCGCGACCGTCGCGGCGACGCTGCTTCTTGGCTTCCAGACGGGTCGAGCCGCTGATCGCGGTGATCTCGTCCTCGGGCGAGCGCGAGCGGCGCACCCGGGTCGTGGTGTTGTTGGGGTCGTCGTTGCCGCCGCGGTTCCCGCCGCCGCCGCCGCTACCGTCATTGCCGCTGCCACCGTCGTCGCCCTCGCGACGACGACGCCGCCGGCGACGCGACGTACCGTCGCCCGACTCGTTGTCGTCGTCGGACGAGGTGTTGTCGGCTGCCTCGCTGTTGCCCTGCTGGTTGCCCTGCTGGTTGCCCTGCTGGTTGCCCTGCTGGGCGTTCTGGTTGCGGCCACCGCTGTTCTGGCCGCCACCCTGCTGACCGCCCTGCTGACCGTCGCCGGAGCCTTCGCCCTGACCGCCACCATCGCCACTCTTGCGGCGACGCCGGCCGCCGCGACGGCGGCGACGACGGGGACCGCCCTCGCCCGACTCGTCGTCGGAGTCATCGTCGGAGTCGTCCTCGGAGCTGCCCGAGCTGCCCGAGCTGCCCGAGCCGTCAGCGTCGTCTGAGTCGTCTGAGCCGTCTGAGTCAGCGGCGGACTTGTCAGCGGCCGCGGAGCGCGAGCCCCTGCGGTTGTCCTGCTTGGGCTGCTGAGGCTGCTTGTCCGCGGAGTCCTGCGACTCTTCGGCCTGTTCGGCGTCCTCGTCGGTCTCGTCGGGTGCGACCGGCTCGACGGCGGCCTTGCCGGCCGACGACGTGCGCTTGCGCGGAGCCCGCTTGGCGGGCGTGGCGGGGGTGCCGTCGCCACTGCCGGACGAGTCGGACTGGTCTCCGGCGGGGAGCGGCTCGTCGGCGACCGGCGCGGCCGTCTTCTTGGCCGGAGCGCGGCGGGTGCGCGGCGCGGGGGTCGACTCAGGCGCCTGGAAGAGCGGCATCGGCGCACCGGAAGCAGCGGCCGGGGTGGCCGGGGCCGCGGCGGGAGCGTCGAGCTCCTCGCTTCCGGCGTCCTTGGCCGGGGCCTTCTTGGCAACGGCCTTCTTGGCCGGGGCGCGCTTGGCGGGGGCCTTCTTGGCCGCAGCCTTCTTCGCCGGGGTCGTGGCCTCGTCCGCCGGCTCGGAGCCGGCACCGACGGCGTCGCCGTCGAGCAGGAGGTCCTCGCCGGGTGCGGCAGCGGTCTTCTTGACGGCGGCCTTCTTGGCCGGGGCCCGCTTGGTGGTCTTCTTCGCGGCGGCCTTCTTGGCCGGCTTCGCGGATTCGCTCTCCGGGGTCGGGGTGTCCGGGCTGGGCGTGCCCGCGCCGGCGGCTTCCTCGGTGGTGGTGCCCTGATCAGCGTTGTCGTCAGCCATGTGCTGCTCCTCGCCCGACCTCAGGTCGGGGGTGTCTGGCACCACGACCGGGAAATGCAATGGGTCCGGTACGTGATGCAAAGCCTGCGGGGTTCGAACGACACTCTCCGCAAAGCGTCACTGAGGGCCGGTTGTCACCTTCCGCGGTCGGCAGCCTGGTCGGATCGCTGTCACCGATCCGGGCCGCGTCGCGGTCTGATGACGACCTGTCCCCACCGTGTCGGCCCGCCGTGACGGACCGACGAGAACGTCGTCGGGTCGGATCTCGCGCCTGGGAGCGACGATCGCCGACCGTGACGAGTATCGCACAGTCGCTGCCGCCGCTCGGGATCCCCGGGACTTCGGCGTCAGATCAGGGCGCGAGCGGGTCTCCCACGATGCCGGTCTCCTCGTCGAGAGGACCCTGCGCGAGGCGCGTGAGCAGCGGCGGGCCGCCGAGCTCGAGCCCGGTCACCGAGGCGATGCCGCTGAGCACGTCGTCGGGGCGCACCGACGGCACGCCGTGGCGCAGCACGAGGTCGAGTCGGACCACCGCCCCACCCGGCTCCGCGGGCGGCACGGACAGGGAGACCACGGCGGCGCGGCAGTCGAACTCGCGCAAGCCCTTCTTGGTCATCCGCTCGACCGAGACCGACTCGGCCGCCAGGAAGGTCGCCACCGCAGCGGTCGCCGCCTGCTCGTCGGCGCGGGTGTCGATGAGCCAGCGGCTCGCGGTGAGCCGGTCGGCAAGCCCGCCGGCGCCGAGATCGGCTGCGTCGACGACCTCGAGGACGTCGAGGCCCTCCGGGAGGGACTCATCGAGCATCTCGTGCACCTCCGCGGGGACCAGCACCTGCGCCAGCGCGATCTCGAGGTACTCCGCCTCGCTGGCCGAGCCGGTCGGCGCGGCGCCCGCGTAGGAGATCCGCGGGTGAGGGTTGAAGCCTGAGGAGTAGGCCATCGGGATCCGCGCTCGGAAGACCGCCCGCTCGAAGGCGCGGCTGAAGTCGCGGTGGCTGGTGAAGCGCAGTCGCCCGCGCTTGGCGTAGCGCACCCGGAGCCGTTGGACCGGGGGTGCTTGCTGCTCGGGTGGTTGGCGGGCCATCAGGCGTCTTCTCTGTGGGACTTCATCGCAGGCGAAGGGTAGACGGTGCCGATGCGTTGCCCGTCGAGCCACCCGGTCAGCCGCGCCGCGCCGCGTCCTCGGCGACCTGGGCGCGGTGGGGCTCCTGGGGCTCCTGGGGCTCCCGGAACAGAAGGTGCCGCGCGATCCGACCTCGGTTCTGACAGACTGCCGCTCAACTACGCCGCCTCGATGGCGCCGGGCGACCGCACCAGGGCCGAGCCGAAGGATTCGTGATGAGCAACCCTTACGACCCGTACAACGATCCCTCCAGGAACCCCGAAGGCAGCGATCCGGCGAACCCGCCACCGCCACCGCCATACGGAGCTCCGGACGCGGGCGGGGCCCAGGTCCCGCCGCCCTACGGCCAGACGCCCTACGGCCAGACGCCCTATGGCCAGGCGCCGTACGGCCAGGAGCCCCCCAGCCCGTCGCCGTACGGCCAGGCACCGTTCGCGAGCGAGCCGCCCAAGGGCACCGACCCGGTCTCGATCATCGGCTTCATCCTGAGCCTGACCTGCTGCCTGTCGATCGTCGGCGCCATCATGGGCGCGATCGGCCTGAAGCGCACCAAGCAGGGCCGGCGCCGCGGCCGCTGGGCAGCCGTCAGTGCACTGATCATCGGCATCCTCGGCACCATGGCCTTCGCCGGCATCATCGTGGCGGTCGTCTTCTTCGCCAACACCGTGATCCCCGTCGACAGCGCCGCGGTCGGCCAGTGCGCCAACGTCTCGAGCCAGGACCGGGAATCGGTCCTGCTGCTCGACGCCGACTGCGAGGAGCCGCACGACGCCGAGATCGTCTACACCGGCACCTACGACCAGGTCGAGTCCTCCCGGTTCGTCCCGAGCAACCCCGACGACCTCACCGATGCCGGGATCTCCTTCGGCATCTGCACCGAGCTGATGATCGACAACGGCCAGGGCGCCGATCTCGCGGCGCTCGGTGACGACGTCGTCTACCAGTTCGTCACCCAGACCGGGGACCCCGCCAGCGATGAGCCGTTCTACTGCTACGTCGAACGCAGCGACGGCGCGAAGTTCGCCGACAAGCGCCTTCCCTGACCGAGGGCGCGGCCCCGGCGGCGGTGCCGTGGCCACGTCTGACCCGGCAAACCGCGGCTGACGCACCGCGCGTGCCGCCGGCGAGCGGTGCCGTGGCCACGCTCTGACACCGACAAACCGTGGCTGACGCACCGCCATCGTGGGCGCGGCCCCGGCGGCGGTGCCGTGGCCACGCTCTGACACCGACAAACCGTGGCTGACGCACCGCTGTGGTGGGCGCGGCCCCGGCGGCGGTGCCGTGGCCACGCTCTGACACCGACAAACCGTGGCTGACGCACCGCCAGCGCGCTGGGTCAGACGACGCTGAGCGGCAGCAACCGCTGGCCCGTGGGTCCGATCTGGATCTCGGTGCCCATCTCGGGGCAGACGCCGCAGTCGTAGCAGGGGGTCCAGCGGCAGTCCTCGACCTCGACGTCGGAGCTGCCGTCGGCCACCGCGAGGGCGTCCTCCCAGTCGGCCCAGAGCCAGTCCTTGTCGAGGCCGGAGTCGAGGTGGTCCCAGGGCAGGACCTCGTCGTAGCCGCGCTCCCGCGTGGTGAACCAGGCCAGGTCGACCCCGGTGCCCTCGAGGCCCACAGCGGTGGCTTCCATCCAACGGTCGTAGGAGAAGTGCTCGCTCCAGCCGTCGAAGCGACCTCCGTCGCGCCAGACCTGCTCGATGACGGCGCCGACGCGACGGTCACCGCGAGAGAGGAGTCCTTCGACGATCCCGGGCTTGCCGTCGTGGTAGCGGAACCCGATGGCGCGGGCGTACTTCTTGTCGGCACGCACCAGGTCGCGCAGCTGCTTGAGCCGGTCGTCGGTGGTCTCGACGTCGAGCTGGGAGGCCCACTGGAACGGCGTGTGCGGCTTGGGCACGAACCCGCCGATGGAGACGGTGCAGCGGATGTCGTTCTGGCCGGTGACCTGGCGACCCTCCTGGATGACCCGCTTGGCGAGCGCGGCGATCTGCAGGACGTCCTCGTCGGTCTCGGTCGGCAGGCCGCACATGAAGTAGAGCTTCACCTGACGCCAACCGTGGGAGTAGGCCGCCGAGACGGTCTTGATCAGGTCCTCCTCGGTGACCATCTTGTTGATCACCTTGCGCATCCGCTCGCTGCCGCCCTCGGGGGCGAAGGTGAGCCCGGAGCGGCGACCGTTGCGGGAGAACTCGTTGGCCAGGGAGATGTTGAAGGCGTCGACGCGGGTGCTCGGGAGGCTCAGGCTGACGCTCTGGTCCTCGTAGCGGTCGGCGAGGTCCTTGGCGACCTCGGCGATCTCGGTGTGGTCGGCAGAGCTGAGGCTGAGCAGACCGACCTCGTCGAAGCCGGACTTGCGGATGCCGTTCTCGACCATCGCGCCGATCGTCTCGATCGAGCGCTCGCGCACCGGGCGGGTGATCATCCCGGCCTGGCAGAACCGGCAGCCGCGCGTGCAGCCGCGGAAGATCTCCACGCTGAACCGCTCGTGGACCGTCTCGGCCAGCGGCACCAGTGGCTTGGCGGGGTAGGGCCAGGCGTCGAGGTCCATCAGGGTGTGCTTGGTGACGCGGTGCGGGATACCCGGACGGTTGGGCACGACCGCGGCGATCGCGCCGTCGGCGCCGTAGGTGACGTCGTAGAACTTGGGGACGTAGATGTTGCCGGTCACCGCGAGGCGACGCAGCAGCTCGTCGCGCCCGCTGGGCATGTCGCCGGCGGGTCGGCCCTGCTCCTTCCACTCCTTGACGACGTCGGAGATCGCGAGCACGACCTCCTCGCCGTCACCGAGCACCGCGGCGTCGAGGAAGTCGGCGACGGGCTCGGGGTTGAACGCCGCGTGGCCGCCCGCGAGGACGATCGGGTCGACGTCGGTGCGGTCGACGGCGTGGAGCGGGATGCCCGCCAGGTCGAGGGCGTTGAGCATGTTGGTGTAGCCGAGCTCGGTGGAGAAGCTCAGGCCGAAGACGTCGAAGTCGCGCACCGAGCGGTGCCCGTCGACGGTGAACTGCGGGATGGCGCCCTGGTCGTCGCCCGTGCGCATGACCTGCTCCATGTCGGGCCACACCGAGTAGGTGCGCTCGGCCACGATCCAGTCACGCTCGTTGAGGACCTCGTAGAGGATCGCGACGCCCTGGTTGGGCAGACCGACCTCGTAGGCGTCGGGGTACATCAGGGCCCACCGGACCGTCTCGCCGTCGCCGGACTCGCCCGCGCCGCAGTCCCACTCCTTGACGGTCGAGTTGAGCTCGCCGCCGACGTACTGGATCGGCTTGGAGATCGTCGGGAGGTGAGGCTCGAGCCGCGCGAAGACGCTCGTGCCGGCTGGGTCGACAGTGGGGCTGGGCATGCGCAGCAGTCTACGAGCCGGGCGCACACCCCTCCGATTCGTCGGCTGACGCCCCGCTCAGACGACGGTGGCGTCGAGCGGCAGGGTGTGCACGAAGCCGTCCACGCGGACCTGGACGAAGAAGCGGTAGCGACCCGGCTCGGCGAAGTCGGTGTGGAAGCTCAGCTCGCTGCCGTTCTCCGTCGTGGTGGGCGCACCGAGCGGGTGCACGTGCACGAAAGCCCCGGTCTCGGTGTCGAAGCCGGTGAGGTGGGCGAACGAGCCCAGGTAGGTGCCGAAGTTGAGCGCTCCCCCGGCGCCGTCACTGATCGTGAGCACGATCTCCTCGTCGCGACCCACGGCCATCGTGGCCGGCCCGACCACGGAGACGATGCCGTCGTCGGCGGTGCCGGGCGCCGGGGCTGATTCCGTGGAGGACTGCAGTGGCGACGGGTCCTCGCCGGTGGCCGCACCCACGCGCACGCTCGAGGCGAGCACGAGGTGACTGCCTCCTGCGCGGTCGTCGGGCACGAACTCGGCCACGACCCGGTAGGTGCCCGGCTCGGCGAGGGCGACGTACGCCGCCCACGTGCCGTCGCGCCGTTGCTCAGGGTGCAGGTGCCGGAAGACGGCTACGTCGTCGCGCACGACGTAGAGGTGCAGCAGCTTGGTCTGCTCCTCGACGTAGTCGCGGACGGCCAGCCCGTCCGGTCCGACGATGCGGAACGTCAACAATCCCGGTTCGTCGGTGCTCCCGGGGAAGGAGACGTCCTCCATGCGGTAACCCCCGGCCCGGGGAGAGGTGCCGTCGCCGATGACGGTCTCGTGGGTATGGCGGGGCGCGTCGGGATCGGGCGGGGAGACGACGACCACCTCACGCTCCGGCTCCTCCGTGGACTCCGTGGACTCCGGGGGACGGGTCGGCGGCCGGGGAGCACCCGGCGCTGACCAGCAGGATGCCGGTGAGCACTGCCGGCACCAGGGTGCGGCCCCGGCGGGGACGGACGTGGGTCATGGCACCTCGAAGCGGATCGTCGTGACGGGGTTGTCGAACTCGCTGGTCCGCAGGCTCACCTGCACCAGCCAGGTGCCCGGGGCGGGGAGCACCAGCTCGGCGGCATAGGTCCCGACCGCGGTCGGGACCACCGGCTGGGCTCCCAGGTCGAGATCGCCGGTGGCGGAGCGCACCGCCACCATCGGGGCGGAGAAGCCGTCGACGGGTTCGCCGTCGGCGGACTGGACCTGCACGACGAGCGTGTTGGCGCCCCGGGTCCCGGGGGTCAGGGTGGCGAGCGCGCGGTTCTCGCCGAGCACGCCGGCCTCGACCCGGGACGCGACCGCGGGCCGCTCCGGCGGGACCTCCCGCGGGGAGCGGTTGACGAGGAAACCGGTGACGCCGAGGAGCACGACCAACAGAACGGCCTCGAGCCGCACGGCGCGGGCGACCGCGAGGCTAGCGCCACGGCGGGCGGTGTGCCCGACGCCGCGGGTGACCGCAGGCAGCAGCCGCCACCGGTTCCAGGCCGCGACGCTCGCCACGATGGCCGCAAGCCCCACCTTGACCAGCAGCAGCCGGCCGTAATCGGTGCCGATCAGCGCCGACCAGGTCCCGAGGATGCGGAAGCCCATCAGCACCCCGGAGAGCGCCAGAACAGCGAGCAGGCCGCCGGCAAGAGTCGAGAACCGGGTCAGCACCACGGCCGCGTCACGCGAACGCCCGCTCAGCGACGGCAGGACCAGCGCCAGCCCCACCAGCCCTCCGAACCAGGTCGCGCCGGCGGCGAGGTGCAACCCGTCGGTCACGACGAGCAGCCAAGCCGGATCGATCGAGCGGGAGTGGCCGACCAGCGCGGGCGCGAGCACAGCGACAGTGGCACCGATCAGGGCGACCCGCCTCCGATGCAACAACACCACGGCGAGCGCGAGCCCGAGCACCTGCAGCCCGAGCACCACCAGGTCGTCGGCGAGCAGGCCGAGGTCGAGCGCACCGGCGATCGAGCCGAGTCCCACCCCCTGCTGGTAGGCGGCCGTCAGCGGCAGCCCGACCAGGCCCGCGACGACCGCGAGTCCCGCCGCGGCAGCCAGCACCCGGCGGAGCCGCGTCTGCAGGCGGGGGTCCAGCCGCACGCCCGCAGCCGTCCAGGCGAAGAAGAAGACCAGCCCGCCGGCGAGCAGCAACCCGACGTAGGCGAGGGCCTGGGTGATGCCGAGCAGGGTCCGGGCCGGCTCCACCTCGTCCGGTGCCACTTCAGGCGCCGCCACGGTGAGGCTCGGCGATCCGATCGAGAACGACAGCGATCCGGCGACCGGATGCCCGTCGGCCGAGACCGCCCGCCACGTGACGACGTACGTGCCGTCGTCGAGGGTGGCGGGGAGGTCGACGGTGACGGTGGTGTCCCGACTGACCGAGGCCGAGTCCACGGGCGCTCCGGCGGCGTCGAAGACCTGGACCCCTCCGCTGCTCAGCGTGACCGGCTCGTCGAAGGTGAACGTCACCGCGTCCGGGACAGCAGCGAGCACCTCGCCCTCTGCGGGGTCCGAGGAGATCAGCGTCGCGTGGGCGGACGCCGGCCCGGCCGCGGCGAGGACGGCGAGCAGCACCAGGCCCGCGACGAGGCCGACCCGCGGGATCCGCGACGGTCGGTGCCTGCGTCCCGGGCTTGGCGCGAGCCTCACGCCTTGCGACCGCTCCGCGCCAAGGCAGCGCCGCCGGCCAGGAGCCCGAGGACACCGGCGACGAGTCCGCCGATGGCCAGCCCGTTGCTTGAGTCATCGGTCGAGGTCGACACCGGCGCCAGGGTCGTTGCTGCGGTCTCGTCGGTCTCTCGGCCTCGTCGTCTCTCGGCCTCGTCGGCCTCGCTGTGCGTCGTGCCCTCGTCGCCGTGTGCGGCAGCTGCCTCGGTGATGGTCACCTGCGGTGCCGGGTGGTCCAGATCGTGGCTGTCCTCACCCTCGGCAGCGACCTCGGTCCAGGCGGTCTCGCCCTTGACGCAGGTCTGGACGACCGGGAACGTCAGCGTCTCCCCCGCAGCGTCGGGCAGCTGGACCGACAGCTCCATGGTGTCGCGGAAGCCGTCTTTCAGCGGCGTCTTGGCGGTGTAGGTGACCACCGAGATCCGCTCGGTGATCTCGTTGCCGTGCGCGTCCTCGAGGGCCGGGTCGAGCGCCTGGCTCTTCTTGGCCACGGTGTAGTAGGGGTTGCGCGTCGGCGTCACCGAGTTGATGCCGTCGGGGATGGAGATCGCGATCTTCGTGGTGGACGAGCCGTCGCAGCCGTGCGGCACGCTGAACGTGAGCACGGTGTAGGCGCCGGCGCCGCTGTCGGAGGCGCTCACCGAGACGTGGGCCGAGGCCGGAGCAGCCAGGCCCAGGGTGATCAGACCGGCGGCGGCGGTGACCGCGGCGAGGCGCACGGCGGGTCGGGACGTGGTGCGGGTGGGGGTCGAGCAGAGGGTCATCAGGATCCTTCGGGTTCGAGGTGGTGCAGGAGTGGACGCAGCAACCGTCGGGGGACGCCCGGGGTTTCCCCAGGGTCGTCGCCGGACGGGCGCGGTGGAGCAGGGTGCTTCGACGCTCGACGCCGCACCCCGCCATGCCTCGTCGGTCCGACCGGATGGACCAGGCAGACCAGACGGGTCAGGCGGGCGCGAGGGCGAGCGTGCCGCGAACCGGCGGGCCCCGCCGGGGCGCCGCGAGGGCGACCAGCGCCGTCGTACGACGTCGTGGCAGGACGGTGTGCGCCGGCATCCGGCGGGCGCGGGGCACGGGTGGGAGCGTCGGGCGCGACCAGGTGACGAGGACCTCGACCACCTGGGCCCGCGCCTCCCAGAGCAGCGCGGTGAACACGGCTCCGGCGACGTGGAGGACCAGCATGTCGGGGGCGAGCAGCCCTCCCATGGCCGAGGCGTGCGCGCTCGTGCTCGAACCGGCCAGGCCCATCTCCGGCATCGGGGCCAGCACGGTCAGCCAGGCGTGCAGCAGCAGCTGAAGCGCGACGAGGCCCGGGACCGCGTGGCGCAGGCGCAGCCGACCGGCGAGCACCGGGAGCCCGGCGAGGAAGACCGCCGCACCCATCAGCCCGATCCACATCGGCGACGGCAGCGTCCCGCCTGCCCAGGTGTGGCCGAGCACCAGCGCCGCCGTCGTCTCGATCGCCGCGACGGCTGCCCGGACGGCGCCGCCACGTCGCGGGAGCAGCCGGACGGTGAGCACAACGACATCCTGCCCCAGTGGGATCAGGCGCGGACCAGCACCCGACCGGCGGGCTGAAGCCGGGCCGCGGGGGCCTCGGCGGCCCGCCGGGAGATGTTGAGCAGGAGTCCGACGGCGAGCATGCCCGCGAACATCGAGCTGCCGCCGTACGAGACGAAGGGCAACGGCACACCGGTGACCGGCATGATCCCGAGGCACATGCCGATGTTCTGGAAGGCCTGGAACCCGAACCAGCAGGCGATCCCCGCGGCAGCGACGCGGCCGAAGACGTCGTCGGTGCGCAGCGCGATCGACAGCGCGCGCCACAGCACGATGCCGAGCAGGGCGATGATCAGCGCCGACCCGACCAGGCCGAGCTCTTCGCCGGCGACGGTGAACACGAAGTCGGTGTGCTGCTCGGGGACGAACCCGGACCGGGTCTGCGATCCGTTGAGCAGCCCGTTGCCGAACCAGCCGCCGTTGCCGACCGCGATCCGGGCCTGCTCGACGTTGTAGCCGGCCCCGCGCGGGTCGAGGTCGGGGTTGGTGAAGGCGAGGAAGCGGTCGACCTGGTAGTCCTTCAGGACGCCGGCGCGTACGGCCACGACCGCGGTCGTGACGGCGCCGGCGGCCAGCAGGGCCAGCCACCGGCGCGGCGCACCGGAGGCGGCGAGCACGCCGAAGACCGTGGCGGCCAGGACCAGCATCGTGCCGAGGTCGGGCTGCAGCATGATGAGCGCCGCCGGGACTGCGGCGATGATGAGCATGGCGATCACGTCGAAGCTGGTGACCCGCGGGCGCCAGCGCCCCTCGGCCCGCTCGGCGACGACGAGCGCCATCCCGATCACGACCGCGAGCTTGGCGAACTCCGAGGGCTGGATCGACAGGCCGCCCAGCATGATCCAGGAGCGGGAGCCGTTGACGACGGTGCCCATCGTGAGCACGAGCACCAGCCCGCCGATGGAGGCGAGGTAGACCAGCGGGGCCACGATCCGCACCCACCGGTGGTCGGTGGCGAGCACGAGCACCAGCAGCGCCAGGCCGATCGCGATGTTGACGATCTGCTTCTCCAGGTAGGCCCGCGGATCGCCCCCGGTCAGGTCGCTGCGCGCGCTCGTGGCCGACCAGACGAGGAGGGCCCCGATGACGCTGAGGGACAGCACCGCCCCCAGGAGCAGCCAGTCCATCCCCGCACGACGAGTCATCAGGACTTCCCCTCACGGGCTCGCAGCGCCGGCGGCAGGATCGAGCCGTTGCGCTGGAAGACGGGCAGACGGTCGGGGAGGGTGGTGCCCGGGATGGCGGCTGTGTCGGGGACGACGTCCTCGCCCTGGACGCCGTAGAGCGACTCCCAGATCGCGCGGACCCCTGGGCCGGAGGAGCCCGAGCCGGTGCCGCCCTGGCTGATCATCATCACCACGACGTAGTCGTCGGAGTAGGACGCGACCCAGGACGTCGACTGCTTGCCGTAGACCTCCGCGGAGCCGGTCTTCGAGCGGATGGAGACCTCGTCGAGCGGGAAGCCGCCCATCCGCCAAGCCATCGTGCCCTGCCGGGTAACGCCCTTGAGCGCTTCGTCGATGTAGCCGTAGATGCCCTTGGGCACGTCGACGTGGCCGCTGACCTTCGGCGGGATCCGGCGGATGACGGTGCCGTCGGTGGCGACGATCGCGGTGCCGATGCGGGGCTCGTAGAGCGTGCCTCCGTTGGCGATCGCGGCGTAACCGCGCGCCAGCTGGAGCGGGGTGACGATGGTGTCGCCCTGACCGATGGCGAAGTTGACCGCGTCACCGGCCCGGTAGGCGTAGCCCTCGATGCAGAACTCCTGAGCGAAGGTGTAGACGAAGTCGGAGAGCTCGCGGTTGCCCGGGGCGTCACGCGGCTTGTCGGCGATGCCGCAGTAGTAGTCCTTCTGGGACTCGAAGTAGTCGCGCTTCCACTGCCGGTCGGCGATCCGACCCGCGGCTTCCCCGGGCATGTCGATGCCGGTCTCCTGGCCGAAGCCGAACGCCTTGGCTTCCTCCACCAGCGGGTCGCGGGCATCGACGTCAGCGACGTCGGAGCCGAAGCGCTGCCAGTAGTCGAGCCCGATCCGGTAGAAGAAGGTGTTGCAGGAGACCTCGAGGGCCTTGGCGAAGCCGATGAAGCCATAGGCGCCCGACTCGTAGTTCTTGAAGGCCCGGTTGCCGACGGCGAGCGAGGACGAGCAGTTGAGCTGGGTGTCGGTGCTGTAGCCGTTGCTCAGGGCACCGGCGGTCATGAACGGCTTCCAGGTCGACCCGGGGGCGAACTGACCCTGGGTCGCGCGGCCGAGCAGCGGCAGCCCCGCCTTCTCGGAGTAGAGCTCGGCGAGCTCGTTCTTGGAGATGCCCCCCACCCAGACCGACGGGTCGTACGTCGGCTGGCTGGCCATGGCGACGACGCGGCCGGTGTCGGCCTCGAGGACGACCGCGGCGCCGGCGTCGGCGACGTACTTGCGGCCGGTGACGGTGTCGGTGGTGCTGCGGGCGATGGAGATCATCTCGGCCAGCTGGCGCTCGACGGTGGCCTGCACCTTGGCGTCCAGGGAGGTCACCAAGGTGTCGCCGGCCTGGGCCTCCACCTCGCCCTCGTCGCCGAGGACGCGTCCCATCGAGTCGACCCCGACCTCGCGGTAGCCGGGCATGCCGCGCAACCACGCGTCGTACTCCTGCTCGACGCCGGCGCGGCCCACGACCGAGGCGCCGTTGACCGAGCGGTCCCCGTCGGCCTCGGCGGTGTCGAGCTCGTCGCCGGTGATCGGGCTGAGGTAGCCCAGCAGGTGGGCGGCGTTGATGCCGAAGGGCTCGGGGTAGTCGCGCACGCTCTGCTGCTCGACGATGACACCGGGGTAGTCCTCGGGCTCCTCGCGGATCCGCTGGGCCTGGGACTGGCTGATGTCGAACGCGACCGGCACCGGCTGGTAGGGCGAGCCGTTCCAGCACACCCCCGGCTCGGAGCCCTCGGCCCCGCAGCTCACGAGTCGCTTCGTGACCCGACCAGGGCGTACGTCGACCACGTCGCCCACGCGGCGTACGAGCTTGGTGCGCTGCTTGGCGCCGAGCTTGCCCAGCACCGTGCGGTCGAGGGAGACCACCCAGGACAGGCGGTTGGCGACCAGCGGCCGGCCCTGGTCGTCGACGATGAGGCCGCGGGAGGGCTGGAGCACGATCTCGCGCACCGACTGGGCGGCGGCCCGGCCTTGGTACTCGTCGCCCGAGACGACCTGGAGGTAGTAGAGCCGGACCAGCAGGGTGGCGAAGAGCGAGAAGACCAGCGCCTGGATGACCACCAACCGCAACCGGCTCGTGGTCGCGGCGTCTCCGGTGGCGCGCGGAGGTCCCGAGGGGCTCGTGCTCATCGGTGGACCAGCCGTTCGGGCTCGAGCCGGTCAAGGGCGCGAGTCACCGGGGGAAGCACGAACGCGGCGAGGACGACGTCGAGCACCACCGCGGTGAGGGTCACCTGGATCAGGTCAGGGACCCCGGCGGAGGTGTCGTTGAGGATCAGCCCGCTGACGGCGAAGACCGAGGAGCCGAGGAAGGAGCACGCAGCAACGGTGATCAGGCAGGTGCCGACCGAAGGCAGGACGTCGGTGCGCACCCGACCGGCGACGTAGCCGACGAGCATCAGCGCCAGGGCCCAGCGTCCGGCGACGTGGTCGGCCGGCGGGGCGAGGTCGA
The DNA here is from genome assembly GCA_963761285.1 of uncultured Actinomycetota bacterium. GTDB lineage: Bacteria > Actinomycetota > Actinomycetes > Propionibacteriales > Nocardioidaceae > Nocardioides. The sequence continues at coordinate 19,020 of CAVXGJ010000016.1, read as the reverse complement.
GGAGGACACCGGCGCCGAAGCCGAGGACGAGGGCGAACTGCGAGCCGCGCACGAGACCGGCGGCCACGACGACGAGGAGCACCAGGTCGGGCACGACCCCACCCCACGACAGGTGGGGGAAGACCGTGGTCTGGAGCAGCAAGGCGATCAGCACCGCGACCACGACCAAGGAGACCCGGGCCGTCGAGGCGGAGAACAGGGTCCTCATCGCAGGCTCCCGTCGGCTTCGATCACGGCGCGGTCGCTGCTCGAGCCCGAAGCCACCACGACGCCGACCAGGTCGAGACCGGAGAAGTCGACGAAGGGATCGATGACCGCTCGTTGCGTCGACTCGCGGAGGCTGGAGTAGACCGAGATCACCTGCCCGATCGGCACGCCGGCGACGTAGGGGCCACTGGCGTCGCCGTTGGTGTCGACGCTGCCCCAGGTGAGCACCGTGTCACCCTTCGCCGGCACCAACTTCTGGTCGAGGAGCTCGAGGTCGAGGCGGGCGGACCCACCGATCACTCCGCGGCCCTGGAGGAAGCCGAGCTCCATGCTCTCCCCGATCCGACCGCCGACGGTGGAGTCGGGGTCGACGAGCAGCAGCACGGTCGCCGTGGTGCGGGTGACCCGCAGGATCCGGCCCACCAGACCGTCGTTGTTGAGGACCGTCATGTCGGGGGCCAGGCCGGCAGCCGAGCCGGCGTCGATGGTGACGGTGTTGGAGAAGGACTGTGAGGAGTCGAGGCCGACGACTCGGGCCGGGACCAGGGCGTAGCCGAGCGTCTCGGCGGCGCTCGTCAGCCCCTCGAGCTCAGCCAGCTTGTTGCGGCGGTAGCCGGTGGTGCGGACCTCGGTGCGCAGGCCGGCGTTCTCGGCCTCGAGCGAGGCGAGCTCGGCGCGCAGAGCGTTGCGGCTGCGGAAGAACTCCGGCAGCTGCACGACCGGTCGGATGGCGCCGGCCACCCCGGCCTGAGCCGGTCCGACGACGTCGCCCACGGCCCGGCGGGCCGGGTCGACGACCGAGTCGGCGCCGCGGTCGAGCAGCATCAGGCTCACGCAGGCCAGCACCAGAGCCACCACGAGGGCGCGCGGCGGCGTGCCGTCGCCGGACCCGGCCCGGGGTGCCTGGCCCCACGGACGGCGCTCACCCTCACCGAGCAGGCGAGTGAGGCTCGAGGACCTCATCGGCGCCGCCGGGTGTCGGCCACGAGGACCTGCTGCAGCGCCTCGAAGTCCTCCACGCACCGGCCGGCGCCGAGGACCACTGACGTGAGGGGGTTGTCGGCCACATGCACCGGCATGCCGGTCTCGTGACGCAGCCGCTCGTCGAGGCCGCGCACCAGCGCCCCCCCGCCGGTGAGCACGATGCCGCGGTCCATGATGTCGCCGGCCAGCTCGGGAGGGGTCTGGTCGAGGGTGACGCGCACCGCGTCGATGATCGCGTGCACCGGCTCCTCGACCGCCTTGCGGATCTCGGCGGCCGTGACCGTGACGGTGCGCGGCAGCCCGCTGACCAGGTCGCGGCCGCGGATCTCGCCGGCGGGCTCGTCGGTCGAGGGGAAGGCCGAGGCGAGGGTCATCTTGACCTCCTCGGCGGTGCGCTCCCCCAGCATCAAGGAGTGCTCCTTCTTCATCCACGCCACGATCGCGGTGTCGATGTCGTCGCCGGCCGTGCGCACGCTGAGGGAGGTGACGATGCCTCCGAGGGAGATCACCGCCACCTCGGTGGTGCCGCCGCCCACGTCGACGATCATGTTGCCGGTCGGTTCGTGCACGGGCAGCCCGGCGCCGATCGCAGCAGCCATCGGCTCCTCGATGATGAACACCTGGCGGGCCCCGGCCTGGTAGCCGGCTTCCTTGACGGCGCGCTGCTCGACGGCGGTGATGCCGCTGGGCACACAGATCACCATCCGCGGCTTGGCGAAGTAGCGGCGTCGGTGCACCTTCTGGATGAAGTAGCGCAGCATCTGCTCGGTCGCCTCGAAGTCGGCGATGACGCCGTCCTTGAGCGGTCTCAGCGTGGTGATGTTGTCGGGGGTTCGACCGATCATCCGCTTGGCGTCGTGGCCAACCGCCACCACCTCGCCGGTGGTGTCGTTGAGCGTCACCACGCTCGGCTCGTCGAGGACCACGCCCTTGCGTCGGACGTAGACCAGCGTGTTGGCGGTGCCGAGATCGACGGCCATGTCGCGGCCGATGATGCTGTTCGCCATGCGCGCGCGCCTCACTGCTCACGCGCATTAACCGGGGAAGGTGGGATCGCGAGCGCGTGATTCCGCGGGTCCCGGTAGCGAGCGTAGGAACGATCGCGGTGAAAACAGCGCAGGCACGCCGCACCGTCGTGTCGTCACCTCCGTCACGTCGCTGTCACCGCCCCTCTGTTTGCCCGGCGTGATCGCCGGTGGTGGTCGGCGCCGTGGCTTCCCGGAAGAACTCGGGGTCGATCGGGCGACCCCACCACGGGTCGTGCACCGGGGCGGCGCGGCGTACGTCGTCGTGGTGGCCGGTGACGATGGCGGCGAGGTTGCGCAGCGACTCGGTGTCGTGGTCGAAGTAGGCGAGGTGGTCACCGGGGTTGCCCGGCAGACCACGATGGATCGACTCGGCCTGGAAGCGGATGGCCCCGAAGTCGGCGCCCGCGGGGTCGTGGCCGAGCCCTGAGCCGAGCAGCCTGTTGAGACCGAGGAAGCCGTTGTCGGCCATTCCGGCGACGGCGTCTCGGCTGTTGGCCCCGGCCCAGACGTGCCCGGCCCCCACACCGAGGTCGGCGGCGTGCTCGACATCGCCGCCCAGCCCCGGGCTCCCCACGACCGCGATGTCGTCGACGGCCAGATCCTGGTCGTAGGCCGCCTGACCCACCGTCGTGGAGCCGTAGCTGTGGCCGATCGCCGTGAGGTCGGCGGGCTCTCCCTTCCGGCCGGCGCGCAGTCCGTCGACGAGGTCGCCCAGGTGCCGGCCGCCGCCGACCGCGAGCCCTTCGCCCACCACCCCCAGGGCATCGCCACGGAGCCCCTGCAGGAGCGGCACGTTGTCCGGGGCGTCGTAGCCGATCCAGGCCAGGCTGGCGTGCTCGACCGAACCATCCCGCTCGCGGGCGGCCTCGTAGAGGGCGATCGCGGCGTCGGTGACTCCGCCGATTGCGGCACCGTCGGAGCCAAGGCCCGGCACCAGCAACGACACGTCGGCAGCGGTGTCGAGGTCGCCGACGCTGATCGCGACTGCACCGTCACCCGCAAAAGCCGTCGGGTCATAGAGGTGAAGCCGCACCGGAACTGGTCTTCCCGTGCGCGGGTCGACCAGCCCCTCCACGCGGTCGCAGGCTCCTTCGGCGGCCTCGGCGTTGCGCAGGAGGGCGCGTTCTGGCGAGGTCAGCACGCCGCGATCCTGCTTGGCGCGCAGCCCGGCGAGGTCGCGCTCCAGACGCACCCGGTTGGCGCGGTGCCGGACCAACGCCGGCAACCCGTCGAGGTTGCCGATCACCCCGGGCGCGGCGACCACCAGGCCGGCGCGTTCGGCGGGACCCAACGCCCGCCACCACGCGCGCACGTGGGCGGGCAGCGCTCCTGGAGCGGGGAGGGTCGCCAGCGCCCGGTCGGCGGGATCGGCGACCCCGCCGAACCGCCTCTCCACGCTCTCGAGGGTGAGCACCCGCTCGAAAGCAGCGATCATCTCCCGCTCCTCACGGGCGAGGTCGTGCACCCACCGCTCCCGCTCGGCCTCGTAGGCCGCGATGTGAGCGGCCACGGCATCCGAACGGGCCTGGAGGATCGGGGCGAGCGCCACGATGCGGTCGGGCGTGGCGGCGGCGATGTCGTGTCGCAGCATCTCGATGCCTCCCGCGAGGGACACACTGACGCGGGCCAGGTCGTCGTACTGCTCTCGGAGGTGGGTCAGGACGTCGCCGTGGTCCTCGACCCGGCGAGCCACCCGCCGCAGGGCCAACGACATCGCATCGGCTCCCCTGCCCATCGCAGCGACCTCGCGGTGGTAGGCCGCGGAGGCCACCCCGGTCCAGTCGCCGAGGCGGGCCGGCCCCGCGGCATAGGAGCCGAGGTCGTCGAGGCGGGTGCAGGCCGCCTGGAGGTGCAGGGCGCAGTCGTGGACCTGAGCGGGCTCCACCACCAGCGGAGGCATCACGCTCGGAGGCGGGGGCAGCCGCACGGTCGTCATGGCCGCTCCCCCAGGTAGGCCGCGAGTGCGCGAAGGCGATCTGCCGCCTCTGCGTCGGTGCGCAGCCAGGCCCCGAGGACGCCACGGAGCGCGTCAGCCTGGTGACCCGACAGCTCGGCGGCTGTGCCGGTGTGGTCGGCCCAGGCGCGCAGGAAGTCGGCCGCGGCCCGGGCCACCGGGGCGGTGAACCCGGAGGTCGGGGCATGCGCGACCTGGCCGGTGGCGGCGAGGAGGTCGACCTGCTGCTCGGCCCAGTCCCGTGCGGCCCGGGCGACGGAGTCGGGCACCAGCGCCATCTCGTCGTCGGAATCGGCGGACCGATGACCGTCGGGGGTGGGTAGGTGCATGCGCCCACGCTGCCCGGGATCGCCGGGGTCGCGGACGGCGTCGGTCGCGCCTGTGGAGCACGGGGCGGCTCAGCGGCCCTGTGGGCGACTGGCGGCCTCGGCTGCCTGCTGTCGGGCTCAGCCGGGCCCTACTGGAGCGACGTCAGAGCGTCGGGAACCAGAGCGCGATCTCGCGCTCCGCCGACTCGGTCGAGTCGGAGGCATGGACGAGGTTCTCGCGGTTGGACAGCGACAGGTCGCCGCGGATCGTGCCCGGAGCGGCCTTGCGACCGTCGGTCGCGCCGTTGAGGGTGCGCACGACATCGATCGCCTCGTCACCCTCGAGGACCAGCGAGACCAGGGGTCCGCTGGTGGCGAAGGCGCGCAGCGGCGGGTAGAAGTCGCGCTCGACGTGCTCGGCGTAGTGCTGGTCGGCGAGCTCTCCGTCGATCGTGCGGTGCTCCATCGCGACGATCGTCAGGCCCTTGGCCTCGAAGCGGCCGAGCACCTCCCCCACGAGTCCCCGACGGACGGTGTCGGGCTTGAGCAGGACGAGGGTGCGCTGGGTCATGCCCTCAGCCTAGGAGACCAGGCGATCCGCCGGCACCCGGCCCGTCACGACTGCCCGCTCAGCTGGAAGCGGACCACCCTGCGGCGCAGGGTCGGCGAGGCCACCACCTCGTAGCCGGCGTCGACGAAGACCTGCAGCGGCCCGACCGACGCCTCGTCCCAGATCACCGTCTTCCCGGGCACCGGCTCGGTGGGATAGCCCTCCAGCACGCGGGCGCCGACCTGCTTCCCGTACTCGACCGTGGCAGCAGCCAGCTCATACATCAGCCCCTGCTTGCGAAAACCCTTGCGTACGACGAAGCAGGTGACCGACCAGACGCCCGGGAGATCGGGGTCCATCCGCATCCACGTCTTCTTCCGGCTCCACACCCTGGGGTACTTCTCCCGCGGCTCGACCGCGACCCACCCGGCCGGCTCTCCGTCGACGTAGCCGATCAGGCCGGACGTGGGGCCGTCAGTACCGCACCCGGTCTGCTCCAGCAGGGCGTCGTCACGCTGCTCCTGGGTGGTGTCACGCCAGATCCAGCCCGGCACCTTCAGCGCCTGGCAGCGACACTTGGCCGCGCCGCCGGTGTCGAAGACCGTCTCGACGTCCTCGGTCGTTGCTTCGTTGGCAGGTCGCCACGTGAACTCGGGCACACCGCACCCTAGTCCGAATCGATCAGGAGGTCAGCGAGCGAATCGGGCGGGTGCCCCGAGGCCGACTGCCCTGTCGGCGATGTCCGCGGGGACGTCGCCGCGCGAGTCGGCGGCGGGGATCGGAGCGCCCGCCACGCGGCGTACGGGGATGACGCCGCCCCAGACCCCCGCCTCGACGTCGGAGGTCTCGTCGACCGGGTCGCCTGAGCGCACCTTCATCGACGCCTCCGCCAGCGGTACGGCGAGCACGGAGGTCGCCGCGAGCTCCTTGCGGGTCGGCGCGCGCAGCGTCGCTGAACGACCGGGCACCAGGTGATCGACCGTCAGGTCCAACGCGTGCCGCTTCTCCTCGGCGTCCGTCACGATCCGAGCCGGCCCGATGATCACTGCCGAGCGGTAGTTCATCGAGTGGTTGAAGCCGGAGCGGGCGGTCACCAGGCCGTCGAGCTCGGTGACGGTGACGCAGACCGTGGTGGCCTCGGCCTTCGTCAACCAGCGCGCGGCGACCGAGCCGTGGAGGTAGAGGGTGCCGTCGTCGTCCGGCCCGTCGAGGTCGACCGCGAACGCGACCGGCAGCACGACCGGGTGGTCGCCGACGTTGATCCCGACGTGGGCGACCAGGGCGTCGTCGAGCAGGGCGTGCAGGGCCGGGCGCTCCGTCACGGCCCGGTTGGCGCCGCGGCGGACCGTGGTGCGCTCGGTGGGCGACAGTCGGCTCGTCACTGCTCGCCCTGCCCGGCCTGCCCGGCCTGCTTCGGCGTCGAAAGCGGCGTACGCCGCAGCCTTCTCACGCTCGATCTTGCGGCCGAGCAGGTCGGCCGAGCCCCACAGGAGGGCGAAGATCGCGCCGAGGAAGAACATCGTCGGCACCAGGAAGCCCAGACCGATCGCGGCACCCTGGAGGACCCAGCCGGCGTTGTAGGCCCACTCCTTGCGCAGCGTGCCCGAAACCAGGATGCAGGCCAGGGCGAGCCCCAGACCGACGGGCAGCGCGGTCGAGGCAGCGACGTCGGAGACCGAGATCATCACCGGGACGCTGAGCCCCAGCGCGATCGCTTCGAGGAACAGCACCGCCGAGCACATGCCCCGGCGCGGGGATCGGGTCCGATCGCTCACTGGTGCCTCGCGTTGCGGGTCAGCAGGGCGCGCGCCTCACCCACGGTCACGACCGACCCGGTGACGAGCACCGCCCCGGAGCCGAGCGGGCTCCCGAAGGCCTCTCCTGCCTCGGCGAGGGTTGCGGCCGCCTCGATGGCCTCGGCGAGGTCGGCGACGATCGTGACCCGGTCCTCGTCGAAGACCTCGTAGGCAGCCTCGGCCAGGGCGGCTGCCGGCATCGCGCGGTCGGTGGAGTTCTGGGTGCAGACCACGTGGGCGAGATGCGGCTCAAAGGCGGCAAGCAGGCCCTCGTAGTCCTTGTCGGCCATCACGCCGATCACGCCGATGAGCGGGTTGAACTGGAAGGAGTCCTCCAGCGCTGCCGCGGTCGCCTGCGCGCCGTGCGGGTTGTGGGCCGCGTCGAGCACGATCGTGGGGCTGCGGCGGATCACCTCGAGCCGACCGGGCGAGGTGACCTCGGCGAAGGCGGCGCGAACGAGGTCCTCGTCGAGAGTCGTCTCACCGAGGAAGGCCTCGACCGCGGCGAGGGCGACGGCGGCGTTCTGGGCCTGGTGGGCCCCGAAGACCGGGAGGAAGACCTCGTCGTAGCGGGCCCGGAGGCCCTGGAGCGACATCATCTGGCCACCGACGGCAGCGACCCGCGAGATCACGCCGAAGTCGAGGCCCTCGCGCACCACCGTGGCGCCGACCTCCTCGGCCCGCTCGAGCAGCACGGTGGCTGCGTCGAGCGACTGCTCGGCGAGCACCGCGATCGAGCCCGCCTTGATGATCCCGGCCTTCTCGCGAGCGATGGCACCGGGAGTGTCGCCGAGGTAGGCGGCATGGTCGACCGCCACCGGCAGCACCACGGCGACGTCGGCATCGATGACGTTGGTGGCGTCCCAGGAGCCGCCCATGCCGACCTCGACCACGGCGACGTCGACCGGGGCGTCGGCGAACGCGGCGTACCCCATGCCGACGACGGTCTCGAAGAACGAGAGCGGGAACGCCTGGTCGGCGTCGACGAGGTGGGTGTAGGGAGCGACGTCGTTGAAGGCGCGGACGAACTCCTCGTCATCCAGCGGCGTGCCGTCGATGCTGATCCGCTCGCTCATCTTCTCGACGTGCGGCGAGGTGAAGCGGCCGGTGCGCAGCTCGAGCGCCCGCAGCAGGGTGTCGATCATGCGGGAGGTGGAGGTCTTGCCGTTGGTGCCGGTCAGGTGGATCGACCGGAACGAGCGCTGCGGGTCGCCGAGCAGCTCGCAGAACGCCTCGATGCGCTCGAGCGACGGCTCGAGCTTGGTCTCCGGCCACCGCGACAGCAGGGCGTCCTCGACCTCTCGGTAGGTCGCAGCCAGCCGCGGGGCCTCGGCCTCGGCGGAGTCGGCGGCGGTGGGATCAGGGGCGTCGGGGAGCTCAGTGGTGTCGGACATCTCGCCCCGAGTCTAGGGACTCCCCCGCACCCCTTCCGGGTCACGGTGGGGGTCGAGTCGGCGCCTATAGTCGCCGACTCGGCATCACGGTGGGGGTCGAGTCGGCGCCTATAGTCGCCGACTCGACAGAATTGACACGTGACAGGTGACTAGAACACGTTCTAGATTGGGCGCATGAAGACCACCGTCGCCATCGTCAACGAGCCAGGCCAGCCTTTCGTGTTCGAGGAGGTCGACCTCGACGAACCTCGGGCCGACGAGGTGCTGGTGCGGATCGTGGCGACCGGCCTCTGCCACACCGACCTGTCGCTGCGCGACACCCTGCCCGCAGAGATGTTCCCGCGGGTGTTCGGTCACGAGGGCGCCGGCGTCGTGGAGCAGGTCGGCTCGGACGTCTCCGGCATCGCCGAGGGCGACCACGTGCTGCTGAGCTTCCGCTCCTGCCGGGAGTGCGCCAAGTGCACCGAGGGGCTGGTCGGCTACTGCGACAACGCCCTGATGTTCAACTACATGGGCTTTCGGATGGACGGCTCCACGACCCACCAGCGCAACGGTGAGCCGGTCTACGGATCGTTCTTCGGCCAGTCCAGCTTCGCCCGGCACGCGATCGCCTACGCCGACAACTGCGTGGTCGTCGACAAGGACCTCGACCTGACCCGGCTCGCGCCCTACGGCTGCGGCTTCCAGACCGGCGCCGGCACCGTCCTCAACATCTTCGAGCCCGGCCCCGACGACAGCCTCGTGGTGTTCGGCTGCGGAGGGGTCGGCCTGGCCGCCATCGTCGCAGCCAAGGCCGCGGGCTGCGGCACCATCGTCGCGGTCGACCTGATGGCGAGCCGCCTCGAGGTCGCCGAGAAGTACGGCGCCATCGGCGTCAACCCGACCACCCTCGGCGAGGAGTCGGTCGTCGACAAGGTCCGCGCACTCACCGGCGGGGGCGCGACGTACGGCATCGACACGACGGGGGTCTCGGCGGTCGTCAAGCAGGCCCAGCAGTCGCTGGCCATCCGCGGCACCCTGGTCGCGCTGGGTCTCGGCGCCGAGGAGTACGCCATCGACGCGCTCGACCTGCTCCAGAACGGCAAGGTCATCCGCTCCTCGATCGAGGGCGAGTCCGACCCCCAGGAGATGATCCCGCGGCTGATCGCCATGCGCGCCGCGGGCGACTTCGACGTCGACGACCTGGTGACGACCTACCCCTTCGAGCAGATCCAGCAGGCCATCGACGACGTCGCCTCGGGAGCGGTCGTCAAGCCGGTGCTGGTGTGGTGACGACGACCTCGGCCATGTCGACGACCCGCTCGTAGCCCAGGGCCTCGTAGATCTTGTTCGACGTCGGGTTCGCCTGATCGGTGAAAAGACAGGCCTGGTGGCCGGCTGCCAGGATCCGGCTGGAGAGCTCCCCGACGGCCGCGCTCGCGTAGCCGCGCCCGCGCTGCTCGCGCGGGGTGTAGACGGGACCGACCCGGACGACCCCGAAGGCCGGTCGGCTCCAGCCGCTGAGGTGCACAACCTCGCCCGCGACCTCCCACAACCACACCAGCGACTCGGCGACCCGGTCGGACACCTCGTCGTCGGAGAGCGCTGGGGTCGCCTCGTGGTCGCCGCCGACCCCGCCCCGCCCGGCCTGCTCGTCGGCGTCGGCGTGGAACGCTCCGAACCACCGGGTGACGAGCTCGAGGTCGGCGCTCGTGGCGACCCGCAGCGCCCCCGCCACCGGGCGAGGAGACACCAACCGGGCCACAGTGAAGAGCCTGGTGTGCTTCGCGATCTCGGCGCGTCCACCACCCAGCCGCGCGGTCTCCTCGGCCAGCCGCAGCACGGCAGGGAGCGCGCCGTTGACCGCAGGCATGTGCTCGCCGCGGTCGTGCAGCGCGCGGGCGAGGGCGACCGCGGCGCCCTCGGGCATCGGGAGGAGGTAGAGCGGGTGGGGCTCGAACGGCGCGGTCCGCATCGCCGCGCCAACCAGCTCGCCGTCCGGGTCCCTCACCACAACCCACCAGGGCGTCAGCCCCGGCATCGGCCGCGCTCGGCTGCACCATCCGCTCGGTCACCGAGGCCATCACCGTGCCGATCACCGGGTCCGCTGCCAGGTGTGCTCCGGCCTCGCGGAGGAAGGTCGCGGGGTCCGCGTGGAAGTCGAGGTGGAAGGCGTCATCGGGCATAGCGGCATCCGATACGAGGACGCCCCGACCGCGCAACTAGGATTTCCCCATGACTGAGATCCCCGCAGGCCAGGCCCCGGACCCGACGAGCGCAGCGGAGACCCCCGCCGGCGCTGTCGTCGTACCGGACAAGCCGGCCCTGGAGGGTCTGGAGTCCAAGTGGTCGCAGCAGTGGAAGTCTGACGACACCTACGCCTTCGACCGCACCCGCGAGCGCGCCGACGTCTACTCGATCGACACGCCGCCGCCGACCGTGAGCGGCAGCCTGCACGTCGGGCACGTCTTCTCCTACACCCACACCGACCTGATCGCCCGCTTCCAGCGGATGCGCGGCAAGTCCGTGTTCTACCCGATGGGTTGGGACGACAACGGCCTGCCGACCGAGCGTCGCGTGCAGAACCACTACGGCGTGCGGTGCGACCCCTCGCTCCCCTACGAGGAAGACTTCACTCCCCCGGAGAAGCCGGACCCGAAGCGCCAGGTCTCGATCAGCCGGCGCAACTTCGTCGAGCTCTGCGAGCTGCTGGTGCCCGAGGACGAGAAGAAGTTCGAGGAGCTGTGGCGCACCCTCGGCCTCTCGGTCGACTGGGACCAGCACTACACCACCATCGGCCCCAAGGCGCAGAAGATCAGCCAGACGGCGTTCCTGCGCAACTTCGCCCGCGGCGAGGCCTATCTCCAAGAGGCACCCACGCTCTGGGACGTCACCTTCCAGACCGCCGTCGCCCAGGCCGAGCTGGAGGCCCGTGAGTACGCCGGCGCCTACCACCGGGTCGCCTTCCACAAGTCCGACGGCGAGCTCGTCCACATCGAGACCACCCGCCCCGAGCTGATCCCCAGCGTGGTCGCGCTCATCGCCCACCCCGACGACGAGCGCTACCAGGGCCTGTTCGGCACCACCGTCACCTCGCCGGTCTTCGGCGTCGAGGTCCCGGTGGTCGCCCACCCGCTCGCCGAGATCGACAAGGGCTCCGGCATCTTGATGTGCTGCACGTTCGGTGACCTCACCGACGTCACCTGGTGGCGCGAGCTGGACCTTCCCGTGCGTACCGTCGTGGGTCGGGACGGCCGCTTCACCCGGGACACCCCCGCCTGGCTGAGCGCCGACCAGGCGAGCACGGCGTACGCCGAGCTGGCCGGCAAGACCACCTTCTCGGCCCGCGAGGCGATGGTGGGGCTGCTGCGCGAAAGCGGAGACCTCGACGGCGATCCCAAGCCCACCCAACGGATGGCCAACTTCTACGAGAAGGGCGACAAGCCTCTCGAGATCGTCGCCACGCGCCAGTGGTACCTGCGCAACGGCGGACGCGACACCGCGCTGCGCACCGAGATGCTCGACCGCGGCCGCGAGCTCGAGTGGGTGCCGGCCCACATGAAGCACCGCTACGACAACTGGGTCGGCGGCCTCAACGGCGACTGGCTGATCTCGCGCCAGCGCTTCTTCGGCGTGCCGTTCCCGGTCTGGTACCCCCTCGACGACGAGGGCGAGCCCGACTACGCCCACCCGCTCACCCCGGCCGAGGCCGAGCTGCCGGTGGACCCGGCGTCCCAGGCTCCCCGCGGGTACGACGAGAGCCAGCGCGGCAAGCCCGGCGGCTTCCTCGGCGACCCCGACGTGATGGACACCTGGGCCACCTCCTCGCTCACGCCCATGATCGCGAGCGGCTGGGAGAGCGACCCGGACCTCTTCGAGCGGGTCTTCCCGATGGACCTGTGCACCCACGCCCACGACATCATCCGCACCTGGCTGTTCTCCCGCATCGTGCGCGCCGACGCCGAGTTCGGCAGCCTGCCCTGGAAGCACGCGCTGATCTCGGGCTTCGTCCTGTCCGGCACGGGCAAGGGCAAGATGTCGAAGTCCAAGGGCAACAACAAGATCGACCCCGAGTACCTCTTGGAGACGTATGGCGCCGACGCCGTGCGCTGGCGGGCAGCCATCGGCCGCCCCGGCCTCGACTCGCCGTTCGACGAGACCCAGATGAAGATCGGTCGCCGCCTGGCGATGAAGGTCCTCAACGCCTCCAAGTTCGTGCTCGGCAACGTCGGCGGCACCTCCCTCGATCCGGTCCGGGTCAGCGCCCCGGTCGACTGCGCCCTGCTGGCTCGCCTGGCCGGCGTCGTCACGAAGGCGACCGACGCCTTCGAGGCCTACGACTACTCCACCGCCCTCGAGGTCACCGAGAAGTTCTTCTGGGAGTTCTGCGACGACTACCTCGAGCTGGTCAAGGAGCGCGCCTACGCCGAGGACGGCGGCGCCGGCGACCGAGTCGGCCAAGGCCACGCTCACCATCGCCCTGGAGATGCAGCTGCGCCTGCTCGCCCCGTTCCTGCCCTACGTCACCGAAGAGGTGTGGTCGTGGTGGCGCTCCTGCTGAGTCCGGGGGAAGCTCCATCCACCACGCCTCCTGGCCCGTCGTGACGGAGCTCGGCTCGGCCGCCGCCGCAAACCCGGCGACCATCGACGCCGTGGCCACCGTGCTGCGTGGGGTCCGAGGCGCGAAGTCGCAAGCCAAGGTGTCGATGCGCGCCCGCCTGTCCGTGGTGACCGTGACCGGCCCGCAGGAGCTGCTCGACCGGGTCGCGCTGGCCGGCGACGACCTGATCGCGGTCGGCAAGATCGACGAGCTGGTGCTGACCGCGAGCGAGGGCACCGAGCTGGAGATCGACGCGACCTTGGCACCGGTCGCCGACTGAAGGTGGTTGGCGTGACGCGGCGGACCCGGAACGCGGGCACGCGCCCGTGCGGCGCGTAGTCGGACGTACACAACGGGCCAGACCCCGGTGGAGTTCCGCGTGGTTGCGCCGGTCGTCGATCGCGTGAAGCCGCTTGTGTACGTCCGACTACGAGTGTCCGGCTCGCAAGACCTCAGCACTCGATGCTCGGCTGTTGCGCGCTGGTCGCGGCATGGGCGGGCGGAGCCCTCCTGACGGCATAGAAAGACGTTCTAGGTAGCCCGACGGGCGGCAGGTGCGGGCATGACTTCCCGTACACGGACAGGCATAACAATCCGACGACCGCGGGTTCCCCGCGTGAGACCGGGCACTGGCCCCTGTCAGACCCCAGGTATGCCCGTCCGTGTACGAGACGCCACGAGCCAAACAGCGAAGCGACGTTCGCGCATCTAGATAAGCGCCAGCTGTGCGGCAGATCCGCACGCGCCAGCGCGCACTCTATGCGGCATAGGAAGGGGTTCTAGGTAGCCGTCCGGGTGGGGTCGTGGTGGACAGGGAACGTCCTCCCTTGGTGCGGTATTCGGGCTTGGTGTCCCACCCCACCTAGAGAGGACGTTCATGAACAACGCTAACGCTTTGGCGAGTCGCAGTGGTGTCTCGCGCGGTGACCGGAACAGGAACGCGCGACTCGACCGGCTACGTGCAGCGGTCCCGCCTCGAGCGCGATCGTCGGTATCGACTTGGCTGATCAGAAGCAGATGGTCGTGGTCTGTGACCACGACTCCAGGGTGCTGGCGCGGCGGACGTTTCGGTGCAAGGCCTGGGACCTCGGCCGCGCACTGGACTGGGCCGCGGACCGCGCGACGAAAGCCGGGTTCGTCGGTGCGACGGTGGCCTGTGAGCCGACCGGTCACCGGTGGCGGGTCCTGGGCCAGCTCGCTGAGCAGCGTTCGATGTCGTTCGTGTGCGTGCAGCCGTTGCTGACCGGACGGGCCCGTCGCGATGAGGACCTGACCCACGACAAGACCGACGAGAAGGACGCCGTCATCATCGCCCGCCTGACCGCGCAGTTGAAGTGCTACCTGCCCGAGCCGGTCGATGAGACCTGGGGCCGGCTGCGCCACCTCGGGGCCCGCCGCGAGCAGCTCCTGGGCGACAAGGTCGCCGCGATCCAGCAGATCCGCGACCTGCTTGAGTGCACGTGGCCGGCCGCGCTCGAGAGCGCCGCGCAGCCGTTGAAGTCGAAGACCTGGCTGGCGGCGCTGAGCGTGGTGATGTGCCGCGACCACGGCGACCTGGCTCGGACCCGCAGGCTCGGGTCCAGGCGGTTCGAGACCGCGGTGCGGCGCGAGATCCTCAAGCGGGGTTGGGCAAAGCCACGTCTACGGATCGTGCGCGCCATCTTCGCTGCCCTAAACGATCCGGCCGGCGTGACTGAGCACCGCTCGGGTGCGTTCGAGCGGATCGGGTGGCTCATCGAGGACCACGACACCGCCGTGGCCAAGCTCGGCGTGGTCGAGGCCCGGATGGTCACGACCCTCGACGAGCTGGAGCTCACCGACCTGGTCTGCTCCATCGAGGGCCTGTCCGCGGTCGGTGCCGCAGCGATCCTCGCCGAGACCGGCGACCTGACGCGGTTCGCCAGCGCCCGAGCAGTCGTCAAGCACGCCGGCCTGGCACCCAGGGAACGGATGTCGGGGACCTTCACCGGCCGCGCCCGCCTGAGCGGTGCCGGACGGCCAGGACTACGGGTCGCGGCCTGGCGTGCAGTGTGGGGTGCGCTGCACAACAACGGCGTCTACGCCGAGCGTTACCGACACCTCACCACCCGAGAAGACAACCGGCTCAAGCCCACCCAGGCCCAGACCGTCATCGCCGCCGCCATCCTCAGGCAGCTCCACGCCGTCGTGGTGACCCGCACCGCCTGGGACCCCGAGGTCGCCAGGAACGGCCTCTACGGCGTCCTTCCTGCCGGCACTGCGATCACCGCTGCCTGACCCTCGTCGCGTCATGCGCGAGGCCCACAAGCAGGGCCGGGGACCAGCCTTCTGCGGCATCGAGAATCAACAACTCGTCGACCATCACAGGCCCCCCGGCCCGTCGTCACCACAACCCGATCACACGCTGTCGAGCCACCAAGCTCCGTTACCGCTATGCAGGGAAAACGACGACAACGCTTGACTCAAAACGCCTCACGCTGATGGTCGGGCGGAGCCCTCGGAGCGGCAAAGTCGGGCGCACAGATCATGAGCGAACGACCCGCGTGGGCGCGGTTCCACGCCTGACGACGCGCCTAGCGCCGCCGCAGGCCGTTCGTTCAGCACTTCGGATTCGTTCAACCGCGAGTGGCAAACACCCGACCTTCGACACGAGAGCGCACGGGAAAGGCGGCAGAGTCGGGCGCATTGGCAGCGGCGCAGAACGCCTCACGCTGATGAGCGGTCGCTGCGCTCTGACCCTGGACATGGCGCCGTGAAGGCGGCCCGAGGATGTCGACACCGGAGGATCTCCGGCCGGGAGAGCCGGAGATCCTCCGGCGTTTACTACCCGTCAGTCGTGCGGCAACTGCTCGCATATGGCCACAGTGGCGAGGGCTCCGGATTTCGGCTGCAGCGCGCGGATTACGTGCATAACAAGCATGAGCGTGCGTTTCTTAGCCAAGCCGCCCAGCGTCGAACTCGCGGAGGGTGTACTTCGCTGAGACAGCGTGCAGACCCACGTCCGGGCTATCTCGGAGTGCCTCCAGAACCTGTCTGGCCGACTGCTCGTCCCACGCAAGGACATCACCGGCTGCCCACACGCGAACCGCCGCCCGCGAGTCAGACAGCAGGCTGGCTATGGCGTTCCGACCGGCTTCTGACGAGCGGAGAACGCTGTGCTGAGCGCGCATCTCGTCGACGAGTCGGTTGTGCTTCGCGGGAGACTGAACCTCGCCAATGCCGTTGTCGAGTTCGGCCATCTGCTCCAAAGCCGATCGGTATCGCTCCCAAGCCCGGTCAACTACGGTGTGTTCGGCCACTCGGTCATCCTTGCAGGCGCACGCACCTCGGCAGAGTCGGGCGTACCGCATGTAGCTGAGCAGGAGGAACGAGCCATCAGGGTCACCTGCATATCAAGCACGATCGGGCGTAACTCACGCGGCGGCCCATCCCGTTAGACGAACCTCATGTGGCGACGGTCAGCCGGCCACTGATTGGGCGATGGACGACAGTCTCTTCTTCGGAGGAGGTTCGGCTTGCGGAATCCTGCCGGCGTCAGAGTTCGCAGAGCTTGCGACCGGAAGTTATGTCATCCAGGGCAGCATTGAGCTCGGCGATCCTTCGCTGCCCGTCCTCGACAAGAACCCTGTGGACGCGCTGCCACTCGATTAAGTCTGCGTCGGGGGGCAGGGAGTCGAGCAGGTCTTTGATCTCGATGAGTCGCATGCCGATTCGCTGCGCCACGCGGGCTACCTTGACCCGGCATGCGGCGTCCTTGTCAAAGCGGCGCTGGTTGCCGGAGGTGCGCCGGGCATGAATCAGCCCGTGGCGCTCGTAGAACCGGATGGCCGAGGCCGCTACTCCGCTTTCGGCCGCGACGTCAGCGACGGTGCGTGTGTACCCAGGCTCGTCCACGCGGACCTGCAGTGCCGTGGTACTCATCACAACTCCTACGGTTCGGCGTCCTTGACTGTCACTAATGTTTAAGTTCTAGCGTCGCAGACATGACCGAATCAACCAAGGAAACCCGTGGACGAACCACGGCGACCACTGAGACCCAGGTGCCAAACGGCGTGCCCGACCGACGGCTGCGGGTCGGCATCATCATCGGGAGCACCCGACCGGGTCGCAAGGGCGAGGAGATCGCTGCCTGGGTCCGCCAGTACGCCGAAGCGAGCCGACACCACGAAGGTGCCGTCTTCGAGGTGGTCGACCTGGCCGACCACAACCTTCACCACCTGGACGAGAAGGTGCCGGCCATCTTCGGTGACTACGCCCACGAGCACACCCTCCGGTGGTCAACCCGCGTGGCCGAGCTGGACGCCTTCGTCATCGTCGTCCCGGAGTACAACCATTCCTTCCCCGGCAGTCTGAAGACCGCGTTGGACTTCCTCTACGCGGAGTGGCACGACAAGGCGGTCGGCTTCGTCTCCTACGGTCTCGAGGGCGGCAGCCGGGCAGTGGAGCAGCTTCGGACCGTGGCCGCCGAACTGCGGCTGGCTGACGTCCCGACGGCGGTCCACCTGAGGCTGGGCAAGGATCTCGACGGAGGCCGGGTGGTCGAGACCGACCATCTGGCCGGGCGAATGAGTGCGTTGCTCGATGACGTCGTGACCTGGGGCGGGCTGCTGCGAAGTCACCGTGAGACCCGTGAGGCAGCCAAGGTGCAGACGGCATCGTGACCGAGTCGACCGCTTCCTCGACCGAAAAGCCGAAACGGGTCGATCCGCTGGACCGGAGCCTGCTCGCCACCTTGGGCGTGCTGATCGCGGGCAGCCTGATGGTGGTCCTGGACATCACGATCCTCAGCGTCGCGATCGGGCATCTCGCTGGAGAGTTCGACGCCCCGCTTCCCAAGGTCCAGTGGGCCGTCACCGGTTACACCCTTGCCCTGGCCACCGCGATCCCGACCACTGCCTGGTCGGTCGCCCGGTGGGGCAGCAAGCGGGTCTACCTGGCCGCGGTAACCATCTTCGCGGCGAGCTCGTTGCTCGCCGGCGCGTCGTGGAGCCTGGAGTCACTGGTCGCATTCCGGATTCTCCAAGGCCTCGGGGGCGGTCTGCTGACCCCGGTCGCGATGACGATCGTGCTGCGCACTGCCCGGCCCGCCCAACGAGGCCGGGCGATGGCGCTGCTTGGGTTGCCGGTGCTCATCGGCGCCGTCACCGGCCCCACCCTGGGCGGGTGGCTGCTCGACACCGCCTCGTGGCGGTGGATCTTTTGGGTCAACGTCCCGATCGGGCTGCTGGCACTGGCACTCGGGACGCGGATCCTGCACGCCGACGCCAAGAGCCGCCGCCATCCTCTGGACCGAGCAGGATTGCTGCTGCTCTCACCTGGACTGGCCGCCCTGCTCTATGGCCTGACCCGGCTCGGCGAGACCCATGACATCAACCTGCCCGGGATATTTCCCGTCCTCGCCGGCGCCGTCATGCTCGCCTGGTTCGCCTACCGTGCCACCCACCGCCCCGACCCCCTGGTCGCCGTCGGTCTACTGCGTCGACGAGAGCTGGCAGCCGGGGCCGGCATCCTGCTGGGGTTCTCGGCCGCCTACTTCGGATCTGCCATCCTCGCCCCGATGTACTTCCAGTTCGGCCGCGGCGAGAGCGCCACCACCTCTGGCCTACTGCTGATCCCCCAAGCCGTCGCCACCGGCCTTAGCATGCAGGTCGCCGGCCGCCTCATCGACCGCATCCCCCCGGGCCGGGTGGTCACCACCGGCATCGCTCTGTCGGTCACCGGGTTCAGCCTGTTCGCACTCCTACTCGGCCCCGACACCTCCTACCTCGCGCTCACGGGAGCCCTCAGCCTGGCCGGGGCCGGCGTCGGCGCAACCTTGATGCCCACCATCACCACCGCCACGCGGCAACTCAGCCACGACGACACACCCTCGGGCACCACGCTGCTGAACATCGTCAGCCAGGTGGCCACCGCGATCGGAGCCGCCGCAGTCTCGGTTCTCCTCGCCGGTCGGCTTACCGCGAACCTGCCCGCCCGCGTCTCCGACCTCGCGACCCTTTACGTAACGACTCCCGCCGAACGCGCTGCGATTGCGGAGCCCCTCACCACCGCCTTCCAGATCACCTACGCGCTCCCGATCAGCCTGATGCTCCTCGCCTTCGTCATCGCCATCGCACTCCTCCCTCGCCCACGCCGCGTCCGGACCGAGGCTCCGAGCCACCGCTGTGACTACGCCCCGGTCGGCCAGTCAAACAACGTCCAGCGATCCGGATGCTGGCCGAACAGCACCAAGCACTGACTT
>CAVXGJ010000015.1:0-109455 GCA_963761285.1 uncultured Actinomycetota bacterium | reverse complement strand
GCAACGCCACCGCTTTCCACCCCACCGACGCAGCCGCTGCCACACTGGCGGCGTGCCCCGTCCGCCGCGCATCGAACCCTCAGGCGACATCGTCGCCAGGGTCGCGTCGACGGCGCTGGCGCTGCCAGACGCCTACGAGGAGGACGCCTGGACCGGCGTGAGGTGGCGGGTGCGGACCAAGACTTTCGCCCATGTCCTGGTCGCCCAAGTGGGTTACACGTCGGCCTACCGGGACCTGACCGGGGTGAGTGACCCGACCACGGTGCTCACCTTCCGATCCTCCGGCGACGAGCTGCTGGCGCTGGTCCATGCGGGACCGCGGTTCTACCGGCCGGCTTGGTCGCCCACAGCCGTCGGCATGGTGCTCGACGACGACACCGACTGGGACGAGGTGAGAGAGCTCGTGTCCGAGAGCTACCGGCTCTGCGCTCCTCTGAAGCTGAGCCGACAGCTCGATCGATGAAGTCCTGCGGGCCAAGGGGGTTCGATCGCAGCAGACCACGGCCTGGCACGAACACGACGATGCCGGCGACCTCAGCACTGACCTGGAACTCGTGAAAAGTGCGGCGGACGAGCTCGGGAAAGGCAGGCAGGACGAGCGGGCAGCTCCGTCTTCGGTCGGCGTTTCCCATTCCACCTCGAGTCACAAAGTGGCATGGTCGAACCATGGCCCAGCACACGGCGCCACCCGAAGCAGTCCTTGAGCTCCGAATTCACGGGGTGCACAACACCTCGCCTGCCTCCATGCTGGGCGTGAGTCCGAGCGACGTGGGCCAGGTCGCCGGCGACTCGGTCACCGGGATCTATCGGGCCAAGCCGGGCGTCGCCCTACCCCATCGCACCGTGCCGCCCGGCATGGCTGTCGAGGCCTACTCCTGGGGTGCTTTGACCTCCGGGGTCCAGGGTGCGTTCGGCTGGCTCAAGCGCGTCCTGTGGTTGCTGCTCCTGCCCTTCGCCCTCGCCAACCTCGCCTACTGGGCGCGCCTGAGCCTCGGCGAGGACTCCGGCACCGCCCGCTGGGGTGCTCGCGCGGTGCGCGTGTCCGGGGTGCTGCTGACGGTCTTCCTCGTCCTCGCGCCGTGTGTCGTCGCTATCGACATGGTCGCGTGGCAGTGCTTCCGCGGCGCCAGTCCCGGTTGCCCACGCCTTCCCGACCAGCTCGACTTCTTGGTGGGTATGTCGGCACCGCGGCGGATGGCTTTCGCCTCAGCCCTCCCCCTGCTGCTCCTGGCGATCCTCTGGGCCCTGTCGCGACAGTCGCTCTCGAAGTTCGAGGCCACCACCGCGCCCGACGGCGGCATGGACAGCAGGAAGGCGCCCATCCTCCGTCGCGAAGCGATGTGGCGCGGCCGGTCCCGCACCGAACGACTCCAGCGGCTGCACCTGACCGTCGGCATCGCGACCGTGATCGGGTTCGCCGACTTCCACCTCCTCCGTCAGCAGTTCTCCCTCTGGGTGCTGGTGAACCTCGTCGTGGCCTTGCTTCTCGCTCTGGCCGCACTTGCCGTCACGTGTGCGATCCACCCCGACGACCTGGAGCACCGTGGCACCGAGTGGACCGACCGGATCCCGGCGAGGATCGGGGGCCTGCTCCTCCTCGCCCAGCTCGGCGTCCTCGTGAGCCACCTGCTGTCGCTGACGCTCCCGACATACGACGGGATGTCCCAGCGCGGCGACTTCTTCGGGCACAACGCCTGGTTCATCGCGGTGTTCGTCTTCCTCACCGCGCTCCACCTCGCCGTCTTCGTCGGCGGACGGATGTCCACGATCCCCGCCGTCGGAGTGACGGCCTCCGCGTTGGCGCTGGCAGGTCTGGCGCTCCGGCGCCACCAGCAGGCGACGTTCGACCAGGCCACCTTGGTGAGCGCACTGCTCATCGTGCTGCTGCTGTGGCTCGCCCTCACCCTCTGGCACTACAAGCTCAGCGCGCCGCGCGACCCCGTCGCCTGGCGGGGCGCCGGGGCCTCGGTGATGCTGGCCACCGCAGCCTGGGTGGCGTTGCTGTTCACCTCCGGGATCACGATCGCCAGTGCCAACTACCTCAACGGCGACGACTCCGTCAGCGACCTGGTCTCCGAGCTCCCGGCCGACCTGCCCAGCGAGGAGGCCTCCAATGCGTGGGTCGCCCCCGGCGAGGTCATCCTGCGCGACGCAGTGGTCGTCGTCTCGGATGGCACCGTCACCGTCACCTCCGGCATCGTCGCCGTCGAGACGCTGACCAAGCCGCTGGCCGGAACCCCCGACCAGGCCCTGCTGGGCGGGGGCATCGTCCGCGAGGGCGACTCCGCTGAGATCCGACTGGACCAGGACAGCGTCGTCCTCGAGCACGCCTGCCTGGTCGAGCCGACGACTGTCGTCCAGGGCTACGACGCAGTCGTCGGTCGCGCCGACACCACCGTGGAGCGTTGCTCCGCCGAGGACGCGAGCTTCGTCAACGTTGCGACGCTGGCGGTCGACACGACCCTGAAGGTCGACGCCACGCGCGGCCGGGTCCTGCTCGAGGTGGCCGACCCGCCCCAGAAGCCGTTGGTCGTGCCCCAGGTGCTGATCTGGACCCCGATCATGCAGCTCGCCTGGGTGGTCGTGGTCGGCCTCGGGATCGCGTGGTGCCTGGGCCGGTTCATGTTCTTCGTCCGACCTGCGCTGGGGCGGATCCGGGATCCCTGGGTCTCCGAGCGCGACCGGGCGGCTGTGGTCAGCCACCGCGTCTCGGCAGCCTTGGCGCACCGGGCCGAGGTGATCCTCGACGTCATCGGCGCCGCCACCGCACCGGTCGCGCTGGCGCTCATCGTGGTGTCATCGACGGGGCGGGCCCCCTGGCAGAACGCGACCCTGGCGTGGACCAGCAACCTCGCCACCCCTGCGATGTATCTCGTCCTGGCGATGTCGGCGGGCGTGGTGCTGCTCGGCTCCCGCCTGCGGAAGGACGACGAGACCCGCCGTGCCGTGGGGGTCCTGTGGGACCTCGCGACATTCTGGCCCCGCGCAGCCCACCCGCTCGCACCGCCGTGCTACGCCGAGCGCGTGGTGCCCGAGCTCCGCACGCGTGTCGGCTGGGCGCTCAACACCCCGCCCGGCTCCGACGGCGTCGTCATCGTGTCGGGGCACAGCCAGGGCTCGCTCATCGTGACGGCCGTGATCAGCCGGCTCGACGACTCGGAGCTCGCCCGTCTGCGGGTCATCACCTACGGCAGCCAGGTCCGCGCGCTCTACGGTCGGGTGTTCCCCTGCGTGGTCGGACCGGACGTGGTCGGCTACGCCCCCACGACCCCCACCCGGCTCAACGACGCCTTCCCGGACGTGCCGGGCGACCCTGGTGACGGCACCGACATACACAACCCGGCCGAAGGCACCCTGCTCCGCCGGCTGCGCGACAGCGGAGGCGAGTGGGTGAACCTCTTCCGCCGCACCGACCCGCTCGGCTTCCGGGTCTTCGGCGACCTCGACGACGACCAGGACCGCGTCACCGCCGAGGTCCCAGGAGCCAAGGTCGGAGACCCCGGCCCCACCGTGATGGGGCACAGCGGCTACCAGCACACCCCGGAGTACATCGCGGTGGTCGACGCCTGGGCCCACAGTCGTACGGCGCCGCCGGCCGCGGCTGTGGTGCGTCCGGTCCCGATCTCCACCACCGATGTCGAGATCCTGCCCTCCTCCTGACCGCCGGGCGATAGTCCCTGACGAAGTGGCCCCATTTCGGCCCGAGGAAGGGCCATTTCGTCAGGGACTATCGCGGCCAGCGCGGCGCGGCCGGCGCGACCCCGTCAGCGGCTCTGCAGCTGGAACGGGTTGCGGGTGTCGATCGACCCGGACCGCGGCGCCACGGCGTACTCCATCGACCCGTCCATCCCGAGTCGTACGACGGCCCACTCGTCCTCCTGGAAGGTCACGACGAGCACGTGGTCGGCGTCCTCCCAGACCTCGTCGAAGTACGTCGCCGACTCGCCGCGCCGCGACGCCGTGAAGGAGTGCACCACGGAGCCGTCCTTGGTCGTGAGGAGGTCGAGCGTCGTCGGACCGAAGCCGTCACCGTAGGCCGGAAGCCCCAGCACGTGCTGGTTGTCGGGCGAGATGTCGGAGAACCGGTTGTCGCACGTCCGCCACTTCGCGCGCCAGCGACGCAGCATCACGTTGCAGGTGCCGGTGTCGCTGATCTTGGTGATGCCGCCGAGCCACCTTCCCCGCCCGGTGGAGACCAGCCGCATCTTGGGGACGCGGTCGACGATCCCGTGCGAGGAGGTGTAGTAGCCGCGGGGTCCGTTGACGTAGATCGTGCAGCCGCTGACGGAGGTCTGCTCCGAGCAGTCCTCGCTCGACACCGTGACCGCTTGGCCCCTCCCCTTGATCGGCACCGGGTTGAACCGCAGGACCCGGTCACCCTCCATGTCGATCGACCAGACCTTGCCCCGCTTGCCGGAGAAGGCCACCGCCTTGCCC
Source organism: uncultured Actinomycetota bacterium (assembly GCA_963761285.1). Taxonomy (GTDB): domain Bacteria; phylum Actinomycetota; class Actinomycetes; order Propionibacteriales; family Nocardioidaceae; genus Nocardioides. The sequence goes on along the minus strand of CAVXGJ010000015.1, from coordinate 105,018 downwards.
TTCGGCGAGACGCCGATCCCGTAGCCAGTGCGCCAGGACCGCTTGCCCGGGGTCCCGTCGGCGCCGACCCACCGGGTGATCGTCTTCTTGCCGATCGTCTGGATGACGTAGCCCGAGCCCATCGGCGCCAGCTCATGGGTCTTGTTGGGCACCGGGGTGACCGTGCCACCCGCCCCGTGTATGACGGTCTTGCCGGCGCTGCGTTCGGCCCAGGCGATGGCGGGCGGCGCACCGAGCTCGAGGTCGGACACGTCGAAGCGGGTCTTCGAGGAGGCGCGGGACTCGGCGCCTCGCTCGTCGGAAGTCACGGCAGACGCCCCGAGGGGCGCCATCGACAGCGTCAAGGCGACGACAGTCGTGGCAAGGATCGGGATCCGGAACGTGGTGGTCATGACTACTAGACGACACCCGGGCCGAAAAAGTTGTCAACCCCCTCTGCGAGCCGCCTGTGGCCTTGGCGATCTGCGCCTACCAGGTGAAGGTGCACCACACGGACTTGCCCGCTCCCGCGCGACGCGTGCCCCAGGACGACGTGACGGCGGCGACGATGTTGAGTCCGCGGCCGTGCTCGTCGTCGTCCGTCGGACGTTGGCGTCTCGGCCGCAGGCTCGTCCGGTCGAGCACCTCGACCAGGACGCTCCGCTCGGCGCAGGCCACCCGCAACGACAGGGGCGGGCTGGCGTGCAGCACCGCGTTGGTCACCAGCTCACTGACCGCCAGGACGACGTCGTTGCGCACGTCCGTCGGCACCCCGCAGGCGTCGAGGTGCCTGGCGATCGCCTCGCGGGCCTCCGCCGGAGCCTGCTCGGTGTGCTCGAGACGGCGACGGAGCACCGCTCCCCCGTCAGGGGCCCTCACCCGGGCGATCAGCACCGCGACGTCGTCCTCGGCGCCGGAGCCGCGTCCGGCCGCGGCATCGACGACGACCCCGACCTGACTCTCGACGCTGCGGCCGTGGACCTCGCACAGCCGGACCGCCAGGTCATCGATGTCGGCGAGCAGGTCACTGTCGCGACGCTCGACCAGTCCATCGGTGTAGAGCGTCAGCACGTCACCGGCCTGGATCGGGACGCGCACGTTGTCGACGCCGTAGAACCCGGCGCCCAGGGGCGGGCCGGTGCCCTCGAGCATCGTCGTCCCGGCGGTGTTGGTCACGATCATGGGCAGGTGACCGGCGCTGGCGTAGGTGAAGGTGAGGTCTCCGACGTCGACCACCCCCAGGACGCACGTCACGATCTGCTCCTGCGCCAGGTCCTGCACCAGGTCGTCGAGCTGCTCGAGGATCTCGGCCGGGGTCAGGTCGACGAAGGCCAGCGCGCGTACGGCGGCGCGCAGCTGCCCCGTGACGGCAGCGGCCCGGACACCACGACCCATGACGTCACCGATGACGAGCATGCTGCGGCCGGCTCCGAGGTCGATCACGTCGAACCAGTCACCACCGACCTGGGTGCCCTCGGCACCCGCACGGTAGTGGGTCGCGACTTCGAGGGCCTCCACGTCGAAGGACAGCGGCGGCAGCAGGCTCCGCTGGAGCTCGTCGGCGATCTCGCGCTCGCGAGCCGCCGCTTCCTGCAACGCCTCCGCCGCGATGAGCTGCTCCTGCGCGCGTTGTCGGTCGGTCACGTCCTGGATCGAACCCCGCAACACGTCCCAGCCACCGAGCTGACCGCGGGTGCGCTGGGCGTGCACCGTGACCAGGCGCTCCTCCCCCGAATCCAGCACGAGGCGGGTGTCGTAGGTGACCCGCCCGTCCCGCGGCAGCGCGGTGTGGGCCGCGTCGACCTGCGCGAGGTCGTCAGGATGGATCAGCCGCGCCATCAGGGCGGTCGCCCCCAGCACCGGCCACTGCTCGTGGGTCAGGCCGAGGACCTCGAGGCAGGTGTCCGATCCACTCATCGTGTCCGTGACCAGATCGACCTCCCAGCTGCCGAGCTGTGCCAGCTGCTGGGCCTGGTCGAGCAGCTCCTTGCTCCGCTCCAACACCCCGCGCACCTGCTCGGCGCGATTGACCGCGAGATGGGTGCGGACGCGCGCGAGGAGCTCGCGCGCCGAGAACGGCTTGGCCAGGTAGTCGTCGGCCCCCATGTCCAGGCCCTCCAGCAGCCCCTCCTCGCCGGCTCGGGCCGAGAGCATGATGAGCGGCATCGCGGCGAGGCTCGGGTCCGCCCGCACCGCTCGCACGAGGCCGATCCCGTCCAGTCGCGGCATCATCACGTCGCTGAGCACGAGGTCGACCACCTCGGTGTGCAGCACCTCGAGGGCCGCCAGGCCGTCACCCGCGGTCACGACGTCGTAGCCGCCCTGGCGGAGCAGGTCGGCAATGTAGTCACGCATGTCGGCGTTGTCGTCGACCACGAGCACCACCGCTGAACCCGCACCCGCTGCGACCGGCTCGTCCGGAGCAGTCGTCGCAGCAGTCGTGACAGCAGTCGCCGCGGCGCTCGCGGGGACGTCCCAGATCGACACATCTGTCTCGACCCGGGTCCCCTGACGTCGTAGCAAGCCGCCGCCGTCGTCCGAGCCGTCACCGACCTGGTCCGGCGAGAGGTGCTGGTGGCCGAGTGGCACCGTGACCACGAACGACGTACCGATCCCGACGGCTGACGTCACGCTCACCTGTCCGCCGTGTGCCTGGGCGAGCTGGTCGACGAGCGCCAGTCCGATGCCCGAGCCCTCGTGGGTGCGCGAACGCGCACCACTGACTCGGTGGAACCGGTCGAAGAGCAGCGGCAGGTCGCCGTCCGGTACGCCGGTCCCGGTGTCGCGCACCTCGAGCCGGGCCCGTCCAGCATGCCGGCTGATGTCGACCACGACGCCGCCCTCGAAGGTGAACTTCATCGCGTTGGAGACGAGGTTGACCACGATCGTCGACCAGTGCTCCCGGTCGACGTAGGCCGTCACGGGCTCCGCGCACCGCACCTCCAGGGTGAGCCCGGCCCGCTGGGCAGCGGACTCGAACATGCTCACCAGCTCGGCGGTGTAGTGACCCAGGTCGGTGGCCACGAACAGCGCGTCGTCCTCGCCTGCCTGGAGCCGGGAGGACTCCAGCAGCGCGTTGACGAGCGCCAACATGCGTTGACCATTGCGCGCGACCATCTCGACCCGTCGCCGCTGGGGGTCGGGCAACGCCGACTGCTGGTCGGCGAGGGCGTCCTCGGCCGGTCCGAGCAGCAGGGTCAGCGGCGTCCGGAGCTCGTGGCTGACGTTGGCCAGGAAGTCGGACTTCGCCTGGTCGAGCGCCGCGAGCCGCTCGGCCCGCCGGCGCTGGTCCTCGAGCGCGCGCGCATCGGTGATGGCCCCGCTGAGGTGGGTGGCCACCAGGTCGATGAAGTCCCGGTAGGCGTCGTCGAGCGGGCAGAAAGGATTGATCCCCACCACGAGGAAGCCGTAGGGCTCCTGGCCGGTCGGACCCGAGACCGGCACTGTGATCGCCTGGTGCGGTGGCTGCTCCCACGCACCGGTGGGGAGGTCCGACGGCAGCTGGTCGGCCCCGTCGAAGACGGTGACCGCGCCGCGCCGGGCAGCGCGGGAACCCCACTCGTGTGCCTCGCCATCGATGGTGACGGGGAAGGCCGGGTGTCCTTCCTCGATCCCGGCAGAGCCGGCGAGCCGCGCCGCGGCAAGGCCCGAGCCACCTTCAGCATCGACGCTCTCGAAGAGGTACACCGCGGCGAACGGAAGTGACGCCGGGTTGTCGGCCAGCAGGGCACACGCCGCAGCAACCGCGGACCGTTCGTCGCGAGCGGTCCGGACGCCCACGCCCAGGTCCCTCAGGGTGCGCATCCGACGCTCGGCGATGACCTGCTCGGTCACCTCGGCGACCACGCACAGCATCCCGGCGACGGAGCCGTCGTCGTCGGCCAACGGGCTGTAGGAGAAGGTGTGGTAGGTCTCCTCGACGTAGCCGCTGCGCTCGAGGAAGAGCATCAGCGCTTCGTCCCAGGTGGCCTCACCGGTCGCCATCACCTCCGCGATCCGAGGGCTGATGTCCTCCCAGATCTCCGACCAGACCTCTCCGGCCGGACGCCCCATCGCCCACGGGTACTTCGAGCCGAGCGTGTCGCGGCGGTAGGCGTCGTTGCAGAGGAACGTCAGGTCGGGGCCCCAGGCCAGCCACATCGCGAACTTCGACGTCAGCATGATCCGGACTGCCGACCGCAGGCTGAGCGACCAGGTGTCCGGGTGCCCCATCGATGTGGCCGCCCAGTCGACCTTCATCAGGTCGCGCCCGACCGGGCCGGACTGGGCGAGCATGGTGCTCATCGCCGTGTCTGCGTCGGGACGCCCTGGTGTCACTGCTGCCCCTGGTGGCTGACCTCGAAGACGCGGTCGAGCGCGGTCAGGGCGAGCAGCCGCAGGACAGGTGCGCTGGGCGACTCCAGTCGCAACGCCCCCCGGAACAGCCGGACCTGTCGCTGGGCGCTCACCAGCGCGCCCAGCGCGGAGGAGTCCAGGAAGGTGACCTCGGCGAGATTGACGTCGACGTCGGTGAAGCCCTCGACCAGCACTTCTCTGACCGTGGAGCGGATGGCCGCAGTCATGGACAGGTCGATCTCCCCGCGCAAGGTGATCCGCGCATGCCCGCCGGGCGAAGTCACCGAAGACAACGCGGGCTCGACCGACGTGGGGTCACCGACGGGCGGCTCCAGTTCCATGGTTTCCTCTCGCGCCGCCCTCTCGCTCAGTCTCGCAGAACCAACCACCCCCGAGCCTCGAATACCAGGTCACTCACCCCTGCGGGCGATCAGCGCGTGGCTCCATTAACCTGAGAGAGTGCATCGCCTCGTCGCCTTCGTCTCGTTGGTGACGCACTTGATCTTCGTGGCCTTCGCCATCCTCGGCGGGTTCCTCGCCTGGCTGATGCCGTGGGTGCTGCTCCCCCACATCGCCTCGGCGCTGTGGGGTGCCCGGATGGCGGTCTGGCGTCCGGTCTGCCCGCTCTCGCGGGCCGAGAACTGGGGTCGGGCCGGCTCAGGCAAGCCGCCCCTCGCCGACGGTGGATTCATCACCCACTACTTCGAGGGCCGCTTGTACCCCGAGTCGTGGGCGAGCCGAGTCGTCGTCCTCGTCGCCAGCCTGGTCGTCACCTCCTGGGTGGGCCTCGCCGTTCGCTGATGCGACACGCTGGGGGCACGACGTGCGCTCAGCCCTCCATGTCATGCCGGCCCGATGCGGCGGGCGAACAGCCACAGCAGACCCGCCAGCAGGAACAGCGACACCGGTACCACCACGTCGCGCCTGGCCAACGACGCCGTCACATCGTCCGTGGGCGAGGCGGACCCGGTCTGCGCAGCCGGCGCGGTCTCGGAGGGAGCCGTGGCATCGCTCGTCCCCTCCGCCAGCGACTCTGCGACCGAGTCGGAGACCGGCTCGCCCACAGAGAAGCTGATCTGTCCGGTGAGGACGTGCCCGTCCCGAGACGTCGTCCGGTAGGCCAGCGTGTACTGACCCTGGCCGGCATCCTGCATCGCCTGGGTGACCGTACCCTCGCTGACGCTCGCCTCTCCGAGCGCGACCGGTTGGCCTTGCGGACCGGTGACGACCACCTGCGCCAGCGTCTGCTCATCACTGAAGGTCAGCACTGCGAAGGCGGGCAACGCACCGAGGCGCTGCCCGTCCCCCGGTGCGGAGGAGACGAACTCCCCGTGCGCCCAGGCCGTGGCGGGTGCAAGCGCCAGGCACACCCCCAACAGGCCGGCTGCAAGGGCAGCAACAGCGGCGGCCCTCATCCGCCCACCAGCCCCATCCCGACGAAGCCGCCCTCGGGAGCGCCGGGCGGCACCGCGTAGACCGCAGAGCCGATGCTGGTCACCCATTGGTTGAGGCGATCCTGTTGAGCCAACCGGCGCTGGATCGGCACGAACTGACGCTCGAGGTCTGCTGCGAAAGCGATGAACACCAGGCCGGAGTCCTCCTCTCCGTCCGGTGTCAGGACCGCGTAGTTGTAGCCCCGGCGGAGGAACCGCTCGTCCGGGTCGTCGCTGCGGGCGCGACGGATGTGGCTCGCTGCATCGATGACCGGGAAACCGGTGGCATCGGTGGCCTCGAAGTCGGGCTCGTCGAACTCGTCCGTCCCCGTCAGCGGCGCACCGGTGTCCAACGTCCGCCCGATCGCGAACTCACGGCCAGAACGATCGACCTTGTCCCACGAGCTCATCCTGGCGCGGATGCGGCGTACGACCATGAACGTCCCGCCGGCGAACCCTGCTCCCGCTGCGTCGGCCCACACCAGTCCCGCGAAGTCCGCGTCTGCCTCGGCAGGGTTGACCGTCCCGTCGACCTGACCCATCACGTTGCGCATCGTCGTGCCCTGAGGGTCCGAGCCGCGTGCACCGCGGAAACCCTCTTGCACCCACCGCACGCGAGCGAAGGAGCGTGCATCCTTGGTGAGCATCCGGCGCGCGTGAGCGACGGTGGTCAGGTCGTCGCCACAGATCTGGATCGCCAGGTCGGTCTGACCCCATTCGGGCTGCAACCGATCGGTGCGGAAGGGCGGCAGCGGATCCAGGGCGGGCCTGTCCGCCTCCGCGAGCACCCCCAGGACGCGCGGGCCCAGACCGAACGTCACCGTGAGTCGCGAAGGGTTCTCGGCAAGCTCGGGCTCGGTGTCGGCCAGGGCCGGCGCTCCTCGACTCAACCGGGAAGCGTCGTCGCTGAGCACCCGCAGCAACCGACCCAGGCCATCGCGGTCCAGCTCCTCGAGGAGATCCAGCCCCAACAGGCACAAGTGCGACTGAGCCGGGGTGGCCACGCCCGCCTGGTGTGGACCGTGAAACGGGACCGTCTCGCTTCCAGCTGACGGGGAGAGAACGATCGTCTCCGTGGCCGCCCGCGCTACCGGGGCATTGCCTGGGGCGGCCGCACTCGCTGCGGCCGCCCCCGCCCAGCCGACGCCGGCGCCGCCGAGGGCGACGGCGCTGCCTTGGAGCAGCTGCCGTCTTCCCACGCGGCGTTCGGGGCCGGCCGCCTCGTCGCGAGGCGCTGATGACTTCACGAGTCCTCGGAATCCATGCTCGTGTCTCCCATGTCCATGTCGTCACCCAGGTACTCCTCCTCGGCACCGGAGAAGTCCTTCACGCTGGCCACCACGTCCTGGGTGCTGCCGTCGGAGAAGGTGAGCGTGATCGTGATGTCCTCGCCGGGCTCCACAGGACGGCTGAGGCTCATGATCATGATGTGGTCGCCACCGGGCGCCAGCTCGTGGGAGTCGCCGGGCTCGATGGTGAACCCGCCCTCCTTGGGCTGCATGACCATCGAACCGTCCGAGGCCACCGTCTCGTGGAGCTCCATGACGGCGGAGATCTCGCTCGCTGCCGAAACCACCGTGACCGGCTCGGAGCCGGTGTTGACCAGCGTTGCGAACGCCGCGGTCATGCCGGAGTCCGCTGCCTTGACCCACGGATCCTCGACCTCGAGGACGTAGGCGGCAACCGCAGCGACCTCCCCGCCCTGCGTGGTCTTCGCGTCGGTGGCGGCGTCGGTGGAGGTCTCCTCACCGCATCCGGCAAGGAGGAGTACGGCCGCAGCAGACAGGGCGGCGGCGCGCAAAGAGATGGTGCTGTTCATGAGGGTGTTCCTGACGTGTGCAGGCGCGCAGAGGCGCGCGGAATGAGCGTGCACGCGAGAGCGCGCACGGTGAACGCCCTGGGCGCCACCGTGCGGGCGACGATCAGGGCAGGGAGCAGGAGCAGCGACCGGGCCCTGGTGGGCCACGGTTGGTCGCTGGGGTCACGAAGCGCTGGCTGCCAGGAAGGAGCCGCCGGTCGATCAGGTGGACTCGGCGGACGGCGGGCACCGGTCCACGCGGCGATCCGAGGCGCGGGATGAGTCGTCTGGTCAGGGAGCGGGCGAGATCGAGCAGGGCCTGGTCGGCGCCGCGGCTGAACGCCACCGTGACGACGGCGACCAGCGTGTGGCTCAGCAGCATCAACGCGGGAGTGCCCGTGCCGATCAGGTCCACGCTCGCCGAATCCGACGGCCCCATCGCCATCCCCGCGGAGGCATGCATCGAGCCGGCCATCAGGAGGTGCAACGCTCCTTGAGCGCCGAGCACCACCAGGGCAAGTCGCACCACCCCCACCAGCGAACGAGCGAGCGCCACGCCGACGAGCACGGCCACTGCCGTGACGGCTGCGCTCTCCCCCACCGCCACGTGCCCCCCGCCGATCAGGTGAGCGGTCGCTGCGCCGAGCCCGCTGACCAGTCCGACAAGGATGCCCCGCTCGGTTCGGAGCGCGGAGGTCTCATCCCGACGACGATCGAGGCGTGCCACTGAGCCGTGAGTGCCCACCGATATCGCCATGAGGAGTCCTAGCCGCGCTTGGAGCTGTCTCCTTCAGACTACGTCGGCTCACCCCGGCGCCGAGGGTGGACCCGGTGAGACGATCCCGACAGCATGGAGCGACCAGCGAACCCCTCGCCACCCTGGTTGGCTTCCACCGCAGTCGGGCCTTTGGTCCCTGTCGCCTGCCGGCATCCGGCGAGAGACTGGGCGGCGACCGCGTGCGAACGCCGACTGGAAGGCCCCACTGTGACGGACTCACCGACCCTGGACGACGACCTGCTCCGAAGGATCGACGCCTGGTGGCGCGCCGCCAACTACCTGGCCGTCGGGCAGATCTACCTGCTCGACAACCCGCTGCTCGAGCGCAGCCTGCGAGCCGAGGACGTCAAGCCGCGCCTGCTCGGCCACTGGGGCACCAGCCCCGGCCTCAACCTGGTCTACGCCCACCTCAACCGCTTGATCTGCGAGCGCGACGTCAACGCGATCTACCTCGCCGGGCCCGGGCACGGCGGACCGGCCATGGTGGCCAACACCTACCTGGAGGGCACCTACTCCGAGGTCTACCCGAGGGTCACCCCCGATCGCGACGGCATGAAGGAGCTGTTCCGCCAGTTCTCGTTCCCCGGCGGCATCCCCAGCCACGTCGCCCCGGAGACTCCGGGCTCGATCCACGAAGGCGGCGAGCTGGGCTACGTGCTGTCCCACGCCTACGGGGCCGCGATGGACAACCCCGATCTCGTGGTCGCAGCGGTGGTCGGGGACGGCGAGTTCGAGACCGGACCACTGGCCGCCTCCTGGCACGCCAACAAGTTCGTCGACCCGGTCCACGACGGCGCGGTGCTGCCGATCCTGCACCTCAACGGCTACAAGATCGCCAACCCCACCATCCCTGCACGGATCCCCCGCCACGAGCTGGAGAGCCTGCTGCGCGGCTACGGGCACGAGGTGCTCACCGTCGAGGGCAACGACCCCGACGACGTCCACCAGCAGATGGCGGCCGCGCTCGATCGCGCCCACGACTCCATCACCGAGATCTGGCGCGCGGCCCGCGAGGACGGCGACGTCGAACGTCGTCCCTGGCCGATGATCCTGATGGTCACGCCGAAGGGGTGGACCGGACCGAAGGTCGTCGACGGGGTCCCGGTCGAGGGCACGTGGCGCGCACACCAGGTGCCGCTCGCCCAGACCCGCGAGAACGATGCCCACCGCGCCCAGCTCGAGGAGTGGCTGCGCTCCTACCGTCCCGAAGAGCTGTTCGAGGACGGCGTCCTGCGTGCAGACCTCCGATCGCTGGCGCCGGCCGGCGAGCGCCGCATGAGCGCCAACCCCCACACCAACGGCGGCTTGCTCACCCAGCCACTACGACTGCCCGACTTCCGCACCCGCGCGGTCGAGGTGTCCGAGCCCGGGGCCTCGATCCATGAACCGACCCGGGTGCTCGGCGAATACCTCATCGATGTCGTGCGTGACAACCCGACGACCTTCCGGATCTTCGGTCCTGACGAGACCGCCTCCAACCGGCTCGACCCGGTCTACGCGGTGACCGACAAGGTCTACGCAGGGGAGATCATCGACACCGATGAGCATCTGGCCCACTCCGGCCGGGTCGTGGAGATCCTCTCCGAGCACACCTGCCAGGGCTGGGCGGAGGGCTACACGCTCACCGGGCGGCACGCGCTCTTCAGCTGCTACGAAGCCTTCATCCACCTGGTCGACTCGATGTTCAACCAGCACGCCAAGTGGCTGAAGACCACCCGCGACATCTCCTGGCGGGCCAGGGTGCCGAGCCTCAACTACCTGCTCAGCTCCCACGTCTGGCGTCAGGACCACAACGGCTTCTCACACCAGGACCCGGGTTTCATCGACCACGTGGTCAACAAGCGGGCCGAGATCGTCCGCGTCTACCTCCCGCCGGACGCCAACACCCTGCTCTCGACGATGCAGCACTGCCTGGAGAGCCGGCAGTACGTCAACGTCGTGGTGTGCGGCAAGCAGCCGTCCTTCGACTGGCTCGACGCCGATGCCGCCGACCTGCACTGCGCGCGCGGCGCCGGCATCTGGGAGTTCGCCTCGAACGACGAAGGCCTCCCCGACGTGGTCCTGGGCTGCGCGGGCGACGTACCGACCCTGGAGACGCTCGCCGCGGTCTCGATCCTGCGCCGGCACCTGCCCGACCTGCGGATCCGGGTGGTCAACGTCGTCGACCTGATGCGTCTGCAGGACGAGCACGAGCACCCGCACGGCATGTCGCACCGCGAGTACGACAGCCTCTTCGGCACCGACACCCCGGTGATCTTCGCCTACCACGGCTACCCGTGGCTCATCCACCGCCTGGCCTACCGTCGCGCCAACAACGAGCACCTCCACGTGCGCGGCTACAAGGAGGAGGGCACGACCACGACGCCTTTCGACATGGTGATGATGAACGACATGGACCGCTACCACCTGGTCATGGATGTCATCGACCGCACGCCGGGGCTGGGATCGCGTGCAGCGTCGTTGCGCCAGGAGATGGTCGACACCCGGCGTCGCGCCCGCCTCTGGACCCGCGAGCACGGAGACGACCTGCCGGAGGTGCGCGACTGGCGCTGGACCGAGGCCGGGGAGGAGCCCGAAGCCGGCAACTCACCGTCGGTCACCGCAGCCACCACCAGCGCGGACTTCTAGGGCGGACTTCTAGGGCGGACTGCTAGGGGGTCGGCCCTCCGCCGAGGAGGGCCACCACCTGCCGGGCGATCATCAGTTCCTCGTTGGTCGGCACCACCAGGACGGTGACCGGTGACGCATCGGTCGAGATCCGTCGGATGCCAGGCAGAGGGGCGGCGTTGCGCTCGGGGTCGAGCACGAGCCCCAGTCGGTCCAGGCCGTCGAGCACGTCGGCGCGCACCCGATGGCTGTGCTCCCCCACCCCCGCGGTGAAGCTGAGGACGTCGGCGCCCCCGAGGACCGCCAGGTAGGCGCCGACATACTTCTTGATGCGGTGGCAGTACACCTCGTACGCCGTGTGCGCGCGCCGGTCGCCGCCGTCGACGGCGCTCAGCAGGTCGCGCACGTCGCTGATCCCGGCCAGCCCCAGGAGTCCGCTGTGGTGGTGGAGAAGGTCGTCGAGCGCATCGACGTCCAGACCGCCGTAGCGCATGAGATGAAGCAACACCCCGGGGTCGAGGTCACCGCAACGAGTCCCCATGACGAGCCCTTCCAGGGGGGTGAGACCCATCGAGGTGTCCACCGGACGGCCACCACGCACGGCTGCTGCCGAAGCGCCGTTGCCGAGGTGGAGGACGATCTGATCGAGCTCCGCCAGCGGACGCTCGAGGAAGGTCGCCACCGTCTCGGCGACGTAGGCGTGGCTGGTGCCGTGGGCGCCGTAGCGCCGGATGTCCGCTCGCTCTGCCACCTCGACATCGATGGCGTACGTCGCAGCCGCCGGCGGGAGGTCGGCAAACCAGGCGGTGTCGAAGACCGCGACCTGCGGCAGGTCGGCATAGCGCTCCAGGGTGCTGCGGATGCCCTCCAGCTCCGGGCCGTTGTGCAGCGGAGCGAGCCTGGCCGCGCCGTCGATCTCCTCGATCACCCGGTCATCGATCAGGACGGCCTCGCTCAACCGTGGCCCGCCGTGCACCACCCGGTGCCCGACCGCCAGCAGGGCGCCTGCTCCGAGCCCTCGCGCCTCGAGGTCGTCGTACATCTCCTGGAGCGCTTCCTCGTGACCGACACCCGCGTCACCGACCCGCTCGACCAGGCCGCGCACCAGCACGGCACCCGAGGCGCCATCGATGACCTGGTACTTCAGGCTCGAGGACCCGGCGTTGAGCACCAGCACCAGCGAGGAGTGGCTCATGGCTCCACGCTACCCACGTCGGACGACGAGCGTCGCCCACGCGGACTCATCCCTCGTCGGCATCGTCGTGGTCCTCGAGGGGGACGACGCGCGCCGGCATGGCGGCCTCGCTGTCCCAACCGGTGCCGAGCCGGCGTCCGGCGATGCTGGTCACCGTCATCCGGGCGAAGAGATCACGCTCGCCCGAAGCCCAGGGACGCGGCAGTCGGTGTCCGGTCAGGTCGGCGCGGTCGGCGGGCGAGAGCGTGCCGTGCGCCACGACGCTCCACCCCCGCCACTTCTCGTGGTCGATGTGATCGACCTCGAAGGCGGCTCGGAGCGCGCCCGAGCGGCGGGAGCCCCAGAGCTCGCCGGCGAGCCGCGAGCCCGCAAAGGTCCGGATGACCACTGTGTCGTCCACGACCGCGTAGTTGAGGGGCAACAACAGGATCTCTCCGTCGGCATCGACGACGGCCAGCCGTCCGATGGTCCCGACGCGAAGCAGGCGTCGGCACTCGGGGTCGGGCAGCTCGATGAGGCTCAGCATGGGTCCAATCTGCCGGCCGAGCCATCCCGGCCACCAGGGTCGGCGGTCCCGTCCTAGCGGGTCGTGGGGCCCGTGGAGCGCGTCTCGACAAGCCATCTGGGCCCCGATCAACGAGCTCGAAACCGGTTGAAAGTAAAAACAGTCTCGAGATGTGGCGGTTCTCCTGACGAGAGACGAACTGGCGGGTAACGTTCTACTCGTCAAGCCGTTGGAGACCCGAGACTCCAGCGGCTTGGCTCTTTTTCGGCTCCTGTCACAGCGGGGTGAGCAGCGCGGCCGGGAGCCACTCCTCGGCCAGCAGCCACGATTCCGGTCGCACCTGGGCGGCGTAGATGACGCGCCCCTCCCAGCCGGTGCGGACCTGGCGCCACTCCACGAGCAAGCCCGGACGCTTGATGCCGTGGCCATCGACGGCGTCGGCCACCCAGCAGTGCCGGGCGGGACATCCCTCGGCCGCGGCGACGTGAGGGGTCGGGACGGCATCGGCGCCGACTCGGACCCGCTCGGACAGCGGCACCCCGCTGCCCTGCTTGCCCCAACCGCCCGCCATGACCTCATCGTCTCACACGGATCGAACGTCTGTTCGAACGCTGTGGGGGATGGACTCAGTCGTGCTCGGTGGCGAAGTCCTCGTTGTGGGTGCCGGGGCGCGGCGCCCAGGGCAGCTCTCTGGCGGAGCGGACGACGATGAGGCGGTCGCCGCGGGCCAGGCGAGTCACGTTGGGATCGAAGTAGTTGTAGACCTTCTCGTCACGCACCACCGAGATGACCTGGTCGGGCAGGCTTTGCGGCTGCATGCCGACCTCGCTGACCAGCAGCTCGCGCTCGGCCACCTCGAGCCCCTGGCCGTAGCTGAGCAGGTCCTCCATGACCGAGCCCAACGTCGGCGAGAGGGACGAGAGTCCGAGAAGACGCCCGACGGCGTCGGACGAGGTGATCACCGAGTTGGCGCCCGACTGCTTCATCAGCGAGGCGTTCTCCTGCTCGCGAACGGCAGCGATGATCCAGGCGTCAGGGTTGGCAGCGCGCACGGTGAGCGTGGTCAGCACGTTGGAGTCGTCACGGTTGGTGGTGATGATGACCTGGTCCGCCTCGCTGACCCCTGCGCGCATCAGTACGTCCTTGCGGGTCGCATCGCCGGTCACGACAGCGAGGCCGTCCTCGTGAGCATCGGCCAGGGCCGTGGAGCTCGTGTCGACGATGACCACGCCCTCTTTGCCGAGACCGTTGCTGAGCAGCGTCTTGACCGCCGAGCGGCCCTTGGTGCCGTAGCCGACGACGATGACGTGGTGTCCCATCTTTCTCCTCCATCGAGAGATCCGGATCGCCTCGCGGCCCTGGCTGGCCAGGACCTCGAGGGTCGTGCCGATCAAGAGCACCAGGAACGCGATGCGTGCCGGGGTGACGACAAAGGCGTTGATCATCCGCGCTCGGTCGCTGACCGGGGCGATGTCGCCGTAGCCGGTGGTGCTCAGGGTGACGGTGGTGTAGTAGATCGAGTCCTTGAACGACACGAACCCATCGGCGTTGTCGGTGTAGCCCCTGCGATCGAGGTAGACGATCAGCACGGTCCCGCACAAGATGCCCAACGCGGCCAGCAGCCGCTTGCCCAAGGCAGCCCAGGGCGAGCTGTCCCCTTCCGGCAGCGAGACCTTGAAGGCGGACGCGCTGCCCGGAGTCTCACGCAGGTCGTCAGGCACGAGCCGAATCTAGTCCACAGGGCCGGACGTACCGGCAGCGCCGCGCTCCTTGGCCCTCGCGCTTCGCGCGTTGCGCAGCCGGGCCATCAGCTCCAACCGGGCGCGGGTGGTGTCGAGCTGCGGGAAGACCGAGTCGAACGCTGCGTTGACGGCCGCCCCGATCAGGACCGCGAGGGCAACGACGTACAACCAGAGCAGGATGGCGATCGGGGCCGCGAGCGGGCCGTAGATGGACTTGGAGTCGGCCGCGGTCACCATCAGCACCCAGCGCAGCACGTAGGAGCCCAGGATCCACATCAGCAGGGAGAACGTGGCGCCCGGCAGGTTGAAGCTCCAGTTCGTCCGCACCGGCACCGACACGTGGTAGAGCGTGGCCAGGAAGCAGATGCACACCAAGACGACGACAGGCCAGTAGAACGAGCTGAGGAACAGCAGCTCGTCCGGGAGCACGTCACGCACCAGCTTGGGCCCGGCCACGACGAGCGGGAGCGAGATCGCGCCGGTGATCATGGCCAGGAGGTAGAGACCGAACGCGAGAGCGCGCGTCTTGATGATCCCCCGGTGCCCGCCGAGGCCGTGCATGATCGTGATGGTGTCGACGAAGACGTTGAGGGCCCGCGAGCCCGACCACAACGCCAGCACGAACCCCAGCGAGATCACGTCCAGACGCCCCCCTTCGAGGACGTCGTCCATCGTCGGGACGATGACATCGTTGACCGCACCGTCGGTCAGGAAGGTCGACGAGAGGTCGATCACCGACTGCCGGATGCTCTCGATCTGGGTGGTGCTGAAGCGCTCCGAGACGTAGCCGACCGCACCCGCGAGGGCAAAGATCAGCGGCGGCACCGACAGGACCGCGAAGAACGCACCCTCGGCCGCCAACCCCGTGACGCGGTAGCGCATGCACGAACCAACCGTGGTGACCACCAGGCGCCAGAAGTAGTGCGCCGCCTGTCGCGCCCTGGCCTCGGTCCGCTCGCGAAGACTCACACGGGTGACAGCGGGGTCGGAGGTCTCCGCTCTCATGGGAGCAACGGTAGCCACGACCGGCGCGAGATCCGGGAGGTGCGGCCGTGAGCCGGAGCACTCCCCCGACCCGGAGGGTGAGCAGCGAGCGTCGACGAAGCCCCGTGACCCCCGGAGGCTGAGCAGCGAGCGCCAGCGAGCGTCGACGAAGCCCCGCAACCGTGGCTACGGCCTGCGCCCACCCACCGGGCTTCGTCGACGGCCTCGCCAGGGGCTCGGCCTGCTCAGCCTCCGAGAGCGCCAGCGAGCGTCGACGAAGCCCCGCAACCGTGGCTACGGCCTGCACCCACCTCACCGGGCTTCGTCGACGGCCTCGCCCAGGGGCTCGGCCTGCTCAGCCTCCGGAGAGCGCCAGCGAGCGTCGACGAAGCCCCGCAACCGTGGCTACGGCCTGCGCCCACCTCACCGGGCTTCGTCGACGGCCTCGCCCAGGGGCTCAGCCTGCTCAGCCTCCGGAGAGCGCCAGCGAGCCTCGCCCAGGGGCTCGGCCCGCTCAGCCTCCGGGATGTCAGGTCAGCTCGAGGCCAGGGTAGAGCGGGTGCTTGTCGAGCATCTCGCCCGAAGCGCTCTTGACCGCGTCGGCCACGCCGTCGGCGAGCGTGTAGGACGCCTTGGACGGCCCACCGGCCTTGGTCGTGCCGGCCTCGGTGTTCTTGAGCACCTTGACGATCAGGTCGGCGACGTTGTCGAACTCGTCGTGACCGAAACCGCGGGTCGTCAGCGCGGGGGTGCCGAGGCGGATGCCGGAGGTGTACCAGGCGCCGTTGGCGTCGCCGGGCACGGAGTTGCGGTTGGTCACGACGCCGGCGTCGAGCAGGGCCGACTCGGCCTGGCGGCCGGTGAGGCCGAACGACGAGACGTCGAGCAGCACCAGGTGGTTGTCGGTGCCGCCGGTGACGAGGTTGCCCCCGCGCGACAGGAAGCCCTCGGCGAGCGACTTGGCGTTGTCGGCGACCTTCTGGGCGTAGGTCTGGAACGACGGCTGGCGGGCCTCGGCGAAGGCGACAGCCTTGGCGGCCATCACGTGCGAGAGCGGGCCGCCGAGGACCATCGGGCAGCCGCGGTCGACGCTGGGGGCGTACTCCTCGGTGGCCAGCACGATGCCGCCGCGCGGACCGCGCAGCGACTTGTGGGTCGTCGAGGTGACGATGTGGGCGTGCGGGACCGGGTCCTCGTCGCCGACGAAGACCTTGCCGGCCACCAGGCCGGCGAAGTGGGCCATGTCGACCATGAGCGTGGCGCCGACCTCGTCGGCGATCTCGCGCATCTTGGCGAAGTTCACCCGGCGCGGGTAGGCGGAGTAGCCGGCGACGAGCACGAGCGGCTTGAACTCACGGGCCTTGGCCGCGACCTTGTCGTAGTCGAGGAGCCCCGTCTCGGGGTCGGTGCCGTACTGCTGCTGGTGGAACATCTTGCCGCTGATGTTGGGACGGAAGCCGTGGGTCAGGTGACCGCCGGCGTCCAGGCTCATCCCGAGGAGGCGCTGGTTGCCGAGCTCCTTGCGCAGCTTCTCCCAGTCGTCGTCGGTGAGCTCGTTGACGTTCTTCGACCCCGCCTTCTCCAGCCAGGGCGACTCGACGCGGTGGGCCAGGATCGACCAGAACGCCACCAGGTTGGCATCGATGCCCGAGTGGGGCTGCACGTAGGCGTACTCCGCACCGAACAGCTCGCGGGCGTGCTCGGCGGCCAGGCTCTCGACGGTGTCGACGTTCTGGCAGCCGGCGTAGAAGCGGTGGCCGACGGTGCCCTCGGCGTACTTGTCGCTGAACCAGGTGCCCATCGTGAGCAGCACCGCGGGCGAGGCGTAGTTCTCGCTGGCAATCAGCTTGAGCGAGCTGCGCTGATCGGCGAGCTCAGCCCTGGTCGCCTCAGCGATCCGCGGCTCGACCGAGGCGATGACCTCGAGGGCCTGGGAGTACGCACTGCTGGTCAAGGAGTTCAGGTCAGCCATGGCGCAAGACTATCCGCGCCGAGCACCCACTCGGGTGCCCGGTCGGCGCAACACCGCCCGCTGCGCGACGTGACCTACACCACGTCTCCCCCGGCAGCCCCCCGCAGGCAGGCCAGGACCGTCCCACATCGTGAACCATGCGTCTCACATCACGAGATTGGGCGTTGTGAGCAAGGTGTCCGAACCGTGAGACTCCGCTTTATGGTCACTGCTGACACCTCCGCCCACCTCGTGGTACGCCGCCACGTTGACTTCGGGCGTACGTGCAGCAGCATGTGTCGGCCCAGCTGAGTTATCTCGAGCCCGTCTCCACGCGCCCCCGCGGCGCCACCTCAGCCAAGGACCCTCATGCCCGATCTGCGCTTTCCCTCCCAGCCGCCTGTCCATACCGAGATCCCGCGCACGAAGCGGGCCGAGGGCCAGTGGTCGCTGGGCTACACCGAGCCCCTGAACAAGAACGAGCAGTCCAAGAAGGACGACGATCCGCTCAACGTCCGTGACCGGATCCGCTACACCTACTCCAAGCGTGGCTTCGCCTCCATCGACCCAGCCGACCTGCGCGGCCGCTTCCGCTGGATGGGCCTCTACACCCAGCGCGCCCCCGGCTTCGACGGTGGCAAGACCGCCACCGTGCCCGAGGAAGAGCTCGACGCGGAGCACTTCATGCTCCGCGTGCGCTCCGACGGCCAGCTGCTCACCCACGACGCGGTGCGAGCCCTGGGCACCATCGGCCTCGACTTCGGCCGCGACACCGCCGACGTCACCGACCGCGCCAACATCCAGTACCACTGGATTCGCATCGAGGACGTCCCGGAGATCTGGGACCGCCTCGACGCGGCCGGCCTGAGCAGTCTCGAAGCCTGCGGCGACTCCCCCCGGCCGTTCCTCGGCTCGCCGGTCGCCGGCGTCGCCAAGGACGAGATCATCGACGGCTCGTCAGCCCTGCAGGAGATCTTCGACCGCTTCATCGGCGACCCGGCCTTCTCCAACTTCCCGCGCAAGTTCAAGACCGCGCTCACCGGGCACCCCGGCCACGACGTCTCCCCCGAGACCAACGACGTCTCGTTCGTCGGCACCGTGCACCCCGAGCACGGCCCCGGCTTCGACTGCTGGGTCGGCGGCGGGTTGTCGACCAACCCGATGCTGGCCCAGAAGATGGGCGTGTGGATCCCGCTCGACGAGGTCGCTGACGTCTGGGAGGCCGTCGCCTCGGTCTTCCGCGACTACGGCTACCGCCGGCTCCGCTCGCGCGCCCGACTGAAGTTCCTCGTCGCCGACTGGGGCGTCGCGAAGTTCCGCGAGGTCGTCGAGAAGGAGTACCTCGGGCGTGAGCTGGTCTCCTGCGACTCCCCGCCGTCGCCCACCGGCCACCGCGACCACATCGGCGTACACGAGCAGAACGACGGCAAGTACTACGTCGGCGTCGCCCCGGTCGCCGGGCGGATCTCCGGCACCCTGCTGGTGCAGCTCGCCGACACCATCGAGGAGTTCGGCCTCGCCGGCGCCCGCCTCACCCCGTACCAGAAGATCGTGCTGATCGGCGCCGACGCCGACCGCGTCGAGGCACTGGTCACCCGGCTGGACGAGATCGGGCTGTCCGCGCGCCCCTCTCAGTGGCGCCGCAACACGATGGCCTGCACCGGCATCGAGTTCTGCAAGCTGGCGATCGTCGACACCAAGGAGCGCGCCCGTGACCTGGTGACCGAGCTCGAGAAGCGCTTCCCCGACCTCGACACCCCGATCACGGTCAACGTCAACGGCTGCCCCAACGCCTGCGCGCGCACCCAGGTGGCCGACATCGGCCTCAAGGGCCAGCTCGTCCTGCACGAGGGCGAGCAGGTCGAGGGCTTCCAGGTGCACCTCGGCGGGGCCACCGGGCTGCAGGCCAACTTCGGCCGCAAGCTGCGCGCCCACAAGGTGACCAGCGCGGGGCTCGACGACTACGTCACCGTGGTCGTCGGCAACTACTTGGTCGACCGTGACGCCGACGAGAGCTTCGCGACCTGGGTCGCCCGCGCCGACGAGGCAGCCCTGCGGGGCGACAAGGCGCTGGCGGCACGATGAGCGAGCGCGGCGTCCCCTTCCACTGCCCCTACTGCGGCGAGCAGGACCTCAGGCCCCACGAGGTCACCTCGGCCGACGGCGAGGTCACCTCGCCGCACGGGGAGTGGGAGTGCCGCGGCTGCCAGCGAGCGTTCTCGCTGAAGATGCTCGGGATCCTGCGCCGCCACGGGGGTGGGCTGCGATGAGCACCGCCACCACCCGCTCCGCGCGTGCCTTCCGCGGCGCCACCGCCGGGGGCCGATCGCCGGAGGAGCTGCGCGAGCTGGTCTCGCACTGGGGCGCCGAGCTCGAGCTCGCCCCGGCCGAGACGATCATCGAGTGGGCCGCGGCCACGTTCGGTGAGCGCTTCGCGATCACCTCATCCATGGGCGACGCCGTGCTCGCCCACGTGGCGCAGAAGGTCGTGCCCGGCATCGACGTGGTCTTCCTCGACACCGGCTACCACTTCATCGAGACCATCGGCACCCGCGACGCCGTCGAGGCGACCATGGACGTCACCCTGCTCTCGATCACACCTCGGCAGAGCGTCGCCGAGCAGGACGCCGAGCACGGCCCCGAGCTCTACCGCAGCGACCCCGACCTGTGCTGCGCCCTGCGCAAGGTCGCGCCCCTCGCCGATGCCCTCAGCCGCTACGACGCCTGGGCCACCGGCCTGCGTCGGGCGGAGACCCACAACCGCGTCATCGCGCCCGTCATCGGGTGGGATGCCAAGAAGGGCAAGGTCAAGGTTTCTCCACTCGCCCGGTGGAGTGATGAGCAGGTCGAGCGCTACATCGCGGACAACGGCGTCCTGGTGAACCCGCTCGTCTATGACGGCTACCCCTCGATCGGGTGCGCTCCGTGCACCCGGCGGGTGGCTCCCGGCGACGACCCACGCAGTGGTCGCTGGGCCGGCACGAACAAGACCGAGTGCGGGATCCACACATGAGGCACCCGCGCCCCGGCCTTGCAGATGTTGTCCAGCATGTCCTGCACGATGATGACGAGAGGAAACAGCTCTGATGGCTGCTCCTGCCCTGGTTGCCCTGGCTCACGCGAGCCGAGACCCCCGCACGGCGAGCACGATCGCCGCTCTGGTCTCCGAGGTGAAGTCCCAACGCCCCGACCTCCGTGTCGAGCGAGCGTTCCTCGAGGACCCCTCCCTGCCTGCCCGAGGTGGGAAGCCGGCCTTCCAGTCGGTCATCGACCGGCTCGTCAAGGCCGGGCACGACGAGATCGTGGTGGTGCCGCTGGCGCTCTCCGAGGTCGAGATGGACCAGCACGCTCTCGAGATCGCACTCGCCGTAGCCGCCGCCCGGCACCCCGGCCTCCAGGTCCGTCTGAGCGCCCTGCTCGGGCTCGAGTCCTGCTTCCTCGAGGTGCTCGACGAACGGCTGCGTGAGGCGCTCCGCTTCTCCCGGGTCCGTGAGCTCGACGCTCTCGTCCTGGCAGCGGCCGGCTCGACCGATGCGCTCGCCAACCAGACCGTTGCCCGACTGGCACGGCTCTGGGGCACCCACCACAAGCTCCCCGTCACCGCCGCCTACGCCGCCAGCGCACCGCCGGCCACCGGCGAGGCTGTACGTGCGTTCCGCGGTGAGGGTCGCCGCCACATCGCCGTCGCCTCGCTCTTCCTCACCCCCGGAGTGCTGACCGACCGCTCCACCGAGATGGCGTTGGAAGCCGGGGCCGTCGCGGTGTCCGAGCCGCTCGGCGCCCACCCGGAGGTCGCGCGCATGGTGCTCGCCCGCTACGCCGTCGGCGCCGTGGAGCTCGTCCCCGTCTGAGCTCGTCGTGCCCTGGCGTGACAGGTGTCATGCGCAGGTCGTGACATCTCCCCGAGGGCTCGACGCCCGCGAGGCCGCACGGTGGAGCCATGAGCACACCAGCACTCCAGGCGAAGGCCCTGACGAAGCGATTCCACGCACCGGGTGGCGAGGCCATCACCGCCGTCGACGGCATCGACCTGACGATCTCCCCCGGCGAGATCGTCGCCTTCCTCGGACCCAACGGTGCCGGCAAGACCACCACCGTCGACCTGTTCCTCGGACTCACCACCCCGACCAGCGGCACGATCGAGGTGTACGGCGACACCCCGTCGCGCGCTGTCGCCGACGGCCGGGTCTCGGCCGTGCTGCAGACCGGGGGGCTGCTCGCCGACTTCACGGTGCGCGAGACCGTCCGCGCGATCGCCGCACTCCATGGTCGCCCCGAGCGCGTCGACCTCGTGATGGAGCGCGCCGCCCTTGGCCCGTTGGCCGACCGGTTGGTCCAGGCCTGCTCCGGCGGTGAGCAGCAGCGGCTGAAGTTCGCCTTGGCGCTCGTCCCGGACCCGGACCTGGTCATCCTCGACGAGCCGACCACCGGCATGGACGTCGGCGCGCGCCAGCAGTTCTGGGACACCATGCGCGCGGACGCCGCCGACGGTCGCACCATCGTCTTCGCCACCCACTACCTCGCCGAGGCCGACGCCTTCGCCGACCGCACCGTGATGATGGCCGGCGGCCGGATCCTGGTCGACGGCCCGACGGCCGAGGTGCGTGCTCAGCACGGCGGCCGCACCATGACCTTCCGCGTGCCCCCGGACGTCATCGGGGTCGATGGCATCGACCGCTCCTGGCTGGAGGACGTCCGTCGGGCGGTGGCGCCCCTGGGCATCGCCGATCTCGAGATCGGCGGCGCGGGCCTGGAAGCGGCGTTCCTCGCCTTGACCGGCGCCCCGGCTACCGATGCCGACGCCTTCCACCCCGCTACCGAGACCCTGGAGACCCTGGAGACCCTGGAGACAGTGCGATGACCGCGACGATCACCACCCCCGACCACCCGACCACGACCATCCGTCGCGCACCGCGACCCCGAGCCATCACCTACGCCGGCCTCGACCTGAGGCGACAGCTTCGCGACCGGGCCGGGATGTTCTTCATCGTCGCGCTGCCGGCGTTCTTGTTCTTCGTCTTCGGGATGGGTGACGACGAGGCCTACGGCAGCGCCAACGTCGCGATGTACGTGATGGTCTCGATGGCGGCGTACGGCGCCGTCACGGCCACCACGACCGTCGCGGGATCGGCCGCGACCGAGCAGACGATGGGATGGGGCCGCCAGATCGCCCTGACGCCGCTGAGCCCGTGGACCTTCGTGGCGATCAAGACCTCGGTCGCCATGCTCGTGGCGGCCGTCCCGATCGCCCTGATCTACGCGATCGGAGCGGCCACCGGCTCAACCGGCTCAACGGTCGACTGGCTGGCCAGCGCCACCATCGTCTGGGTCGGCTCAGCGCTGTTCGCGGTCTACGGGCTGGCTGTCTGCCTGCTCTTCAAGGGCGAGAACGCCGCCGGCATCGCCTCCGGCCTGATCGTGATCATGAGCTTCCTCGGCAACGTGTTCACTCCCATGGACGGCCTCATCCTGCAGATCGGACGCTTCACCCCGCTCTACGGCTACGCCGGGCTGGCGCGCTACCCGATCTCGGAGGGGCACCTACCCAACGACGCGGGCCACGACTCGGTGTGGCTGTTGCTGGCTAACGTGTGCACGTGGACAGTCATCTTCGCGGCGCTGTCGGTCTGGGGGCTGCGCCGGCGCCGGGAGCGGGTGTGAGCGCTCCTGCGAGCCCCGCTCCCTCTGCACGCTCCCCTTGGGATGAGTGGGCATGGGTGGTGGCCGCCATCTGGCTGGTCTTCCTCGCCTATCCGGTGATCGAGACGCTTCAGGCCGACGCGCCCACTGTGGCCAAGGGCACCACCCTGGTGCTGATCGCGGCCTACGCGGTGATCTACCTGCTCGGTTGGAGCGTGTGGCGCGAGCACGCGTTGCAGGTCTGGTGCGCGATGCTGGTGCTCGCGCTGGCCACGGTGCCGGTGATCGGCATCGAGGCGATCGGTCTGACCCCCTACCTCGGCGCATTCTCCGCGTTGATGGTGCCGGCGCCCTGGTGGAAGGCCACCACCATCGGCAGCGCCCTTCTCCCGGTGCTCTCGCTCGTCGGCGGCGACTTCCCGGCGTTCTTCTTCCTCATGGTGTGGCCGATCATCGGCTTCTGCACGGCGATGCGGGTCTTCTCCGACCTCGAGGCCCGCTCCGAGGCCTCCCGTGCCGAGCTCGCGCTGGTGGCCGAGCGTGACCGCGTCGCCCGCGACGTGCACGACGTGCTCGGGCACTCCCTGACCGCCCTCTCGATCAAGGCCGAGCTGGCTGCCCGGCTCCTCGACGTCGACCCGGCACAGGCACGCGTCGAGCTCGAGTCGATCCAGGAGACGGCCCGCCAGGCGCTCGCCGAGGTCCGCTCGACCGTCGGCGGCCTGCGGGCAGCCAACCTCGAGGCCGAGCTGGCTGCGGCGCCCCTCGTGCTCGCCGACGCCGGCATCGAGACCCACCTGATCGGCACGGTCGCCGACTCCGACCCGCGCCACCGCACCCTGCTCGCTTGGGTCCTGCGGGAGTCGGTGACCAATGTCGTGCGGCACGCGGGCGCATCCCGGGTGACCATCGAGCTCTCCCCGACCGGGCTGGTGATCGCCGATGACGGTGGCGGCTTCGAGGCCGGCGCCGGTCGGGACGGCAACGGACTGCGCGGCATGCGGGAGCGAGTCGCCGCGGCCGGCGGCACCCTGGAGCTCTCGGGCGCTCCCGGCACCCGCGTGGAGGTGGTGCTGCCGTGATCCGGGTCCTCCTCGCCGACGACCAGGCGCTGGTCCGCGGAGCGCTCGCCGCCCTGCTCGATCTCGAGCCCGACCTCGACGTGGTCGCCCAGGTCGGACGTGGCGACGAGGTGCTGGCCGCGGCCCGCTCTTCCTCGGCCGAGGTGTGCCTGCTCGACATCGAGATGCCCGGCCTCACCGGGCTCGAGGTCGCCGAGCAGCTGCGCGAGGAGCTGCCGGCCGTGCGGTCATTGATCGTGACGACCTTCGGGCGGCCCGGCTACGTGCGCCGCGCCCTCGACGCCGGTGCCGCCGGCTTCCTGGTCAAGGACACCCCGGCTCGCGAGCTCGCCGATGCCGTACGTCGGGTCCATGCCGGGCTGCGCGTGGTCGACCCCGGACTCGCCACCGAGTCCCTGATGTCCGGCCCGTCGCCGCTCACCGCCCGGGAGTCGGAGATCCTGCTGCTCGCCGTCGACGGATCACCTGTCGCGGTCATCGCGGCCCGCGCCCAGCTCTCGATCGGCACCGTGCGCAACTACCTCTCCGCTGCCATCGGCAAGACCGGGGCGTCGACCAGGGCCGAGGCTGCTCGGGTGGCCCAGTCGAACGGCTGGATCTGACCAGGGGTCGCGCCACCGCCGGAGGCTGCTAGCTCTTGTTCAGGCGGTCGATCTCCGTGCGAGCAGCCGAGGCCAGCGCTGCGGGGTCGATGCCCAGGTGTCGCAGCGCTCGGGCCGTGGTGCCGCGCTCGGTGGTCGCCGCGACCAGGACGAAGTAGGCGCCGTAGAGCTGCGAGCGCTCCTTGCGGACGAGCCGCACCACGTGCCGGAACATCTCGTGTCCGGAGGGGGCGCCACGGTGCGGTCCGTCGCCGACGACCGGTGCCGGGAGCCGCCCGGCCAGCAAGCTTTCGTCGAGCGGTCGAAGACCGACGGCCTCGAGTGCAGCAGCGTGCTGGGCGCGCACCGCTGGGTGGAGCTGATCGGGATCGACACCGACGGCGCGAAAGACCCGCCGCGCGGAGCCGTCATCGAGGTCGAGCGCCGCGATCAGGAGGTACTCCGCCCCGGCATCGTGCTCACCGTCTCCTGCGGCCAACGCGTCCGCGGCTGGGAACAGCTCGCTCATGATCCGGATGTCCTGCAACCGGCTGCGCTTCTTGCGACCCCAGATCATCGGACCGCCTCCCTCGTCGTCGATGGCGTCATCCGTTTGGCATAACGCTTGTGGACGGCCTGCTTCGTGACCCCCAGGCTCTGCGCGATCTCCGACCACGACCACCCCTTGTCGATGGCGCACTGCACCGCGGCCAGCTCGAGCCGATCCGCGCTCCGGCGCATGGCGACGACGGCGGCCAGAGCCGCCTCGGTGTCGGAGGCCACTGGGAGTAGGTCGTTGCGCTCGTCCATGGCGTCAACCTTAGTTGACGCCACCGCTGGTCGTCAACCAAAGTTGACGGTACTTCCTCAGCCCAGCAGCTGGTGCAGCAGACGGTCGAGCTGGCGCTCCGGGTCGGCGGTCAGCCCGCCGTGGACAGGGCCGGTCTGCAGCACGGTGCTCCGGGGAGCCTTGAGGAACCCGAACCGCTGGCTTGTCGTCGCCGACGCAGCACCACCGGCGCGCGGGGCTCCCGCGCAGACGGCGTCGACGAAGGCCAATGCCTCGCGCAGCTGGTCGGCGTCCACGCTGTCACCGAAGGCCGCGAGCCGGTCGCTGTCGACTTGCCAGGCGCTGTGGAGGAAGTCGGTGGCGTGGCAGTAGAGCACGACGCCGACGTTGAGGAACTCCTCCCGGTCGACGCGGGGCACGCAACGCAGCACGACGTACTGGTAGGCATGGCGAGGCGCCGGCGTCGGCACCGTCGGCGTGCTCGTGGTCGTGGTCACGGTGAGCCTTCGGGCAGCCACTGCCGGGTGCCCAGCCGCGCGGTGAGGAAGTCGACGTAGGCGGCCCGCAGCGCCTGCGGAGTCTCGGCCCCGGGCGTCGGCTCGAGCCAGACATCGGGGACGAGCGCCACGACTTCCTCCAACAGCGCGGGGGTCACCTGTTGGCTGAGTCGCTCGTCGACGGCGGCCAGCTCGCTCGCGCGGCCGAGCAGGACGTGGTCGGTGGCATCCCAGGGCTGGGCGGCGAACCGAGCGGGGTCAGTCACGCCGCCGCGCCATCCGTGGTGGAAGTAGAGCGAGGCCCCGTGGTCGATGACCCACACCGAGCCCGCCCACACGAGGAGGTTGGGGTTGCGCCAGGAGCGGTCGACGTTGGCACAGAACGCGTCGAGCCACACCACCGTCGAGGCCAGCACCGGATCGACTGCGCCGTCGCCGTCGTAGCCGAACGAGCCGGGCAGGAAGTCGCTGCCGAGGTTGAGCCCGACGCTGGCCGACAGCAGGTCCTGCACCTCTTCATCGGCCTCGTAGCGAGCGATCTCGGGATCGAGGTCGAGCACCACCTGGCGCGGGGTCGACAGCCCGATCCGGCGGGCGAGCTCACCGACGATCACCTCGGCAGCCAGGACCCGCGGACCCTGACCGGCCCGGTGGAACTTGCAGACGTAGGTCCCGAGGTCGTCGCCCTCCACGACGCCGGGCAGGCTGCCGCCTTCGCGCAACGGGGTCACGTAGCGCGTGACCACCACGGTGTCGAGAGAGCCCATCAGCTCACCGGTGACTCGGCTGCCAGACGGGTGCGCTGCTCGTCGAGGTCGAAGTCGGCCGCCGGCCACTGGGGAGCGAGCCCCCGTAGGGCATCGAGGAGCAACGAGCCGACGGCGAGGTTGCGGTACCACTTCTTGTCGGCCGGGACGACGTACCAGGGCGCGATCTCGGTGTTGGTGCGCTCGAGGGCCGCCTCGTAGGCCTGGCGATAAGCGCCCCACAGGAGGCGCTCGTCGAGGTCGCCGGGGTTGTACTTCCAGTACTTGGTGGGGTCCTCGAGCCGCGCCGCGAGGCGCTCCTTCTGCTCCTGCGGCGAGAGGTGCAGCATCACCTTGACCACGACCGTGCCGGAGGCGACGAGCTCGGCCTCGAAGTCGTTGATGGCGCCGTAGCGTCGCTCGATCTCCTCGGGCTCGGCGAGCTCGCGCACCTTGGCGATGAGGACGTCCTCGTAGTGGGAGCGGTCGAAGACACCGACGTAGCCAGGCTTGGGCAGGGCGCGCTCGATGCGCCACAGGAAGTCGTGGCTGAGCTCCTCCTCGGTGGGGGCCTTGAAGGAGGTGATCCGGATGCCCTGGGGGTCGATCAGGCCGACCGTGTGGCGCAGGGTGCCACCCTTGCCGGAGGTGTCCATCCCCTGGAGCACGAGCAGCACGCTGCGGACGCCGCCGCTGCGGCCCTCGGCGAACAGCCGCTCCTGGAGCTCGGCGAGCTCGTCGCCGAGAGCCAGCAACGCCTTCTTGCCCTTGGCCTTGCCCTCGTCGAAGCCCGGCGCCGAGTCGCTGTCGCGAGCCTGCAGGTCCACGGGGCCCGGTGGCAGCCGGAGGAGGTCGGTGATCAAGGTCATGGCCTCACCCTAGTGAGCCGGGCTCCTCGGGCGGATGACGGTCGGCCGCGTCGAGCTCGTCGCGCACGATCGCATACGACATCCCCGAGCCGTAGCCCTTGCGCGCCAACAACCCCACGAGCCGCCTCGTCGCTGTGGTGTCGTCGACGCGGGTCAGCGTCCGCAGCTTCTTGCGCACGAGCCTGCGCGCGGCCTGCTCCTCGTCGGCGGGATCGATCTCGTCGAGCACCTCGCGGGCGACCTCGTCGTCGATGCCCTTGCGACGCAGCTCCTGGGCCAGCGCCCGTCGAGCCAGCCCCTTGCCGGGTTGGCGGTGGGAGACCCACAGCCGGGCGAAGGCTTCGTCGTCGACGAGGCCGACCTCCTCGAACCGGTCGAGCAGCCGCTCGGCGATCTCGGTGGGCACCAGCTTCTTGGCGAGCTTGTCGGCGAGCTCCTTGCGGCTGCGGGCCTGCCCGGTGAGGGTGTCGAGCAGGATCTTGCGCGCCACCGCCTCCGGGTCCGCGGCCGGGCCCTGGGCGACCGGATCCTCGGGCGGCGGCGCTGACGCCGTGGGGCGATCAGCGCCGCCGTGCGTCCAGGCGTCGACGCCATCATGGACGTCTCCGACCCACGACGGCGGCGCCGTTGGCGCGTCGTCCATCATGTCCTCCCTCGTTCAGCGCCGTTGCTTGTGGACCCACCAGGTCTCGACACGCGGGTCACGGCTTCGCAGGCTCAGCCGTGCCGCTTGCTCGACCACCATCAGCAAGTCCGCTGGCGCGTCCTTGCTAGAAGTCATCGATCCCGATGGGCTTGTCGGAGAGCTCGGACAGGTCGGACAGGTCGTCCGGGGCCGTCTCGCTCGGGATGACGCCGAGGGTCTCGAGGATCTTCTTCTCCAGCTCGTTGGCCAGGTCGGGGTTGTCCTTCAAGAAGGTGCGGGCGTTCTCCTTGCCCTGACCGAGCTGGTCGCCCTCGTAGGTGTACCAAGCGCCGGCCTTGCGGACCAGCCCCGCCTCGACACCGACGTCGATGAGACCACCCTCGCGGCTGATGCCCTTGCCGTACATGATGTCGAACTCGGCCTGCTTGAACGGCGGGGCGACCTTGTTCTTGACGACCTTGACCCGGGTGCGGTTGCCGACCATGTCGGTGCCGTCCTTGAGGGTCTCGATGCGGCGCACGTCGAGGCGCACCGAGGAGTAGAACTTCAGTGCCCGACCACCGGTCGTGGTCTCGGGCGAACCGAACATGACGCCGATCTTCTCGCGCAGCTGGTTGATGAAGATCATCGTGGTGTTGGAGTTGTTGAGCGCACCGGTCATCTTGCGCAGCGCCTGGCTCATCAGCCGGGCCTGGAGGCCGACGTGGCTGTCACCCATCTCGCCCTCGATCTCGGCCCGGGGCACCAGGGCAGCGACCGAGTCGATGACGATCAGGTCGAGCGCACCGGAGCGGACGAGCATGTCGGCGATCTCGAGCGCCTGCTCACCCGAGTCGGGCTGGGAGACCAGCAACGCGTCGGTGTCGACTCCGAGTGCCTTGGCGTAGTCGGGGTCGAGCGCGTGCTCTGCGTCGATGAAGGCCACGATGCCGCCGCGGGCCTGCGCGTTGGCGACCGCGTGGAGGGCCACCGTGGTCTTGCCGGAGGATTCCGGACCGTAGATCTCGACGACCCGGCCTCGCGGCAGGCCACCGAGGCCGAGCGCGACGTCGAGGGCGATCGAGCCCGTCGGGATGATCTCGAGAGGGGCGCGCGTCTCGTCACCGAGGCGCATCACCGAGCCCTTGCCGAACTGCTTCTCGATGTTGAGAAGGGCGGCGTCCAGGGCCTTGTCGCGGTCTCCAGCCATGATGGTTCCTTTGCTAGTCGTGGGTGCCAGGTACATCGGCGACGCTAGAGCGAGCCACCGACAGTGCCTGATCAGCGCCGTCACCAGCTGTGGACAACCTCGCCCCGCGTCGTACCTGTGGAGACAAACTAGCCCGAACACCTGTTCGATCGAAGCGCGACACG
The DNA here is from genome assembly GCA_963761285.1 of uncultured Actinomycetota bacterium. GTDB lineage: Bacteria > Actinomycetota > Actinomycetes > Propionibacteriales > Nocardioidaceae > Nocardioides. Next base: position 75,507 of record CAVXGJ010000015.1, on the reverse strand, counting down.
CGGTGACTCGCATCACCAGCGGCGCGGATCAGGTAGGCGGGTCAGGTGTTGTCGCCCGCGACAGGTTGCGGCAACCGGACGACGAAGCGGCAGCCGGCCCCGCCTGCGCGGACATTGCCGACGCTGACCTCGCCCCCGTGTGCCTCCACGATCCCCTTGACGATCGCCAGTCCGAGACCCGCTTGGCTCCCGTCCGAGGCCACGGTCGAGTCGGCCGCATCTGCGTCGCGACGCCCGGGGATGCCCGGCGTACGGGCCGCGGTGCCGGTCCAGGCGAGGTCGAAGACCCGGTCGAGGTCGTCGTCATCGATGCCGCCGCACCCATCGGTCACCGTCACCTCCACCCCGTCGGTCAGAGCGCTGCCGAGGATCTCCACCGCGCCCCCGGCCGGCGTGTGCCGCACTGCGTTGCTCACCAGGTTGGCCAGGACCCGGGAGAGACCGCCGGGGTCGGCGAGCACCAGGACCCCCGGCTCGACGTCGCCGCCGAGCCTGACGCCGCGAGCGCGAGCGACGGGCTCGGCGCTGGCCAGAGCCTCGCTCACCAGGTCGCCGAGCGGCAGCAGCACCGGGGCGATCTCGAGGACGCCGGCGTGGATGCGGGAGAGCTCGAAGAGGTCGTCGACCATCCGCGTCATCCGGTCGACGTCGGCGCGGATCTGGTGGCGGTAGCGCGCCGGGTCGGGGGCGATGCCGTCCTCGAGGGCCTCGGTCATGGCGCGCATCCCCGCCAGCGGGGTGCGCAGGTCGTGCGAGACCCACGAGACCAGCTCTCGGCGCGCTTCCTCGAGGCGTCGCGCCCGCTCGCGCGACTCCTCCAACCGCACCTGGGTGGCCTCGAGCTCGGTGGCCAGGGCCTGGAACTCCCGGGGCCCGCGCATCTGGGCGACGTAGGTGCTGCCGCGTCCCAGGCTGCGCACCCCCGCCTGGAGCGCTTCGGACCAACGCACGAGCGCGGCCCCGAGCAGGGCGGCGACCACGGTGGCGGTGAGCGCCGAGACCCCGACGACCAACGTGATCGCCTCGAGGTCGCGGTCGGAGATGAGCATCCGGTTGGACAGCGCCAGCACCCCAGCCAGGACCGACAGCACGGCGACGAGGGCGACCAGGCCCAGCTGCCAGCGGATGGAGCGGTGCCGCAGGAGGTAGCCCGCGCCCATGCCGATCAGGCCCACGCCGGACGAGGCGAGGCTCGAGTAGATGAGGAGCTCGGCGTACATCAGGCCTCCGGCCCGTCAGCCGGCTGTGGCTCCCATCGGTAGCCGACGCCCCAGACGGTCAGCAGTCGCGACGGTGTGGTCGGGTCGGCCTCGACCTTCTCGCGCAGCCGGCGCACGTGCACGGTGACGGTCGACTGGTCGCCGATCGACCAGCCCCACACCTGCTGGAGGAGGTCGTCACGCGAGTAGGCGACGCCGGGGTGGGCGACGAGGAAGTGCAGCAGGTCGAACTCCCGCCCGGTCAGGGCCAGCGGCATGTCGCGCAGCCGTGCCTCGCGGCGGGAGTGGTCGACGACGAGGTCGCCGTCCGCGACGAGCGGCGGCAGCCCCGGCGTGCCGCCCGGGGCGCGGCGCAGGATCGAGTCGACCCGCAGCACCAGCTCGCGCGGGCTGAAGGGCTTGGTCACGTAGTCATCGGCCCCGATCTCCAACCCCGCGACCCGGTCCTGCTCGGTGCCGAGCGCGGTGAGCATGATGATCGGGACGTCGCCCATCGTGCGCAGGCGACGGCACACCTCGAGACCGTCGATGCCCGGCATCATCAGGTCGAGGACGACCAGGTCGGCGGGCTGATCACGCATCGCGGCCAGGGCGGCGAGCCCGTCGCCGGCCTCGTCGACGTCGTGGCCGGCGGCGCGCAGGTAGGAGACGACGACCTCCCGCACCGTGGTGTCGTCGTCGACGACCAGCACCCGAGCCATCAGCTCGGGTCGGCCCTGTCGATGGCTGCGGGTGTGGGGCCAGCGTCTCCCGCGCGGCGTTGGCGTAGCACCGCGGACACCACCACGGCCAGCAGCACCGCCACCACGATCCCCGACCAGCCCAACCAGTAGTTGCGGTCGAGCAGGGTCGCGTTGTCGTCCTTGGCCCCGAAGCTGAGGAGCATCGGGATCGCCAGGATCGTCACCGAGCCCAGTACGACCAGCCCGACGACCGCCGCCGGCCGCGCCGCTGCCGGGACCACGCGGGCGCCGACCACCACGATGCCGATGGTCAGCAGCGCGATCAGTCCGTCGTGAGCGATCACTCCCCCACCCAGCCACAGCGCTGCGCTGAAGAGCCGGTCGGTGTCCTGACGGCTGAGCAGCAGGTAGGCGCCGTACAGCCCGACGAGGACGCCGAGCGCACCCAGTGCGTTGCGGGTCGCGCTCATCACAGCGCCTCGATGCTGGTGAGCCACTTGGTCTGCAGCACCCCGGGTCGGTTGGGAGCGATGAGTCGCGCCGGCCAACCGTGGTCGAGGGCGAGGTCCTCGCCGTTGAGCTTGAGGGCGATCAGGGTCTTGTCGGCGTCGGCGAAGTTGCCCTGCAGCTCCGTGGTGCCGAACGAATAGCGCTTCTGCATCGACACGACCCGCAGGTCGGTGCCGGTCGGGATCCCCGCGGCGTCGAGCAGGTCCCGCAGGCGTACGCCGGTCCACTCGCCGCTCGCGCTCCACCCCTCGACACAGGCGATCGGCAGGGTCTCGGTGCGTTGGGTGAGCCCTTCGAGATCGGCCCGCGACCAGCTCATCGAACGGCCGTCGGCATCGAGGACGTCCAGCGTCCAGCCGGCGCCGCCGTCCTCGGCGGTCACCTGGGCGGCGGCCGCCGAGCGGTTGATCGGCACCCCCTGCGGGCCGTCGCCGGTGCGGACCGCGAGCACCGAGATCTTCCGCAGGAACGGCACCGTGCTCCCTGCCGTCGCGAGCACCGCGACGCCGGTGGCCAGCCAGGTGGCTCGCAACAGCCCGCGGCGACTGAGGACTCCCGGCTCCGTCGCCGTCGCGCGGTCGTGAGTGGTGTCCTCGACGTCACCGGTCAACGCGTCGCGGATGACCGGAAGCTTCACGGCGATGTGCAGGACGAGCGCTCCGATCGTGATCCACCCCACCGCGTAGTGGACCGGACGGAACGAGAAGCTCCACGGGTACCACTGGGCGGTGTTGAGGAGTCCGGTCACGAGCATGAAGACACCGCCGGCGACCAGGACCGCGATCGAGAGCCGCTCGAGGCCGGCCACCGCCATCGTGCGCAGGTTGCCGAGAGGGACCCGCTCGAAGAGCTTGGGGTAGACCGACCACAGCTTCACCAGCAGCAGCGGGATCGCCGCGGTGCCGCTGATGACGTGCAGCCCCTGCGTCACGCGATAGCCCCAGAAGGGCGCCGTCGGGAAGGGGACCGGCTGATCGCCGTTCTGGGCGTAGTGACTGATCAGACCGGTCAGGAAGCAGATACCGAACGTGATGCCGAGCCACAGCCCGACCCGCGCCGCCACCGCCGGCGACCTCAACCGGCTCGTGAAGTCGGCCTCGGACGGGATGCTCGGAAGGGAATCGGTCTTCATCTGGGCTCCTCGAGCACGATGGCCCAACGGTCGCCGAGCGCCCGGGTCTCGGTGATCGTCAACCCCGCTCGGCGGGCGAGGTCGTCGACGTCGTCGAGACCGACGATCGACCAGCGGAAAGGCTTGCTGCGGACGCCGCCGGCTTCGAGCGAGGCCCAGACGGTGCGGCTCGCCACGCCCGGCGCCTCGACCTCGACGACGACCCGGCCGCGTGGGTCGATGACCTCGCGCAGGCGCCGAAGCAGGGCAAGCGGGTCGCCGCCGATGCCGACGTTGCCGTCGGCGAGGAGCGCAGTGTGCCAACGGCCCTCGCCGGGTACGCCGTCGTACACGTCACGATGCAGGGCCGAGCCGCCACGCTCGCGGGTCTGGCCGACGGCCTCGGGCACGACGTCGATCCCGAGCGACACCTGGCCGCGGCGTGCCAGGGCTGCGGTCAGACGCCCCGGCCCGCACCCGATGTCGAGCGTCGCACCGCGGCACAGGTCGAGCAGCGCGTTGTCGTGCTGGTCGGCCTCGCGGGTCCATTCCGACATCGGCAGCACCCGGGGCTCGTCGTCGACCCCGTGCACCGCGGTCGGCTGGCCCTGGAGGGCTCGAGCGAAGATCGTGGAGAACGACGCCTGGTTCAGGACGGCCGGCCCCCGGTCCAGCGTGTCGTCGGTGCTCATGCGGGCCTGCTTCCGGTGGTGGCGGTCGAGGGCTGCTGGGTGACCGCGCCCCAGGCTTGGGCGAAGAGGGTGTCGGGATGGGCTCCGGCGAGGGTGACCGCATCGTCTTGTTCGTCGACGTCGCGCAGGATCGCGGTGGGAGCGACCGAGCAGCCGTGCGCGACGAGCGCGGCCCGGGTGTCGTCGTACGTCGTGGGGCTCGACATCTCCACGCCGCGCAGCGCTTCGGCTGCGGCGGCCACGTGGCGCCCGAGGATCCACCAGCCGCCGTCCTCTGCAGCACCGAGCACGGTGTCGCTGCCGACCAGGGCCGCAGCCGCGGCATGCAGCAGCGCAGGAGTGACCTGGGGGGTGTCCATGCCGACCTGGAGCAGGGCTCCGTCGCCGGCGTCGAGGTGGGCGTGGGCGAGCCGCTCGTCGAAGCCGTCGCCGCGCTGCTCGATGATCGTCCAGCCGGCCAGGGCCGCGCGGACGTCGTCGGCGCGCGCACCGTCGTCGAGGTCGCCGGCCAGGGCGAGCACGCACGAGTCGGCCCCCACCGCGCTGGTCGCAGCAGCGAGGGTGTCGAGCAGAGCGGCGGCTGCCACGTCGGCAGCGGCTTCGTCGCCGATCGTGGCGGCCAGTCGGGTCTTGCTCACACCGGGCACCGGAGCTTTCGCCATCACCAGCACCCGGAGCTCCAGCACGTGGGTCATGGGGTCAGTCATCGCGCAGCACCTTCCAGAAGTCACGAGCCGTCCGGAACGTGCCCTTCACCGACCCCGACACCTTCGAGCGGGTCCCCTCGGCGCGGGGGTGGTAGGTCACGTCGCGCTCCTTGAAGCGCCAGCCGGCGCGGGTGGCCTTCTGCAGCATCTCCACCGGGTAGCCGAAACGGCGGTCGCGCACGTCGAGCGCCACCAACGACTCGCGCCGACACACCCGCATGGGGGCGATGTCGTGGGCGTCGAGGTCGATTCGACGGCGCAACCACGCCACGATCAGGGCGTTGCCGGCGCGCGCATGCCACGGCCACACGCCACGGCGCACCGGACGGCGGCGGCCGACGGCGAGGTCGGCCTCCCCCGACTCCACGTCGTCGAGCAGCGCAAGGAGCTCGTCGGGGTCGAAGGAGCCGTCGCCGTCCATGAACGCGACGTAGTCGTGGGTGGCGGCCTCCAGACCGGCGTGGATCGCCGACCCGTAGCCGGGCACGGACTCCGCCACCACCTGCGCTCCCAGCCCGGCAGCCACCGCGGCGGTGTCGTCACTCGACCCGTTGTCGACGACGATCACGTGGAAGACCTCGGAGACCCGCGGCAGCAGCGCGACCAGGGCCGGGCCCTCGTCGCGGCAGGGGAGGATGAGGTCACAGTGCGGCACGAGGATCAACCTAGACGGCCACACCCCGTCCGAGCACCACCCCCAGGCTTACAGAACCGTGACGGATGGGCGGCTGACCTGCGGTTCAGGACCGGTCCTGTCTAGGCTCGGCGCATGTCGACCGCTCCCCCCCGTGACGACGAGCACACCCGTGCCGACATCGCCGTGCCGACGCGGGTGCCGTGGATCGGGCTCGGGATCGCGCTGGCGCTCCTGCTCGTGGCCTCGTTCCTCCCGACCCTGATCGGCTGGACGGTCTACTCGCGCTCCAACCCCGGCGCCACCCCGGGCTCGGTCACCCCGCTGCACTCGATCTGGACGCCCAAGCTCTTCGGCATCGGCACGCTCCCGGCCCTCGTGATCGGCTTCCTCGGCTTCCGCTACGCCGTGGACCTCGCCGCCCGGCTGCCGTGGCGCCGCCTGTTGTGGGCGTCGTACGCCGTCGGGCTGGTGTGGATGTTCTCGTTGGCGCTGGTCGATGGCTGGGGCGGTGTCGGCGACAAGCTCGACCACTCCTACGAGTACCTGCCGACGGCCCGGATCATCGACGACGTCCCGGCCTTCCTCGACGGGTTCGTCGACCGGATCCCCAAGGCGTCGGTCGACTCCTCGGGCGTCTCGAACAACTGGCCCACGCACGTCGCCGGCCACCCGCCCGGCGCGACGCTGTTCTTCGTCGTCCTGGCGCGCCTGGGTCTGGCCAACGGCTTCGTCGCCGGCACGATCGTGATCCTCATCGCCGCCAGCACGGCGCTCGCGGTGCTGGTGACCCTGCGGACCCTGGGCGCCGAGGCCGCGGCCCGACGGGTCGCGCCGTTCCTGGTGCTCACCCCCGCCGCGATCTGGATGGCGGTCTCGGCCGACGCGATGTTCGCCGCGACGGCTGCGTGGGGCATGGCGGCGCTCGCGCTGGCCGCGACCGCGGTGACGACCCGGCGTCTGGTCGGCTACGGCGTCCTCAGCGGGTTGCTCCTCGGCTCGTGCATGCTGCTCTCCTACGGCCTCCCTCTCCTCGGGGTGCTGGCCCTGGCGGTGCTGCTCGCTGCGCGGTCGTGGCGGCCGCTGCCGATCGCCTTCGTCGCCGCCCTCGTGCCGGTGCTGGCGTTCGTGCCGTTCGGGTTCCGCTGGTGGGAGGCCTACCCCGTCCTCACCGACCGCTACTGGGACGGACTCGCCTCGAGTCGTCCCGGCCTCTACTGGACCTGGGCCGACCTCGCGCTGCTGCTGTACTCCGGCGGCTTGCTGCTCGGGGCCGGGATCGCCGTCCTGGGGTGGCGTCTGGTCCAGCAGCGCCGCGCTTCCGGTGCCGGCACTGACGCGGGCCTTGCCACCGATCCCGATCGGGTCGTGCTGTTCCTGGCTGCGGCCGGCGTGCTGATGGTCCTCATCGCCACCTCCTCCCAGATGAGCCGCGCCGAGGTCGAACGCATCTGGCTGCCGTTCATCCCGTGGGTGACGCTCTCGCTCGCGCTGCTGCCCGAGCGGTGGCGCCGGGTGGGGCTCGCGGTGCCGATCGTGTCCGCGCTGTTGCTGGAGCACCTGCTCTACCACTCCTGGTAGCTCGCGACCGGGGTGGCAGCATGCCGCCTCATGGACGCCTATCGCACCGAGGTCGCCGGGGGTTCGCCCGACCTGGACGCTCGCCTGTCAGCCGAGCTCGACACCTTCAACGCCGCCGCCACCGTCGGGACCCCCGCCGCGCGGGAGCTGACCGTGCAGCTCCTCGCCGACGACGGCGAGCTCGCCGCCGGCCTCAGCGGCTGGACCTGGGGGCTGGCCGGCGGGATCGCCATGACCTGGGTGCGCGAGGCGTCCCGGGGCGACGGTCTGGGAGCCCGGCTCCTCGAGGCGTTCGAGACCGAGGCCCGGGCCCGCGGGTGCACCCACGTGTTCGTCACGTCGTTCACGTTCCAGGCGCCGGGCTTCTACGAGCGCCACGGCTATCGCGAGCTCTTCCGCTGGGAGGGCGTCCCGAGCGCCGACGCGGCCGACGTGCACTTCCGCAAGGAGCTGTGACGGCGGCGCTCCGGCCACTATCCGGAATGCTCGTTTAACCTGCTTGAACGAGCATTCCGGATAGTGGCTGGAGCCATGCCGAGTCAGGCACGCAACGGCACCGTGGCGAACTCGGGCAACCCCTGCTCGGGCAGGATCTCGGCGCTGAAGCCCAGGCCGGCGCGCGCACGCTCCGGCGAGGCGACGATGTGGCGGACGTCGCCGAGGCGGTAGCCGCCGGTGACCTCGGGCTCCAGCCCGTCGCCCGAGTCGGTGCCCTGGGCGACCTTCTCGGCGACATCGAGGATCGAGACGGGGTGCCCGGAGGCCACGTTGTACGCCGCGTAGTGGCCGGTCGACTCCTCGACCACCGCCCGCAGCGCGAGCACGTTGGCGCGCGCCACGTCGGCGACGTGCACGAAGTCGCGCATCTGGGCGCCGTCCTCGTAGACGCGCGGCGCCTCACCGCGCTCGAGCGAGGAGCGGAACATCGCAGCCACCCCGGAGTACGGCGTGTCCCGGGGCATCCCGGGCCCGTAGACGTTGTGGTAGCGCAGCGCGATCGCCGCGGCGTCCGCCTGGCGGACCCACGCGGAGGTGTAGTGCTCCTGGGCGAGCTTGCTGGCGGCATACGAGCTGCGGGGGTCGAGTCGCGCGGTCTCGTCGACGAGTGACCAGCCGAGCGTCGCATCGCAGTGGGGGCAGTGGTTCTCGAAGTCGCCGGCCTCCAGGGCATCGACCGCGCGCGGCGGCGGCACCTGGTCGCCGTGGGTCTCACAGGTGTAGCGGCCCTCGCCGTAGACGACCATCGAGGAGGCCACGACGAGTCGGTGCACATCGGCGTCATGCATCGCGACGAGCAGCGCCGCGGTGCCGAGATCGTTGTGGGAGGCGTAGGCCGGCAGGTCGGCGACCGTCACGCCGGCCCCGACCACGGCCGCCTGGTGGCACACCGCGTCGACGCCGGTCAGCAGGTCGGCCCAGGAGCCCGGGTCGGTGACGGCCTCGCGGACGTCGAGCTGGTGGGTGCCGGTCGGAGCCGTCGCCTCACCGTGGGCCTGGGGCAGCATCAGGTCGACCCGCACCACCTCGTCGCCGTCTGCCTCGAGAGCTGATGCGATCGCCGAGCCGATGAACCCTGCTGAGCCGGTGAGGAGGACCTTCATGGGGCCAGTGTGCCGGGGATGTCGTAGGTGACCTCGACGCCCTCGACCCACGTCGAGCACGAGCAGGTGGCGGGGTCGGGAAGGTCTCCGAGCGCGGCGATCGTGTCGGTGAGTACGCCGGTGAGCCGCTCGAGGTTGGCGCGGAAGAGGGCGAAGACCTCCTCCTGGCCGACACCGTCACCCGACTCGGCGCCGGCGTCCATGTCGGTGACCAGGGCGATCGCGGCGTAGCACTGCTGCATCTCGCGGGCCAGGGCCGCCTCGGGGCTGCCGGTCATGTTGATCAGGCTCCACCCCTCGCCGGCATACGACCGCGACTCGGCGCGCGTGGAGAAGCGCGGTCCCTCGATGACCACCATGGTGCCGCCGGCCTTGATGGTGGGGTCGGCGGCGGTCAGGGCGCCGCCCAGGGTGGCGCAGTAGGGGTCGGCGAACGGCACGTGGCAGGCGCCCTTCTCCACGTAGGAGCCGATGCGTCGGTGGGTGCGGTCGACCAGCTGGTCGGGGACGACGACGTCGCCGGGAGCGACCGCGTCGCTGAGCCCACCGACGGCGCACGGTGCCAGGATCTGGCGGACCCCGAGCGAGCGCAGCGCCCACAGGTTGGCGCGGTAGGGGATCGCGTGCGGCGGGAAGTCGTGGTGCTTGCCGTGGCGCGGCAGGAACGCCACCTTGCGCCCCGCGACCGTCCCGACCGCGATCGGCGCCGACGGGTCGCCGTACGGCGTGGTGACGGCGTGCTCGACCGGGTCGTCGAGGAAGGAGTAGAAGCCGGTGCCGCCGATGACGGCGATCTCGGCAACGGGCTCAGCGGTGTGCGTCATAGGAGCATTGTGCGCAGCCGCGCTCCACACCCGCGATCTGGCCCCGCGTCCCTGCCCAGTTTCTCGTCGAGTCGGCGCCTATAGTCGCCGACTCGACGTGCCCGGCGAGCTCGAGTCGGCGCCTATAGTCGCCGACTCGGCATCAGCGTTCGGAATCGGGCAGACCGAGGGCCTCCCACACCGCGCGCCAGACCTGCTTGGGCGGCACGCCGGCGTCGAGTGCTTCTTGGGCCGTACGCCGATCGAGGTCCGACATGACGTGGGACTCGGCCCAGACCCGCATGTAGTCGATGCCCAGGGCGAGCTGCATCCGCTCCCAGAACTCCGTGTGTCGCACCGCTCCCCCTAGCTCGCTCGCATTCCTGGCGACGCGATGCTGCCATGCCCGATCTGCTTCCCCGGGAGCCGGCCACCTAGACGGCGTCGTCGCGCACGTCCCACAGATGGTGCGCCACGTCGTGCAGGTGGTAGCGCGCCAGGGTCAGCGTCGTGAAGTTGCTGCCGTTGCTGCGGTGGCCGACCCGGTCGTATGCCGACGCGGGCACCCGGTCGTAGGCCGCAGCCACCTCGTCGGCCCGCTCCGTGAGCGCGAGCGCGACGTCCTCGGGCTGAGCCAGGTCGTAGCGAGCCTCGACGGCCGTCGCGTCCTGGTCCCAGTTCGCGAAGGTCGGTGCGTCCTGCTCCAGCATCAGCGCGAGGCGCTCCGCGAAGACGGCGTGCACGTCGCGGACGTGGGCGGCGTACTCGGTCACCGACCAGGCACCCGGGTCGCGGCGCTCGTGCGCCCGCGGACCGGAGAGCACGGCTCGCCACGCAGCCGCATTGTCACGGATCCTGTCGCCGACCTCGGGAAGCGCGATCTGGTGTGCGTCGTAGCCGCACTCGCCGCACGGGCGGTCGAGCACCCAGGTCCAGTCCTTCGTGTCCGCGGTCCACATGGGTGTGATCATCGCAGCGCCGAGGTCGGGAGCGCCGACCCAGATCTCAGAGCGAGACCGGCGCGGTCCCGAAGGCCACGTCGAACCGGTCGCACCAGATCACCACGGACTCGAATCCGGCCAGGTCGACATCGGGCGGGATCTCGTAGTTCTGGTTGCCGTTGGTGGCCTTCAGCGCGCCCAGCTGGACGTAGCGGACGTCGTCGTAGGAGCCCCACGCGCCGCCGCTGGGCGAGTTGGAGAGGCCGACGAAGACGTCGGGGCCGTCGGAGGTACTGAAGTCCTCCAGCCGGACGAACCGGCTGCCATCGGCGAGCTCGATGACCGAGGCCGTGCCGGACGTGGCGTACTCGGCATCCTCGAAAGGTCCCGCGGCGAGCTCCACCGGCCCCGGCGCCGGCTCGGGCTTCGGCTCAGGCTTCGGCGTCGTCGACTTCTTGGACTTCTTCGCCGTCTCCGCTGCACCGGGCTCCGCCGGACCGGCCGACGACGACGCGCTCCGAAACCTCCGTCGAGTCCGTGCTGCCCACTGTCGGCAGCGCCTCGTCGACGGTGCTCGAGGTGAACTTCGTCCAGGGCTCGAAGACCACCGCCCCTGCGGCGAGCGCCAGGGCGAGGAGAACGGCGAGTCCGGCGATCCACTTCGACATACCGCTACCCAACCATCGCGCGAGGCGAACGGGCTCGACTACTTCTTACGAGCCGCTGACGCCCGTACAGCCGCCTGCGGCGCTGCGAAGATGCAGCGCCGACGCGCGCCCACGCCTAGAATGGCGTGGCCGCCAAGTCCTTCGCGCCCACTGTCGCGCGCGTGCAGGTGGCCCCCCGTCATCCCTGATCACCGCTGATCCCAGCCCAACCCGCTCGTTCTGAGCGCGAAGGAACCTGCCTGTGCACCAAGCACCGACCGTCCGCTCTGCCCTGAAGTCACCTCGTACGTTGCGCACCGAGACCCTCGCCGGGCTCGTGGTCGCGTTGGCGCTGATCCCCGAGGCGATCTCGTTCTCGATCATCGCCGGCGTCGACCCCCGGCTGGGCCTCTTCGCCTCCTTCACGATGGCGGTGACGATCTCGATCGTCGGCGGACGACCGGCGATGATCTCGGCGGCCACCGGCGCGATCGCGCTGGTGATCGCACCCTTGGTCGCCGACTACGGCGTGGAGTACCTCATCGCCACCGTGGTGCTCGGTGGTGCGATGCAGATCGTGCTGGCGCTGGTGGGCGTGGCCCGCCTGATGCGCTTCGTGCCGCGCTCGGTGATGGTCGGCTTCGTCAACGCGCTTGGCGATCCTGATCTTCGCCGCCCAGCTGCCCGAGATGGTCGGCGTGCCGTTCCTGGTCTACCCGCTCATCGCCCTGGGGATCGCGATCATCGTGCTCCTCCCCCGCATCAACAACGTCGTCCCGTCACCGCTCGTCGCGATCGTGGTGCTGACCACGATCACGCTGAGCGTGGCGATCGCGGTGCCCGACGTGGGCGAGCGCGGTGACCTGCCCGACAGCCTGCCGACCCTGGGACTGCCCGACATCCCCTACACGTTCGAGACGCTGAAGATCATCGCGCCGTACGCCTTCGCCATGGCGCTGGTCGGCCTGATGGAGTCGCTGATGACCGCCAAGCTCGTCGACGACATCACCGACACCCCGTCCGACAAGACCCGTGAGTCCTGGGGCCAGGGCGTCGCCAACGTCGTCACCGGCTTCTTCGGCGGCATGGGTGGCTGCGCGATGATCGGCCAGACGATGATCAACGTGAAGGCCTCCGGGGCCCGCACGCGGCTCTCGACCTTCCTCGCCGGCGTCTTCCTGCTGATCCTGGTGGTCGGCCTCGGCGACATCGTCTCGAAGATCCCGATGGCTGCGCTGGTCGCGGTGATGATCATGGTCGCCGTCGGCACCTTCGACTGGCACAGCATCCAGCCGTCGACGCTCAAGCGGATGCCCAAGTCGGAGACGATGGTCATGCTCGCGACGGTCGCACTGACCGTGGCCACCGAGAACCTCGCCATCGGCGTCGGCGTCGGCGTGCTGACCGCAATGGTGCTCTTCGCCCGCCGAGTCGCGCACTTCGCCCAGGTCGACCGGCTCCTCGTCGAGTCCGACGAGGGTCTGACTGCGGTCTACACCGTCACCGGCGAGCTCTTCTTCGCCTCGAGCAACGACCTCTACGAGCAGTTCGACTACGCCGACGACCCGGAGCGGGTGGTGGTCGACCTGACCAACTCCCACGTCTGGGACGCCTCCACGGTGGCTGCCCTCGACGCGGTGACGACGAAGTACTCCCACCGCGGCGTGACCGTCGACATCCGCGGGCTCAACACCGCCTCCCTCGCGATGCACACCCGGCTGACCGGCCAGCTCTCGTCGGAGTGAGTGAGGGGTTGGTGCTGCACCAACCTCAGGTCCAGGCCGCGACCTGCGCCCGCGTCGGGTGCCAGGGCTCGATCCGCAGCCGCATCCCGGCCTCCTGCGGCGTCTTGCTGCCCTTGCGCTCGTTGCAGGAACCGCAGGCGGCCACCGTGTTGAGCCAGGTCCAGGTGCCGCCTCGCGACCGAGGGACCAGGTGATCGATGGTGTTGGCCCGGTGACCGCAGTAGGCGCAGCGGTAGCGCTCGCGCGCCAGGACCCCGCGGCGGGTGTAGCCCGCCGGGTGGTAGAGCCACTTGGTGGCCACGTAACGCACCAGCCGCAACGCCCGCGGCCATTGGTAGGGCCCGATCATCCGCTCGCCGTGGGCCTCGTGGACGACCGCGACCTCGCGCACCAGCATCTTCACCGCGTGCTGGAAGCTGACCCGGCCCAGCGGCTCGAAGGAGGCGTTGAAGAGCATCACCGTGCCCGTCAGGGTGGTCATCGGCTGCTGCCTCCTTCGAACGTCTCAGCGCCAGTGTGCGCGTCCCGGACGGGTCGTGGGTGACGACCAGGAGAAATTGTCCCCTCATCTCGGTGCTCAGGGAAGGGGATTAACGCCTCGGGGGTGGTCCGGGAGCCGCCCGACCCACCACTCGAGGGCCGCTTCGTCGCCGTAGGCCGCGCACATGACCGCGGCCAGCTCGCGCAACGCAGCTGGTCGCTCGGCGGGCTCCGCGTGCTGGGCGTGACGGGCCAGCGCGGCGCCTTCGTCCCACCTCGCCGCCTCGCTCGGCAGGGGCAGCCCGGCGACCTGCTTGGCACTCAGCTTGATCGCCTGCGGCGCCAGCGCGGTGCCGAGGTAGCGGGCCGCTGCGGCAGCGACCACGGGTGGAGCCAGGAGCACGGCCAGCGCGTGCCACAGCCGCTCCGGCTCGGTCACCAGGGTGAGCACGGGCACCGAGGGCAACCACCCGCCCTCCTCGTCGACCACTGCCTCGATCACCCGACCCTGCGTCGCGATCAGCACCTTCGGCACGAGGCGCGCTCGCGCCCAGGCGCTCAGCGACCCGTCGGTGTGGAGCGCGTCGAGGTCGACCGACGGGGCGGCGTACTTGGTCTTGGCGAAGCGGGTCGACACGTGTCCCCACCGGCACTCGGCCGGGTCGATGAGTCCCGAGGTGATGAGTGGCGCGGTGCCGGCCGTAGGGCCTGACGCGGAGCCGGCGTCGCTCACGAACGGCACCAACCCGTAGTACTGGTCACGGAAGTCGGCGGTGCAGGCCCCCAGATCGCCGAGCGTGCCCGACGTACGCGGCGAGACGACGGGGATGCCGGCCGCGCCGGCCGTGAGTGGTCCCCACTCGGCCACGGGCAACGCCTGCTCGTCGGCAGCGAGGAACCCGGGGCCCTGCCAGGTGGCGATCATCCCCTGCGCAGCACCCATCGAGACGACCGCGACGCAGGTGAGCACCGCGGTCCCCGAGAAGACCGGGGCGAGGGACGACCAGAAGGCGGTCACCGCGCCGGTCGACGCGATCGCCGCGCGCACCGGGGCCGCGTCGCGGGTGGCCAGGACCGATAACGGCTGCACCAGCGCGACGGTGCCCTCCGGTCCCACGAGGTCGAGGGCGTGACGGAGGAAGACGGCGCTGATGTCGGTGTAGGCGCCGAGGCCGGCGGCGGGCGATGACGAGGCTCCGGGTGCCGGCGTGCGGTCGCCGGCGCGGCTGCGGAGCCGGCCGTGGAAGGGCGGGTTCCCGAGCACCACGTCGTACGGCGCCCCAGGGTGCGCGCCGAGCCCGTCCCCGAGCCGTATGTCGGGCTCGCTCGCCGGGGCGAGCACCAGCAGCCTCAGGCGGGTGATCGCGACGGCAACCGGATCGAGGTCCACGCCGTGCACGAGACCGACGGCCTCCTCGGCGGTCGAGCCGCGTGCGATCAGCCGCCGCGCCGCGGCGACCAGGAAGTGCCCCGCGCCGCACGCCGGGTCGAGCACCGACCGCGGACCGACTCCCCCGGCGGGCAGCACCCGGTCGAGCACCCAAGCGACGAGGCCGGGAGGGGTGTAGAAGGTGCCGGAGCCCTGACGCCCGGCGACCAGAGACTCGTGAACGGCGCCGAGCTGCTCGATCGCGTCGGGCCGACCCCAGGGCTCGAGAGCCGTCAGCGCCGCCAGGTCCGTCAGCGCCGCGAGGTCCGGCCCGAGGTCGTGCTCGAGTCCGTGTGCCGACGCCACCGTCGCCAGGACCGCCTCCCACGCGGCGTCGCGCGAGCCGAGCGCGGCCTCCACGGCGAGCACGCTCTCGATGAGGTCCGACACGGGCCGAGCGTAGGGCGCCGCTTCGCGGGCGGTGTCACGAAACTCCCGCTTCTGGTGCGGAACTTCGTGACAGAAGCGGGAGATTCTCCGCTGAGGCGGAGAATCTCCCGCAACTCGCAAGGACCCCACCACCTGTTAGAGTCACAATGACTACAACATCGGAGGCGCGATGCCCACCTCACCAGGCCTGCTGACCGACCGCTACGAGCTGACGATGCTCACTGCGTTCGTCACCGACGGCAGCGCGGAGCACCCCGCGGTCTTCGAGGCGTTCGCGCGGCGCCTTCCCGAGGGCAGGAGATACGGCGTTCTCGCCGGTCTCGGCCGGCTGCTCCCCCTGATTGCCGGCTTCACGTTCGACACCGACGAGGTCGACTGGTTGCTCAGCGAGGGCGTCGTCAACGAGGTGACCGCCGACTACCTGCGCGACTTCCGCTTCCGCGGCGACATCGACGCCTACCCCGAGGGCGACCTCTACTTTCCCGGCAGCCCGATCCTCACCGTGCGAGGCACCCTCGGCGAGTGCGTGCTCCTCGAGACGCTCGTGCTGAGCGTGCTCAACCACGACAGCGCGATCGCCGGCGCCGCCGCCCGCATGGTGCTGGCCGCCGGAGGTCAGGCCGAGCGCGGCGGGCGTCCCCTGGTCGAGATGGGGAGCCGACGTACGCACGAGCAGGCGGCGGTGGCCGTCGCCCGGGCGGCCTACGTCGCGGGCTTCGCCACCACCAGCAACCTTGCCGCCGGCATCGAGCACGGCGTCCCGACCGTCGGCACCGCTGCCCACGCCTTCACCCTGGCCTACCGCACCGAGGCGGAGGCCTTCGCCAGCCAGGTCGCCGCCCAGGGGGTCGCCACCACCCTGCTGGTCGACACCTACGACACCGCCGAGGGCATCCGGACGGCGGTCGAGGTCGCCGGCCGCGACCTGGGCGCGATCCGGATCGACTCCGGCGACCTGGCCGAGGAGTCCGGCAAGGCCAGGGCGCTCCTCGACGAGCTCGGCGCGACCGAGACCCGCATCATCGTCACCAGCGACCTCGACGAGTACGTCCTGACCGCCCTCGGCGATGCACCCATCGACGGCTACGGCGTCGGCACCCGCGTCGCCACCGGCTCGGGCCACCCCACCGCGAGCATGGTCTACAAGCTCGTGGCCGTCGCCGACGAGCCCGGAGGGCCCCTCCGACCGGTCGCCAAGAGGTCCCACGACAAGGCCTCGGTCGGCGGACGCAAGACTGCGTGGCGGCGCTACGCCGACGGCAGGCTCGCCGACGAATGGTTCACCACCCACGACGTGACAGCCGCCGAGCCCGACCGACCCGACGACGCAGCCGTCCCGGTCCAGGTCGCCGGCCATCCGGCGCGGCCAGATCGTGCACTCCCCCACCCTCGACGAGATCCGCGCCACCTGTGCCGCAGCCCTCGACACCCTCCCCGCCGAGGCCCGCTCCGTGGCTGCGGGGCCGGCCTACCTCACTGTCAGCGAACGAAGCAGCAACGACCTCGAAGGAGTCCCCTCATGACCCTGACCCATCGCGCCCTGATCGTCGTCGACGTGCAGAACGACTTCGTCGAGGGCGGCTCCCTCGCCGTCGAGGGTGGACGCGAGGTTGCCGCGGCCATCACCCTCCACCTCGAGCAGTACGCCGACACCTACGCCGCCGTCGTCGCCTCCCGCGACTGGCACGACGCCGGCAGCACCAATGGCGGTCACTTCCACGCACCCGGCGAGGAGCCCGACTACGCCATCACCTGGCCGGTGCACTGCGTCTCCACAGAGCACGGCTCCGACTACGCTCCCGGCCTCGACCTGTCCCGGGTCACCCACCACGTTCGCAAGGGGATGGGTGCGCCCGCCTACAGCGCCTTCGAGGGCGTGACCGAAAGCGGTGCCAACGTCGCCTCGATCCTGCACGACCTCGGCGTCACCGAGGTCGATGTGGTCGGCATCGCCACCGACTACTGCGTGCGCGCGACGGTGCTCGACGCGCGCGCCGCCGGCCTGGCCGTCACCCTCCTGCCCGGGCTGCACGCCGGGGTCACCCCGGAGACGAGCCAGGCCGCGCTCGCCGAGATGCGCGACGCCGGAGCGGTGACCGGATGAACGACCAGTCCGAGCACCCACCGTTCGCGGTCACCGTCGACCTGGCCGTCTTCACGATCCGCGACGGACAGTTCGCAGTGCTGCTGGTCGAGCGCGGAACCGAGCCGTATGCCGGCTGCTGGGCCCTGCCCGGCGGTTTCGTCGAGCCCGACGAGGACGCCGAGTCCGCCGCCTGGCGCGAGCTCGGCGAGGAGACCGGCGTCGAACGCTTCGGGCAGCACGGCGGCCACCTCGAGCAGCTGCGCACCTACTCCGCCCCCGACCGCGACCCGCGGATGCGGGTGGTCTCGGTCGCCCACGTCGCCTTCGCCCCCGACCTGCCCGAGCCGTCAGCCGGCTCCGACGCGAGCGGCGCCCGGTGGTGGGCCGTCGACGACCTGCTCTCGGATGCCGACGTCCCCCGCCTCGCCTTCGACCACGCCGAGATCCTGCGCGACGCGGTCGAACGCATCCGGGCCAAGCTCGAGTACACGACCCTGGCCCTGGAGTTCGTCGCCGAGCCCTTCACCCTCCCCGAGCTGCGTCGGGTCTACGCCGCGGTCTGGGGCACCGCCCCCGACCTCGGGAACTTCCGCCGCAAGGTCCTCGGCACCGCCGACTTCGTCGCCCCCACCGACGGACACGGCACCCCGTCCGAGGCCGGCGGCCGCCGCGCACTCCTCTACCGCCGCGGCGGCGCCGCCGTCATCTCGCCCCCGATGCTCCGCTCTGCGACCGACGCTGGTTGAGGCGCGAAGGCCCCATGCCGACGGTGGTTGAGGTGCGAAGGCCCCCGGGGCCTGAGCCTCGAAACCCCGCGAGCCGTATGCCGGCCGTCCCCGACGAGGGTGCGCACCTCACCGGGCTTCGTCGACGCTCGCTGGCGCTCGCTGCTCAGCCTCCGATGCAGGGCTTCGTCGACGCTCGCCGGCGCTCGCTGCTCAGCCTCCCTGGGGAGGATGTCGGTGTCGGTGGCACCAGGCAGACTGGGGCAGTGACCTCGCCCGACCCGCTCGCCGCCTTCAGTGAGCCCACCCGCACGTGGTTCGCGGCCGCGTTCCCGGCGCCCACCCCGGCGCAGGCCGGCGCCTGGGCGGCGATCGGGGCCGGTAAGCACGCCCTGGTCGTGGCGCCGACGGGTTCGGGCAAGACCCTCAGCGCGTTCCTCGCCTCGATCGACCGGCTCCTCACCTCCGAGCCACCGGCCGACAAGACCCGGCGCACCCGCGTCCTCTACATCAGCCCGCTCAAGGCCCTCGGCGTCGACGTCGAGCGCAACCTTCGTGCCCCGCTCACCGGCATCCGCCACACCGCTGACCGGTTGGGGACCCCTCTCCCCGAGATCCGCGTCGGGGTGCGCTCCGGCGACACTTCCGCAGGCGACCGTCGCAAGCTCGCCTCCACACCACCGGACATCCTGATCACCACGCCCGAGTCGCTGTTCCTGATGCTCACCAGCCAGGCGCGCGAGTCCCTGCGCGGCATCGAGACGGTGATCCTCGACGAGGTCCATGCGGTGGCGGGCAGCAAGCGGGGCGCCCACCTCGCGTTGAGCTTCGAACGACTCGACGCCCTGCTGGAGCGACCAGCTCAGCGCATCGGTCTCTCCGCGACGGTGCGCCCCCTGGAGGACGTCGCCGGATTCCTCGGCGGCGCCGCCCCGGTCGAGATCGTGGCTCCCCCGGCCGAGAAGAAGTGGGACCTGAAAGTCGTCGTCCCGGTCGAGGACATGACGTCACCGGGCCAGGTCAGCGCCGCTGTCGACCCCAACGCCCCAGCCGGGGCGGGGGGCGGGGTCGATGCGGCAGAAGGCGAACAGACCCAGGGCAGCATCTGGCCCCACGTCGAGGAGAGCGTCGTCGACCTCATCGAGGCCCACACCTCGACGATCGTCTTCGCCAACTCCCGGCGCCTGGCCGAGCGACTCACCGCCCGCCTCAACGAGATCGCCACGGCCCGGGCCCTGGCGCGCGCCGGTCTCGCTCCCGAACCCGTGCTGGTCGGGGCCCCCGCCCAGGTGATGGCCCAGTCCGGGTCGAGCGAGGGCGCCGAGACAGTGATCGCCAAGGCCCACCACGGTTCGGTCAGCAAGGAGCAGCGCGGCCTCATCGAGGACGACCTCAAGCGCGGCCGCCTCCCCGCCGTCGTCGCCACCAGCAGCCTCGAGCTCGGCATCGACATGGGCGCCGTGGACCTGGTCATCCAGATCGAGTCGCCACCCAGCGTCGCGAGCGCGCTGCAACGCGTCGGTCGCGCCGGCCACCAGGTCGGCGAGGTGTCGCGCGGGGTCCTCTACCCCAAGCACCGCGGTGACCTCGCGCAGACCGCGGTGGCCGTCGAGCGGATGCGCACCGGAGGCATCGAGGCGATGCGCATCCCCGCCAATCCTCTTGACGTCCTGGCCCAGCAGATCGTCGCCGCAACGGCCCTCGACACCGTCGACGTCGAGGAGTTCTACGCCCTGGTCCGGCGCAGCGCTCCGTTCGCCCACCTGCCCCGCAGCGCCTACGACGCAACCCTCGACCTGCTCAGCGGCCGCTACCCCAGCGACGAGTTCGCCGAGCTGCGCCCGCGCATCGTCTGGGACCGCGTCACCGGCACCCTCACCGGCCGCCCGGGCGCCCAGCGACTCGCCGTCACCAGCGGTGGCACCATCCCCGACCGAGGTCTCTTCGGAGTCTTCCTCGTCGGAGGCAGCGAGAAGGGCCCTGGCAAGCGCGTGGGCGAGCTCGACGAGGAGATGGTCTACGAGTCGAGGGTCGGCGACATCTTCGCCCTCGGCGCCACCAGCTGGCGCATCGAGGACATCACCCACGACCGGGTGCTGGTCACCCCCGCACCAGGCATCCCGGGACGGCTCCCGTTCTGGAAGGGCGACAGCCTCGGTCGCCCCGCCGAGCTCGGTGCCGCGATCGGAGCCTTCACCCGTGAGCTCGGGGCGATGCCGCGCGCCGCAGCAGTGAAGCGTGCCCGCGACGACGGCCTCGACGCGTGGGCGGCCGACAACCTCATCTCCTACCTCCACGACCAGCTCGAGGCCACCCAGGTCCTCCCGAGCGACACCACCTTGCTCGTCGAGCGTTTCCGCGACGAGCTCGGCGACTGGCGACTGGTGGTGCACTCGCCCTACGGCACCCCCGTCCACGCACCGTGGGCCCTGGCGATCAACGCCCGCCTCCGGGAGCGGTACGGCGTCGACGGCCAGGCCCTGGCCTCCGACGACGGCATCGTCATCCGGATCCCCGACACCGACGCCGAGCCGCCCGGCGGCGACCTGATCGTCTTCGACGCCGACGAGCTGGACCAGATCGTCACCACCGAGGTGGGCGGCTCCGCGCTCTTCGCCGCCCGCTTCCGCGAGTGCGCGGCCCGGGCCCTGCTCCTGCCCCGACGCGACCCCGGCCGGCGCTCGCCGCTGTGGCAGCAGCGTCAGCGAGCCGCAGCCTTGCTGGAGGTCGCCTCGAAGTACCCGTCGTTCCCGATCATCCTCGAAGCCGTCCGGGAGTGCCTCCAGGACGTCTACGACCTGCCGGCGCTGACCTCGCTGATGCGCTCGATCGAGCGGCGCGAGGTGCAGGTCACCGACATCGCCACCACCTCGCCCTCCCCCTACGCGCGCAGCCTGCTGTTCGGCTACGTCGCGGCCTTCGTCTACGAGGGCGACTCCCCCATCGCCGAACGCCGGGCCGCAGCCCTCTCCCTCGACCAAGGCCTGCTGGCCGAGCTCCTCGGGCGCGCCGAGCTGCGCGAGCTCCTCGACCCGCTGGTCCTGACCGAGGTCGAGGACGAGCTGCAACGTATGGCGCCCCGCCGGCAGGCCCGCAGCGTCGAAGGCGTCGTCGACCTGGTCCGACTCATCGGGCCGCTGTCGGCCGCCGAGATCCGCGAGCGCACCACCGCCGACGTCGACGTCGACGCGGCCCTGGCCGACCTCAGCACGGCGCGGCGCCTCGTGGAGGTCCGGGTTGCCGGAGTCGAGCGCTGGGCCGTCGTCGAGGACGTCGGTCGGCTCCGCGACGGACTCGGCGTCCCGGTGCCCCCCGGCACTCCCGAGGTCTTCGGGGAGTCAGTCGAGGATCCGCTGGCCGACCTGGTCGCCCGCTTCGCACGCTGCCACGGGCCCTTCACCACTGACCAGGTCGCCGAGCGGTTGGGCCTCGGGGCGGCCGTCGCGCGCCACACCCTCCAGCGGCTCGCTGGTCAGGGCCGGGTGCTCGACGGCGAGTTCAGGCCTTCCGGATCCGGGTCCGAGTGGTGTGATGCCGAGGTCCTGCGCACCCTGCGCCGCCGCTCCCTGGCCCGGCTGCGCAAAGAGGTCGAGCCGGTCGAGCCGGCAGCGCTGGCGCGCTTCCTCAGCGCCTGGCAACACGTCGGCGGAAAGCTCCGTGGCGTCGACGGGGTGATCTCGGTGATCGACCAGCTCTCCGGTTGCCCGGTGCCGGCCTCGGCCCTCGAACCCCTCATCCTCGCGACCCGGGTCCGCGACTACGAGCCGTCCTTCCTCGACGAGCTCACCGCGGCAGGGGAGGTCATCTGGGCCGGCCACGCGAGCCTTCCCGGCTCCGACGGCTGGGTGAGCCTCCACCTCGCCGACCAGGCCCAGCTCACCCTGCCCGATCGAGCGCCCCTGCCTGCGGCAGAGGTACAGGACGCCGTGCTCGCCGCGCTCGAGCCCGGCGGCGCCTGGTTCTTCCGGCAGCTCGCCGACACCGTGCGCGGCACGCTCGGGCAGCTCTCCCTCACCGACCAGGCGCTCAGCGCCGCCCTCTGGGACCTCGTGTGGGCCGGCCGTGTCAGCAACGACACCCTCACTCCCCTGCGCGCGCTGACCCGCTCGGGCACCGCCAGCCACCGCACCCGTCGCCCCCCACCGCGCCCCGGCCGGGTCGCGCGCAGCGGGCCCCCGGAGACCGCCGGCCGGTGGGCGCTGCTCCCCGCCCTCGACACCGACCCCACCCGGCGCGCGCATGCGAGCGCTGAGCGTCTGCTCGACCGCCACGGGGTCGTGATCCGCGGAGCCGTCGTCACCGAGCGCACCCCGGGTGGCTTCGCGGCCGTCTACAAGGTGCTCTCGGCCTTCGAGGACTCCGGCCGCTGTCGCCGCGGCTACTTCGTCGAGGGTCTCGGTGCGGCGCAGTTCGGCACCTCCGGCGCCATCGACCGGCTCCGCACGTTCTCCGCCGGCACCCACGGTGCCGACCTCGACGGCGGCGCCCCCAAGCGCGAGGCCCTGGCGTTGGCGGCGACCGATCCGGCCAACCCCTACGGCGCCGCGCTGCCGTGGCCCGACTCCGAGACCGGCCACCGCCCCGGACGCAAGGCCGGGGCGATCGTCGTCCTGGTCGACGGGGCGCTGGTGCTCTACGTCGAGCGCGGCGGTCGCACCCTGCTCACCTGGCCCGGCGCCTCCGACGAGACCGACCTGCTCACGCCCGCTGCCCACGCCCTGGCCGAGACCGTACGCCGCGGCGCGCTCGGCAAGCTCACCGTGGAGAAGGCCGACGGCACCGTCCTCCTGGGCGCGGGTGCCACCCCGCTGCGGACAGCCCTGGCCACGGCCGGGTTCGTCGCAACCCCGCAAGGTCTGCGGATCCGTGCCCGAGGGTGACACCGTCTATCGCGCGGCCCAGCTGCTCGACAAGGCGCTCAGCGGACACGTCCTGATCCGGGCCGAGCTCCGGGTCCCCCAGCACGCCACCGCGGACCTCGTCGGCGCCGAGGTCGTCGAGACGATCCCGCGCGGCAAGCACCTGCTGACCCGACTCGCCCGCGACGACGACCGGTGGACCCTGCACACCCACCTGAAGATGGAGGGGATCTGGCGGACCTATCGTGACGGACGCCGCTGGGACCGTCCTGCCTTCCAGGCCAGGGTCGTGCTCGGAGTCGAGGGACTCGAGGCCGTCGGGTTCACCCTCGGCACGGTCGAGCTGCTCCCGACCGCTGCGGAGGACACCGCCGTGGGGCACCTCGGGCCCGACCTGCTCGGCCCCGACTGGGATCCCGACGAAGCCGTCCGACGACTCCGGGCAGCTCCGACACGCTCGGTCAAGGAAGCACTGCTCGACCAGCGCAACCTCGCCGGCATCGGCAACGTCTTCGCCGCAGAGCTCCTCTTCCTCGCAGGCGCCCATCCCCTGACGCCCACCGGCGACGTGCCCGGGCTGCCACGGCTCGTCCGCCGGGCCCATCAGGCGCTCGAGCTCAACAAGGACCGCACCACCCGGACCCTCACCGGCAACCTACGTGCACCGCTCTGGGTCTACGGCCGGGAGGGCGCGCCCTGCCGGCGCTGCGGCACCGCCGTGCTCAAGGCCGAGCAGGGCGAGGCAGGCAAGGAGCGGGTGACCTACTGGTGCCCGCACTGCCAACCCGCTCGGAGGTGAGTCGGCGGCGGGGCTGAGGTCGTCGCTCCCCCTGCCCCGCCGACGCTCGACCGCTCAGTCCCGGGAGATGATCCCGATCCCGTCGACCTGGACGGTCTTGGCGTCCAACGACCTGATCGTCAACAACCCCGAGGTCGGCTTGGAGAAGCTGGTGACCTTCTTCAGCTTGCGGATCTTCGGCTTCTTGGCCTGAGTCTTGAGGACCTTCAGCACCTTGCCGTCAAGAGCGACCTCCAGCCGACCGAACCCCTTCGCCTTGCTGACGAGCAGCGCCACGCGGGTGGCGCGGGTGATCTCGAGCGAGAGCACCCGGTTCTTGCGTGACGTGGTCGCATAGGTCGTCTTGTAGGCCTGCTTGTTCTTCAGGGTCTTCCACCCCTTGGTCTGCTTCTTCAGCACGCGTTCGTTGAAGACGACCGCGAAGCGGGCCTTGGCGGGCGTCGCATCGACCACTCCGTCGCTGTTGCGCGCGGCCACCGAGAACTGGTGGTTGCCTGGCTTGAGCTTGCGAACCACCGTCTCGGACCCGGAGCACGGGGTCTCCTTGCCGTCGATGGTGCACTCGAACGTCGAATCAGCCTGCGAAGAAGTGAACTCGAAGGCTGCCTTGCGTCCCACGACGAACGCGCGACGTGCCACGCCCCCGGTGATCTTGGTGCGCGGGGCTTCAGCAGCCGGCGGCTCGGTGGCGCCGGTGATGGCGAAGTCGGCTGGGTTGATGTCGAAGAAGTAGTTGCCCACCGCCTCGACCTTGATCCGCGCCTTCGCGGCATTGAGGTCAGGCAGGGTGACGTCCTCCTCGCCGTCGTTGGGCGTCGAAGCGGCCAGCACGTGCGGGAAGGTGAGCCCCCCGTCAACGGAGAGACTGACCTTGACGTTCTCCGCCAGGCTCGCGGTGTTGGTCCCCGCCGCGTCCCACGTGACGGTCTCGGTTGCCCCGGCGGTCGCGGTCGTGTCGGTCGCACTGCGCGAGGTGACCAGGAACGGGCCTGCCGACGGGTCGAGGTTCAGCGTGATGTCGTCGAAGCCGCTGCCGCCACCGAGGGGCGAGCCGTCCCGCACGGTGAGCCGGAAGTTGAGCTCACCCGAGAAGAGCGCGTAGGGAGCATCGGGCAGGAACTCCGAGTAGCAGTCGAGAGCTCCACCCTCCATGCCCGAGGTCGGGTCCGTCGTCGGGGTCGGGCACGGGCCTTCGGCGTTGGTGTCCTCGGCCAGGATCTGGGTCAGGTCGGGGAAGGACCGGGTGGGGCTGGTGTCCGCCTGGTTCTGGTTGGGCGAGTTGTAGAGCAGCGTGTCCTCGTCCGAGACCTCGGCCTTGGTGCCGAACACCCGGAAGAGCGGCCCGACGAGCTTGGTGGGACTGTTGAGGGCGGTGCCCGGACCGAAGCCGAAGATCGGCTCGCCAGGGATGCCGGAGTCGTTCTGCTCCCACAGGTAGGTGAGCCCGGCCTGCTGCCCCGCATCGACGTCGGTGGCCGTGCCCGTGAGGGCGAACGGCGTGGAGATGGGCAGGTCCTTGTCCTCGGGCGCGGTCACGACCGGCCGGTGGTTGGTGGTGGTCGTCGGGGTGCCTCCCTCGGTGGTCGGCCCGCCGTTCTGGATGACCCCCACGAACCCGGTCGTGCCCCCGGTGGTGGCACCGATGCCGAGACGCTGGAGGTTGCCGGTGCCGGCGAAGTCCACGGTGAAGCCCGCCGGGCCAACGGCACTCGCACCGTCGTAGCCGGTGACCGTCGCGGCGACTCCTGTCAGGGCGAGGATCGCGGCCTGGAGCCCGGCTGCGGTGTAGTTCCCCCCGTTGGTGATCAGGACCGGGGTCGCTCCCGGGTAGGTGAGCTCGAAGGTGTCGACGGTGTCGAAGCCGGCGAGGTTCACCGACTGCTGCTCGGCCAGGTTCGTCGGCGCCGAGGTCACCTTCGCAGTGAACTCATCGGTGGTGCGCTGCGAGAAGTAGGGGTCCGTGTGGGGCTGGAGGTCGTCGCTGAAGCAGATCCCGGCGTAGGCCATCACCGAGGACCCCGAACCGGGCTCCACCGAGGTGTCAGCGTTGCGGTTGAGGCCCGCGCACGAGCCGCTCACCCCGTCGAAGGTGTGGTTGCCGGCCATCTGGTGCCCGACCTCGTGGGCGAAGAAGTCCACGGCGTAGAAGTCCCCGTCCGGCGGCTCGAGCGCGGTGCAGCCACCGGCCTTGTCCTCGCCGCCGACGACACCGAGGTAGGCGACGCCACCGCTGCCGTCGCCGCTGCCGAAGTGACCGATGTCGAACCGGTCGGCTCCGACGATCTGGCCGGCGACGAACTTGTTGCGGTCGAGGACGTCGCCGCCACACGACGACGTCTCCTCGGCGGTCAGGCACGGCATTCGCACCGCACGGCCCATTGGCCCCGATGGCTTTGGCATCGGTGTCGAGGTTGAGCCCGTCGGAGCCTTCGGCGAGGACGAACTTGATGGCCAGGTCGTCCATGTAGATCTGGTTGGCCCGGTTGACCTGGATCACCTTGGTGGCCAGCACGTTGGCGGTGCCGAAGTACGCCGCGTAGGTCTGCTCGGTCACGAAGGCGAGGTGGTAGGTGCGCTGGGTGACGATCTCCCCGGCTCGTCGCTGCTCAGCATCATCGGCTTGAGCGCGATCGGGTGCTGCGCTGGGCGGCAGCAGCGGCTCCTGCTCGTCGATGACGCGCGACGAGGCCGGCACGTCGCTGCGCAGGTAGCTGAGGTGAGCGGTGACGCCGCGGCCGTAGTAGGCGGGCTCGACGTACCACGTCCGGTGGGAGCGCAGGCTGCGCACCGAGGCGTGCAGACCCAGCGGCGTGATGGAGAGGCGCAGGGTGTCGCTCGGATCGGTGATGCCGGTGCCGGCGTAGGTGCGCAGCTCCGGGTGCGCGGCCTGCAGGCCGGGGGCCAGCACGGAGTCCTCGATGACCGCGAACTCGGCAGTGGTGCCATCGGGGGCGGGCAGCGCGACGGTGACGGGTGCGGGTGCAGCACCCGGCGGCCGGCGCTGTCGAGGTGGCGAGCAGCGTGCGGGCCGCGCCGAGGTCCACGCGGCTGGCGGCGTACTCCGTCGGCTCGATCATGGTGCGCCGCTGCACGGACTGCCGGAAGTCGGGCAGGGCCGAGAAGATGGTCTCCGACTCGGGCAGGGCCGCAGCAGGCGCGGCGGTGATCGCAGGTGCGGCCAGGACTGCTGGTCCTGCATCGGGCGTCAGCGCAGCCGCGCCGCTGAGTCCTCCGACGGCGGGGAGCAGGGCTGTGGAGAGCGCAGCGGCGATGGTCAGTCGAATGCGGCGTGGGCCGGCAGCGGGCACGGGAGTCACCTCGGGAAGCTGGGATGCTGGGCGCGAGGTCGAGAAGTCCTGACCTCACTGGGCCAACGAACCGTACCCCTCGTCGTTACGCCGGGTCCCAGAGCGCAACCAGGTCGTGACCCAGCGCTCAGGCGGCGGAGGCGACGACGTCGGGCCGTGCGTGGACGACCGGGATGGCGGTCGCCAAGGCGGCCGCGGCCTCTTCCAGGGCCACCGCGTCGGCGACGTCGCGCAGCACGTCGGACAGCGGGGTCGCCAGAGCACCGCACAGGGAGGCGAGGAGCTCCGAGGACGCTTCCTTCTGACCGCGCTCGATCTCCGAGATGTAGCCCAGGCTCACGCGCGCTCCGGCCGACACCTCTCGGAGGGTCAGGCCGAGCTCGACGCGTCGCTCACGCAACACGTCACCCAGCAAGCGACGGAACAGCACCATGCGGGTCCCCTCCTGTGCACTTGCCGACGACGTGATGTGGGTCCAACGTTACCGGAGCGGTGTTTCTTCCGATGTCACCGAGCCCGGTCGAGACGATCATGACAGACGTCGCCGACGCCGGGGGCACATCCCACCATGAGGCCACCATGAGGCCACCATGCGGGCCACCCACCGCAGTATCAGAACGTGTAGCCGAAGTCGCGGATCGCCGGAGCGAACAGCCGGCCCACCAGCTCGCGGGCCTCGTCGTCATAGTGATCCTGGTAGCGAACTGCAGGGCGCACCCCCGACTTTGCGTGCGGCAGCACCGGCGCACCAGGCAGCGACAGGTCGACCCACAGCCGGGCCAGGTCATCGGCCAACGACTCGAACCGGAGCACCCGATCGACGACGAGCTCGCCGTCGATGCGGTAGATCCGCGCGTTGGTGTCGGCCAGGTTCGCCACCCGAGGCCGACGCACGAAGACGTCGAAGGTCGGCGCATCCGGTTTGGTGCGTGCCGCCCAGTAGTAGGAGGAGACCACCTGGTCCCACGGGTTGCGCTCGATGGTGAGCTTTGTGTAGTCGGCCCAGACCTCTTCGCCCACGATCAGACGCGCCTTGCGCGCCGGCGAGTGATTGGTCGCGGGGACCGGCAGCGGCGGCGACTCGTGGTGTTGAGGTCCCCGGCCGGTGCGGGCTCGTAGTTCCTCGTCCTCGGGAGTGATCGGCGTGATGATGTCGCGCGGGCCGCAGATGGCGGACAGCGCAATCTCCACGCTCGTCCCCGCGGTCTTGCGGGTCTTGAGGAAGATGAAGCGATGTTCGTGCGAGACGATCATCGCTCGAGCCTAGTAGTCAGCGCATCGATCAGCGCGGCCAGCGCCTCGTCGACGGTCCGGTCGACGATCGAGGCCCGGTCCCCCGTGAGGTCCAGAGCCACGACGGTCTCCACCGACGGCCCGCTGAGCCCGACGTAGACGGTGCCGACGGACTTCCCCTCCTGCTCGCTCGGTCCGGCGACCCCGGTGGTCGAGACGCCGTACGTCGCCCCGGTCAGGGAGCGAACTCCCCGCGCCATCGCCAGCGCGCACTCGGCAGAGACGACACCGTCGCGAGCCACCAGCGACTCCGCGACGCCGAGCACCGAGACCTTCACCTCGGTCGCGTAGGCCACGACCCCACCCCGGTAGGCCTCAGAGGCCCCCGGCACGGCGGTCAGCCGCGCGGCGACCTGACCGCCGGTGAGGGACTCCGCCGTGCTCACCGTGGCAGCACTCTGCCGGAGCAGGTCGAGGACCTGCTCCGGCAGAGGGCGTGTGCTGGGTGCTACGGCTAGCCGACCTTGATGGTGGTCTTCTTGACCACCCTCTTGAAGAACTCCCCGTCGCCTCGGTAGACGACCTTCACCTTGGTGTCCTTCTTCAGCTTGGCGAGCTTGAGGCTCGCCTTGCCGCCATCAAGGAGCTGGACGATCTTCTCGCCGGCGTACTTGAAGACGACCTCGCCGGTGACCTCGGCGTTGAGTCCCTTCACGACCGCTGTGACCGTGGGGCGATCGCCCTTGTCGACCTTGTTGGGGGCGCGGACGATCAGGTTCGGCGTCTGCTTGACCACCTTGACCTGCACCGTGTCACTGCTCGGGGCGACAGCATCGTCCCCGAGGTAGCGCACGTCGAGGGTGTAGATGCCGACCTCCTTGAGGCGACCGGTGGGGATCGCCACCGTGCCGTCGGACAGGGTCCGGGTCTTGACGAGCGCCGCACCGTTGCGGACCTCGACCTGACCGGTCGGGGTGACTCCGTCGGCCACGACCTCGACCGCGATCGAGGCGCCCGTGAACACCACGATCTTGCCCGGGACCACGTTGGCGGTCGTCGTCGACTCGAGGGTGCCCACATCGGCGCCCTGGACCGAGATCGGCACGATCACCTCGGTGCCGGTCTCGGAGCCGGTGACGAGCAGCTGGTAGTCACCCGTCGCCAGGTCACCCGGGAGGGTCACCGTGGCAGAGGCTGTGCCGGCCTCGTCGAAGCCGGGCAGCGCCGCCAGGATCGTGGTGGTGACCGGGAAGGTCCCCAGCGTCGTCCACCGTCGAGGCTGACCTCCACCGTCGAGTCGGTCGGGTCTCCCGGACCGGTCATCGACAGCGACGTCAGATCGAACTCGACGTCGTCGCCGGCGTCGTAGGTCGACGGCGCGCCCTCCGGGAAGAGGACGCCGACCGCGCGCTGGCTGTAGTCGACCGGGAGGGCTGCGTCAGACGCGAACTCGGCGAAGTAGTCGACCTGAGCCTGCAGGTCGGTACGACCGGTGTCCTGGACACGCCCCGAGCCGACGAAGGCCGAGAAGTTGTCACCACCGGTGGCGAGGAACGAGTTCACCGTCACCGAGTACGTCGCGGCCAGATCGATCGGCTCACCGTCCAGGAACATCTCCTGGATCCGCTCCCCCTGCGCCATCGCGGGGTCGTAGGTGTAGGTGAAGCCTTCGCTGGTCCCCAGCTTCAGGAACGGGCGCGAAGAACCGTCCGGCTGCCACTGCTGCTCGAGGGCGTCCTTGATCTGGGCACCCGTGAGGTCCTCGTTGACCAGCGTGTTGGCGAACGGCTGCACGTTGGCGGCCTGCTTGAAGGTCACCGTGCGCGGGTAGTCCGTGCCGGTGCCCAACAGGTCGGCGCGCAGTCCACCGGGGTTCATGAACGCGATCTGGGCCCCACCGAACGTGGCGTCCTCGGTCGCGTCCTGCTGGATCTCGGCGACCAGGTTGCCCAGGGTCGACTCGCCACCACGGTTCTCGGTGGTGCCGTTGTCCAGCTTGGCCCGGAAGAACGGGGCCTCGATGGTGCCCAGCGGCTCGGCGCCGAGGACCTCGGCGTCGGCCACCGCAGCATCGACGATCGCCTGGGTGGCGCCATCGATCGGGTAGTTCGCTGCCCCGGCGGTCACTTCAGCGGCAGGATCGCCTGGCTCTTGGCCTGCACCACGCCCGAGACCGGGTCGACGGTGAAGACGAGCTGGTTGAGGTTGGTGCCGTACTGACCGGCAGAGACCACCGGACGCTCGCTCACCGCACGACCACTCCACCCGTCAACCGGGAAGGAGCAGTTGTAGGCCAGGTGCGTGTGACCCGACACGATCGCATCGACGTTGTCGTTGACCCCGACGCACGATCGAACCGAAGTCCGTCCCCGCACCCAGGTCCGCGATCGCATCGCAGTCAGTGGTCGGGGCACCCTCGTGGACCAGCAGCACGATCACGTCCGCACCCGCAGCCTCGAGCTCGTCAGCGGCAGAGTTCGTCGCTTCCACGATGTCGGTGACCTCGATCTCCGAGATCCCACCCGGCGAGACCAGCTCGTCCAGGTGCTCGGTCACTGCACCGATGTACCCGATCTGCACACCACCCTGATCCTTGATCCAGGTGCCATCCAACGCCGGGTCACCCGAAGCCTTGAACTTCACGTTTGCACCGAGGTACTCCCACTCAGCACCACCCGCGGGGTTCGTGCTCGCGTCGTAGTCAGCCATCACCCGGTCGACCAGGTCGTCATAGCCCTGGTCGAACTCGTGGTTTCCGACCGCCGAGACATCGAGACCGGCCTCGTTGAGCGCATCGATCGTCGGCTTGTCCTGCGCCACGAACGACTCGAACGTCGAAGCACCGATCAAGTCACCAGCAGCAGCGAACGTCGTGTTCGGGTTCGCCGAACGCAGCTGCTTGACTGCACCGGCCAGCACCGCAGCCCCACCCTCGGAACCGTTGCGCTGGATCCGACCATGGAAGTCATTGGTTGCCAGGACCTGGATCTCGACCG
Organism: uncultured Actinomycetota bacterium; assembly: GCA_963761285.1. Taxonomy (GTDB): domain Bacteria; phylum Actinomycetota; class Actinomycetes; order Propionibacteriales; family Nocardioidaceae; genus Nocardioides. The sequence goes on along the minus strand of CAVXGJ010000015.1, from coordinate 44,327 downwards.
GGTCGATCGCGGCGATCGTGATCGGGACCAGCACGCGGGTGGCCGTCTGGTTGCCCGTGACCACGAGCCGTGAGGCGCCCGCGGACGTGATCGGAAGGGTGACCACCGCCGTGGCGGTGCCGACCTCGTCGTAGCCGGGCAGCGCCGTCTGTCGGACGGTGCTGACCGGGAACGAGCCCAGGACCTCACCGTCGAGACGCACCGTCACCGAGGTGTCGTTGACGTCACCGGGACCGGTCATCGACAGCGACGACAGCCCCAGCACGACGTCGTCCCCAGCCGTGTAGGACGTCGAGGCGAGATCCGACGCCGACGCCACGCTGGCTGTAGTCGACCGGAAGGCCGCCAGCACCCTGGGCGTACTCGGCGAAGTAGTCGACCTGAGCCTGCAGGTCGGTACGACCGGTGTCCTGCTTGCGAGCCGAGCCGTTGAGGGCGCTGAAGTTGTCGCCGCCCGTGGCCAGGAACGAGTTCACCGTCACCGAGTACGTCGCGGCGAGGTCGATCGGCTCACCGTCGAGGTACATCGCCAGGATCCGCTCACCCTGCGCCGCGTCGGCGTCGTAGGTGTAGGTGAAGCCCTCGCTGATGCCCAGCTTCAGGAACGGACGCGAGGCGCCGGCCGGCTGCCACTGCTGCTCCAGCGCCTCCTTGATCTCGCGCACCGGTCAGGTCCTCGTTGACCAGCGTGTTGGCGAACGGCTGCACGTTGGCGGCCTGCTTGAAGGTCACCGTCCGCGGGAAGCCCTCGCCGGTGCCGGCCAGGTCGGCCCGCAGACCACCGGGGTTCATGAAGGCGATCTGAGCCGCACCGAACGTGGCGTCCTCGGTCGCGTCCTGCTGGATCTCGGCGACCAGGTTGCCCAGGGTCGACTCGCCACCACGGTTCTCGGTGGTCCCGTTGGCCAGCTTGGCGCGGTTGAAGACGCCGCCGATCTTGCCCAGCGGCAACCGCACCGAGCACCTCGGCGTTGGCGACGGCCTCGTCGACGATGTCCTGCGTGGGCTGGTCGACCGGGTAGTTGAACGGCCCACCGTTGGCGGCCTTCAGCTTCAGGACTGCCTGCGACTTCGCCTGCACGTCACCGGTAGCCGGGTCGACGGTGAAGACGATCTGGTTGAGGTTCGCGCCGTACTGACCGGCCGAGACAACCGGCCGCTCGGTGACGACGACGATCACTCCAACCCGGCGACCGGGAGGGAGCAGTTGTACTCGAGGTGCGTGTGACCCGAGACGATCGCATCGACCTTGTCGTTGACGCCCTGCACGATCGACCCGAAGTCCGTGGTCGCGCCCAGGCCACTGATCGCGGCACAGTCGGTCGTCGGCGCACCCTCGTGGACCAGCAGGACCACGACGTCGGCACCAGCGGCCACCAGGTCGTCGGCAGCGGCGTTGGTCGCCTCGACGATGTCGGTCGACCTCGATGTCGGCGATGCCGCCGGGCGAGACCAGCTCGGGCGAGGTGCTCGGTGACCGCACCGATGTAGCCGACCTCGACGCCGGACTGGTTCTTGAGCCAGGTGCCGTCGAGGGCCGGGATCACCCGAGGCCTTGAACTTCACGTTCGCACCGAGGTACTTCCACTCGGCGCCACCCTTGGGGTTGGTCGAGGCGTCGTAAGGAGCCATGACCCGGTTGACCAGGTCGTCGTAGCCCTGGTCGAACTCGTGGTTGCCGACCGCCGAGACATCGAGGCCGGCCTCGTTGAGTGCATCGATCGTCGGCTTGTCCTGGTCGATGAACGACTCGAACGTCGAGGCACCGATCAGGTCGCCGGCCGCGGCGAACGTGGTGTTCGGGTTGGCCTCCCGCAGCTCCTTGACCGCGCCGGCCAAGGCACCAGCACCGGCGGCGCTGGAGAACGGGTCGTTGGCGATCCGACCGTGGAAGTCGTTGGTCGCCAGGATCTGGATGTCCACCGGCCCGTCGGTCGTAGCGTCGAGGTCGAGCCCGACGACAACCGGGTCGTGGTCCGACGATCGGTAGGGACCGGGCTCGTAGAGCTCTTGTGCGGAGGACTCGCGCTCGAAGCTCGCCTCCCCGGCGTCCTGCACCGTGTCGTTGTAGTCGAAGAGCGGGTTCTCGTCAGCGTTGATCTTCCATCCACCGGCACCGGTCACCTGGTTGTCCAGGCTCGAGGTCACCAGGGCCTGGTCGAGGTGGCCGAGCTGGCCGTCGAACAGGTACCCGTAGGAGGAGAGACCCTCGAACCGCTCGAGCAGGTCGACGTAGCCGTTGTCCTCCAGGGCGGTGATCGGGCGCTCCTGCGAGTAGGAGTTCAGGTCGCCGATGACCAGGAAGTCGGGGTCTCCGCTTCCGGTGGGGTCGGTGGCGAGGAAGTCGGCGAGGGCTTCAGCGGCCTGGGTGCGGGTGGCGTCGCAGTTGCCCGAGCCGTCTGTCGGGGAGTCGTCGCCCGCGCCGCAGCTCGAGCCCTTGCTCTTGAAGTGGTTGACCGCGACCGTGACACGCTCGTCGGTGGAGGTCTCCTCGAAGGACTGGATCAGAGCCGGCCGGTTGCGTCCGTCGTCGAAGCGCGGGTCCACGGCCGAGGTCAGCAGCTCGAAGTCCCCGACGGGGTTGACGGTGTTGGTGTCGTAGACGAACGCCTGCTTGATGGCGTCCGTGCCGATGAAGCCCGTGTCGATGTAGTCATAGGTGCCGGGCGCGGTCGCGGCGTTGAGGGCCTCGACGATCTGCTGGGTGGCGAGACCGGCGTCGTTCTGGATCTCGATGAGACCGAAGATGTCGGCGTCGATCGTCTCCAGCGCGGCAACGATCTTGGTCAGCTGGCGCACCCGCTCCTCCTCGGAGTCGGCGCCGCGGCAGTCGAGCCCCCCGATCGGGCCGCACGGGCCCGAGCTGTTCGAAGAGGTCTCGTCGATCGTCGCGAAGTAGTTCAGCACGTTGAAGCTGGCCACCTTGAGCCGGCCACCGACCTCGTCCGGGGTCGCCGGACGGGGGTTCGAGGACTCGAACGCGTAGTCCGCACCCGCCACCGGGCGCAGCTTCCAGGCGCCGAAGGAGTACTCGAAGACTCCGGTCAGCCCGGTGATGGTGTCGCCACCGCGGAAGAAGTTGCCGGTGCTCAGACCCGGGGTCGGGTAGTAGTACGGCTCGTTGTCAGCCGGACCCGAGGTCGCCGCGTTCTGGCTGTTGCTGTCGTCGTCCAGAACGATCCGGCGGGTGTTCAGGTCAGCGAGGAAGGCGTCGTACCCGGCCACGCTGGGCTCGTTGGTCTGGGTGAACTGGTAGGGCCGCTCGTTCGCGGTCAGCACGATCTCACCGAACCGTGCCTGGTTGAAGTACTCGCTGACAGCGAGGGAGGTCGAGATCGTGGTGCGCATGCCTTCGACGGACTCGAAGGTCCCGGCAGCCTTGGTCGAAGCGGCAGCGGGAAGCTCGACCACCGCCGCGGTGGGCAGTGGGAGGTCGGCTTCGAGCAGCTCAGAGCTTCCGTCGCCGGAGGCTGCATTGATCCGGGTCGTGTCGAAGGACTCCTCGACCTCACCGGAGACCCGGAGCCGGTCGCCCGCGGACAGGTCCGCCAGGCAGTTGCTGCCGCAGAGGACGTAGATCCCCTCGGAGGTGGCTGCGTCGGCGTCGGCGTCGGCGTCCTCCTCCTGGAGGTAGAAGCCATCAGTGACGTCGTTGGCGGTGATCACCGAGGTCACGACGGCCTCGACGTTCACCCGCTCGCCGACGAGGGGGGAGGCAGCGCCATCACCCTGGATGGTGCTGATCGTCGTCACGGCGTCCTGGTCGCTGACCACGACGGTGATCGTGCAGGTGGTGGTCTCGGCGGGGACGTCGTCGGTCTCGAACTCGAGGTCCACCTCGTAGGTGCCGTCGGCGGTGGCGGCGGCGACGTTGAGCGTGGCCGTGGCCGGCTCCCCGTCTGCGCCGGACGCCGCGAAGTCGTCGAGCGTGATGCCGGCAACGGCGGCAGAGGTGATCTCGGCCCCGACGACACGGCTGTCGGCGTCAACCGCCGAGACGTCGCGCGAGCCACTCTGGCTGCTGTCGACGGGGAAGCTGCTCGCACCGCAGTCGGCGACCGGGAGCGCTGGGCCTCCGGTGCCGGTGAAGGTCTGGCCGGTGTTGACCTGCCCGGGGCTCTCGGCGGCGGGCCCGGTCCAGGTGAAGTCGTCGTACGTCGCACCTGAGCCGGTGAGCTGGAGCGAGTCGCCCACAGCCTCGCTGGTGCCCTCGGCCACGCCGATGTCGGTACTGGTCACGGTGTCGGCGGGCCCACCGACGGCAGCGAAGGTGCCCTCGTAGGACAGGAACTGCACGAGGTCACCCGCTGCGTCCACCAGGGCCACCGCATCCGGCGAGCCGTTCTGGATGCCGTTGCTCGGGTAGGCCTGAGTCGTCACCTGGGCGCTGCCACTCAAGGTCTTGGTGTCGTAGACCGAACCGTTGCCGCCGTTGTAGAGCACCACGGTCCAACCGGTGAGGTCGGCGCCGGCGGGGTTGGCGATCTCCACGAACTCACCGGCGTCGGTGCCGACGTTGTCGTAGTGGATCTCGTTGATGAACACCGTCGCGGCCGCACCGGGGAAAGCCGAGGCCGGTGTGGCTGTCGTGAGGACGGCTAGTGGGGCGGCCAGGAGGCCGAGGATTGCGCCGGCGCTAACGCCACGGCGCCGTGAGGCGTGTGTGAACACAGAGTGGAACCCTTCGGAGCGGTCATTCAAACGGGGTCGGTCGTGCACCTGCATCGGGGAAGAAGATGCACACTAACCCGGACCGCCGACGGTGGGTCTCTCGATTGCCTAAAACTTCGGGAAACGCCGAGTGGAATCCGTCTACTTCGTGGAAGGGCTGCGGCGTTGACGCCAGAACTCGCGGAAAAACTCGTACCCGGACCACAGCGTCATCGCCACTGCGGCGGCGAGCAGGACCTGCGAGACGCCGAACAGGATGTCGCCGGGTACGTCCGCCCAGCCCGTCATCTGCTTGCCGGGCAGGATCAGCCCACCGAGCGCCAGCGCTTGGAGCATGGTCTTGATCTTGCCGCTGCGAGCGGCCGCGATCACGACGTTCTTGGCCACGGAGAGCCGCAGCACGGTGACCGACCACTCGCGCACCAGCACGACCACGGTCACGGCCCACCAGATGTCGCCGGTGATGGAGAGCGCGATGAAGGCCATCCCGGTCAGCGCCTTGTCGGCGATCGGGTCGGCGATCCGCCCGAAGTCGGTCTCGATCCCCCGGGCTCGGGCGATGTCACCGTCGATCTTGTCGGTGATCGCGGCGACCGCGAAGATCAGGTAGGCCGTGACGCGCCAGCCGATCGAGTCGTAGTCGTGACCCAGGAGCGCCCACGCGAAGACCGGGACGAGCAGGATGCGCAGCGTCGTCAGGGCGTTGGGCAGGTTGTAGTTGCTCGTCTTCGTCCCGGTGGTCTCGGTCATCGGGCCTCGCCCGTCACGACTGCCACCAGGTCGACCCCGTCGGTGGCCACCACGCGGCCGGGCACCAGGTCGCCGACCTGGGGGGTCGCCCCACCTGCACCGTCGCCGGGCTCGAACCGCGTCGTGCCGTCGACCTCGGGGCCCTGGTGGGCTGCGCGTCCCTCGGCGCCGGCCTCGTCGACGCTCTCGACGAGGACCAGGACATCCTCGCCGATGCGCTCCTCGGCCCGCTGGGCGTTGAGCTCCTCCACGAGCGCCGTCACGTGCTGGGCACGGGCCCAGACCTCGTCCTCGTCCAGCTTGTCGGTGAACGACTCGGCTTCGGTGCCGTCCTCGTCGGAGTAGCCGAAGACACCGGTGACATCCATCCGCGCCGCCACCAGGAAGTCGCACAGGGTCTGCAGGTCTTCCTCGGTCTCCCCGGGGAAGCCGACGATCACGTTGGAGCGAACTCCGGCGAGCGGGGCGTGAGAGCGCACCTGCTCCAGCAGGCCCAGGAAGCTCTCGGAGTCGCCGAAGCGGCGCATCCGGCGCAGCACCGTGGCGCTGGCGTGCTGGAAGGAGAGATCGAAGTAAGGGACCACACCGGGAGTGTTGGCGATGGCCTCGATGAGACCGGGCCGGGTCTCGGCGGGCTGCAGGTAGGAGACGCGGACCCGCTCGACCCCGTCGATGGCGCTGAGCTCGGGCAGCAAGGTCTCCAGCAGGCGCAGGTCGCCGAGGTCCTTGCCGTAGGACGTGGAGTTCTCCGAGACCAGGAACAGCTCACGCACCCCCTGGCCGGCGAGCCAGTGGGCCTCGGTGAGCACGTCCGAGGGACGGCGGCTGACGAAGGAGCCGCGGAAGGTCGGGATCGCGCAGAACGTGCAGCGTCGATCGCACCCGCTGGCGAGCTTCAGCGGGGCCAAGGGACCGGACTCGAGGCGCTGTCGCGGAGCCACCTCGGGCGCCGTCCGGTCGACGGGACTGATCGGGAGCAGGAGACGCCGGTCCTGCGGGGTGTGCGGGTGGTGGGTCTCCCCCGCCAGGATCGAGCGCAGCCGTCCCGCGATGTCGGGGTAGTCATCGAAACCGAGGACCGCGTCGGCCTCGGGGAGGGTCTTGGCCAGGTCCTTGCCGTAGCGCTCTGCCAGGCACCCGACAGCGACGACGGCACGCGGCCGTCCGGAGGCCTTGAGGTCGGAGGCTTCCAGGAGCGCGTCGACCGAGTCCTTCTTGGCCGCCTCGACGAAGCCACAGGTGTTGACCACCACGGTGTCGGCATCCGAGGGGTCCGCCACGAGACGGAAGCCGTCGGCTGCCAAGCGGCCGGCGAGCTCCTCGGAGTCGACCTCGTTACGGGCACAGCCCAGGGTGAGCATCGCGACCGCGAGCAGGTCGTCGGTGGGGGCCGCAGCCGTGGAGGGGGAGGTCGATGGCGTCGTCATGTCCGCACCACTATGCCGCTTTGAGGCGGTGAACTCCCAACCACAGGACCAGACCAAGGACGTGACTCACGGCACGTAGGTGCGCTGGGCGTCCTGTCCGGTCGCGCCGAGAGCCCCCTCGTCGACCCCGTCGATCGAGACGAGCAGACCTCCGTCGGTCGTGCTGACCCGGACCGGAGGCGCCACGGTGAGCTCGGCGGTCTGCATGAAGGCGAGCTGGGCGTCGAAGACGACCTGCTGGCGCGCGTCGCGCACGATCACCCGGGCGCCCCCCGTGGCTGCGGTCAGCGTGACCGGGACCTTCGTCGTCGCTCCCGACAAGGTGGCCCTGCCGCCCGGCGAACCGTTGAGCACGGGCTGGTCGGAGAGCGGCACCGGGCCGTCCATCACCAACCGCGCGACCGACCAGACCAGCACGACCGCCATCACCGAGGCGACCAGGACCGACCAGTTGACCCGGCTGCCGCTCCGCTGACCGCCCGAGGGTGCGCTGGCCAGCTCGGCCTCGAACACCCGTCGGGCGTCGATCGGAGCGTGGGCGTAGTGCTCGTCGTAGAGCGCCAGGAGCTCGGTGGCCTCGACACCCAGAACCCGGGCCAGCGTGCGGAGGTGGCCGCGCGCGTAGAAGTCGCCGCCGCACGGCGTGAAGTCGTCGACCTCGATCGACTCGATCACGTGCGGGCGGATGCGGGTCCGCTCGGCCAGCGCTTCCACGCTGATGCCGATGCGCTCGCGAGCGACCGCCAACGGACGCCCGACGACGGGCTCCCGAGGCGCAGGTCCTTCGGCCGGGTCCTCGACGTCGTCGAGGAGACCGTTGATGAGGATCGTCTCGGTCTCGCCCTCCGAGGACGGCTCGCTCCAGGCGCCGCCGTGGCTCTCCTCGAGCAGCTCGGCGGAGACGTCCGGCACCTCGAGGCGGGCCGTCGGGGACACGAACATCTCCGTACGTCGGGCCGGGCGTGACTCACGCGTCGGGCTGACCGGGGCCAGCACGTCGGTGTCGTCCTCGGACGCCGGCTCGGGCACACGCTCGTGCTGGGCCTCAGGCTGGGGCTCGTGCTGGATCTCAGGCGCGTCCGCGTCCGCGTCCGCCTCCGCGGACGCCTCGTCACCGAGGACGTTGCTGCGGCTCAACGCCACGATCGGGACCGCTCCCCCGCTGAGCTCCTCGAGCGCCTCGTCGACCTCGTGCCAGTCGGCGCCGATCAGTCGGGTCGAGAGCGAGAGCCGCAGGCCCAGGCGCCGCCCGTCGTCGGTGTGCACGGTCAACGACCCGTCGCGCAGGGTGCTGGCGCGGGCGAGGTGCTCCACCCGGTCGACCTCCGACCAGGCCACCCCCTGCCAGGAGGCGCCACGTCGTACGCGCACCCCGAGCCGGTCGATCACGAGCAACGGCGCGCGGGCGTCGACGACCGCTGCCAGATGCATGACCGCCACCCCTGCCGTGACCAGGAACATCGCCCAGGACAGGAGGCCACCGGAGCCGACTGCTCGCAGGAGGAAGGCCACGGCCAGTACGCCGGACGTGCCACCGACGAGCAGCGACAGCGGACCGTCGCGGTGGACTTCGAGGGAGTCCTGCAGTGAGTCCTGCAGTGAGTCCTCTGAGGAGTCGGCGACCTCGTCGTGGACGACGGGCTCGGAGATGGTGGTCATAGCTCCCCCTGGATGGTGATGATCACGGCGTCCACCTCGTCCGGCTTCACGAGCACGTCGCGAGCCTTTGATCCCTCGCTGGGCCCGACGACGCCGCGGCTCTCGAGGATGTCCATCAGTCGCCCGGCCTTGGCGAACCCGACGCGCAGCTTGCGCTGCAGCATCGAGGTCGAGCCGAACTGGGTCGAGACGACCAGCTCCACGGCCTGGACCACCAGGTCCATGTCGTCGCCGATGTCGTCGTCGAGGACACGGTTGCTCGCGGCCGCGACGGTGACGTCCTCGCGATAGGTCGGTTCGAGCTGGGTCTTGCAGTGCTTGACGACGTGGGCGATCTCCGCCTCGGTGACCCAGGACCCCTGGACCCGGACGGCCTTGGAGGCCCCCATCGGCAAGAACAAGCCGTCACCCTGGCCCACGAGCTTTTCGGCGCCGGGCTGGTCGAGGATGACCCGGCTGTCGGCGAGCGACGACGTCGCGAAGGCGAGACGCGAAGGCACGTTGGCCTTGATGAGTCCGGTCACGACGTCGACCGAGGGGCGTTGCGTGGCGAGCACCAGGTGGATCCCGGCGGCGCGGGCGAGCTGGGTGATCCGGACGACGGCGTCCTCGACGTCGCGCGGCGCGACCATCATCAGGTCGGCCAGCTCGTCGACGACCACGAGCAGGTAGGGGTAGGGCGTCAGCACTCGCTCGCTGCCTGCCGGGACCTCGACCTTGCCGGCCCGGACGGCCTTGTTGAAGTCGTCGACGTGACGGAACCCGAAGTTGGCCAGGTCGTCGTAGCGCAGGTCCATCTCGCGCACGACCCAGTTGAGGGCCTCGGCGGCCTTCTTGGGGTTGGTGATGATCGGGGTGATCAGGTGCGGGATGCCCTCGTAGATGTTGAGCTCGACCCGCTTGGGGTCGACCAGGATCATCCGCACCTCGTCAGGGGTCGAGCGCATCAGCACCGAGGTGATCATCGAGTTGATGAAGCTGGACTTGCCCGAACCCGTGGCGCCGGCGACCAGGAGGTGCGGCATCTTGGCCATGTTGGCGACCACGAAGCCCCCCTCGACGTCCTTGCCGAGGCCCACGATCATCGGGTGGTGGTCGCTGCGCGCGGTGTTGGAACGCAGCACGTCGCCGAGCGTGACCTTCTCCTTGTCGACGTTGGGGATCTCGATGCCGATCGCAGACTTGCCGGGGATCGGGCTCAGGATCCGCACGTCGGCCGAGGCGACGGCATAGGAGATGTTCTTGGAGAGAGCGGTGACCTTCTCGACCTTGACCGCCGGCCCGAGCTCGACCTCGTAGCGCGTCACCGTGGGTCCGCGGGTGTAGCCGGTGACCTGGGCGTCGATGTTGAACTGCTCGAGCACCTCGGTGAGTCGATCGACGACGGCGTCACTGGCCGCGGACCGGGCCTTGTGCACCGAACCGGGCTTCAGCACCTCGTTGGCCGGCAGGGAGTAGACGACGTCGCCGGACAGGGCGAGCTGCTCCATCCGCGGTTCGAGAGGCGTGTGGGGAGGGGGTTCGAGAGCCTCGCTGCGTGCGGACGCCGGGCTGGGCGCCACCGCAGGGGGGACGCCCTCGTGGGCCAGAGCCACATCGAGGGCGTCGGTGGGGTTCTCCTCGATCGGGTCCGGCGCCGGCGCCCGGAACCCTCGGGGCTTCCCGGCCGCGGGGACGGCGTCGATGGACGCCTGGGTGTCGGTGTCTGCACTGTCGGCCTCGTGGTCGGCGTCGGGCTCGACCTCGGCCCGGCCACGCCGGCGTTTGCGGGTGGCGGTGTCCTCCACGACCGGCGAGTCGTAGGCCGGGTCGCCGAGATCGGGGTCGATCTCCCAGTCGTCGTGCCCCTGCCGCGACTGGGCGGGGTCGGACTCGTCGCGTCCGAGGGCGGCATCACGCAGGACAGCGAGCTTCTCGGGGACCCGGTAGAGCGGGGTCGCGGTGATGACCAGGACACCGAAGACCGAGATCAGCAGCAGGACGGGGATGACGACGCCGGGCGAGCGGAAGAGGTCCATGAGCAGCGACGAGACGACGTAACCGATCGCTCCCCCACCGTCACGCAGCGGGTAGGTGTCGCCGGCCAACGGCTGCGGGTTGCCGGCCGAGAGGTGCACGATGCCGAGGACGCCGAGGCTGAAGGCGACCCAGCCGACCACCTGCCGGCCCGCCGGCCCGTTGCCCACGGGGTCGCGCATGATCCGCCACGCAGACCAGACCAGGGCCAGGGGCACGAGCCAGCCCACCTTGCCGACGGTGCCGACCACGGCAGCACGGGAGAACTCCATGACGCCGCCGGTGGCTTCGAACCACACGGAGGCAGCCACCACGAAGGCGACTCCGAGCAGGAACAGCCCGGCTCCGTCGCGACGGTGCTCGGGCTCCAGGTCCCGCGCCGTACGGCCGAGGCCGCGCGCACCGGCACCGATGGCGTGGGCCACCGCAAGCCAGGCGGTCGCCAGACCGCGGAAGAGCAGCAGGAAGAAGCCGGCAACCGGACCCGTCCCGCTGCGCACTGCCCGCGGGGCCGGGCGGGCCGCGGGGCGGCGCGCTGCCGGCCGCTTGGCCGCGGCCTTCTTCGTCGAAGGCTTCTTGGCGGGTGGCCGTTTCGCACTCGAGCGCGCATTCGCGGTCGACGTAGCCGGATTTGCTCTTGAGGTCTGCTTCCTGGCGCTCGGGGATCGGGTGCTCGAACCGCTGCTTCGTGTGGTGCCCGAAGTAGTCGTGCTCTTGCTCCGCGAACCCGTCGGGGAAGACGTACGGGTCGCCATGTCACCAACCTAGGCGATCGTCACTCCCGTCACTTGCACCACACGGATGCGTGTCGTGGGTCATCGCTCACCGCGTCCACGGCGAGTCGAGGCGGGCCTTTCGGATGGCTCGGAGGATTCGTGACCGCGACGTGACCCGGGCGGCTATAGACCGTTCGGTCATTTTGTTCCTAAGGTGCATGTTCGGTGGGTCACACCCCAGAGCCACCATAATTTCACCCATTCGGAGGGAAACCCAGTGAAATTCCTCAAATCCGGGCTGAGCCTGGCGTTGTTGGGAGCGGGCCTCGCGTTCGTGCCCACGGCGCCTTCAGCCGCAGCAGGCCTCGGGCAAGCTGCCGCCGACCCCACAGGCGTGCAGGCCATGCGCAAGGCCGCTGACGGTGATGTCCGCATCACCGAAGAGAGCGCCACCGGAAAGGTCGGCTTCATCGCCGCCCGCGGCACCAAGGCCGACCTGTACCCAGACGTCGCCGGCAACACGACGGCCAAGGCCGCCGCCAAGACCGATGCCTACCTCGAGCAGTACGGCGCCGCCTTCGGCGCCGCGAAGGGTGAGCTGACCCGCACGGGCATCATGCCCAACCGCTACGGCTGGACCGTCTCCTACGTCCAGAAGTACCGCGGCGTCGAGGTCTTCGCCTCGCGCCTGAAGGCCAACGTCGACAAGGACGGCGACCTCACCGCCGTCACCGGCTTCGCCGTCCCCGACCTCGACCTCGCGGTCGACCCGAAGTTCAGCGCCTCCGATGCCGGCGACGCCGCGGTTCGCTTCGTCGAGGCAGAGCCGGCCGACCGTGAGGGCGGCGCCTCCGCCGCCGGCGCCGACCTGGAGGCCGTCGAGCAGGAGCTCGTCGTCTACCGCACCGGCGCCCTGCGTGGCGAAGACACCGGCACGAACGTCCTGGCTTATCTCGTCGAGGTGCGCGGACCGTCGGTGCGCGACATGGTCGTCGTCGACGCCAACACCCGCAAGCCGATCAACCGCTGGTCGACGGTCAACGACGCGCTCGAACGTGAGCTCTACGAGGAGAGCCCGGCCTCCGAGCCGGTCTGGTCCGAGGGCGACGCGTTCCCCGGCGACCTCAACGAGGACCAGCAGAACCTCGTCAACTCCGCCGGTGAGTCCTACTGGCTCTACGCCAACACCTTCGGTCGCGACTCCTACGACGGTCTCGGCGCGGTGATGAAGACGGTCAACAACGACCCCGGCATCAGCTGCCCCAACGCCAACTGGAACGGCACGACCACCAACTACTGCGACGGGGTCACCTCCGACGACGTCGTCAGCCACGAGTGGGGTCACGCCTACACCGAGTACACCTCCGGCCTGATCTACCAGTACCAGTCCGGCGCGCTCAACGAGTCCTACTCCGATGTCTGGGGCGAGACGCTCGACCTGGTCAACGGTCGTGAGGACGAGGGCGAGACCTTCGACACCAAGCGTCCCGACGGCGAGTGCGACCCGACCGCCTCGCCCACGCTCGAGGTCAACATCCTCGCGCCCGAGGCCCAGGCCGGTCCGTGCAAGGCAGCAGCCGCCTCCTTCGGCGACGGCTACACCACCGAGACGGTCACCACCGACGTCCTCGTGGCCACCGACCCCTCCGACGGCGCCGGCGCCAGCACCACCGACGGGTGCAGCCCCTTCACCAACGCCGCCGACATCGACGGCATGTACGCCTACGTCGACCGCGGTAGCTGTGCCTTCCAGACCAAGGTCGACAACGCCGAGGCCGCTGGTGCGACCGGCATCGTGATCGGCAACAACGTCGACGGCGTGCCGTTCGCGGTCGCCGGCAGCGCTGACATCTCCGGCATCATGGTCAGCCGCCCTGACGGCGTGCGCTTCAAGGCCGCGGGGACCTCGACGATCGAGATCACCGCGGAAGACATCTCGGAGCGCACCGACTCCACCCGCTGGCTCGTCGGCGAGAAGTCCCATGCCTTCGGAGGAGCGATCCGCGACATGTGGACGCCCACCTGCTACGGCGACCCGGGCAAGGTCTCGGACGCGGAGTACAACTGCGACCCGAACTTCACCGACAACGGTGGCGTCCACGGCAACTCGGGCGTGCCCAACCACGCCTACGCCCTGGCGGTCGACGGTGGCGAGTACAACGGCCAGACCATCGAGGGCCTCGGCCTGGACAAGGCCGCCAACATCTGGTGGCGCGCCCAGACCGCCTACCTCACGCCCGGTTCGGACTTCATCGATGCTGCTGACGGCCTCGAGCAGTCCTGCACCGACCTCGTCGGCATGCCGATCAACCAGGTCTCCACCGAGACCGACGGCGGCCAGACCCCGGCGACATCCATCACTGCTGCCGACTGCACGCAGATCGTCAACACGATGACGGCGGTCGAGATGCGCACGGCGCCGGTCCAGTGCAACTTCCAGCCGCTGCTCGAGCCCGGCGCGCCGTCGCTGTGCGGTGCCGGCTTCGCCTCCAAGGTGATCTTCTCGGAGGACTTCGAGAACGGCCTGAACGGTTGGACCGCGGAGCAGGAGATCACCGACCTGCCGCAGTTCGGCTACGCCGGTGGTTTCGGCGCCCCGTGGGAAGCCACCGACGACGTGCCCGGTGACCACGACGGCACCGTGGCCCGCGGCCCGGCCCCGGACCTCGGCGACTGCTCGGGCGACGGCGTCAACGACTTCTCCAGTCGTGACTCCATCATCAGCCCGGTCATCACGATGTCGGCAGCCGGCATCTCGCCCCGCCTCACGTTCGAGCACTACGTGGCGACCGAGGGCGGTTGGGACGGCGGCAACATCAAGGTGAGCATCAACGGTGGTGACTTCGAGGCCATCCCCGCTGAGGCCTACACCTTCAACGCCCCCGACACCCTCAACACCCTGGGCGCCGGCAACACCAACCCGCTCGCCGGTGAGCCCGGCTTCACGGGCACCGACGGTGGCAAGGTCACCGGCAGCTGGGGCGAGTCGCAGGTCGACCTGACGATGCTCGAGATCGCCGCCGGCGACCTCGTGCAGCTGCGGGTCGACATCGGTCGCGACGGGTGTGGCGGCCTGGCCGACTACTCGGCCTGGCTCGTCGACAACATCCAGATCGTCGAGTGCGTGATCGCCAGCGACATCACCGCGGTCCACAAGCCGGAGCCGTCGACGTACAGCAAGGCGAGCACCATCGTCGCCAGCACGGCCGACAAGGCCGCGACCGGCGAGGTCACCGTGACCGTCGGCGATCGTGAGATCGGCAGCGGCGAGATGGCGAACGGCAAGGCCGTCATCGACCTGCCCCGTGGTCTCAACGCCGGCTCCTACGACTCGGTGGTCGCCTACGCCGGCGACGAGACCCACGCCGAGAGCTCCACCGAGCTGACGTTCACCGTCGAGCCCATCGCGACACGGACCACGGTCAAGGCCCCGAACAAGGTCAAGACCGGCAAGACCAAGAAGGTGAAGGTCAAGGTCGCTGCCGGCCCCGGCCTGAGCCCCAACGGTCTCGTCAAGATCAAGGACGGCCGCGACACGCTGGGCAAGGGTCGACTGAAGAACGGCAAGGTCAAGATCTCCCTGCCCGCCTTCGATGCGCCGGCCAAGCTCGACCTGACCGCGAAGTACCTCGGTGCTGCCAACTACCTGGACAGCTTCCGCGACTTCACGCTCAAGATCGTCAAGAAGAAGTAGTCCTCTTCACGATCGTGTGACCACGCGAGCCCCCTCGTCGAGATCCTTCGGCGAGGGGGCTTTCGTGTGGGTGGGCTTGTCCGGTCGGCGTTGCTTGCCGGGCACCGGGTTTCGACGCGCCGGTTCAGAGCGTTCGCAGGCTCACGCTCTGACGGCTTGCTCAACCACCGATCGAGGCGTAGCTTCCTCTCGCTCCGCTCGAGGAACTACGCCTCGACCACGACCGGGATGATCATCGGGCGGCGGCGGTGGGTGTTGCTGACCCAGCGCCCGACGGTGCGTCGTACGGTCTGCTGGAGCTGGTAGGCGTCGGTGTTGCCGTCGGCGATGGTCTGGTCGAGGGCCTTGACCACGAGCTCCTTCACGTCGTCGAAGCTCTCCCCCTCCAGCGCGTTGCCGCGGGCGTGGATCTCGGGACCGGCCGAGACCTTGCCGGTCACGGAGTCGACGACGACGATGACGGAGAGGAAGCCCTCCTCGCCGAGGATGCGGCGGTCCTTGAGGTCGGACTCGGTGATGTCGCCGACCGAGGAACCGTCGACGAAGACGTAGCCGCACTCGACCTTGCCGACGATCGAGGCGACACCGTCGACGAGGTCGACCACGACGCCGTCCTCGGCGACCACGACGTTCTCGATGCCGACCTGGCGGGCCAGGGCTGCGTTGGCGAGCATGTGGCGGATCTCGCCGTGGACCGGCAGCACGTTGCGCGGCTTGACGATGTTGTAGCAGTAGAGCAGCTCGCCGGCGCTCGCGTGACCGCTGACGTGCACGTGGGCGTTGCCCTTGTGCACGACGTTGGCGCCCCAGCGCGACAGCCCGTTGATGACCCGGTAGACGGCGTTCTCGTTGCCCGGGATGAGGCTCGAGGCCAGCAGGACGGTGTCGCCCTCCTCGATGTGGACGAAGTTGTGGTTGCGCTGGGCGATCCGGCTCAGCGCCGCCATGGGCTCCCCTGCGACCCGGTGGAGACCAGGACCTGCTTCTCGGGCGGCAGCGAGGCGAGCGCCTTGGCCTCGACCATGACCCCCGGGGGCACCGTGAGGTAGCCGAGGTCGCGGGCGATGGCCATGTTGCGCACCATCGATCGCCCGACGTAGGCGACCTTGCGGTCGTGGATCACGGCCGCGTCGAGGATCTGCTGGACACGGTGGATGTGGGAGGCGAAGCAGGCCACGATGATGCGCTGCTTGGACTCGCGGAAGACCTCGCTGATCACCGGCGTGATCGACTTCTCGGTCGGGGTGAAGCCCGGGGTCTCGGCGTTGGTGGAGTCGGTGAGGAACAGGTCGACGCCCTCCTCCCCCAGCCGCGCGAAGGCCCGCAGGTCGGTGATCCGGCCGTCGAGCGGCAGCTGGTCCATCTTGAAGTCGCCGGTGTGCAGGACGAGGCCGGCGCCGGTGCGGATCGCGATCGCCAGCGCGTCGGGGATCGAGTGGTTGACCGCGACGAACTCGAGCTCGAACGGGCCGAGGGTGAGGGTGTCGCCCTCCTTGACCTGGTGGTGCACGGTCTCGCGGAGCCGGTGCTCGCGCAGCTTGCTGTCGAGCAGCGCCAGGGTCAGCTTCGAGCCCACCAGCGGTATGTCGGACCGCTCGCGCAACAGGTAGGGCGTCGCGCCGATGTGGTCCTCGTGGCCGTGGGTGAGCACCAGCGCCTCGACGTCGTCGAGCCGGTCGCGGATGGCGGCGAAGTCCGGGAGGATCAGGTCGACCCCCGGGTGGTGGTCCTCGGGGAAGAGCACGCCGCAGTCGACGATCAGCAGGCGTCCGTCGTACTCGAAGACGGTCATGTTGCGACCGACCTCACCCAGTCCTCCGAGCGGGATGACCCGCAGGCCGCCCTTCGGCAGCGCCGGCGGGGCGGAGAGCTCGGGGTGCGGGTGGCTCAAGGTGTTCGTCCTTCGGGTCGGGGCTAGGCGTCGAGGAGGCCGGAGGCGGCGAGCCCGGCTCGCAGGGCGGCGACCTCGGCGTCGTCCAGCGGCACCAGCGGCGCGCGGACGTTGCGGTTGTCGAGCACGCCGAGCAGCTGGAGCGCCGCCTTGGCGGTGGTGGCTCCGTAGTTGGCGACGCCCATGACGGCGTCGATCGCGGGGAGCATCCGGGTGAAGCTGGCCAGGGCGCCGGCGCTGTCACCGTCGTCCCAGCGGGTCGTCATCTCGCGCAGCAGCGGCCCGGCGGCGTGTCCGGCGACGCTGACGACGCCGGCGGCGCCGTGGGCGAGCCAGCCGAGGTTGGCGATGTCGTCGCCTGAGTAGACGGCGTACCCCATCTGCTGCAGGCGCACCCCGCGAGCGAAGTCGCCGACGGCGTCCTTGACCGCGAGGACGGGCGCGAGCTCGATCGCGGCGGCGTAGGTGTCCAACGAGATCTGCGTGCCGGTGCGGCCCGGGACGTCGTAGAGCATCACCGGCACGTCGGTGGCCTCGACGACGGTGCGGAAGTGATGCAGCACCCCGGCCTGGCTCGGCTTGTTGTAGTAGGGCGTGACGAGCAGCAACCCGTCCGCACCGAGCTTCTCGGCCTGACGGGCCAGCTCGACGGAGTGCGCGGTGGCGTTGGTGCCGACCCCGGCGATGACCGTGGCCCGCTCGCCCACGGCGTCCTTGACCGCTGCCAGGATCACGCCGTCCTCGGCGACCGTCGTGGTGGGCGACTCCCCCGTCGTGCCGGACACGACGACACCGTCGTGGCCGTTGTCGACCAGGTGCACAGCGATGCGGGCGGTGCCTTCGGGATCCACCGTGCCGTCGTCGTGGAAGGCGGTGGCCATCGCGGTGAGGACCCGACCGAAGGGTCGCGGGCCGGCACCGGTTCGTTGATCACTCACAGGCTGAGCGTATCGCTGCTCAGCTCGGGCATCACGGCCGACGCCACGAGCGCGAGATGATCGAGATCGGTGAGGTCGAGGACCTGGAGGTAGAGCCGCTGGGACCCGAGGGCTGCGATACCGACGTGCCTTGGCCACGACTTCCTCGGGGGTGCCGGCCAGACCGTTCTGGCGCAGCTCATCCTTGTCGCGCCCGATGACAGCCGCGCGCCGCTCGAGCTCGGCCTCGTCCTCGCCGACGCACAGGACCAGGGCGTTGGAGTAGACGAGGTCGTCGGGGTCGCGATCGATCGCCTCGCAGGCGGCTCGTACCCGGGCGAACTGCCCGGCGGTCGTCTCCTCGTCGACGAAGGGCAGGTTGAACTCGTCGGCGTAGCGAGCGCTCAGCGCGGGGGTGCGCTTCTTGCCCAGGCCGCCGATGAGGATCGGGGGCTTGGCCTGGCTCGGCTTGGGCAGGGCCGGGCTGTCGGTGAGCGAGTAGTGCTTGCCCTCGTAGCTGAAGCTTCCCTCGGCGGCCCACAGCCCGGTGATGATGGCCAGGTTGTCCTCGAAGCGGTCGAAGCGCTCGCCGGTGCTGGGGAAGGGGATGCCGTACTTGGTGTGCTCCGCCTCGTACCACCCGGCGCCGATGCCGAGCTCGACCCGGCCGCCGCTCATCGCATCGACGCCTGCGACGCTGATCGCGAGCGGGCCGGGGTGACGGAAGGTCGCGCTGGTCATCATCGTGCCGAGGCGGATCGTGCTGGTGTCGCGCGCCAGCCCGGCCAGGGTGATCCAGGCGTCGCTGGGGCCGGGCAGGCCGTCGGTGCCCATGGCGAGGTAGTGGTCGGAGCGGAAGAACGCCCCGAACCCGAGCTCCTCGGCCTTCAGCGCCACCGCGAGGAGGTCGTCGTACGTCGCGCCCTGCTGGGGTTCGGTGAAGATGCGCAGCTCCATGGGGCAAGCCTGCCATGGGGGGTGGTGGGGTGGTCGGGGGCCCACAATTGTGACGTTTCGACGGGTTTCGGGCCCGCCGACCTGTCAGAACGTCACAATTGTGACGTCTCGACAGACCGGCCCGAAGCCGCCACCCGCACCCACCGCACCACGTCGAACCCGTCGTGCGGGAGACGCTCGATCTCCTGCCAGGCCGCGCGGTCGATCGGCGGGTAGTGGGTGTCGCCGGGCGGCTCGAGGTGCACCTCGCTGATCAGCTGCTCGTCGACGTGCTGGAGCAGGGCGGTGTAGACGGCCGCTCCCCCGGCGACGTAGAGGTCACCGGGGAGCTCCGCGGCCAGCGCCAGCGCCTCCTCGACGCTGTGCGCGACGAGCACCGCGTCGTGCTCGATCACCAGCGCGGGGTCGCGGGTCAGCACGATGGTGGTGCGGCCCGGCAGCGGTCGGCCGATGGAGTCGTACGTCGCACGCCCCATCAGCAGGGTGTGGCCGACGGTGGTGCGCTTGAAGTGGGCGAAGTCCTCGGGCAGGTGCCAGGGGATGGAGCCGTCCGCGCCGATGACCCCGTTGCGGGCCACCGCGGCGATCGCGATGACCGTCATACGGCGATGGGAGCCTTGATCAGCGGGTGGGGGTCGTAGCCGCCGAGGCTGATGTGCTCGAGGTCGAAGGCGTCCAGCGCGGTCACCGACGGGTCCAGCTCGAGGGTCGGCAGCGTCCGCGCCTCGCGGGTCAGCTGGAGCCGCGCCTGCTCGAGGTGGTTGCTGTAGAGGTGGGCGTCACCGAGCGTGTGCACGAAGTCGCCGACCGCCAACCCCGTCACCTGGGCGACCATGTGGGTCAGCAGCGCGTAGGAGGCGATGTTGAACGGCACGCCGAGGAAGACGTCGGCCGAGCGTTGGTAGAGCTGGCAGGAGAGCTTGCCGTCGGCGACGTAGAACTGGAACATCGTGTGGCAGGGCGCCAGCGCCATCTGCGGTATGTCGGCAACGTTCCAGGCCGACACGATGTGGCGCCGCGAGTCGGGGTTGCTCCGGATCTGCTCGACGACCTCGGCGATCTGGTCGACGTGGCGTCCGTCGGGGGTCGGCCACGACCGCCACTGGTAGCCGTAGATCGGACCGAGGTCACCGTCGGGGTCGGCCCACTCGTCCCAGATCGACACCCCGCGCTCCTGGAGCCAGCGCACGTTGGTGTCTCCGCGCAGGAACCACAGGAGCTCGGCGAAGATCGAGCGGGTGTGGACCTTCTTGGTCGTCACCAGCGGGAACCCGGCCGCCAGGTCGAAGCGCATCTGGTGACCGAAGACCGATCGGGTGCCGGTGCCCGTGCGGTCGCTCTTCTCCGCGCCGTCGTCGAGGATCCGCTGGAGGAGTTCGTGGTACTGCTGCACGCGCCCGAGGCTACTGCAGCGCCACCTCGCCGACGACAGTCGTCAGCGTGTCGCCACCCACCCAGACCACCCCGTCCTCGACGTCGATGTGCACGCGCCCGCAGCGACCGAGCGCGGCGCCCTGCGCGGCGACGTACGACGTGGGCAGTCGCGAACCCGCGAGCCAGGCGGCGATCCCGGCGTTGAGGCTCCCGGTCACCGGGTCCTCGGGCACCCCGATGCTCGGGCAGAACGCGCGGACCTCGACCTCGGTGGCCGTCCCGGCACCCGCAGATACCCACCACGCCGATCATCAGGTCACCGGCGACGGCGGCGTCGAGCCGGCACCCACGGACGGCCGCGACATCACGCAGGAGCAGCGCCAGCCAGCCGGGACCGTTGTCGATCCAGGCCGCGTCGACCACCTCGGAGGGCGACACCCCGACAGCCCTTGCCGCCTGCTCCAGGGTCGCCGCATCCAACGCCCCCTCCCGCAGGAGCGGCGGCCCGGCGAACGCCAACCGCTCCCCCTGACGTACGACGACGTCCCCGGCGCCGCACTCCTGCACCACCTGTCCGGAGCCCCGCGGCACCCCACCGGCCTCGAGCCACGCGTGCGCCGAGCCGAGCGTCGGGTGGCCGGCGAACGGCAGCTCCCCACCGGGGGTGAAGATCCGCAGCCGGTAGTCGGCGTCAGTCGAGCGGGGCGCGAGCAGGAACGTCGTCTCCGACAGATTGGTCCACCGGGCGAAGGCGGCCATCGTGTCGTCGGAGAGCCCGTCAGCGTCGTGCACGACGGCGACCGGGTTGCCGAGCAGCGGCAAGGAGGAGAACACGTCGACCTGGCGGAACGGCAGCATTCACCGATCGTAGGCCGAGCTGTCCCGGTCAGGCGTGCAGTGACATCGGCCCGTAGACCTGTCGGTCGTGCTCGAACAGCACCACCGCGTCGACCCCGGCGGCCGCCAGGTCGGCCCAGATCTCCCCGACCCAGGACTCGGCATCGGCCTGGTTGGTGAACCGCTGCCCCTCGAGGTCACCGGTCACGGCGACCTCCTCGCCCGCGGCATCCTGCAGCCGCCAGGACCACGGCCGCTCGGTGGCGTTGGCGCGACGGAAGGTAGGAGTCTCGTCGGGCACGCCGGGCACGCTCATGACTCGCGGACCGAGGTGTCGACGAAGGGCAGCTTGACCTGGGCGAACATCTCGCGACGCCCGCGCACGTCGACGCCGAGCTCGGCCTCCGGGTTGAGCCCGGAGCTCACGAGCGCCAGTGCGATGCCCTGCTTGAGGGTCGGGGAGAACGTGCCGGAGGTGACTTCGCCGACCCGGAGGTCGGGGGTGAGGCTGACGCCCATGTGGGGGCGCGGGATCGCCCGGCCGGTGGCCTTGAGGGCGATCAGCCGGCGGCGCGGACCCTGGGCCTTCTCGGCCGTCAGGACGTCGCGTCCCCAGAAGGCTTCCTTGGCCCACCCGACGGCCCAGCCCAGTCGGGCCTCGTTGGGGGTGACGTCGAGGGAGATGTCCTGCCCGTGGAGGGGGTAGCCCATCTCGGTGCGCAGGGTGTCGCGGGCGCCCAGCCCGCAGGGCGCTATCCCGAAGGCTTCGCCCGCGGCCATCAGGGCGTCCCAGAGAGCCGGCGCCGCATCGTTCTCGACGATGAGCTCGTAGCCGCGCTCGCCGGTGTAGCCGGTGCGGCACACCACGACCCCGACGCCCTCGGCTCCGGAGAACTCGCCCTCGACGAAGCTCATGTAGTCGTGCCCCGCCGGGAGCCCGACGGCAGTGAGCACCTCGTCGGAGGAGGTGCCCTGCAGGGCCAGCACGGCGTAGTCGCGGTGCCGGTCGACGACCTTGACCCCGTCGGGCGCGCCGGCGACGAGGCGACGGACGACCTCGGCGGTGTTGGCCGCATTGGGCACCAGCAGCACGTGGTCATCGTCCTGGTAGTAGGCGATGAGGTCGTCGACGATGCCGCCGGTCTCCTCGTCGCAGCACAGCGTGTACTGCGCGCGACCGGGACCGATCTTGTCGAGGTCGTTGCTCAACGTCGCGTTGACGTAGGCCGCGGCCCCGGGGCCGCTCACGGTCGCCTTGCCCAGGTGGCTGACGTCGAAGAGGCCTACGGCCGTGCGGACAGCGGTGTGTTCCTTGACCACCCCGCCGTGCTCACCGGCGTACTCGAGGGGCATCGACCAGCCCCCGAACTCAGCGAACTTGGCACCGAGAGCATCGTGCCTCTCGTGCAACGGCGAGCGAAGGAGCTCGGGCTCAGAAGACATGGCCGGAAACCTACCGCAGCCCGTCCACCCCTCCGCGGACGTGCACGACTCGACACAACGCCTATCCTGCCCCGGTGACGTCCTACTCGCTGCGCAGCGCCAGCCCCGCCAAGTCCCGTGCCGATGCCATCGTGGTCGGGGTGGTGAGCACCGCGTCCGGCCCGACGCTGGCCGCAGGCGGCGAGGACGTCGCCAAGGCCTACGGCCGCAAGCTCGCTCCCCTGCTCTCCGCGCTGGGAGTGACCGGCAAGGCCGGCGAGGTCGCGAAGGTGCCGACCTCCGGCACGATCAGCTCGTCGCTGCTCGTGCTCGTGGGCCTCGGCGACGAGCCCGACGAGCCATCCGTACGCCGTGGTGCCGGCGCCGCCGCCCGCGCGATCACCAACGCCGCGTCGATCGCACTCGCGCTCCCCGCCGACCTCGCCGGGGCTGGTCCGCGCCGCCACCGAGGGCTTCGTCCTCGGTGCCTACGCCTTCACCACCTACAAGGCCGGCGCCGCGCCCAAGCAGGCCGGCGAGGTCGTCGTGCTCAGCGGCTTGGCCCGCAAGAAGGAGACGGTCGCTGCCTTCGAGGAGGCCCAGGTGATCGCGGCCGCCGTGGCGCGCACCCGCGACCTCGTCAACACCGCGCCCAACGACCTGCGGCCCCCGAGCTTCGCCGACGAGGTCGCCGCGCTCGTGAAGGACCGCGGACGCGGCGGCAAGGTCACCATCGAGGTGCTCGACGAGGTGCAGCTCGCCGAGCTCGGCTGCGGCGGACTGCTCGGTGTCGGCTCGGCCTCCGACGCGCCCCCGCGCCTGGTCACGCTCACCTACGCGCCCAAGGGCGCGACCCGCCACCTGGCGCTGGTCGGCAAGGGCATCACCTTCGACTCCGGCGGCCTGAGCATCAAGCCGGCCGCCAGCATGCACGAGATGAAGTCCGACATGGCCGGCGCCGCGGCCGTCGTCAACGCGACGTTCGCGATCGCCGACCTCGGTCTGCCGGTCAAGGTCACGGCCTACGCCGCGCTGGCCGAGAACATGCTCGGTGGCGCTGCGATGCGCCCCGGCGACGTGATCTCCATCCGCGGCGGCACCACCGTCGAGATCATGAACACCGACGCCGAGGGCCGCCTCGTCCTCGCCGACGCGCTGGTCCTGGCGACCGAGCAGAAGCCCGACGTGATCCTCGACGTCGCCACCCTCACCGGCGCGATGGTCGTCGCCCTCGGCGACAAGGTCTCCGGTGTGATGGGCAGCGACGACGTCGTCTCCGACGTCCTCGCCGCGGCCGACGCCGGAGGCGAGGACTTCTGGCACATGCCGATCCCCGAGCAGATGGTCGAGCGGGTGCACAGCAGCAAGATCGCCGACCTGTCCCAGCACGACTGGATCCGTTGGGGCGGCGGCCTGTTCGCCGCTGCCTTCCTGCGGGAGTTCACGGCCGGTCTGCCGTGGGCCCACCTGGACATCGCCGGCCCGTCCTTCAACTCCGGCGGCCCTGCGGGTCACCTCAGCAGCGGCGGCACCGGTGTCGCCGTGGCGACCCTGGTGGAGTTCGCCAGGGCTCTCGCCGAGGAGAAGAAGTAGCGCTCGGCCCCACGCCTGCGGGAGCCTCCGGTGCAGCTACTGGAGGCCCTGCTGGCGGCGCTGCTGCTTGATGCGGGAGTTGTAGTCGCGCATCCGCTGCGGGATGCCGACCAGGCCGGCGTCGTAGGACGGCACCCGGTGCTTGTTGCAGAAGTCGTGGGCCCAGTTGACCGACGGCACCCGCCGTCGGGTCCACTCACCATCGGTGGCCACCAGGAGCAGCGTGACCTCGCTGACCGCGGTGCGCGGCTCGACGAACCCCTCGACGCCGCGCTTCTCCTCGACGAAGGTGCGCAGGTGCTGCTCGTCGACCTTGTCGGCCGCGCGGACTGTCGTCGAGCCGGTGCGCAGGCCGTCGCGAGGAGGCCCACTCATCTTGGAATGTGAGCCGCGTCGGAAGCGGTCGAGGAAACCCATGTCGCCTAGTCTGCCCGGTGGCCCGAAGCGATGTCTCCAGAACCCCCGGTGACCAGTTGCGCAAGTAGTGCAAAGATGGGCCGTCCACTCAGGGAAGGACCAGCGTGACCGACACCGATTTCGACGTACTCATCCTCGGTGCGGGCTCGGGAGGCTATGCCTGCGCCTTGCGCGCAGCACAGCTCGGGCTCAGCGTCGGACTGGTCGAGCGGGACAAGCTCGGCGGCACCTGCCTGCACGTCGGCTGCATCCCGACGAAGGCCCTCCTGCACGCCGCCGAGGTGGCCGACAACGCGCGCGAGTCCGAGCAGTTCGGTGTGCTCGCGAGCTTCGAGGGCATCGACATGAGTGGCGTCAACAGCTACAAGGACGGCGTGGTCTCCCGGCTCCACAAGGGGCTCGCCGGACTCATCAAGGGCCGCGGCATCACCGTGATCGAGGGGTCGGGACGTGTGAGCGGCACCCGCGAGGTCACCGTCGGCGACGCGACGTACACCGGCAAGCACCTCGTGCTCGCCTCCGGCTCCTACGCCAAGTCCCTGCCAGGCCTCGACATCGACGGCGAGCGCGTGATCACCTCCGAGCACGCCCTGCGCCTCGAGCACGTGCCGGCGTCGGTGATCGTCCTCGGCGGAGGCGTCATCGGCTGCGAGTTCGCCA
The DNA here is from genome assembly GCA_963761285.1 of uncultured Actinomycetota bacterium. Taxonomy (GTDB): domain Bacteria; phylum Actinomycetota; class Actinomycetes; order Propionibacteriales; family Nocardioidaceae; genus Nocardioides. The sequence goes on along the minus strand of CAVXGJ010000015.1, from coordinate 19,326 downwards.
GTGTGTGGCGCAGCTTCGGCGCCGAGGTGACCATCGTCGAGGCGCTGCCCCGGCTCGTGGCCGCCGAGGACGAAGCATCCTCCAAGGCCCTCGAGCGGGCCTTTCGCAAGCGCAAGATCGCCTTCCGCACCGGCACGCCCTTCCAGAGCGTCAAGCACACCGACGACGGCGTCGCGGTGACGCTCGAAGGCGGCGACGTGGTCGAGGCCGAGCTGCTCCTCGTCGCCGTCGGTCGGGGCCCCTCGACCGCCGACCTCGGTTTCGAGGAGATCGGTGTCGAGATGGAGCGCGGCTTCGTGCCCACCGACGAGCGTTGCCGCACCAACGTCGAGGGCGTCTACGCCGTCGGCGACATCGTCCCGGGGCTCCAGCTCGCGCACCGCGGCTTCGCGCAGGGCATCTTCGTGGCCGAGGACATCGCCGGCCTGGACCCGCAACCGATCGACGAGACCGGGATCCCGCGGGTCACCTACTCCCAGCCCGAGATCGCGTCCGTGGGCCTCGACGAGGCGACGGCTACCGAGACCTACGGCGCCGACGGCATCGAGGTGCTCACCTACGACCTCGGGGGCAACGGCAAGAGCCAGATCCTCAAGACGCAGGGCTTCGTGAAGCTCATCCGCCGCACCGACGGCCCCGTCGTCGGCGTCCACCTCGTGGGCGACCGCGTCGGTGAGCTCATCGGCGAGGCCCAGCTGATCTACAACTGGGAGGCGTATGCCGAGGACGTCGCCCCGCTCGTGCACGCCCACCCCACCCAGAACGAGGCGTTGGGCGAGGCTCATCTCGCACTCGCCGGCAAAGCACTCCACGCCCACTCCTGACCAGCCTGCAGCCACATCGAGACGAAGGAACCCTCAGACCCATGGCAGAAGAAGTCACCCTCCCGGCGCTCGGCGAATCCGTCACCGAGGGCACCGTCACGCGCTGGCTCAAGCAGGTAGGTGACAGCGTCGCGGTCGACGAACCGCTGCTCGAGGTCTCGACCGACAAGGTCGACACCGAGATCCCCTCCCCGATCGCCGGCACCCTGATCGAGATCAAGGCCGCCGAGGACGACACCGTCGAGGTCGGCGCGGTCCTGGCGATCATCGGCAGCGAGGGCGAGTCGTCGGCCGATGCCGATGGCGCCGCCGAGCCCGAGGCCGAGCCCAAGGACGACGAGCAGGCCGAGAAGAAGGCCGAGCAGGAGGAGGAGATCGTCGAGGAGACCGGCGAGCTCCCCGCCGGTGACGAGACCCCGGAGGAGGAGAAGTCGGACGAGAAGCCGGCCGCCTCGACCTCGGAGTCCTCTTCGTCGGATTCCGGTGGCGGCGAGAAGACATCGGTGACCCTGCCTGCTCTGGGCGAGTCGGTCACCGAGGGCACCATCACCCGTTGGCTCAAGGCTGTCGGCGACGACGTCGCCGTCGACGAGCCGCTGCTCGAGGTCTCCACCGACAAGGTCGACACCGAGATCCCCTCCCCCGTGGCCGGCACCCTGCTCGAGATCAAGGCCGAGGAGGACGAGACCGTCGAGGTCGGCGCCGAGCTGGCCGTGATCGGTGATGGCGCCGCTGCGCCCGCCGAGAAGAAGGCAGAGCCCGAGCCCGAGCCGGAGCCCGAGAAGAAGGCCGAGCCGGAGAAGCAGCCGGAGCCCGAGAAGAAGCCCGAGCCCGCCAAGGCCGAACCGGCCAAGAACGAGGAGCCGGTCCAGGCCGAGAAGCAGGCTCCCGAGCCCACGAAGGCGCCCAAGCAGGAGCAGGACTCCGCGTCGGGCTCCGGTGGTGGCGGCTACGTCACGCCGCTGGTGCGCAAGCTGGCCGCGCAGCACAACGTCGACCTCTCCGCGGTCAGCGGCTCCGGGGTCGGTGGCCGAGTCCGCAAGCAGGACGTCCTCGACGCCGCCAAGGCCAAGGAAGCGCCCGCACCCGCGGCTGCCTCCTCCGCCCCGGCAGCTCCGGCCGGCGGTCGGGCCCCGGCCCGCAGCGTCACGCCCTCGCCCCTGCGGGGCACCACCGAGAAGGTCAGCCGTCTGCGCAAGATCATCGCCGAGCGCATGGTCGACTCGCTGCAGACCAGCGCTCAGCTGACCCAGGTCGTCGAGGTCGACGTCACCAACATCGCTCGCCTGCGCGAGGCGTCGAAGGCTGACTTCCTGGCTCGTGAGGGCGTCAAGCTGTCCTACCTGCCGTTCTTCGCCAAGGCCGCCGTCGATGCGTTGAAGGAGCACCCCAAGCTCAACGCCACCCTCGATGCCGAGGCCGGTGAGGTCACCTACTACGACGTGGAGAACCTCGCCTTCGCGGTCGACACCGAGAAGGGTCTGATCACCCCGGTGGTCAAGGACGCCGGCGACCTGACCATCGCCGGACTCGCCAAGAAGATCGCCGACGTGGCCGAGCGCACCCGCACCAACAAGATCGGTCCAGACGACCTCGGCGGCGGGACCTTCACGATCACCAACCTCGGCAGCGTCGGGGCCCTCTGGGACACCCCGATCATCAACAAGCCGCAGGTGGCGATCCTCGGGCCGGGGGCAGTCGTCAAGCGCCCCGTGGTCATCGACGACCCCAACCTCGGCGAGACGATCGCGGTGCGTCACATGGTCTACCTCGCGCTGACCTACGACCACCGTCTCGTCGATGGCGCCGACGCGGGCCGCTTCCTGCAGGAGATCAAGAAGCGCTTGGAGTCCGGCAGCTTTGAGGTCTGAGGACGTGAGGAACGGTGGCCGAGCAGCGACGTAAGTTCGCTACTCGGCCCCGTGCCGCCCTCGTGGTCTCCACCGTCGCCGTGGCGCTCACCGTCACGCTGATGCCACCGGACGCCAGGTTCGACGAGGCGTGCCTGGAGCCCGTCTCCCACTACTCGGGCTCCGGGAGCGCCACAGCCGTCACGGCCACCGCCGCGGGCGCGGCAGCGCCACGCGGAGAGCTGGGGTTCAGCCCCGGATTCTCGATGATGAACGCGCCGTTGGACGACCTGCGCCGCGACCTCGACGCCATGCGCGCGTTGGGCGTGACCCGCCTACGGATCGACCTGTCCTGGGCCACGCTGCAGCCCGCGCCTGACAGGTTCGACTGGTCGAGCGCCGATCGCGTCCTCTCGGAAGCACGGGGTCGCGACATCGAGATCCTGGCGGTCATCGGCTACGAGCCGGACTGGGCCAGGCGCGTCGATCCGGACGGCGTACCGCTCCCGGTCGATCCGGGCGGGTTCGCCACCTTCGTCGGGGCCCTCACCGAGCGTTACGCAGCAGCGGTCAGTGCCTGGGAGATCTGGAACGAGCCCAACACGAGTCGGTTCTGGAGCACCGGTCCGGACCCGGTGGCGTACGCCGCCGTGGTCGAGGCCGTGGTGCCGCGGATCCGGGCGGCTGACCCGAGTGCACCGATCGTCATCGGGGCGCTGGCCCCCGCCGACGACACGGTCGACGACCTCTCCCCGGCGACCTTCGTCAACGGGATCTACGACAACGTGGACGTCGACCTCTTCGACGCGATCTCGATCCATCCCTACAGCTACCCGGCCCAGGCCACCGGGCGGCAACGGTGGAACACCTTCTACCGGATGAACCAGGTGCACCAGATCATGACGCATCGCGGCGATGTCGACACCCTGATCTGGCTCACCGAGTACGGCGCCCCGACCGGCACGTCGTCCGCCGCGGTGACCGAGCAGCAGCAGGCCGACATGCTCGCCACCGGGATCCAGGAGGCACGCCGCCGCTGCTACACCGGGCCGCTCTACCTCTACTCGTTGCGTGACGCGGGCGTCGACCCGACCGACCCCGAGGACAACTTCGGAGTGCTCCGCGAGGACCACACTCCCAAGGCGTCCTACTTCGTCCTCGCCCAGGCAGCATCCCCCCAGCAAGGGTGATGAGCGCCGACCCGCCGTCTGGGACGCTGGAGCCATGAGCCTCTCCTTCGTCCTCGCCGGCGGTTCCGGTTTCCTCGGCACCCACCTGCGCGACGCCCTGACCCAACGCGGTCACCGCGTCACCACGCTCGTGCGCCGCCCGGCCGCTGGTCCGGCGGAAGCCACGTGGGACCCGTACGCCGCAGTGGTGCCGCAGGCGGCGATCGAGGCGGCCGACGTCGTGATCAACCTGGCCGGCTCCCCGACCCTCGGCAACGTGCACTCGAAGAAGTGGGCGCGTGAGCTCCGGGAGAGCCGGGTGACGACGACCCGCGTGCTGGCCGAGGCGATTGCCGCGGCTCCCCGCCCGCCGGCCTTCCTCGCCGGCAACGGCATCGCCTACTACGGCGACCACGGGTCGGCTGTGCTCACCGAGGTCTCCGACACCCGTGGTCACGCCCTGCTGACCGACGTGACGCGCGAGTGGCAGGCCGCGACGCTTCCGGCCGAGGAGGCAGGCTCACGGGTGTGCATCCTGCGGACGTCCCCCGTGATGGATCGGACGGCTCCTCCGCTGAAGCAGCTGCGCCTGCAGTTCAAGCTCGGGCTGGGCGGCAGGATCGGTGACGGCTCGCAGTACATGCCCATGTCGTCGCTGCGCGACTGGGTCGGGGCCGTCGTCCACCTGGCCGAGCACCCGTCGGCTGCCGGGCCCTTCAACATCTGTCTGCAGCAGGCGCCCACCAACACCGAGTTCACCCGCGCCCTCGCGGCGGCGGTCGGGCGCAAGGCCTTCCTTCCCGTGCCCGCCCCGGTGATCAAGGCCGCGGCAGGACAGATGGCCCCCGAGCTGCTCGGCTCGGTCAACGTGCGCCCGACGGCGCTCCTCGATGTGGGCTACGTCTTCGAGGACCCCGATGTCGAGTCGATGCTGCGCACCGCGCTCAACGGCTGATCCGCAGGAGCCGGTCGTCGTCAGCGGCCGGCTCACCTCGACCGTCGGTGTTGGAGGTCGCGAGCAGCAGCGCCTCGCCTCCGGTCTCGACCACCACGTTGCGCAGCCGGCCGTAGGTGTCGGCCAGGTGCGGCACCGGGTCGCCCGCGTCAGTGCCGTCGGGACCCACCAGCGGGATCTCCCACAGGGTCTGACCGCGCAGGGCCGCCATCCACAACGAGCCCTCCCAGAAGGTGATGCCGGAGGGCGAGGCGTCCTCGGTGCGCCAGACCGCTTTCGGGTCGACGAACTTCTCGCCGCCACCGCTGCCCTCGACCTCGGGCCAGCCGTAGTTGGCTCCGGGCTCGATGAGGTTGACCTCGTCCCACACGTTCTGTCCGAACTCGGACGCCCAGAGCCGGTCCTGGTCGTCGAAGGTCAACCCCTCGACGTTGCGGTGCCCCCAGCTGTAGACCGCGGTGTCGAACGGGTTGCCCGGCGCGGGGGTCCCGTCGAGGCTGTAGCGCAGCACCTTGCCGGACAGGGAGTCGAGGTCCTGGGCGCTCGGCGGGTTGCCGTTGTCTCCGGTTGCGACGTAGAGGTCGCCGTCGGGTCCCAGCGCCAGCGCGCCGCCCTGGTGGAACGTCTCGCCGCCGGGGATCCCCTCGATGATCACCTGTGGCTCGCCGAGCGTGGCGCCGTCGTACGTCATGGTGGCGACGCGGCTGTCGTCGTCGGTGGTGAAGTAGACGAAGACCGTTGACTCGTCCTCGGTGACCGCGAGCCCGAGCAGTCCTGACTCGCCCTCGGCCCGCACATCGAGCGACGCCAGGCGGCTCGGCACGGAGGCCCCCGGCGCGAGCAGGGAGATCTCACCGGAGTTGCGGGAGCCGATCAGCAGCGAGCCGTCGGCGAGCGGGACCAGGCCCCAGGGGCTGTCCAGGCCCGTGGCGACATCCGCTGCAGCGAGCTGGACGCCGTCCGCCGCGGTCTCGGACGAAGCGGTGCTGGTGTCCGGGTTGGGCGGGTTGTCGGGGTCTCCACCGCAGCCGGTGAGCGCCGCCGCGCCCAGGAGCAGGCCGACGACAGAGGGCAGCACACGCGGTGGCTTCACCCGCCCAGCGTCCCAGGAGCCTCCAAGACCCGGACCGAGGCGACCCGCCACCGCGACGTGACCGGAGGTCCGCGGCGCAGGTCGATGCGCCGGACCGATGGACCGTCCCGAGGCAGGACCACCGGCTCCCCCGCCACCGTGGCGGACACGATCCCCAGCCGGTCGGTCACCCGTACCACGAGTCGTCGTGGTCCCTCGCGGAGCACGCGCAGCGCCAGCACCTGCGGCTGCAACCGGTCGACCCGTGCCCCGCGGGAGCTCCAGCGACGCAGCAGCGCGACATCGCGCCGTCCGGCCACGGCACCGGGGAGGTAGAGGGCGGCCAGGGCGGTCTCGTCGGCCGTCGACCAGGCCGACTCACGTCGCCGGTCCCACTCCCGCAGCACCTCCCGCGCCCGCGACGTCGCACCCGCCGCACCACCGGCGCCACCGGCACCACCGACGGCATCGGGCAGAGCCGTCGCGGTGACCACCGGCGGTGCGGCCGGTGGCTGACCCGACCGCAGACCGACCACTGCGAGCACGGCCACCATCGCCGCCCCGAGCCCGAGCAGCACCACCACCGACACCACCAGCAGCGCGGCGCGCAGCGGCGTCGAGCGTGGCACCGGCTCGGCGAAGGACATGCTCCAGAACTACCTCAGATCGGCGCTTCCTCGCTGCGCTCCTCCACAGGCCGACATCCGGTGCGATCCTGGGCGCATGCTGAGTCGACGGACCGTGCTCGTCGCGGGTGCGGCCGCGGCGGCCGGCGTCGCAGGCACGGCCGGCGTTGCCGGGCTCACCGGGCTCACCGGGCTCACCGGCAATGACGAGGAGTCGGTGCCGGCCGGACCCGTCGTCCGTGGCGCCTTCCGCTCCCAGGCTCGCAGCACCACGACTGCACGCGAGCGAGCGGCCAAGGGAGTCACCACGCGCTGGTCCCTGATCCGTCCGCCCGGGATCAGCGGTCCGCTCCCCGTCGTGGTCGCCCTGCACGGCCACGGTGGCTCGACCGCGGCCCTGCTCGACGAGCGCTGGGACCTTCCCGGCGCGTTGGCCCGTGCCGTCGTCGTCGACGGTGTCGCTCCCTTCGCGCTGGCAACAGTCAGTGGCGGCCGCTCCTTCTGGCACGAGCGGCCCTGGGGCGAGGACGCCGGCGCGATGGTGAGCGAGGAGCTCCTGCCGATGCTGTTGGCGCGCCCCGACGTCGTCGCGACGCGCATCGGCCTGCTGGGTTGGTCGATGGGGGGCTACGGCTCGTTGCGGCTCGGGGCGATCCTGGGTCCGGACCGGGTGGCCGCGATCTGCGCCAGCAGCCCCGGCCTCTACCTCGATCCCTCGCTCGCTCACCCCGACGGCTTCCACGACGCGGCGGAGTACGAGCGCTTCTCCGTCATGGACCACCAGCGCGACCTGGCCGGCATTCCGCTGCGGGTCGACATCGGCACCGAGGACCCTTTCTACGCCGCCACCCGCGCCTACGTCGACGGGTTCCCCGATGACCAGCAGGTGAGCGCCTCCTTCACCGCGGGAGGCCACGACCTCGCCTTCTCCCAACGCGTCCTGCCTGCCGAGCTCGCCTTCCTCGCCGCGCACGTAGGGTGAGGACGTGATGACCGTGCCGGAGCAGGACCCTCGCTTCGAGGTCGTCGGCCTCGGCGCCGACGCCGTCGACTACGTCGCCGCCTGGGAGCACCAGCGCGAGGTGCACGCCGAGGTCGTGGCCGGCGACCGGCCGCCCACCGTCCTGCTCCTCGAGCACCCGCCCGTCTACACCGCCGGCAAGCGCACCGACCCCCACGAACGCCCCGCCGACCCCGGTGGCGCCCAGGTCATCGATGTCGACCGCGGAGGCAAGATCACCTTCCACGGTCCGGGCCAGCTCGTGGGCTACCCGATCGTGCGGCTGCCCGACCACGTCAAGGTCGTCGACTACGTACGCCGGGTCGAGGAGGCGCTGATCCAGACCTGCGCCGAGCTGGGCGTCACCACCGCGCGGGTGCCGGGTCGCAGCGGGGTGTGGCTGCGTGCCGACGAGCACGGCCCCGAGCGCAAGGTCGCCGCCATCGGGATCCGGGTCAGCCGCGGGGTCACGATGCACGGCTTCTCTCTCAACTGCGACGTCGACCTGGGTTGGTACGACCGTTTCGTGCCGTGCGGCATCGCCGACGCGGGCGTCACCACGCTCAGCCACGAGACTGGTCGTCCCGTCACGGTCACCGACGTCCTCCCCGTCGTCGAGCGGCACCTGCGTCGCTACCTCGACTGGACGTCGTACACCCCGACGCCCGACTACGACCCGCGCCCCGAGCCCGGGCGTGTCCCTCGGATCGAGCTCGTCCGGCCGTGATCCAATGCGCCGGTGAATGATCTCTCGGGCAACAACCTGGTCATCGAGACCACCTCCCTGCGCAAGGAGTTCCGCACCCGTCGAGGCCTGCGCGTAGCCGTGGAGAGCCTCGACCTCGCGGTGCCAGCGGGCGGGATCCACGGTTTCCTGGGCCCCAACGGCTCCGGCAAGACCACCACGATCCGGATGCTGCTCGGTCTGGCCCGCGCCACCGACGGCCGGATGCGCCTCTTCGGGCAGGAGGTGCCCCGGCACCTGCCGGCGGTCATCGACCGGGTCGGCGCAGTCGTGGAGATGCCGAAGTTCTCCCCCACCATCAGCGCACGCCGCAACCTCCTCCTGCTGGCGGGCTCGATCGGCGCCCCGGCGAGCGCGGTCGACCGCGCCCTGGAGACCGTCGGCCTCGACGGCCGCGACCGCGACCGGTTCAAGTCGTTCTCGCTCGGCATGAAGCAACGCCTCGCGATCGCCGCGACCCTGATCAAGGAGCCGGAGCTGCTCATCCTCGACGAGCCGACCAATGGGCTCGACCCGGCCGGCATCCGCGAGATCCGCGACACCATCCGCGACCTCGGTGCGCAGGGCGTCACCGTCCTGATCAGCTCCCACATCCTCGCCGAGGTACAGCAGGTGTGCACCTCGGCCACCATCATCGGCAACGGCCGGATGCTCGCCTCCGGCCCGGTGGCCGAGCTGCTCGACGGAGGCACCGAGACCTACGCGGTGACTGTTCCCGACCATGACGCGGCGAGCGCCGTCCTGCTCGCAGCAGGCTTCACGGTCACCGGCTCCGCCGACGGCACCCTGCGCGTCGAGACCGGCGACCCAGGCGAGCTCACCCGGGTCCTGGCGCACCAGGGGTTGTGGCTGACCTCGCTGGTGCCGTTGCGTCGCGACCTGGAGTCGGTGTTCCTCGAGCTCACCGCCGACGAGACCCTGGGCCACCACGAGCAGGAGGGGGTCGCATGATCCGCCTGCTGATGGTCGAGCTGTCGCGGCTGCGCGCCCGGCGCGCCGTCCTGCTCCTGCTCGCCGCCGCCATCATCGTGCCCGTGATCATCGCGGTCTCGACCGTGTGGTCGACCCGGCCGCCGTCCGACGCCGACCTTGCCTCGGTGCAGGCCCAGGTCGAGGCCGAGACCGCACGCCCCCGGACCCAGCGCACGCTGGAGAAGTGCCTCGAGAAGCCCGACCGCTTCGGCGTCGAGGCGTCGTCCTCCGACGTCCAGGCCGACTGCGAGGAGATGGTGCTGCCCCAACCGGAGTGGTTCTTCTACTACCAGGCGCTCGACCTCGACCAGGAGCGCGAGTTCGGCTCGGGCACGGTCGTCGTCGCGGTGCTCGGCGTCGTGATGTTCCTGATCGGCGCGACCTTCGTCGGCCACGACTGGAGCACCGGCTCGATGAGCAACCAGCTGCTCTTCCAACCACGCCGGATGCGCGTCTGGGCGGCCAAGGCGATCGCGGTGACCCTGGTGTCGCTGGTGGTCGCTGCCGTCGTGGCCTCGGTGTACTGGCTGAGCCTCGCTCTCGTGCTGCACCTTCGTGACGTGCCGCCACCCGACGGCGCGCTGCTCGCCGCCCTCGAGCAAGGGTGGCGCGGTGCGGCGTTCGCTGCGGCGGGTGGCCTGGGCGGCTACGCCCTGACGATGCTGTCGCGCAGCACGGTCTTCTCGCTCGGGGCGCTCTTCGCGGTGTCGGTGGCCGGCGGCGTGCTCCTGGGCACCATCGGCCCCGACGACCGCGGCACCCTCGACCCGACGATCAACGCCCAGGCGATCATCACCGACGGGACGGAGTACTACGTCTCGGTGCCCGACAGGTGCTACATGTCGTCGAACGGCGAGGAGCCGAGCGGCGAGGAGTGCGACGACCGCGGGGAGCGCAGCCTGGAGCAGGGCGTGGCCTACTACGGCGTGCTCCTCGGGGCCGTGGGCCTCGTCTCGATCGGCTCCTTCCGCCGGCGCGACGTGCCGTAGTCCGCCACGTTGGGCGAGCACGCGACCACGCGTACTGTTGCCCCAGTGACGACCACTCCCACGCCCGAAGGCCGCAAGCTCCTCCGTCTCGAGATCCGCAACGCCGAGACGCCGATCGAGCGCAAGCCCGAGTGGATCAAGACCCGCGCCAAGATGGGCCCTGAATACAACGAGCTGATGAAGCTCGTGAAGAGCGAGGGCCTGCACACCGTGTGCCAGTCGGCGGGCTGTCCCAACATCTTCGAGTGCTGGGAGGACCGCGAGGCGACCTTCCTCATCGGTGGCGACCAGTGCACCCGACGCTGCGACTTCTGCCAGATCGACACCGGCAAGCCCGAGCCGCTCGACCGCGACGAGCCCCGTCGCGTCGCCGAGTCGGTGCAGAAGATGGAGCTGCGCTACGCCACCATCACCGGCGTCGCCCGTGACGACCTCGAGGACGGCGGAGCGTGGCTCTACGCCGAGACGGTTCGCGCGATCCACGAGCTGAACCCCGGCACCGGCGTCGAGAACCTCATCCCCGACTTCAACGGCAAGCCCGACCTGCTGCGCGAGGTCTTCGAGTCGCGCCCCGAGGTGCTCGCGCACAACGTCGAGACCGTGCCGCGCATCTTCAAGCGGATCCGTCCGGCGTTCCGCTACGAGCGCTCGCTCGACGTGATCACCCAGGCCCGCGACTTCGGCCTGGTGACCAAGTCCAACCTGATCCTCGGCATGGGCGAGACCCGCGCGGAGGTCTCCCAGGCGCTCCAGGACCTGCACGATGCCGGCTGCGAGATCATCACCATCACCCAGTACCTGCGTCCCTCCTTGCGTCACCACCCGGTCGAGCGCTGGGTCAAGCCCGAGGAGTTCGTCGAGATGAAGGACGAGGCCGACGCGATCGGCTTCTCCGGGGCGCTCTCGGGGCCGTTGGTCCGTTCGTCCTACCGCGCCGGTCGCCTGTACGGTCAGGCGATGGCTGCGCGCCAGGGCGCATCCGTCTGACCCCTCAGTTCCCGTCCCACCCGCACCCGCGGATCAGCAGATAGGCAGCCCTCAGATCATGGCCACCGAGCCGAAGATGTCCCGAAAAGCCAAGCGAGCTGCCAAGAAGGCCGAGACCGACCCGCTCAAGATGAGCCGGCGTCGCCAGATCGTCGAGACCTACCGGATGTCCAAGCAGGGCGATCCGCGCATCGGTCTGTGGATGCTGGGTGCCTTCGTCGTGGGTGGCGCCATCGGCTTCGGGCTCTTCTACCTCCTGCCGGGCTCCGGCACGGTCAAGCTGGTCTTCTCGACCATCGGCGGGCTCCTCATCGGTTTCCTGACGATGATGATCGTCTTCAGCCGGCGCGCGCAGCGCGCCGCCTTCAAGCGGCTCGAGGGTCAGGCAGGTGCCGGCGCCCGCGCGCTGTCGATGTTGCGCCGCGGCTGGAAGATCGACGAGGTCGTCGGCTTCAACAAGCAGCAGGACATGGTCCACCGGGTCGTAGGCCCTCCCGGGATCGTCCTGGTCGGCGAGGGCAACCCCACCCGGCTCAAGACCCTGATGGCCGGCGAACGCCGCAAGCACGAGCGGGTCACCAGTGAGACCCCGATCCACGAGGTCATCGTGGGAAACGACGCGGGCCAGGTCCCGCTGCCCAAGCTGATGAAGCACGTCCAGAAGCTCGGCCGTCAGGTGAAGCCGGCCGAGATCACCGACGTGCTCAACCGGCTCAAGGCGCTCGACGCCCAGCGTCCGAAGATCCCGCTCCCCCGCGGTCCGGTGCCGACGAGCATGAAGGGCATGCGCGGCAACATGCGCGGTCGCTGAACCCAGCGCACTCAGACGTTCCGGCGACGTCGTTCAGCCCGCGGCAGGCACGCTGATGTCGACCGTCGCGCCCCAGTCCGCGTAGGTGAGCACGACCGTCGTTGCGCCCAGCGCTCCGTCATACGAGATCTTCAGCCGCACCGGCAGCGAGTCTGCGTCCAGCGACAGCGTCGCGGACGCGGAGCCGCTCTCCGGCTCGGGCACGATCACCGATGGCTGAGGTAGGGCGTCGAGGTCGGTGCTGAAGCGGTAGGACGTCACCGGGTCGCCGTCGATCTCGGTCGGCCCGGCCGCACTGACCGCGCCGGCGCTCTGCAGCACCGCCCGGAGGTCGAGCAGCGGCGACCAGGCGAACAGGCTGGGCAGCGAACCGCCGGCACCGGGGCGTACGTCGTCGGAGCCGACGGGCTGCTGCGGGTTGTCCGGGTCACCGACATACAGGATGTCGTCGACCCGACTGACGAGCATCTCCGGAGTGCCCGGGCCCAGATAGAGCGTCGCCTCGAAGTCGGCGGTGTCGCCGTACGTCACGACGGCGTCGATGTCGGCCGGCGGCGTCCCGGTGCCTCGGGTGATCCGCACGCTGTCGAGCTCCCCCACAGCCGCACCGATCTGCGCGATCAGCTCCTCGCCCGTGGAGACCTCAACCGCGGGCTCGGACGCGTCCGTGGTCGGCGCGGCCGACCCGAGCGCGTCGGGCGCGGCCGTGCCTCCCTCGAGGTCGGTCAGGAGGTAAGCCTCGGGTTCGGGGGCTTCCTCGTTGCCGCACCCGACGAGCAGGGCAGCGGGGAGGGCGAGGGCGAGCAGGAGGGAGGCAGCGCGGGGGCGGAGGGTCACGTCATGCTCAACGAGCCTGCGCGCCTCGAGTGACGCCCGCGCCGCCGAGCCGGGGTGGCGCTCAGCCCAGCGGGGGCACCGGCACCGACACCGGCACGCCCCACTTGGTGAAGACCAGGCTCGAGATGGTGCCCGAGGAGGCGCCGTAGTCGATGCGCACCGGCCGGTCGTTCAGATCGATCGCGATGTCGACCGTGACCGAGCCGGTGGTGCCGGCCTGGAGGATCAGCGACGGCTGCGCGAGGGCGCTCAGGTCGAGGGTGAGGCGGTAGAGGTCGACGGTGGTCCCGTTGAGGTCGCCGCGTCCGAGGACCTGGAAGTCGCTGCCCTCGACGAAGGTTGTGCGCAGGTCGTCGAGCAGGTCGAAAGCCAGGATCCGCGGCAGGATCCCCTCGCTGTTGCGGGCCAGTCGCGGGTCGTTGGGAGCGACCTGCTGCCAGCCGTCACCGTCGCCGAGATCGAAGTAGAGCCTCCCGCTGATGCGGCGGACCTCGACCTCGGAGGCCCCTGAGCTGGCCGGCGGGAACGTCAGGGCCATGGCGCCGGACCCGTAGTTGAGGTCGATGAGGACCGCGGCGGCCGACTGCTGGTCACTCAGGTCGAGGTGGACGGCGCTGAGGGCGCCCACAGCAGCGCCGATCTGGGCGATCAGGTCGCCCTTGGTGAACTTCGGCTCGGCCGTCTTGGTCGGCTTGGCCGGCTTCGATGTCGGGGTCGCCGTCGGGCTCGGGGTGGGGGTGCTGGTCGGCCGCTTGGTCTTCGTCTTCAGCGGCACGAGAGGCTCGGGCAGACCCGTCCCGCCCAGGTCGGTGACGGCGTACGACTCCGGATCGGGCTCCGCGTCGCCGCCACAGCCGGCCATCAGCACGACGGGGAGCACCAGAGCGGCCAGCAGACTCACGTGACGGCGCTGAGCGGAGGTGCGGTGGGGGGGCCTCATGCCGGCATCAACGATCGGTAGGTCGCTTTGGTGACGGTCGTGGTGCCGGCGACGAGGTCGTGCAGGCCGCGACCATCGGGTCGGAACACGAGCGGCGGGATCACCAGGGCGACGAGCACCTGTCGCAGCAGGAGGCGCAGCGGACTGATCGGGCGCCAGGTGCCGCTCGCCGGGACCACCCGCAGGCCTGTGGCGAGCTTGCCGAAGGAGCCGGCCATCAGCCAGGTGAGGACGGCCGACTCGAGCACGTAGACCCCCAGGACGATGAACGAACCGACGCCGCCCTGCTCGCCGTACCGAGCGGTCCCGATGATCGCCACGACGACGAGGGTCGAGACCAGCCAGTCGACGATCAAGGCGAGCATCCGTCTGCCCCACGAGGCGGAGTCGAACGCGGCGTTGTCCGTCGGGGTCACGAGACCAGCGTAGAGGGGCGCCGGGGGCGCTGTCAGGCGGGCGCTGTCGTGGCACGAGTGAGCCGAGGAGCGGACCACCCGTTACGCGCGCCGTCTAAAACCGATACGGTCGAAGAACCGCCCGTCGGTGACGTCGGGCGTCCTGGCGCAACGTCGCGTCGGAGTCCCACACCCGAGAATGTGACGGTTGCGCACCGCCGTGTGCCGGCCAAGGAGGACGAGGAATGTTCAGCACAAGCGAGGAGATGCTCGCCTACATCAAGGACGAAGGCGTCGAGATGGTCGACGTCCGTTTCTGCGACTTGCCCGGCATCATGCAGCACTTCACCGTGCCCGTGTCGTCGTTCGACGAGAGCGTCTTCGAGGACGGTCTGGGCTTCGACGGTTCCTCGATCCGCGGGTTCCAGGCCATCAACGAGTCCGACATGTCGCTGTTCCCCGACGTGACCACGGCCTACATCGACCCCTTCCGGAAGTCGAAGACGCTCAACGTCAACTTCTTCATCCACGACCCGATCACCGGTGAGCCCTATTCGCGCGACCCGCGCAACATCGCGCGCAAGGCGCTGGCCTACCTCTCGACCACGGGCATCGCCGACACGGCGTTCTTCGCTCCCGAGGCCGAGTTCTACATCTTCGACAGCGTGCGCTACTCCACCGATGTCAACCACGGCTTCTACCACATCGACTCGGTCGAGGGTTGGTGGAACTCCGGCAAGGAGGGCGAGGACAACCTCGGCTACAAGACCCGCCTCAAGGGCGGCTACTTCCCCGTCGAGCCCTACGACCACTACAGCGACCTGCGCGCCGACATGGTCAAGAACCTCGAGAAGTGCGGTCTGATCGTCGAGCGCGCCCACCACGAGGTCGGCACGGCCGGTCAGGCGGAGATCAACTACCGCTTCGACACGCTGCTCAAGGCCGCCGACGACGTGATGATGTTCAAGTACCTCATCAAGAACACCGCCTGGGAGCAGGGCAAGTCGGTCACCTTCATGCCCAAGCCCATCTTCGGCGACAACGGCTCGGGCATGCACGTGCACCAGTCGCTGTGGGAGAACGGCGTCCCGTTGTTCTACGACGAGACCGGCTACGGCGGCCTGTCCGACATGGCCCGCTGGTACATCGGCGGCATCCTCAAGCACGCGCCGTCGCTGCTCGCCTTCACCAACCCGACGGTGAACTCCTACCACCGCCTGGTCCCGGGCTACGAGGCTCCGATCTCGCTGGTCTACTCCTCGCGCAACCGCTCGGCGTCGGTGCGTATCCCGATCACCGGCTCCAACCCCAAGGCCAAGCGCATCGAGACCCGGTTCCCCGACCCGTCGGCGAACCCCTACCTCGCGTTCTCGGCCCTGATGCTGGCCGGCCTCGACGGCATCCAGCGCAAGATCGAGCCTGCGGCTCCGATCGACAAGGACATCTACGAGCTCCCGCCGGACGAGATGGCCGAGATCGACCAGGTGCCGACGTCGCTCGACGCGGTGCTGATTGCCCTGGAGGAGGACCACGACTACCTCCTCGCCGGCAACGTCTTCACGCCGGACCTGATCGAGACCTGGATCGCCTACAAGCGCGAGCACGAGATCGCCCCCGTGGCAGCTCCGCCCGCACCCGCACGAGTTCGAGCTGTACTACGACATTTAGCCCTAGATATCGGAGATCTGATCGAACTCGATCTCCTGAGGCGCCGGAAGTGGCGGCTGACCTGCGGAAACGCCGCAGACTCAGCCGCCACTTCTGTCCTGGGCGCAGCCGGGGTGCACACGAGTTCGATCAGTTCAAGGAGATCTGCTTCGAACTCAGCCGCAGTTGTCGATGGGAGCCCGGCGGAATACTTGATGAGTCAAGTGACTTGAAGGTGGTGAACATCCGCCGATCCTCACGTCAGGGAGAACGCCATGACCGCCTCCACCGCCGACATCACCGCCGTATCCGCACCAGACGCGGGCATCCGGACCCGGGTGACGATCCCGTTGCGCTTCCCGGATGGTTATGCGACGCCGGCGGACGTGTTCACCTTCACGGGCCTGGTTGACGGCGAGGAGCACCTGCTCCTGGCGCTCGGCGACTGGCAGAGCTCGCTGCGGCGCGCTGCGCAGGGAGGCCCGGCCCCGCTGGTGCGTCCGCACAGTGAGTGCCTCACCGGCGACGTCTTCGGCAGCGAGCGCTGCGACTGCGGGCCGCAGCTGCGTGAGGCGGTCGAGCGCATCGCCTCCGAGGGCGGCTTCCTGCTCTACCTGCGACAGGAAGGCCGCGGCATCGGACTGTACGCCAAGCTCGACGCCTACGCCCTGCAGGACGCCGGTCTCGACACCTACGAGGCGAACACCGCCTTGGGCCGCGAGGAGGACGAGCGAGACTACACTTCCGTCGCCCAGATGCTGCGGGCGGTCGGCGCCGACCGTGTCCGGCTGCTGAGCAACAACCCCGACAAGGCCCTGCAGCTCGACATACTCGGCGTCAGCGTGGCCGAGCGCGTGCCCACCGGCGTGCACCTCACGGCGGCGAACGCGCGCTACCTGATCGCCAAGCGCGACCACACCGCCCACACGCTCGCCATGCCGGTCGGCTGAGCGAGCGTCACGACCGATCTGG
Source organism: uncultured Actinomycetota bacterium (assembly GCA_963761285.1). GTDB lineage: Bacteria > Actinomycetota > Actinomycetes > Propionibacteriales > Nocardioidaceae > Nocardioides. The sequence continues at coordinate 2,535 of CAVXGJ010000015.1, read as the reverse complement.
CCCAGGGCGTGGATCCTCCTGCAACTTGCGCAGGACCTTCGCCCCCACCCGGGCGATGGTCGCGAGCTCGCCGGCCGTCAGGTCGTCGATGAGCAGGCGTCGAACCTCGGCGACATGGCCGGGTGCCGTTGCCACGACCTCGTCGTAGCCGGCGTCAGTGAGGATCGCGCGGGTACGACGGCCGCGGCCGGGGACCTGCTCGCGAGTGATGAGGCCCTGCTGCTCCAGACGCTTCGCCGTGTGCGAGAGGCGCGACAGGGAGGCCGAGGCGAACTCCGCGATCTCGGTCATCTGCAGCGATCGGTCGGGCTGCTCGCAGAGCACCGCCAGCACCATGTACTCGATGAAGGTCAGCCCCGCATCGGCCTGGAGCTGCCTGTCCAGCGCGCTGGGGAACTTCACCATCATGCCCGCGAACGACAGCCACGCATCGCGCTCCTGGGCCGTGAGCCACCTCACGCTCTGATTCGCCATGGGACGAGGCTATACCCCCGTCACTTGACAGTTCAAGTGAGCGCCTGTCATGCTTGTTGAAGCATCAAGTGACTCTCAAGGAGAACCCATGAACATCGCACTCTGGATCATCGCCGGTCTACTCGCTGCCGCCTTCCTTCTAGCCGGCCTGATGAAGCTGACCCAGCCCAAGAAGAAGCTCGCCGCCAACATGCCCTGGGTCGAGGACTTCTCCGCCGGTCAGGTCAAGGCCATCGGCATGGTCGAGATCCTCGGCGCGCTCGGCCTGATCCTTCCCGCCGCGCTCGACATCGCCCCGATCCTGACCCCGATCGCCGCCGCCGGCCTCGCGCTCACCATGGTCGGTGCCATCGCCAACCACCTGCGCCGGGGCGAGAACCAGATGATCCTGCCGCCCATCGTGCTCGGGCTCCTGGCCGCGTTCGTCGCCGCCATGCGCTTCGGCCCGAACGCCTTCTGATCCGCGACAGCCAAGCACCTCGGCGAGGAAACCACGATGAACGACATCTTCAACCCGGCGCGACCGGCCGGTGCGTACGACGACCTCCTCGCCGAAGTGGGGCCCTTGGCCCGCGAGCGACGCGACTGGCAGCCCTCGGACGGGCCCCTCCCCTCGCTCTTCGTCAGCCATGGGGCGCCCCCGACCTTGGACGACCCGCAGTGGCTCCGCGATCTCTTCGACTGGGGCCAGACCCTCCCGAAACCCCGCGGCATCGTGATGGTCTCTGCACACTGGGAAAACGCCCCGCTGGCGATTTCGGCCACCGCCGCTGGCACCCCGCTCTACTACGACTTCGGCGGCTTCCACCCGCGCTACTACACGCTGCAGTACGTCACCCCCGACGCCACCGAGCTCGGCAAGCGCGTTGTCGGCGCGCTCGCCGACGGCACCCCGATGCACCAGTACGTCGACCGCGGGCTCGACCACGGCGCGTTCATCCCCATGATGGCGATGTTCCCCGCTGCCGACGTCCCGGTGATCCAGGTCAGCATGCCCAGTCTTGATCCCGCGGCCCTGCTCTCGCTCGGCCAGCGGCTCCGCGGCCTGCGCGAGGAGGGCTACCTGATCGTCGGCTCGGGCTTCATGACGCACAGCTTCGCCGTCATGCGGCGCCCCGAGCTGGTCAGCCACAACGTCGAGTTCGACGCCTGGGCCAGCGAGGCTGTGAGCCGCGGTGATGTCGACGCCCTCGTGGACTACCAGCGCAAGGGGCCCGGCGCCCGGATCGCGCACCCGACCGCCGACCACTTCGTGCCCCTGCTGCTCGCGATCGGCGCCAGCGACGAGACCGGCACCGACATCACCACCCCCATCGAGCGCATCACGATGGGCAACTCCATCCGCTCGCTCCAGTTCGCCTGAACCCACCCACTCTGAAGAGAGAACACCCATGACCATCGCCGTCTTCGGAGCCACCGGCCACCGCCGGCGTACGACGGATCGTCTACACCTCCGCCCCCAAGGCCACCACCAGCGCCCTGGTGCTCGCCCCCGAGCACAAGGCGACCGAGGAGCCGCTCGCTGAGTCCCTTCCCGCGACCACGATCCTGCGCAACGGCTGGTACACCGAGAACTATCTGCAGGACTTCGAGCAGGCCCGGACCACCGGCACGATCGCCAATAGCGTCGGGCCTGGCCGGATCGCCAGCGCCCCCCGCGGGGACTACGCCGGGGCTGCCGCCGTCGTACTCACCGAAGAGGGTCATGACGGCGCTGTCTACGAGCTGTCCGGCGACGCGGCCTGGTCGTTCGACGACTTCGCGGCACCGCCGGCGGTGTCCTCGGCACGGAGGTCTCCTACCAGGAGATCACGCCGGACCAGCAGCGGGAGGGCCTGGACGCCGTGGGCGTGCCCGCCGAGTTCGTCGAGATGCTCATCGCTCTGGACGCGAACGCCCGCGCCGGCCTCCTCGGCGAGACCTCCGGTGACCTCTCGCGCCTCATCAATCGACCCACCACGCCCCTCGAGCACACCCTGCGCAGCAGGGCCTGACCTCCGAGCGACCCGACACACCGTCCAGCCACATAGGAGACCGGATGACCCAAACCACCACCGCTGC